>JBOFBU010000002.1:0-766808 GCA_051645705.1 Metamycoplasmataceae bacterium | reverse complement strand
AATATGGATCTATTTTTAAATTTTTATTATTTAATGCATAAGTTTTTAAAGTAACTAAAACAACGACAGTTACAATTGATGATATCGATAATAAATTAATAAAGCCCGAAACTACATTTGCGCTAATAATAAATTTTTTGCTCATATAAACCTTTCTTATCCTATAAAAGATAAAAATAGTAAGAAATACTCAATTTATATTATATATAAATAAGATTAATTTTATATATTCTAAATTATTAATATATTTAAAAATTTAAACTATTTTTATATTTACAGGTAGAGAAGTTGCTAATGAAGAATTAAAAACAAAGCCTTCGTTGGCTATTAAAATTAATACTGTATCAGAAGGTTTTTTTATAGTAACATTAACAGCATTTTCTTCAGTTATTCCATTAAATACTTTAGATAGGGCAATTACTTTATTTTTTATCGGAATTGTAATTGCTATCATATCAACAATATCCGAATTAGTAATATTATTAATTCCTGGTTTTGCTGTTATAGGTAAAATTGTAACTATTTTTATATTAATTGTTAGAGAAGTTGCTAATGATGTAAAAACAAAACCTTCATTAGCTTTTAGAGTAACTGAAGTTAATGTTTTTTCTACTTTGAAATTATTGATATTTTGTTCGGTTACTCCATCAAATAATTTAGATAAGGCAGCAACTCTATCTTTAAGTTGATTTGTAGTTGAAGTAATTATATCAATATCATCTTGAGTAATATTAATAATTCCTGATTTATTCTTTATGTTTAAAATTTGAACAATTTCTATTTCTGAACTTATTTGAGGAACTATTGAAATACCAAAACCAAAACCTTCATTAGCAATTAAAGTAATTTTACTACTAGAAGTTTTTTCTACTTTGAAATTATTGATGTTTTGTTCAGTTACTCCCTTAAATATTTTATTTAAAGCAGCAACTCTATCTTTAAGTTGATTTGTAGTAGAAACTATTGCATCAAGATCTTCTGAAATTATAAAATTAATTCCTGGATTAACCATTACATTTAAAACTTCGATAAATTTAATATCTACAGTTATTTTAGGAAACGTTTCTAAACCAAACGAAAAGCCATCATTAGCAATTAAAGTAATTTCACTATTAGAAGTTTTTTCCACTTTGAAATTATTGACGTTTTCTTCGGTTACTCCATCAAATAATTTAGATAAAATAGCAACTCTATCTTTAGGTTGGTTTGTAGTTGAAGTAATTATTTCAATATCTGCTGAAGAAATAATATTTATTCCTTCTTTTGCTTTTATATTTAAAATTTTTACTAATTTATAATTAGCACTTAATGTTTTTATATCTTCAGAATTAAAAAAATAAGTTTCATTTGCAATTAAAGTAATAGTTTCATTTGAAATTTGTTCTACTGTAAAATTATTTATATTTTTCTCATTTACTCCTTCAAATAATTTTGATAAAGCCAAAACTCTATCATTTATAGGTTCTGTCATTGAAATTATTGTATTAATATCTTTTTCAGATATATTAGTTATTCCGGGAAAAGAATTTATTTTTAAATTCTTATTATTAGTAATATAATTTCTTTTAACAGATATTAAAACAAAAATAGTTGACATTGATGCTAATGATAAAAAACTTGCTGTTAAGCATGATCATAAAATAAATTTTTTACTCATAAATAAGCCTTTTAATATTTTTTAACTTACTAATATTATAATATAACTATTTTGATATTTAATAAATTTTTTTATATATAAAATTTGATTATCGATTATTTTTTTATTCTTTTTATTATTTAAATCATAGTATATATTATGATTTTTAAATAAAACTATTCTAAAACATGTTTCTCAATAATATAAATCTAGATCATTAAAAAAATAATCATTTTATCTTTTAAAACTACTTGCGATTATGTGATATTTTAATTTCTGTTTTTAAATTATCGTAATTTAAATTATTAATTTTTTATAAAAAAAATACTTATTCCTCTAGTGAATTTATAATTGTAATCATTATATCAACCCATCTTGAAAAATATTAATAAATCATGAATTTTGATCAATTTTTAAGATTAAAAATTATGTTTATTAATATCAAAATATCTGTTAAAAGAAATTATATTACTAATAATAAGAATTTAAAAATATTAAAAAGTTAAAATAGATTTTATATATAAATTAATTTAAGGGTAACTTTAATATATGGAGTACTTATAGACAAAATATTTGTAGAAAAAAAGTATAACCCTCATTAGTTATTAAAGTAATTTTCTCATTAGTATTATTTACAAAAAAATTATTAAATAGTAATTTTAAAGATCTTAATTTTAATGTTTATTTTCAAGTTTTAGTATTACATTTCATCAGTTATAACTTTATCCATTTCAGACCTTATACTTGTAAGATATTTAGGAGCAAAAACATATCCTTCATTAGCTTTTAAAGTAACTGAAGTTAATGTTTTTTCTACTTTGAAATTATTGATGTTTTGTTCGGTTAGTCCATTAAATAATTTAGATAGGGAAATAACTCTATCTTTAAGTTGATTTGTAGTTGAAGTAATTATTTAAATATCTATTTAAGAAATATTATTTATTCCTTCTTTAGATGTGATATTTAAAATTTTACTAATTTATAATTAGCACTTACTATTTTTATATTTTTAGAATTAAAAAAATAACTGTCATTTGCAATTAAAATAATAGTTTCATCTGAAATTTGTTCTACTATAAAATTATTTATATTTTTTTCATTTACCCCTTCAAATAATTTTGATAAAGCCAAAACTCTATCATTTATAGGTTCTGTCGTTGAAATTATTGTATTAATATCTTTTTCAGATATATTAGTTATTCCGGGAAAAGAATTTATTTTTAAATTTTTATTATTAATAATATAATTTTCTTTAACGGATATTAAGGCAAAAATTGTTGAAATTGATGCTACTGATAAAAAACTCGCTGTTAAGCATGATCATAAAATGAATTTTTTACTCATAAATAAGCCTTTTAATATTTTTTTTAACTTATTAATATTATAGTATAACTATTTTCATATTTAATTAATTTTTATTTATGAATAAAAATTAATTTTTAAATTTTATTATTTTTTTATATATTAAACATAATTATTAGATCATTAAGAGAATAAACCTTTTTAACTATTAAAACCAGTTATGATTATGACGATGTTTTAATTTCTATTTTTAAATTATTATAATTTCAAGAATTAAAAATTGTTTATATTGGAATCAAAATATCTATAGTAGAAATTGTCAAAAATGATATTAAGTTTAAAATCATACAAAAAACTAAAATAAATTTTAATTTTAAATAGTTATCTTTTTAAAAGATAATATTATTTATATTATTTAGAGTAATTTTTTCTTTTCCGTTTTTTTGCTTTACATTTCATCAGTTATAACTTTACCCATTTCAGAGCTTATACTTGTAAGATATTTAGGACCAAAAACATATCCTTCATTAGCTATTAAAGTAATTTCTTTAGTTGAAGTTTTTTCTACTTTAAAATTATTCATATTTTCTTTAGTTATACCTTCAAATAATTTTGATAGAGCGTTTATTTTTTCTCATGTATTTTCTAATGAAATCATATTTATAATTTCTTCACTAGTAAAAATAAGAAATGCAGATTTTGAATTTATATTTAAAACTTTTACAATTTTTGGAATATTTATTTTTATACTATTTTCTAAAAATTCATCAAAAACATATCCTTCATTAGCTATTAAAGTAATTTCTTCATTAGAAGTTTTTTCTACTTTAAAATTATTAATATTTTCTAAAGTTATTCCATTAAATAATTTAGATAAAGCATCTACTTTTCTTTCTAATGGAGAAGTAGTAGAAAATATTGTTGTTATATCATTTTCATCAACAATATTAATTGCAATTCTTCCTATTATGTTTAAAACTGAAACGATATTAATGCTTGCTTTTATAGAAGTTATTGTAGGAGAACCGAAAGCATAACCATCATTAGCTATTAAAGTTATTTCTTTATCAGAAGTTTTTTCTACTTTAATATTATTAATGTTTATACTATTAATTCCATCAAATATTTTTGATAAAGCCATTATTTTTTCTGGTGTATTTTCTTCAATAAACATAGATATAATATCTTGTTCAATAATATTAACAGTATATGTTTTTGTAACGATATCTAAATAAGAAATCATTTTAATATTTGCTTTTACATACGAAACAACATTAGAACCAAAACCAAAACCATCATTAGCTATTAATGTAATTTCTTCATTAGAAGTTTTTTCTACTGTAAAATTATTAATATTTTCATCATTTATTCCATCAAATAATTTCGATAAAATTTCTATTTTTTTCGGTGTATTTTGTACTGAAATTGTAAATACAACATCTTCATTAGCAATATTAATAATTCTTTTTTTCGGTTTTATGTTAATAATATTAGCTATTTTATAATTTGCACTTAATGAATTTATATTTTCTTGATTAAAAAAATAACCGTCTTTTGCTTTTAATTTAATTGTTGAATCTAAATTATTTTCAATAATTAAATTATTAATATTTTCTTTATCTACTCCTTCAAATAATTTTGATAAAGCAGTTGTTCTTGTCTCTATTGAATTTGTGGTTGAAGTTATCTCATCAATATCCGCTTTAGATATATTAATAATTCCTGAATAAGGATTTATTTTTAAAATTTGGTTTTCTATTTTCTTATTATTTTTTTGATGTAAAACAATAGGGGTTACAACCGCTACTACTGACACTAAAATTAAAGAACCTGAAATTATACATGAATTCAAAATAAATTTTTTAGTCATTTTTTACCTTTCTTTTATATATGTATTTTTTATTTATGTGATTTATTATTTATTCTATAATTTAATAATTTTATTATTAAATTAAATTAATTATATTATAAAAATTTTTAATTAAATATAATTGTAATTATTTTATTTAGTACTTAATATTTAAGCAATTTATTATAGAGATAAAATTATTGGAACGGTTATATAAGGAGAATATTGTTTTCCAAAAACGTAAGTTCTTTTGGAAGTTAATTTAATAAATTTATTACCATCAATGTCAGTAATTAAACTTACAGTAAAACAATAAATATTCATTTCATTAACATTATCAAATAATAATTTTATTGCATTTAATTTATCAGTTGTATTTTCTAAAGATGTCATAATATCAACGTCTTTTTTTAAAATTGTTTTTACCGGTCCTGATTTTGGTGTTATATTTAAAATTGTTACAACTGAATCAATATTACGACTTATTTTTTTTAAGTTTTTAGAACCAAAAACATAACCATCATTAGCTATTAGGGTAATTTCATTAGTTGAAGTTTTTTCTACTTTAAAATTATTTATATTTTCTTCAGTTACACCAATAAATAATTTAGATAAAATGTGTACTTTTTCTATTGAATTTTCTATTGAAAGAATAGTTACAATTTCTTCTTTAGTAAAATTAACAAATCCTGAAAATGGAGTTATATTTAAAACTTTTGCACTTTCATTAATATCTAAAATATCTACTTTTATACCAAATTCTAATAATTCGCCAAAAGCATATCCTTCATTAGCTATTAAAATAATCTCTGTATTTGATAATTTTTTTACTTTGAAATTATTTACGTTTTGTAAAGTTACTCCAACAAATAATTTAAATAAAATATCTACTTTTTTTTCTAATGGAGTAGTATCTAAAATTATTGCAATAATTTCATTTTTATCAATCTTATCAATTACAGTTCTTGGAGTTATATTTAATACTGAAACAATATTAATTTTTGCTTTTATAGATGTTATTGTAGGAGAAATAAAAGCATAACCATCATTAGCTGTTAAAGTTATTTCTTTATTAGAAGTTTTTTCTACTTTAATATTATTAATATTTGTACTATTAATTCCATCAAATATTTTTGATAAAGCTGTTATTTTTTCTATTGTGTTTTCTTTTGAAAGCATCGATATAACATTCTTGTCAATAACATTAATAATGTCTGATTTTGCTTCAATATTTAAAGTAGTAATCATTTTAATATTTGCTTTTAAATATGGAACAACATTATAACCAAAACCATAACCTTCATTAGCTATTAAAGTGATTTCTGAATCAGAAATTTTTGATATATTAATATTATTAATATTTTCTTCATTTACTCCATCAAATAATTTTGATAGGATTTCTATTTTTTTAGGTGTATTTTGAGCTGAAATACCAAATGCAATTTCTTCATTATTAATCTTAACAATATCTTTTTTTGGTGTTATATTAATAATATTAACTACTTTATAAATTGCATTTAATTGATTTATATTTTCTTGATTGAAAAAATAACCATTTTTTGAATTTAAATTAATTGTTGAATTTATATTTTTTTTAACAATAAAACTATTAACATTTTCTTCAGTTACTCCTTCAAATAATTTTGATAAAGCATTTACTCTTTCTACAATTGAATTTGTAGTTGAGGTCATCTCATCAATATCCATTTGGGATACATTAATAATTCCTGAATAAGGATTTATCTTTAAAATTTTATTTTCTATATTATTTCTTTGCTTTAAAACAAGAGGAGTTACCACTGCAACTATTGATGCTAAAATTAAAGAACCTGAAATTATACATGAATTTAAAATAAATTTTTTAGTCATTGAAACCTTTCTTTTATATATGTGTTTTAATTTATGTATTTTTAATATTTATTTATAATTTAATAATTTCATTATTAAATTAAATTAATTATAATATAAAATTTTTAAATTAATATTTATTTTTAAAAAATATAATATTGCCTATTTTAATTTATATTTTTACTTTATAATAAGTTAAATATGGGATTTTTTAAAAAGCTAAAAGAAAAAATATTTTCTTTACGAACAAAAGAAGAAAAAGAAGAAAATAAAGAAAATATTTTAAAAAATAAAAATGATATTTTAGATCAAGACAATCAAGAAAAAAAGAAAAAAATTGAATTAAAAATATTAAAAAAAGAAGAAAAACAAAGAACTAAAAAATTAAAAAAAGAAAAGAAGTTAGATAAATATATTGCCGGTTTATCTAAAAGCGGAATAAACTTAACTACAAAAATTATAGAATTACAAAATAGACATAATGAAATTAATGAAGAGTTTTTTGAAGAATTAGAAGAAATTTTAATTATGTCAGATATTTCAATTAATATGGTTCAAGTTATTATTGAAGAAATTAAAAAAGAAGTTAGAAATCAAAATGTTCAAGATAAAAATCTTATTAACGAAATAATTATTGATAAGATGTTTGCAATTTATTCTAATCAAAGTATTGTAAATACAGAATTAAAACTGAATAATGAAGGATTAAATGTTTTAATGATTGTTGGAGTAAATGGAGTTGGGAAAACAACAACTATTGCCAAACTAATTAATAAATACCAAAATCTAGGAAAAAAAGTAATTGTAGCGGCAGGAGATACTTTTCGTGCAGGAGCTGTTGAACAATTAAGAATTTGAGCTGAAAGATTAGATGCTGGAATTACTTTGCCAGAAAAAGATGAACAAGATCCTTCATCAGTTGTTTATAAATCTATTAAAGAAGCAAAAGAAGGAAATTATGATCTTTTAATTGTAGATACAGCTGGAAGATTACATAATAAAGTTAATTTAATGAATGAATTAGCTAAAATGAAAAAGATTATCGAAAGAGAAATTCCTAACGCCCCTCATGAAACATTATTAATTCTAGATGCAACATCTGGACAAAATGGAATTAATCAAGCTAAGGTTTTTAAAGATGTAACTAATATTAGTGGAATTATTTTAACTAAGATGGATGGAACTTCAAATGGAGGAATTATTTTATCTATCAAAGACCTTTTAGATATTGATGTTAAATTAATAGGTCTTGGTGAAAAAATTGATGATTTAGAAGAATTCGATTTAGATTCATATATTTATGGTTTAGTTAATAAATTAATGGTTGAATAAAAAATAAATATAATTATTTTTTTAGTGTTTTTTATTAAAATAAAAAAAAAAAAAAATAGCAATAAATAAAATTATTACTATTATTTAAATTTAATTTTTATTAATAAATTTGAATTTATTTAACTGAACGTTTTTTAATTATTTCAGCTTCTATATTTTTTGGACATTTTTCGAAGTGATCAAATTGCATTTGGTAATTTCCACGACCTGATGTCATTGTTCTAAGTTGTGTTGAATAACCAAACATTTCTGATAATGGAACATCAGCTTTAATAACAGATGCACCATCTGGACGAGTTTCAGAAGCTTTCATTTGTCCTCTTCTTCTTGAAATATCTCCACTTATTGTTCCAAAATATTCTTCTGGAATAATTACAGAAACATCCATAATTGGTTCTAATAAAATTGCTCCAAGTTTTTCTTTTCCTTCTGTAAGAGCTTTTGAAGCAGCTATTTTATAAGCCATTTCAGATGAATCGACATCATGGTATGATCCATCAAATAATGTTGCTTTAATATCTATCATTGGATATCCAGCTAAAATACCTGAAGCCATTTTTTCTTCAAGACCTTTTTGAATAGATTTAATATATTCTTTAGGAATTTTACCACCAACAATTTTATCAACAAATTCAAAACCTAAATTATTATTTGGTTCGAATTTAATTCATACGTGTCCATATTGACCTTTACCACCAGATTGTTTAATGTATTTACCTTCAACTTCTGCTTCTTTTGTAATAGTTTCACGATATGCAACCTGTGGAGCTCCAACTGTAGCTTCAACACCAAATTCTCTTTTTAAACGATCAACAATAATTTCAAGGTGTAATTCTCCCATCCCAGCTATAATTGTTTGTCCTGTTTCTTCATCTGTAAAAGTTCTAAAAGTAGGATCTTCAGAAGCTAATTTTTGTAGACCTAAAGAAAGTTTTTCTGTTGCAGCTTTTGAAGAAGGTTCTAATGCTTGAGAAATAACAGGTTCTGGAAAGTTCATTTTTTCTAAAATAATTCTTGGAGCATTTTCCGCTACTAAAGTATCTCCAGTTGTTGTATATTTAAGACCAACAGCTGCAGCGATATCTCCAGTTCTTACTTCATCAATTTCTTCACGATTATTGGCATGCATTTGTAAAATACGTCCAACTCTTTCTTTTTCACCTTTTGTTGAATTATAAATATAAGATGATTTAGGAAGATGCCCTGAATAAACTCTAAAAAATGTTAATGTTCCTACAAATGGATCTGTCATAATTTTAAAAGCTAAAGCGGCAAAAGGAGCTTCATCTGTTGAAGGAGATTCAACTTCTTTTTCATCAATATGTCCTTTAATAGCAGGAACATCAACTGGTGAAGGAAGATAATCTACAACAGCATCAAGCATTGCTTTAACTCCTTTATTTTTAAAGGCTGTTCCACAAACTGCTGGAAAGAATTGTGCTGTTAATGTTGCTTTTCTTATTGCAGCTTTTAATCTATCATTTGAAATTTCTTTTCCATCTAAAAGATCCATCATGATTTCTTCATCAAAATCAGCTACAGCTTCTACTAATTCATGTCTTTTAATTTCTGCTAAATCTTTTAAATCATCTGGAATAGGAACTTCTTTACAAATTTCATTAGGATTTCCATCAAATTCATATGCTTTTAATTCAACTAAATCTATATGTCCTTTATAATCAGATTCTTTTCCAATATTTCATTGAATAGGAACTGCGTTTCCTCCTAAAATTCTTTTAACAGAATTAACAGCAAATTCAAAATCTGCTCCTGCTTTATCCATTTTATTAACAAAAACAATTCTAGGAACTTTATAATTTGTAGCTTGTCTTCAAACAGTTTCAGTTTGTGGTTCTACTCCTGATTGAGCATCTAAAACAGCAACGGCACCATCTAAAACTCTTAATGAACGTTCTACTTCAACTGTAAAATCAACATGGCCAGGTGTATCTATAATATTAATTCTTTTTTCTCTTCAGAATGCAGTTGTAGCTGCAGAAGTAATTGTGATACCTCTTTCTTTTTCTTGTTCCATAAAATCCATTTGTGAAGCACCTTCATGTGTTTCACCAATTTTATGAACTTTTCCTGTATGGAATAAAATTCTTTCAGTTGTTGTTGTTTTACCAGCATCAATATGAGCCATAATTCCGATATTACGGTAATCTTTTATATCTACTTTTCTTGCCATTTTTTACTCTTTCATTTTTTTATAATATTATCATCTAAAATGTGCAAATGCTTTATTAGCTTCTGCCATTTTGTGGGTATCATCTTTTTTCTTAACAGAACCACCAACACCATTTGCGGCATCGATTATTTCATTAGCAAGTCTAAGATCCATTGTTTTTTCATTTCTAATTCTTGAATATTGAACTAATCATCTTAAACATAATGTTCTTTTTCTTCTCTCACTAACTTCTAAAGGAACTTGGTAGTTTGTTCCTCCAACTCTTCTAGTTCTAACTTCTAATTGAGGAGTTATATTTTCAATTGCTTTATTAAATACTTCAATTGGTTCTTGATTTGTTTTTTGTTTTATTATTTCAAATGCTGTATATAAAATTTTTTCAGCTATTGCTTTTTTTCCATCTAGCATAATTGTATTAATTAATTTTGCTATTACTTGAGAATCAAAAATAGGATCATTTAAAACTTTTCTAACAGGAGCTTTTCTTTTTCTTGACATAATATCTCTCTTTCTTTTATTATTCTTTTACTTATTTTAGGAAATTATTGTTGTTTTTTAGGTTTTTTAGCACCATATTTTGATCTACCTTGGTTTCTTTTATTAACTCCGGCAGCATCTTGTGTTCCTCTTACAATGGTATAACGAACCCCTGGTAAATCTTTAACTCTTCCACCTCTTATTAAAACAATAGAGTGTTCTTGTAAATTGTGGCCTTCTCCTGGAATATAAGCTGTTACTTCCATTCCATTAGAAATTTTAACCCTTGCATATTTACGAAGCGCTGAGTTAGGTTTTTTAGGAGTCATTGTAGCAACCCTCGTACAAACACCACGTTTAAATGGAGATGGTTTATTTGTTGCTTTTTTATGGATTGAATTGAATCCTGTTAAAAGCGCAGGTGCTTTAGTTTTACGAGTTTTTGGTTTTCTACCTTTATTAACTAATTGATTAATTGTTGGCATTAATTTCCTTTCAAATTTTTTAATATTTGATAATTATATAACAACTATACCTAGTGTATCAAAAAAATATTTGTTTTTTTGTTATTTTTGCTGATAAATTAGGGTTTTTACTAATTAATATTAGATAAATTAACCTTCTTTTAAATCATTTAGTTATTATGATATCGATTTTTATAAAAAATGAAATAAAAAAATTTAAGCTGCGATAATAATTAATTGAAAATGATTATATATAAAAATACAATTCAAGGTTTTATAGAAGATGCTAGTAATAATGATTATCTAGTAGCTAATTTAATTAGCCAAATGAAAGAAAAAGTTGGCTATAGTGTCAGCGAAAAAGAAAAGCTTTCTTGAAAAACAACTCTTTGCAAAACTTCTAAAATTTTTCAAGAAATTGATCCAGGCGATCAGCAATACATTCTTTTAGAATTTAAAGTTCCTAGATCAAAAAAAAGAATTGATATTATTTTGGTTGGAAAAAACAATATTAGTAAAAACTTATTAATTATTGAATTAAAAGGTTGAAGTCAAATTGAATTAGATAATAAAACTGATTTTATAAAAACGAATACTTCATATGGAAATACTTTCTTGCATCCTGCTTTTCAAGCAAATGATTATAGAAATATTTTAAATAATAGTTATTCTTTAGAACAAGAGAAAAAATTTAAGGTTTACAGTTCCGCTTATTTACCTAATTTTTTACCTCAAGAGGATAATAATCCCTTAGAAAATAAAAAATATGCTGAAATCAATAATTTAATAAAAACCTATACAGGTTCTTCTAATGAATTATTTATTAATTATTTAAAAGAGCTATTTAATCAGGCTGTTGATTGAAATGAAATTAAGCAATTAGATAAATTAGAATATAAACCTTCAAAATCATTTATAGAACATATCTCTAATGAATTTGAAGCAATTGAACTGATTGATTCTCAAAGATATGCCTTTGAAAAAATCAAAAGTGTTTTATTTGATTTTTTAAATACGAAGAAAAAAACTTTAATTACGATTTCAGGAGCGGCCGGATCTGGAAAAACAATTGTCGCCTTTAAAGTTCTTGGTTTAATGCTAAAAGAAAAATTTGAGGTTAAATTAATGCTCCCTGGACCGGAATTTAGAAAAGCTATTAAAGTTAAATTTGGAAAGAATACAATTTCTGAATTTATAGGAGGTGCTGATATGAATTCCAAATATAATATTTTAATAATTGATGAAGGACATAAAGCAACGAGTAATGGTGATGCAAAAAGCTTTTATAAAAAAATGGCTAAAAAATGTAATTTTTTAATAACTCTTATTGACGATATGCAAGTTATTAATAAAAAAGGAATAACTCGCTCACAATTAGAAGATATAGCTCTTGAGGAAAATTTTGCAATAGTTAATCTTGATTTATTAGAACACTTTCGTAATGGGGGAGATTCAACTTATATTGAGTGATTAAAAAATTGAATCAAAAATGAAGATAATGGTCAGGAAAAATTTGTCAATAATTATTTTGATTTTAAAATTCTAAATGAAAAGGAATTTAATTCTAAATATCAAGCAATGTATGAAGAGCATAATGTCAGAATGCTTTCATTTTGAACCCAAAATTGAAATATTAATCATCTAGAAAATAATCTTCCTGTAAAAACTGTAAAAATAGGAAATTCTTTTTATGCTTGAAATCCTAATTGACAATGACTTAAAAAACTTAAAAATAATAATCCGAATATTAATATTCCTAGTAGTTTAACTAAATTATGTGAAGAGAAGAATTTTAATTTAAATAAAAAGGGTTCAGAATATGTAGGATATTTTAATACTACTCAAGGTTCTGAATTTGATTATATTTTTGTTCACATTCCTAAATTATTTTTTTGAAATAAGGAATTAAATAAAATCGATGTTGATCTTTTACAATTAGATAATAGTGAAATGGCTAGTCAAGTTTGAGCTACAAAAAGAATTAAAGATAGTGAAGAAAAAGAAAAAAGAATTAAATTAAATAAATCTTATTTTCTTAATCGTCTTTTTGTTAATTTAACAAGAGGAACAAAAGGAACATTTGTTTATATTGAAGATAAAGAACTAGAAAAAGTTCTTTTAGAAAAATTAATATTTAATAAATAATTTTTTATTTAATAACAATTTTATTTTTTCTTCTTATTATTTCTAATGGCACTTCTAGTTTTGGTTTATTATTTAATTCATTTTCTTTTAGGTGGGGAGCTAAATCTATTCCTATTTTTTTACGCTCTTCAGCTGTATCAAATTGAGCAGGTAACTTTATCATAGCATTATCAGTAAATTTATTATTAGCAAAAGCTCTAATTCCAATAGTTGTTACTGAATCTGGGATAGTAATTGAAGTAAGTTTATTTCAACTAAAGGCATTTCGTCCAATAGTTTTTACTGAATTTGGAATTTTAACTGAAGTAAGTTGATTGCTATAAAAAGCAGAATCTCCTATAGATGTTACTGAATTTGAAATTTTAAGAGAAATAAGTTTATTAAAACTAAAAGCACCATTCTCTATATTTGTTACTGAATCAAGAATTTCAAGTGAAGTAAGTTGATTATTATCAAAAGCAAAAGCTCCAATAGATGTTACTGAATTTGTATAAATAAAAGAAGTAAGTTGATTATCAGAAAAAACACCACTTTCAATAGATGTTATCGATCTTGGAATATCTACTGAAGAAAGATTATTTTTTTGGAAAGCATATTCTCCAATAGTTGTTAATGAATTAGGAATTTTAAGATTAATAATTTTATTATAACTAAAAGCTTTTTCATCAATAATTTTGATATTAGAAGTTGTAGGAAAATCAATTCCTGATATACTTCTATCAACAAAACTACCAATACCGATTCTTTCTAAATTGGATAAATTATTTAAATTAAGACGTATATTTCATTTAGATGGTATCGGATTAATTGTGTTAGGTTTTGGTTTTCCAAAAGCATAATTACCAATTTCTTTTAAATTTACTAAATGAGATAAATCTCATATAACTTCCTCATTTGGATCATTTACTTCAGGTAATTTAACAGGAGAACCTACATCAAAAAAAGCATTTGAACCAATACTTACTAGTGTTGAAGGAAGAATAATTTCGCTGATATTCACTTGCCCTTTAAAAGCATCATTAGCAATACTTGTAATCGTTACTCCATTATATTTTTCTTTAATGTTGATTGCTCCGGCGGGAAGAAGGCCGGTATTAGCAAATCCCATAATTTCACCTTTTGAACTTATTTTAAATCCTTCTGATTCAAAATAAGTTGTTGCTTTTTCTCCTGTGCTGCAAGAAACGATTGCTAAGGGAATTATACTTAGTGGTAATAATCCTATTGTTAATATTTTCTTATTTATCTTCATATACTCTCTACGGCGCCACATCAATTCCTATTCTTTGGCGTTCATCGATAAAATTAAATTTCATAGGTAATCATATATTCCCATTTTCTACTAATCTATTTCCTAAAAAAGCATCATCACCTATAGTTTCTACTGAACTTGGAACATTAAGGAAAGAAATTGGATTATTTGCAAAAGAAGAGTCACCAATTGATTTTACTGAAAAAGGAAGTTTAATAGAAGTAAGTTTATTACTTCCAAAAGCCCCTATACCTATTGATGTTACTGAATCAGGAATAGTAAGAGAAGAAATCTGATTGCTTTGAAATGCAAAATCTTCAATTGAAGTAAGTGAATTGGGCAAATTAATTAATGTTAAATTATTATTTGAAAATGCTATTTTCCCAATTGATGTTAAAGTATTTGGAAAGTTCAATTGAGAAGTAATTTTATTTTTTTCAAAAGCTCCTTCCCCAATAATTTTTATATTATCAGGAATCGTAATTGAGGTAAGTTGATTTTTATTAAAAGCATAGTCTCCGATAAATGTTACCGAATTAGATATATCTATTGAAGTGAGTTTATTTTGAGAAAATGCTGAATCTTCAATAGTTGTTACTGAAGAAGGTATAGTTATTTGACTAAGTTTATTTTGAAAAAAAGCCGCTTTACCTATACTAATTAATGTTCTTGGTAAAACAACATCAGTAAGAGATAAATATGCAAAAGCATCTCTTTCAATACGTTTAATGGTTACTCCATTATATTGTTCTTTAATATTAATTCTCGCAACTGGATTATGTCCTTTTGCAAATCCCATAATTTCTCCATCAGAACTTATTTTAAAACCCTCTGCTTCAAAATAAGTTTTTGTTTTTTCATTACTATTACAAGAAACAATAATAAATGGAACAATATTTAGTGGTAATAATCCTATAGTTAATAGTCTTTTATTTAATTTCATTTTCTCTCCTTGATGATGTTATTGGTGTTATATGGAAAGTGATTCCTATTCTTTCTCGTTGTTCTTTTGTATTAAATATAGCAGGTAAGGTTATCATAGCATTATCAATAATTTTGTTACCTCAAAAAGCATTATATCCAATATTTGTTACCGAATCAGGGATATTAATTGAAGTAAGTGGGTTTCGTTGAAAAGCATAACGTCCAATATCGGTTACTGAATTTGGGATAGTAAGTGATGTTAATTCGTTTTGTTCAAAAACACTATCTAAAATATGTGTTAATGAATTTGGAAGAGTTAGAGAAGTAAGTTGGTTATTTCGAAAAGCAGAGCCGTTAATAGTTTTTAGTGAATTTGAAAAATTAATTGAAGTAAGTCGGTTATTATCAAAAGCAATTTTATCTATCTTTGTTATGGAGTTTGGAAGAGTTAGAGAAGTAAGTGGGTTATATTGAAAAGCACCTAATCCAATATATGTTAATGAATTTGGAAGAGTTAGAGAAGTAATTTTCTCATATTGAAAAGCAAATTGTCCAATACTAGTAATGGTTACTCCATTATATGATTCTTTAATATTAAGTTCTATTGGTGAAACAGCATCACGGTTATAAAAACCTCGTACTGTTCCATCGAAATTAATATCTAAGCCTTCTGATGTGAAGTAGTGTGGAGGAATATTAATCCCTATTCTTTTTCGTTCTTCTAATGTATTAAATTTAGCAGGTATCCTTATCTCATTACTTTTAGTAATATTATGTCCACTAAATGCCGAATCTCCAATATTTGCTATTGAATAAGGAAGCGCAAGTGAAGTAAGTGGATTATTTGCAAAAGAATATGCTCCTATTGAGGTTACTGATTCAGGAATAACCGAAGTTGGTGACAAAGGAATTTTAAGAGAAGTAAATTTATTATTTTGAAAAGCACGTTCTTCAATACTTTTTACTGAGTTTGGGATAGTAAGTGATGTTAATTGATTGTGTGCAAAAACACCTTGTCTAATAATTGTTAATGACTTTGGTATAACAAGTGAAGTAAGAAGGTTATTTTGAAAAGAATATTCTCCTATCTCTGTTACGGAGTTTGGAAGAGTTAGGGTAGTAAGTTGATTAGTTGCAAAAGCATAACCCCCTATTGATGTTACTGAATTAGGAATAGTAATTGAAGTAAGTTGATTATTCTCAAAAGCTCTATCTCCAATACGAGTAATAGTTACTCCATTATATGATCCTTTAATATTAAGTACAGATGATGGCGTTCCATTAGGATCAGCAAATCCTAATATTTCACCTTTAAGACTAATTTTTAAACCTTCTGATGTAAATTCCTGTGGAGTAATCTTAACCCCTATTCTTTGGAGTTCTTCAGGTGTATTGAATTTAGCAGGCAATGTTATCATAGCACTATCTGTAAAATTATTTCATTTAAAAGCTTCATCTCCAATATTTATTACAGAATCAGGAATATTAATTGAAGTAAGTTGATTACTATAAAAAGCATAATCATCAATAGATATTACTGAATTTGGGATAATAAGAGAAGTAAGTTGATTATATTGAAAAGCAAAGCTTCCGATAGATGTTACTGAATTTGGAATATCTATTTTAGTAAGATTATTACGAGAAAAAGCACCATTATCAATAATTTTTATTGAATTAGGAATTTTAATAGAATTAATTTTATTATAAGCAAAAGCATATGCTCCAATAGATGTTACTGAATCTGGAATATTTATTTTAGTAAGTTCATTCTTAGCAAAAGTACCATCGCCAATAGATGTTATTGAATTAGGAATAGTCACTAAATTAAGTTTATTATATCTAAATGCCTCATTTCCAATAGTTATTACTGAATTAGGAATTTTAAGATTAATAATTTTATTGTAAATAAAAGCTTGTTCATCAATGATTTTAATATTAGAAGTTGTAGGAAAATCAACTTTATATATACCTCTATCAGTAAAACTACCAATACCGATTCTTTCTAAATTGGATAAATTATCTAAATTAAGACGTATATTTCATTTAGAAAGCTCTGGAGTAGTCGTGTTAGGATTTGGTTTTGCAAAAGCATAATCACCAATTTCTTTTAAATTTACTAAATGAGATAAATCTCATATAATTTCTTCATTTGGATCATTTACTGCAGGTAATTTAACAGGAGAACCTACCTCAAAAAAAGCATGTGAACCAATACTTACTAGTGTTGAAGGAAGGATAACCTCGGTGATATTTACCTGCCCTTTAAAAGCATCATTAGCAATACTTGTAATGGTTACTCCATTATATTTTTCTTTAATATTAATCGCTCCAGCAGGAAGAAGGCCGGTATTAGCAAATCCCATAACCTCACCTTTTGAACTTATTTTAAATCCTTCTGATTCAAAATAAGTTGTTGCTTTTTCTCCTGTACTACAAGAAACAATTGCCAAAGGAATTATACTTACTGATAATAATCCAATAGGTAATAACTTTTTAGTTAATTTCATTTTTATTTCCTTATAATATTTACTTTATAAAATTTAATAGATATTATATTTTTTAAATATGATCGTGCTTTATGATATGTTAAAAAATAATAATCTTTTTTATTATAACTTAATTTAAAAATAAAATTTAATTAATAATTTAATAATATATTTATTTCATTATTAAAATCATATAGTAATAAAATAAATTTACTAAAGTAAGATTCAAGTGTTAAATTATTTTTTAAAACTAAAAATTATTTTTGGTAGTTTCTTTTTTTCTTCTTATTGTTTCTAATGGAGCTTCTAGTTTTGGTTTATTACTTAATTCATTTTCTTTTAGGGACAATTTTATTCCTATTCTTCGTCTCTCGAGAGCTGTATTGAATTTAGCTGGTAACTTTATCATAGTATTATCTGTAAATTTATTTCATAAAAAAGCGTCATCTCCAATATTTATTACAGAATCAGGGATATTAATTGAAGTAAGTGGATTACTGCTAAAAGATGATATTCCAATAGTTATTACTGAATTTGGAATACTAAGAAAAGTAAGTAAATTAGTATCAAAAGCATAATCACCAATAGAAGTTACTGAATTAGGAATATCTATTTTAGTAAGTTTATTATCACTAAAAGTACCATTTTCAATAATTTTTATTGAATTTGGAATTATAATAGAAGTAATTTTATTATAACCGAAAGCAAATGTCCCAATAGAAGTTACTGAATTAGGAATATCTATTTTAGTAAGTTCATTCTTATAAAAAGTACCATTACTAATAGAGGTTATTGAATTAGGAATAATTACTGAATTAAGTTTATTATATCGAAATGCATGAGGTCCAATAGTTATTACTGAATTAGGAATTTTAATATTAATAATTTTATTATAACTAAAAGCTTGTTCATCAATGATTTTAATATTAGAAGTTGTAGGAAAATCAACTTTATATATACCTCTATCAGTAAAACTACCAATACCAATCCTTTCTAAATTGGATAAATTATTTAAATTAAGACGTATATTTCATTTAGAAAGCTCTGGAGTAATTGTGTTAGGATTTGTTTTTGCAAAAGCATAATCGCCAATTTCTTTTAAATTTACTAAATGAGATAAATCTCATATAACTTCCTCATTTGGATCATTTACTTCAGGTAATTTAACAGGAGAACCTACATCAAAAAAAGCATTTGAACCAATACTTACTAGTGTTGAAGGAAGGATAACCTCGGTAATATTTACCTGTCCTTTAAAAGCATCATTAGCAATACTTGTAATCGTTACTCCATTATATTTTTCTTTAATATTAATCGTTCCAGCAGGAAGAAGGCCGGTATTAGCAAATCCCATAACCTCACCTTTTGAACTTATTTTAAATCCTTCTGATTCAAAATAAGTTGTTGCTTTTTCTCCTGCGCTACAAGAAACGATTGCTAAGGGAATTATACTTACTGATAATAATCCAATAGGTAATAGCTTTTTAGTTAATTTCATTTTTATTTCCTTATAATATTTGCTTTATAAAAATTTAATAGATATTATATTTTTTAAATATGATCATGCTTTATGATATGTTAAAAAATAATAATCTTTTTTATTATAACTTAATTTAAAAATAAAATTTAATTGATAATTTAATAATATATTTATTCATTATTAAAATCATATAATAATAAAATAAATTTACTAAAGTAAGATTCAAGTGTTAAATTATTTTTATTAAAACTAAAAATTATTTTTAGCAGCTTCTTTTTTTCTTCTTATTGTTTCTAATGGCGCTTCTAGTTTTGGTTTATTATTTAATTCATTTTCTTTTAGGGGTAATTCTATTCCTATTCTTCGTCTATTAGCAGCATTATTAAATTTAGCAGGTAATTTTATCATAGCATTGTCAGTAAATTTATTTCATAAAAAAGCGTCATCTCCAATATTTATTACAGAATCAGGGACATTAAGAGAAGTAAGTGGATTACTGCTAAAAGATGATCTTCCAATAGTTATTACTGAATTTGGAATACTAAGAAAAGTAAGTAAATTAGTATTAAAAGCATAATCGCCAATAGAAGTTACTGAATTAGGAATATCTATTTTAGTAAGTTTATTATCACTAAAAGTACCATCTTCAATAATTTTTATTGAATTTGGAATTATAATAGAAGTAATTTTATTATAACCGAAAGCAAATGTCCCAATAGAAGTTACTGAATTAGGAATATCTATTTTAATAAGTTCATTATTATAAAAAGTACCATTACTAATAGAGGTTATTGAATTAGGAATAGTCACTGAATTAAGTTTATTATATTGAAATGCATAACGTCCAATAGTTATTACTGAATTAGGAATTTTAAGATTAATAATTTTATTATAACTAAAAGCTTTTTCATCAATAATTTTAATATTAGAAGTTGTAGGAAAATCAATTTTATATATACCTCTATCAGTAAAACTACCAATACCGATTCTTTCTAAATTGGATAAATTATTTAAATTAAGACGTATATTTCATTTAGATGGTACTGGAGTAATTGTAGTAGGTTCTGGTTTTGCAAAAGCATAATCACCAATTTCTTTTAAATTCGCTAAATGAGATAAATCTCATATAACTTCCTCATTTGGATCATTTACTTCAGGTAATTTAATAGGAGAACCTACATCAAAAAAAGCATTTGAACCAATACTTTCTAGTGTTGAAGGAAGGATAACTTCGGTGATATTTACCTGTCCTTTAAAAGCATCATTAGCAATACTTGTAATCGTTACTCCGTTATATTTTTCTTTAATATTAATCGCTCCAGCAGGAAGAAGACCGATATTAGCAAATCCCATAATCTCACCTTTTGAACTTATTTTAAATCCTTCTGATTCAAAATAAGTTGTTGCTTTTTCTCCTGTACTGCAAGATACAATTGCTAAAGGAATTATACTTACCGATAATAATCCAATAGGTAATATCTTTTTAGTTAATTTCATTTTTATCTCCCTTAATATTTACTTTTTGAGCATCAAGAGAAATAATATCTCTTAAATATAATCATGCATCATTATATGTCAAAAAATTATGTTCTTTTTTATTATAACTTAATGTGAAAATAAAATTTGATTGATAATCTAATAATGTATGTGTTCCATCATTATTTTTATAAAATACTTTATTAGGATCTTTTTTAACAATTAATGTTCGATAAATATTATCTAATATTGTTCTTTCAGAATCATACATGGCATCTGATGTTGTTTGCATAACTAAATCATCACTTATAGATATTCCAGGATTTACGACATTTCCTGATAAATCATAAATAACAATAACTTTAGCAGGATCAATAGAATTACTTGCTTCAATAGAAGTTTGCAGAGTATTTTTATCATAGATTAAAGTTTCTTTAGAAAATAGAGACTCATTAAAGTCATATAGTAATGAAATAAATTTACTAAAGTAAGATTCAATTGTTAAATTATTATTTCTTTTATTTCTTAAAACTAAAATATTTTCTCTTATTTTTTCTGTATTATTTATTAATTTATTTTTAATCTCTTCTGGAAGATTATTTGAATATTTTTTATTTAAATAATTTAAATTTTGATTATATGAATTTAAAGCATAATAAATACCGTTTTGATTACCTTTAAGTGGTTCACTAGCCATATTATTTAATTGTCCTTGATATTCCTTAATTTCTTCTGGAATCTTAAAATAACCATCTTTCATTTCTATTAAAGCAAATTGTTTTTCAAAAATTATATCTTGACCATCTACTGAAGAAAAATTAGATATATTTTTAAAATTACCATAATTAAAATTAGGATTTGTTGGATTTGAATTAAATATTGTATTGGATAAATATCATGAATAAAAAATATAATTTTTATCTATTTTCATTTCTCCTAATAAAATTGATGGAGTTATTTGAAAAATAGGTGCATTGTTATATGTTAAAAAATGACTAATATTATATTTATGATCAAAATTAATATCAGCAATATAAACATTATTATCATATATTTTTTTTATTTGCTTTATGAAACCTGTTAAAAAATTATTTTTACTTTCATCACTAATCAATTTCGCTACAATATCACTAAAAATATTATCTAATGATTTAATGCTTTTTATTCCTTGATGATTACTATATTTAAGATTAAAATAATCACTAAAATTTACCTTTTCACGAAACAAAGGAACAAGATTTTTTATTAGTTCATTATTTAAATTTTTCTCCGCTTCACTTGCCATAGAATTATCATTTGCAAATTTTTGTTTTAAATTTTTAAAAACTTCATTATCTAAATTAGAAATAAATTGCTTTTCATCTTGTAATGAAAATTTAACATCAAAATATAATTGGGCATTATGTCAAGTTTTATTATATAAAATTCCAACATTAGTACCCGTAAAAACATCGTTTTCTCATAGGTCAAGTCCAACATGTCCATTAGTATAAATTCCGAATGAATGTTTATTTAAAAATTTATTAAAATGCATATTATCTGCTATATGCCCGCCTCCAGCACTTTGAAAAGAATGTGTAACTTTTGAATTATTTGAAAGAGGTTTATTCCAATATTCTTGTCCTAGAAAAACATTAAAATCATTAAGTTCATTGTAACTTACATTACTAAAATCAATAGATGTAACTTTTTTGTTATTTTTTATTGGTCCATTTACACGATTAATTTTTATATTAGAGGTATCTAGATCTTTTTCTATAATATCAAATGAAAGATCGGGAGCATAAACATAATTTTCTTTCCCTTTTACATATTTAAATTCTACATTAGCCTTAAATTTTGTTTCTTTTTTAATTAAATTAATTGCTTCATTATATATTTGTTTTAATCCTTTTATTTCATTTGTTCCTTCATAAAAAGTTTTAAATAAATTATCTACAGTTTGATTAGAAAACATTTGACCTAATAATGAATCTTTATTTTTTAATGTAGTAAAATTTTCGCCTTCTTTAATCATTGGTTTAATTCCAAATGGATGGTTAGGATTATTTCAATTAGCTTTTGCTCCTTTTATAGCTAAACTTTTCATTAAATTTATATCATCTTCATTTAAAGGATTAATTTTATATTCTTTACCG
The DNA here is from genome assembly GCA_051645705.1 of Metamycoplasmataceae bacterium. Lineage (GTDB taxonomy): Bacteria > Bacillota_I > Bacilli_A > Mycoplasmatales > Metamycoplasmataceae > UBA710. Next base: position 743,808 of record JBOFBU010000002.1, on the reverse strand, counting down.
TTATTATCTATAACTTTATTAAAAACGGCTTCATCTACTTTTACACCTTTAAGAATTTCTCTTTTAGCTTCGGAAAAAGATGAATGAAGTTTTCCATTGGTATCTTGATATTTATATTTAACTAGACCTTCATTTACAAAAGATTTTTTAGCTTTATTAAAATCTTGTTCGTGCGCTCCAAAAGCATTTAAATATGCTGATGAAATTTTACTATTGTCCATTTCTCTTAATTGATTAACATTAACTCTTTTTGTTTCATGATCAAAAATTGCATCTTTAGCATTTCCGTAATACAATTTACTATTTATATATTGATTATTATTAACTAATTCATTAGTAATATTGTCTAATGAATCATAATATTTATTATTAAATAAATATTTAATATCTTCATTTCCATAAATAGAATTATGATGATCATTATTTTTATTTATATAACTAATTCCACTGTTATAAGAACATATTGCAACAACTGGTATTGATATAGCAGGTACTAATAAACCTAAGCATATTTTTTTAGTTTTCTTTTTCATTATTTAACCTCCACAGTTTCTTTTTCTAAAATGAATTTTATAAATTCATCTCTTGATTGAAATATTATGTCTTTATATTTATAAATATGTTTTTCAGAATTATAGCTGTAGAGCGTAAAATTACTTTTACTTAATAATCAATTAAAAGCACTAGATTGATCAAAAAAGTATTTATCTAAATTATTATCTAATCTTACTTGAAAAATAACATTTGATATAATTGATGAACTTAAATTGCTAAAGGCATTTGTTGATATTATTTCTTTTTCAATAACAGTTTTATAATCAACGTCAAAATAATTATAAAATAATTTTTTAATTTTTCCTTCAATATCATTATTTTTTATATCGGTTTTTTGATTAGGATCAAAAATTATATATTTATTACTAGTTCTATTTGTAAAAAATCTTCCAGCACTTCAAGAAACTGAGGGAAGAATATATGTTGAAACTGAACCATCGTCTTCATTTCCGCTATTATTATATATGGGTTTATTATCTTTAAGATTTGGTAACATCGCTATTTTTACTGGTTGAATATCATCAATAATATTTTTTGTTAATATTTCAATATTATCATTAATATTTGTAGCAACTGATCCATTTGCAAAAATAAATTTATCCCTATAATATTCTTTGCCTGGATAGTTAGGAACTGAAGAATCCATAGCAACTTTAATTGAATTATATATATAGTTAGCTAATGATTTTTTCTCTACTCCGGAAATTAATTTTAAATCATCAATTGTTCCCAAATTTTCAAAAGCTTTTTCATTTTTTATCGCTAATTTATCATTTGTTGAAATATCATCAAAACTATAAACTATTCTTATGTTATTATTTGAAAATTCTCCATTTAATATTGCTTTTAATTGGTCAATTTTTAAAGAGTCTATATTGGATTCAAGATATTTTTTACCATTAAAATAAAGGGTATCTTTATTGTTTGGCTTAATAATTTGTTGTGGTTTTAATAATTTCATATCTTTAATAGTGACTGAACTTATTTCTGCAAGTCCCCAAAACATTGTTGTACTTTGTCCGCCATTTCAAATAAATGAATTATTGTTATCTAGTTCAAATTTATAAGAAGAATATGCTGTTGTAGGGACAAAAGCTCCTTTTAATAAATCAATTGCAATTAAAGCAATTTGTATATAGGGTATTGCTTTAGCAACTGAAGATAATATTGGAGATGAAAGAATTTTAGAAAGAATTAAATTAGCCAGTTGGGGATTTAATGTTCCTTCACCTATTTCTTTTAAATTTTCTAGTAAATTATCAATTACATTTACAGCCTTTGATGTAGAATTAAGAGCATTAAAAAATTCTTTAAAGTTATTAACTGAATTAGTAGAAGAAAGAGAAATTAAACCATTTGTAATAGTAGGTTGAATAATAAAATTTTTAGTATATTTATCTATTGATAAATTATTAATTATATTAATTAATTTTCCTTTTAATTCATTTTGATCTCCTATAAAATTAATTTGACTAAGACTAGATGGTTGTGATTTATAAACAAATTTTATTAACATAAAATTTTCTCAAGTTAATTCATTCTTTGCCGAAATTAATTTTTTTACAACAGGACTAGATATATCATTTTTAAAATCAATTAAAAATTTATAGGGATCAATAAAATTTGAACCTGATAATTCTATATTTTTAAAGTTATTTTCAAATAAAAATTTTTCAGCTGAAGAAAATATACTGTTTGTAACTGATATATTAGTTATAAGATCTTCTAAAAAAGCTTTATTAATTACTTTATTTGAGTAATTTTCTTTTAAATCATTAATACTAGTAGATGAGAAAATATTTCAAACGTTTTCATATAATTTTTGCATTTCTATATTATCTTTTACAATATGTTCTTTATTTTTAAACATTCCTTTAATATATTCATTGTTATAAGGAAGTGCTCCCCCATTGTACATTGCATTTGCTATAGCTTGATTTATAATGCTAATAGCAACAATAAATTGACTAAAATTTGAGGAAATTTCATTAATAAAATAGGAAATATCACTATTTAAATCAATATCGTTATTATTAAAATCAAATATTTTTTCAAATGATAAAAACTCACCATAATTAATATTTGGTTGATCTATTTTTAATAAATCCATGGGTAATAATATTTGGATTGTTTCATCTAAATATTTAGCTATAGAATTAAATACTTTTTTAGTTTCCATGATTACTTTTTGGTTTGCACCATCATTAATTAAATTTTCAATAAGGAAAAAATAAAAAATAGGTAAATTAAAAAAAGTATTATTTCTTTTTCCGTTTTTAATTTCCTTACTTAAAGCCACTCATTTATCATAAACATTTTTATTTTTACTTTTTAAAAGATTATAGAAAGGATTAAGAACATTATTATTTAAATATTTAATATTAAGAGGAACATCGCTTCCTGCAATGTTACTATCATCAAAAAGAATAAGATCTAAAAAACCAGAAAGTATATTTGAATTTTGTTCTTTAGTTATTAATGGATCATCTCTATTAACTTTTTTTCAATTATTATGATCTGTCATTGATTCTATAGCACCACTAGTTTGTAAATAATAAGGTCCAAAAAGAGTATTTTTATCATCTTTATGTAAATCAACTATATAACTACTTTTACCTCCATTTGAATATTGTTTTTTATATTCAGGATTATTAAAAGAACTTAATAAACTTGGATTAGGTTTGTTAAGGTTTTCTTCATTAACATAAAAAAACTTATTATCTTTATCTTTAAATTCAATAAATTTCATAGATTGATTAGTAATATTATTAATAAAATCTTTTTTAGCATTTAAATTGTTTTCTGTTTGACTAGGATCATTAGAATATAAGTGATTTGTATTAATTGCTGAAGAAACTACCTTATTGGGTCCTACTAGCCCAATATTAGTTGTAGTATTCGATGCAGCAAATCCAGGACCATTTGGTACATAATAAACTGTTTTTAAATATAACTTTAATTCTTCAATATTTCTAAAATAAATATTATTAAAATAATAAGCGTCATGAATTGATAAATAAGAATCTTTAGCTGAATCCGCTGTTATATGAATGGAATTATTTTTTCCTCTATAAATATTTGTTTTTAGTTCACCTTCATTTTTATTAAAATATAATTTTGAAAAATCGTTAGCACTTACTTCTCCAAGTCCTCCATTATTTAAATTGAATTTTTTAGAAGAAAATGCACTAGTTTGTTTAATTTTAGATAAAAGATGATCTCTTAATAATTTAGGATCATTAAAATAAAGTTTTTCACCTTTTTCATCAATAGATCAACTAATTCGATTATCAATTGTTTCTGTTTTTTGGAAATAATTATTTTGTGCATATTCAATTAATTCATTTTTATTATTAAATAATTTATTATCAAATGATAATTTATTATTTGCTAATAAATTAGTTTGAACATTTTGTGTTGATAAGCCAATAGATGTTGCTACCATAATGGCAGAAAGACCAATGAATGAAGAACCTAAGGCGATAGGTACAATTTGCTTAATTATTTTATTTGTTTTTTTTATTATGTTATTATTTTTATTTTTCATTTTAAGTTCCTTTTTTTATTTATCTTCTTTAGTTTTTATAATTTTTATTTTTGAATAAGTATATTGCTAATATGTTAGTACCAATCGTTATGAAGACCATCGTTATTATTGAAAGGCTAATATTGTCTAAATAAGTAGTTGTTTTTACTTTAATAAAATAAGAATATTTAAATAATGATTGTTCATTATTTTGAAATTGTACTTGAAATATATTATTGAAATTAGTATTTAATAATATAAATAATTCTAACAAATTTTTTAAATTAACTGAAGAATTATCCACAAATTTATCTCATGTTAATTTGTCAACAATACTTGGATCTATTTTTTGAATTTCTAAAAGCGATGTTGCTATATATTGTTTATTATTATTTAAATAATGAATTGCACTTCCTGAAAATCTTATTAAATCATTTTTAATAAAGTTTATATCATTTATATTTGGAGGAGATGTAAGCGATTTAATTCTAGCATTAGGGAAAAGCTCATTAACATCGCCAAATGTTTTTAACTCAAAAATATTTACATAAGAGTTATTACTTTCTCATAAAAAAGTTAATAATTTAGTTAAACTTGGATTTAATTCTAAATCTATTCTTTTTAAAAGATTAGGCGTTTTTTGACTTAAAATTTCTTTATTATTAAAATAATAAAACAATTGACTAAATTCTAAATTTATTCCTAATAATGCTTTAATAGTTGTAAATTCAGATTGTGATAATGAACTAGTTGATCAATTTAATGAATTTTGTAATTTCTCAAGTAGAAAATCAACAATTTTTTCATCATTAATATTAATGAAATTTATTTTATCATTAGCGATTTTTTTAATATTATTAATTAGAAGATCTTCATATTGAATGCTATTTAATTCAAATGGAGAAATATCGTCAGGACGAATAGATATTAAAATACTATTTTTTATATCCAAATTAGCTAATTCATTATTAATAAATTCTTTTTTTAATAATGAATAATTACTATTAATTTGCGAATTATTAAAATTTAAATTATTTAATAAAGAAGAACTCATAGATAATACTAATTCTCCTGGAATTATATTATTATAAAAAGGAGTTTTGTTTAATGTTTCCATAATATTTTTATCAACATTAATTTGTGATTCAATATTAATTTGGTCTACTAAAAATGTTTCATTTTTATCATTATTAATTACTGTTAATTTTGAAAATGAATTGTAATTGTTATTGTTATAAGTTAAAACATTATTAACATTATTTTTATCTACTATTCTTTGAACCATCGGAACGAATCCAATTAATAAAATCATTAAAAAAGAAAGTAGACCAAATCACAATGATTTAAAAATAATTGCTAATAAAATTAAAATAGCAGAAACTGAAGAAGAGATAAATGGAGTAATAAATAAATTATTTATAAGTGCATATGTAATTCACTTAACATCATATTGAAATGAAACAATTAAAATTGATGTTAAAATAAATTGCATAAACATAATAACAAATAGAAAAGAAAAAATAATTATTATTCTGTAAAAAAATGTTTCATATTTAGAAATTGGTTTGGATAACATAATAATATCAATACCATTTAATTTATTTTCTAAAAACAATTTATTAACTAAAAACAAAAGCCAAATTAATAAAAAGATTAGTGGGGATATATTAAGGATAAATGAGTAATTTAATAAATCTAAATTTATTAAAAACAAAATCATCATTGTTATTGGTTGCGATAGTAATAATAAAGATGATATTATTCAAAAGAAAATATTATTTTTAATAAAAGCTAAATAAAAAATAATAATTTTAAAAGATTTTTTACTATCTATAAATTGTTTGTGATTATTATTTTTTTTAAATAGATTGGATTTTCCTATTTTTTTATCATTATTTGATTTCATTATTTAAAATCACCTCTTTATATTTATTAATAAGTTCTTCGCCTTTAATTGCTCCGCTTCACTTTATTTCGCCTTTTTTAATAAATGTCGCAGAATCAACATAGTGTTTAACTTCATCTAAGATATGTGTTGATAAAAAAATGGTAACTCCTAATTTATTCAGTTCTTTTAATAAATCAAAAAGTTGAATTCTTGATGTAGGGTCTAAAAAGTTAGTAGGTTCATCTAAAATAATAATGGTAGATTTTTCCAAAGCCGCTCTTATTAATAATATTTTTTTAGCTTGTCCCGCAGATAATTTATTGGGAGTTTTAGACATATGTTCTTTTAATTCTAATTTATCTATTCATTCTTCTAATTCGATTTTTATTTTTTCTTTATCATTTCTTTCCATTAAAACTAAGTTATAAATAAAGTCATAAGAGGAAATACCTGTTGGGAAAACTGTTTTATCAGAAATGTAACATAATTTATTTCTTGCTTTATTATCTTTTCTAACATCTAAATTATTAATAAATAAATCGCCTTCAAAATCATTATTTAATCCAGTTAGAATTTTAATAGTTGTTGATTTCCCGGCTCCATTTTCGCCAATAAAAGCATGAAATTGACCTTTAAGGACTTCAAAATTAACATTTATTAGAGAATAATATTTATCTTTATTTTTATATTTCATATAAATATTAGACAATGACATGACTAAATTCATGGTTACATTATAACATATAATTGTAATATAATTTTATTTTAACTTTATACTTTAATAAAATAGTTCAAACTTAAATTAAATATAAAAAAATACTTATTAATAATAACTATAAATAATTGAATTTATTTATTTATTATTTCTTTAATAATATTTAAAATTAAAGAGGCTGATCAACTAAAATTAGTAGTTGATAACCCATCACCATTTAAAGGGTTATAATTTTCTCTTATAGAAGGTCCTTTTTCCATTAGTCCTTGCATATTGTTTAAGGCCTTGTTAGCTAATTCTTTTGCAAAAGAATCATATTTATAATTCATTATTCCTTTTAGACCAAAATATAATTGATCCACTCAAACTGGACCTCTTCAATAATCTAGTTCATTAAAACGCTCATTATTTACCGAAACAGAAGGAAAAGGAACAAATTGATTATAGTTTCTTTCATGAATATTTTCAATTATTGATTTTGCCTTTTCATTTGGAGCTAAATTTACAAAAAGTGGAAGCATCCCTTCCATACCTTTTCCATAATCAACAACTTTTCTTTTATCAATTGATTTTATATCATAATAAAATTTAGTTGGTTCATTATACATATATTTATTAATAAATTCTTTAACTAATTGAGAATATTGTAAATATTTTTGTGCTTCATTTTCATAATTTAAAATTTTAGATAAATTTTCAAGACAAACAAAATCTAAATAATTGAATGAATTTAGATCAACACTTATCTGATCAATAACATAACCTATTAAAACATTATCATGAAATACTTTTTCAACTTTTGCCCGATCTCAATCAAATCTTGGAGCATTATCCATTCCGCTTTCTCAAGCAGCCGCTTCAATAATTGTTTTTTCATCTTCAAATTTATTTTGAATATCAACTGTAGCTCCATATTGTAAAATACAATCTTTATTAACAGATCTATTGTTATTTCATCAATTATTATATGCAACTATTTTTGGATATATTCTTTTTAAAAATTCTTTATCTTTTGAAATCTTATAAATTTCATTAACAGCTCAAGCGGCTATTGGGGGTTTTGTATTTCTTTCATTTCAATTAGGTCCTACTCCGCCTCTAGCGGGTGAATAATTGAAAAATATACAATCGGGAATCATTCCAATATCTTTTGGCCGAATAGGATCATTTTCTTTTATTTGAAAATCAAACATTGCCTCTAGACATTCTTGGGCTAAATTATGATCGAAATAAGATATACCAACAACTATTTTTCAAGTATCTCAAGATCAAGCTCCTATAAAGTCTTGATATGTAATTGAAGGGATTACAAAATTTTTCTTAATAACTCCGGCTGGAGATCTTCAATTGGTAATTAAAGTCTGCAGTGATTTAATAATTAATGTTTCATATTTTGAATCATTATTAATTTTTAAAATATTAGCAATATATTTATTTCATCTATTTTCATTTTCTAAAATAAATTTATCTTTAAAATTAAATGATAAATTTAAGCCGTCATTATTAAATCTAAATGATTCAAAGGAAGAAATTTCCATTTTTTTATTTCCTAAAATTTTAAATGAACCGAAATCACTATTAAAAATTAATTCGTTTTCTTTTTTAGATGTAGTGAATTCTTGAATATGGTGACTATATTCTATATTTAATGATTCATTAACTTTTTTATCTATAATTGAATTGAAATTAATTTCAATAAGATTTTTATCATTTTTTATTTCTTTAAAATAATTAAATCACGCTTGAGAATCATCTTTTAATTCTCCTGTTGATTTTGTTTTATTTTTTAAATAAATACTTCCTTCTATAGATAAATTAAGATTTAATTCCTCATTTGTTTTATTGATTATATTTGTTGAAATAAGTGCTGTTCTATTGCTACAAAAAATTAGTTCTTTATTAATACTTATTTTTTCAAAATCATAATTTAAAACTAATTTTCCTGGAAGAGAAAATATATCTGATTTTGCCTCATCAAAGTTTAATATTTTATTGTCTAATTTTATAATTAATTTATTAGAATAAGGACCAACATTTAAAGGTATTTCTTGTGATAAAACAAGTGGCCCCATAAAAGAACTTATCCCTTTATTTTTTGGTAAATAATAACCATGTCAAGAACCGTTATCAGCGAATACATTTGATTTATTTGTATCTTTATAATTGTTTTCTTTATCATAGGGCAAAGATTGAAAATTAACCTCGGCAAGTGAATCACTATAATAATTTAAAATATTTTTATATTTCATTTTTTCCTTTATTTATATTTATTAAAAAATAAAAGTTCATTATATTCTAATGAATATTGAACTTTTATTTTATCTTAATTAATTATTTACTTATTGCAATTGCTTCTTCTTTTAATTTATTAAAACTTGTTATAAATGAATCGCTATCTTTAACATAAACTTTAAAATCTTCGAATTGATTATTTTCAACATGAACAAATGAAATTAATTCTAATTCTTCATATTTTCCTTCAACTATTATTTCAATATTTTTATCAATAGTTTCTTTAAAAATAACTAGATTTCTAAGAGCTAATTTTTCTCCTGTTAATTGACCTGAGAAATTTCTCATAACAATCATTTCTTCATTATTAATTGCAATCTTATCTTCTAATCTAAATTGTTGGAATGCTGTGTAATATGAAGATGCTGAAAAACTTTCATAGTTTGAATATACTTCTTTTTCAATTTCAATATCTTTTTCTTGGAAAATTTGAATATCTGATAATCATAATTTTTTTAAGGTTTTATTTTTTTTATATTCAGCTATTAAAGGATTAAGAGTGTTTTGATAAAATTCTTTTGTTTCTGCTCTTTCTTGAATAACAAAAGCTTTTAATGAATTTTTATAATTTTTTTTCAAAATATTTATATCTTGAAAAGTAATTTTTTTATTATTTTTAATTTCTTTTTTCAAGTTTTTTATTCTCATTGAAATTTCTTTACTTTCAGAAGTACTTTGTTTTTTTATTTCAATAAAGTTTCCATCATCAACTGCTTTTTCTAATCTTTCAGAAATTACAATTTTTAAATTTAATTCTTTTTTAATTTTTTCATTAAGTTCTTTAAAGTTTTTTTCCGCATTCATTAATAAATAATTTTTCTTTTCAATAAAATCTAAATATAATTGAGGATTTAGTCATAAAACAAATTTACTTGATAATGAATATTTAATAAAAGAATATTTTAATGGTAAATTGTTTTCGATAGATATTTTTGTATCTCTTAATTGATATTCATATTTAAAGTAATATCATAAATAAGCTGGAACAACAATTAATAAAATCATAGATACTTTCATTAATGGACCTAATCATCAATTAGATTGTCATTCAGAAAATGGTTTCTCTAAAGGAGTTGTATCTAAAAATGTTATTACTAAAATAATTGATGTAAGAAAAGTTAGAAAAATACCTACTACCATTCCAAATTTTCTATTCCCCATCTTGAAAGTTCTTTCTTCATGATCTTTTTTTCATCTTAAATTAACATAAGAGATAAAAATAACTAATCATGGCAACATTCCAATTCAACCAGCTGCACCTTTTATTAATGAAAGGTTTTCACTAAAATTACCATCACCAATTGGTCAAGTTAATAGCATTAAAAAAGGAACTACTAAAATAAATTGTAATCAAGCTCCATATGAACAAACTCCATTTTTATTTTGTTTTGAAAGTTTTGATCCAAAAATACCTGAAGCTATTTCACTAAACATAACTTTAACAGGGGCAGATGTTCAAATAATTAATCCACCAATTGATGTTATGAAAAATATTGCTCCCATTATAATATAAGCTAATTTTTGAGACATTTCTACCGAAACTCCCATTGGAGACAATATAAATCTAAAAATACTTGCAAATGAATTTGCTCAACCAGCCGCTAAACCACCAACTGGAGGGAAAACTGAAACTAATAAAGTTCCAATAATATAACAAGCTCCGATAGCTAATACAGATATCATCATAGCTTTAACAAATGCTCTTTTTCCTCCGTTAACATCTTTAACATAAACACCTAATGATTGACCACCATCAGCTGCCATTAATACTCAAATAAATGTAGACATTCAAGCAAAATTTAATCCACCTGTTTCTCCTCATATATTTGGATTATCAGTTATTCCAGGAGCTTCTGTATTTGGAATTAATGTTGGATCAATTCCAAGAGCTATTCAACCAATTAATGACATTATAAAGAAAAATGCTGTTAAAGCAAGCATAAGTGTTCCACCTAAAGAAATTATTTTTGATAATTTCTTAGTATTTAAAGTAGAAACAAATGTAATTAATGCAAAAAAAGCAACTGTTACAAATGGAATTGCTAATTTATAAATTGGATCTCCTGTAAAATCTTGTCCAGTTACTGCAAATGATAAAAAGTTTATTCTAGCAGGAACTGCTGAAAAGAAGAAAGTAAGATTTGCAAATCAAAACATAAATGATGTTATAAAAGCCGTTTTTCTTCCTACGGCTGTATGAATTCAACTCGTTAAACCCGATTTTGAACTCTTTTTTAATGAAGCAAACTCTGCTATCATAAATATAAAAGGAACCATAAATGTTACAGTGGCAATTAAAAAGGCAATGGAAGCACTAAGTCCCATACCTACATAATTATCAATAACATTTTGAAAACTAAAAATTGCTAAAATCGCAATACAAACCATTGCAAAAATAGAAATTTTTGAGCCTCCTATTTTTCCACCTTTTATATTAAAGGTTTTTTGTGACATATGTCCTTTCGTTAAAAGATAATAAATTTTTAAAATATTAAATTTAGATTATTTAATAGATATATTTTTATTTAAAAAACATTTATAAAAATATAAAATAAATTATATAATAATTTAAACAAAAAAAATAGAAAATTAAATTTTTTTATAGGACTAATATATAATAAAAAAGTAGTCTTAATAAATTAAAAAATATTTATTAAATTACTTAACTTTAACAAAATAGAATAAATTAATAATAATTTTTTGTTTTATTTTATAAAAATACATATAAAAAAATCTAGGAGAATATTATGAAACATCATAAAATTATGGAGAAATATGAATTTAAAGAATATGAAGATCCATACCTGCAATCTATAAATAGATTAGAAGCAAGAACATATTTTAAAGAATATAAAGAACTTAAAAAAGCTTTAAATTTTAATATTGCTGATAGAGGAAATATTATTGACTTAAATGGAAAATGAGATTTTAAATTATTTGATTCTCCACTTTATATAAATAAAAAATTAATTAAAAATAGCAATTCAATTAAAATGGATAAAATTATTGTACCAATTCCATGACAAATGAGTGGCTTTGGAAAAATGCATTATTCTGATGTTTGATGAACATTTCCAATAACTCCACCAAAGGTAATTTCAAATAATCCAACAGGGTTATATAGAAAAAAAATAAAGTTAGATAAAATTGATAAATCACTTGATTATATTTTAAGATTTCATAATGCCGATTCATGTATTAAAGTATATGTTAATACTAATGAAGTAGGGATGACTAAAGGATCAAGATATACAGCCGAATTTAATATAGAAAAATATATTAAAGCAGGAGAAAATGAAATTCTTGTAATTTGTTATCAATGATCAGATGGTTCTTATTTAGAAGATCAAGATCAATGATGATTTTCTGGTTTATATAGAAATGTTGAAATTCTTTTAGAACCAAAAAAATTCATTAATGATATTTTTATAAAAACACATCGAATAAATTCTTCTATTTATAATTTAGATTTAGAAATTATTTTAAAAAATAATTCTTTTAAAGATTTAATGATTTCTTTATATTCACCTTCAAATAAATTAATTTTTGATCAAAAAGTTATTGTAAATAATAATAAAATAAATTTAGTTAAAGAAATAAATAATGTTCTTGAATGAAATGCTGAAGAACCTAATTTATATACATTAGTAATTACTAACAAGGAAAAAGAATGATTTGTTCCTCAAAAAGTTGGTTTTAGAGAAATTAAAACAGAAAAAAGACAAATTTTAATTAATGATAATCCAATTATGTTTAAAGGTGTTAATTTTCACTCTCACAACCCTAAAACTGGTAAAGCTGTTCCTTTAGACCAAATTGAAAGAGATTTAAAATTAATGAAAGAATTTAATTTAAATGCCGTTAGAACTTCACACTATCCACAAATTGTAGAGTTCTATGATTTATGTGACAAATTAGGTTTATATGTAATAGATGAAGCAGATCTTGAAGCTCATGGATTCGAATTAACAGGAGATTGAGCTTGAACTTCAAATGATGAAAAATTTGAAAAATCATATGTTGAAAGAGCAACTAGAATGGTCCAAAGAGATAAAAATCACCCTTCTATAGTTATGTGATCATTAGGAAATGAAACAGGATTTGGAAAAAATTTTATTACTATGGCTAATGAAATTAGAAACATTGATAATACAAGATTAATTCAATATGAAGGGGATTTTGATTGTGAAATAAGTGATGTTCATTCTAATATGTATACAAGAATTAAAATTGAACCATTAGATCCTAAAAGAAGAGATCTACAAGCGGTAATTGATGGAAATGTAATAGGAGGAGAATATCATCCTAATTGACTTGATAAACCACATATTGAATGTGAATTCGCTCATGCTATGGGAAATGGTCCGGGTTCATTAAAAGATTATTTTGATTTCTTTTATAAACATAGAGATATTTTTGCAGGAGCATTTGTTTGAGAATGATATGATCACGGTATTGAAGCAAAAGATGAAAAAGGAAAAATATATTATAAATATGGAGGAGATTTTGGAGATGATCCTACTAATGGACCATTTTGTATTGATGGTTTAATAATGCCTGATGGAAAACCTTCACCTTCTTTATTTGAATATAAAGAAGTTATTGCTCCTATTCATACAGAAATTTCAAGTGATTTTAAAACAGTTACAATTACTAATAGATTTGATTTTAAATCATTTAAAGATTTAAATCATACAGTAAGAATTATAAATTCACAAGGGAAAGAAATTTTTTCTGAAGAAATTGATATTAAACATTTAATGCCACATGAAAGCTTTAAATATAAAGTTCCTAATTTTAAAAAAGAAGTTAATATTTATTACTGAATAAAAATTGAAACAAGACAAATAAATAAAACTGAATATTCTCCAAAAAATCACCTTATTTCTATAAAAGAACATGAACTTCCTTATATTGAAAAAGAAATAAGTCATGAAGATAAATTTAAATTAACTAAAAAAGAAGATGATTTTGAAATTATATTTAGTTTTAATAAAATCAAAATTGGTTTTTCAAAAATAACAGGAAGATTGTTTAATATTTCAAAAGATGGAAATATTATTATTAAAAATGGTCCACAATTAAATTTCTGAAGAGGATTAACTGATAATGATGCCGATGAATATAGACAAAAATGAACTAAACAATTTTTTGTTCATTTATTCTCTGAATCAATGATAGATTATAAAATTCAAGAAGAAAAAAATTATTTTGAAATTATTGTAAGAACAATAAATGGAGCAGTAAATCAAGCATGATTTTTTAGTTCTACATATAAATACAAAATATTTAAAGATGGTGTAATTAATGTAGATGTTGAAGGAAAAAGAGATGGTCTTCTTTCAGTTTCGAAAGAAATGGCTGGAGCCGCTGGATCTGGTTCTTCAATTTCAATAGATGTTAATGATATTATTCCAAGAATGCTTCCAAGAATCGGAGTTAAACTTGAAATTGATAAAAAATTATCTTTATTTGATTACTTTGGAAAAGGTCCTGGAGAATCATATTCAGATTCTTGTGAATATAATACATATAATTTATGAAAACAAAATGTAGATTCTGCATTTACAAATTATGTTCATCCACAAGAAAATGGAAATAAACATAAAACATTATGAGCAAATTTTTATGATAAAAATAAAGAAAATATTATGAAAATTGATACTGATTTAGCAAAAAATAGATTTGATTTTTCAATCAGTTGATATGATGATAAGGATTTAACTAACGCTAAACACACAATTGATTTAGTAAAAAGAAATTATTTAACATTAAATATTGATTATAAACAAAATGGACTAGGTTCAAATTCATGTGGTCCACAACCGCTTGATAAATATAAATGTAAATTTGAAGATTTTAAAATTAATTTTAATATTAAAATAAAATAATAATAGGAGAAAAAGGAGAGATAATGAAAATATTAGTTACCGGGGGTGCTGGATATATTGGTTCTCATGCAGTATATTTACTTATTGAAAAAGGTTATGAGGTTGTTATAATTGATAATTTATCAAAAGGTTTTGAAGCAAATATTCATGAAAAGGCAACTTTTTATAAAGCAGATATTCGAAATGAAGATGAATTAAGAAATATTTTTAAAAAAGAAAAAAATATTAAAGGAATTATGAATTTTGCAGGGTTAATAGTAGTTCCTGAAAGTGTTTCTAATCCATTAGATTATTTTAATAATAATACTCATGGTGTTGAAGTTCTTTTAAAAATTGCAACAGAATTTAATATTAAATATTTTGTTTTTTCATCAACAGCTGCCGTTTATGGAGAACCAAAATCAGTACCAATTTTAGAAACTGATATTAAAGAGCCAATTAATCCCTATGGAGAATCAAAATTAGCAGCTGAAGCAATCATAAGAGGATGAGCACATGCAACTAATTCTAATTATGTAATATTTAGATATTTCAATGTTGCAGGTACACATCAAAGTGGAAAAATAGGAATAAGAGGAAAAGTTTTAACTCATTTACTTCCTTGTGTTATTAAAAGTGCTATTGAAAATGAAACATTTAATATATATGGAACTGATTACAAAACTAAAGATGGTTCATGTATAAGAGATTTTGTTCATGTAGTTGATTTAGTAGAGGCACATATTTTAGGTTTAGAATGATCTATGAAAAATAATAAATCAGATATTTTTAATTTAGGTTCAGGAAGTGGTTATTCTGTTCTTGAAGTTTTAAATAAAGCAATTGAAACACTAGAAATTAAAATTCCTAATAAAGAAACAGGCAGAAGAGATGGAGATCCTGCTCAATTATATGCAAATACACTTAAAGTAAAAGAAGTTTTAAAATGAAGTCCTAATCGTCCACTTGAGGATATGATTAAAACTGAATATAATTTTAGAAAAGGAAATAATAAAAAAAATGGATAAAATTCAAAAAAATTTAGTTAAAACTCATAAAAAATTATATAAAACAAAACCTGAAGTTACTATTTTAACTCCATCAAGAATAAATATAATTGGGGAACATATTGATTATTTAGGAGGTAATGTTTTACCGGCTAATATAAATTTATATATGCTTGGTTTATTTTCAAAAAATGACGATATAGAAATTTTTTCTGAAAATTATAAAAATGAAGGAGTTAAAAAAATAAAAAATCAAGAAGTTTTTCAATATGATGAATCTCAAGGTTTTTTAAATTTTGTATTAGGTTGTATTCAAGTTCTAAGAAATAATAATTATAAAATTAATGGTGCTTCAATAACAATTTATTCATCTATTCCTTCAGGATCAGGTCTATCATCATCGGCCGCTTTTGGAGTTTTAATAATTAAAGGATTATTAACACTTTATGGATATAAAGTAGATGGGGTTGATATTGCTAAATTATTTAAAGAAGTAGAAAATAATTTCATGAATTTAAAAAATGGAATTATGGATCAATTTATTATAGCTAATGGAATTAAAGATCATCTAATGTTACTTAATACTTCTACTCTTAATTTTTCAAATTATAAAATTGATTTAGGTGATTTTGAATTTGTAGTTTTTAATACTAAAAAAAGAAGAGAACTAATTGATTCTAAATATAATGAAAGAGTTGATGAAACATCAAGAGGATTACAGCAAATCAATAAAACTAATAATTATAAAAATTTAGTTTCTATTCCATTAAATGAATTAAATGAGAAATTAAAATTAATTGATGATGAAATTATTAAAAAAAGAGTTAAATACGCAGTTGAAGAACAAGATCGAGTTAATCGTTTTATTGAATCATTAAATAATAATGAATATTTTAAAATGGGTCAAATTTTAAATGAAGGACATAATGGACTTAAAAATTTATATGAAGTTTCTTGTGATGAATTAGATTTTATTGTTGAAAGAGCTAATGAAATTAGTGGAGTTTTAGGAGCAAGAATGACAGGTGCCGGATTTGGTGGATGTTGTATCGTTTTAACTCATAAAGATGAAATTAAAGAATTAGAAAAATTTGTTATAAAAAACTATGAAGAAAAATTTGGTTATCCATGTGAAATGTATATTATTAAGGTAGTTGATAGTGCAAAAAATATTGATTAATATTATTAATGGATTTATCAAAAATAATTTAATTAGTGAAGAAGAAGCATTAAAAAAAATAAATGAAATTTTAGTTGAAAATAATGGAAATAAAATTGCTTCAATTAAGGAATTTAATAATGAATCTTTTTCTTTAGAAAAACATTTGAAATATATTGATGAATTAAGAAAATATTTAATTGAAAAAGATTATAAAGATATTGTCTTAGAAAATAAAATAAATGAAATTTTAGGTTCATTTATTCCTAGTCAAGAAAAAATAAATTCATCTTATACAAATGATAAAAAATTTGATAATTTATTATTAGTTTCTTTAGTTTCTTATTACATTAAAACTGATAAAAATAATTTAAATGTTTTATGAGATCACCATTCAAAATATGGTCAAATGAAAATTTCAATTAATAATGCTAAACCAGAAAAAACACAAGAGCAAATAATTAGAGAGAAAAATTTTGTATCCGAAAATAAAGAAGAACCAAAATGTGCAATATGTGTAGAAAATATAAATTTTAAAGGAAGCTTAATCAAGGATTCAAGAGAAAACTTAAGAGCAATATTTTTAAATTTTTCTAATGATGAAAAATGATTTTTTCAATATTCACCTTATGCATATATTAATAAACATTTTGTTTTAAATAATATTAATCATACTCCTATGGTTATTGATAATAATACAATTAAAAATTTAGTTGAATTTACAAATGAAAATAATAATTTCTTTTTAGGGAGTAATGCTGATTTGCCAATTGTTGGTGGTTCTTTATTAGGTCATAATCATTATCAAGGTGGAGATGAAATTTTACCAATTATGAATGCAAAAATAATTGAAAGTTTCCAATTTAAAAATACTTCTATTGATATATTAAATTGACCTCTTAATTCAATTAAAATTTCTTCTAAAAATAAAGAAGATATAATTGATGTTTCTAATTATTTTATTAATGAGTGAAAAAGCAATAATCAATATAATTTAAAACCTATTAATAATTCAACTACAATAATTGTTAAAAAAAATAATGATGGTATTTTTAATGCATATTTAATTTTCAGAAATAATTCTACATCTGAAAAAAGACCATTTGGAAACTTTCATATTCATGAATCTAAGTTTAATATTAAACAAGAAAATATTGGTTTAATGGAAGCTGCTGGATTAGCTATTTTACCTAAACGTTTAATAAGTGAAGTAAAAGAAATAATTGAAATATATAATCAAAATAAAAATATAAATGATTTGTATCAAAATGAAAAACTTTCAAAACATGCAAAATGAATTGAAAATCTTATTGAGCATAAAATAAAAATTAATAAAGAAAATTTATTAAAAGAAATTGGAAATGTTTTTATAAATTGTCTAGAAGATTGTAAAGTTATTGAAGATGATCAATTAATTAATTTTGTAAAAGATAAAATTAAATATAATCAAGAAATTTTTAAAATAAATAATTATTTAGGACTTTCTGTTGAAATTATTAAAAAGGGTTTTACTATAAAACAAATCAAACTTAATGATAATAAATTTTTATTAGAATACAAAGATATTAATTCTTATTTTAAAAATGATATTTTATTAAATTCTTTTGTAGGTCCAATTGCTGGAAGAATTGAAAAGGGAATAGTAAAATTAAGTGATAAACAAATTAATTTAAAAACAGATAAAAATGATAATTATATTCACGGAATGAATGAAAAATGATCTGATCTTTTATTTGAAATTGAAGTTAAAGCATTTGAAGAATATAACATAATTACCGGAATAGCTAAGCAATATAATAAAGAACTTGATTGTAATTATTTAATTAAAATTAAACTTAAAATTTTAAATAATGAAAATAAAATAATATTTGAATATTTAGTATCAAGTGATAAAGAAACTATTTGTAATCCTACACATCATTTTTATTGATCATTACCCAATACTAAAAATCTTTTTGATTTAAATATTAGTTTATCTGCAAAAAATTACTGATTACTGAATAATAATTTTAATCCCGAAAGAAAAGAAAACTTAATAATTGATAAAACTATTAGCTTAGCTAAATTACAAGAACTTCTTGATCCAAAGCAAATTGAATTAGTTAATAATGGAATCGATCACCCATTGGAAATAGCAAAAGATTCATCTATAACTTTATCTTCTCCAGATTTTAAATATAATGTTATTTCTTCTTCTAATTTTAATTCACTTGTAATGTATACACATAATTGAGAAGGAGCAAATGAATTGTTAGATAAAACTAAAAATAGTCATCAAGCTATTTGTATTGAATATCAAAAAATTCCTACTTCAGATAGTAATCCTAATTACAGTGAAATAATAATTAATAAAAATAAAGATTATTTAAATGTAACTTCTTATGAATTTAAAATAAAATAATAATATGACTGAAAAATATTATTCATTAGTTTGATGAGGCAAAGATAAAAAGCCTTGTTTTATATGAGGTGGCTGAGATTATTTAGACAAAATAGATAAGAAAAATATTATTATAGATAATCATATTTATACTAAATATGAAATAGTTGATTTATTTAAAAAAGGATTAGACTTTTCCCAAACATGAATTCCAAAAGAGTTGCAACCTTTTTATATCAAGATATATGGTGTTCATAAGTTATATAAAAATGAGCCAGATAGTGATGATGATATCGATAATGGGATTAATTATTGAAATAGTAAATTGTGTTAAGTAAATAAATATGTATTATATAATTTATAGTAATAAAGGAAGTAATATGAAAAATATCGACAAATTAAAAATTTTACAAAGTTCTTTAATTGTTTTTACAAATAAAGTTTATAGTATTCATTGAAATATGAAAGGAAAAGAGTTTTTTTCTCTTCACCAAGCAACTGAAGATTTGTTTAAAGACTTCTCAGAGTTTTTTGATAGTGTTGCTGAAAAAATTGTAATGCACGGACATCTTTCTGTAGGAACATTAAAAGAATCTTTAGAATTATCAAAAATTAAAGAAATTCCAGTTAAAGAATTTGAAGCAAAAGAATTATCGGAAATAATCGCTAATGATTTATCTATAATAATTGATTTATGTGATCAAGTTGAAGGTACAAATGTAATTCAACCATTATTAGATGAAATATATGTTTCTACTGATAAATGAAGATGAAAATTTACTAAAACAGCTAAATAGAAAATTAAATATATTTACTTATATAATTTTCTAAATTATCATTTTCTATTAAAACATCTTGAATAAGTTTTTCAATAACTAATTTTCCTTTTTGTAAAATTACTATTTTTTTGCATAAATATTGGATTTCATTAACATCATGAGAAACGATAACAATTGTAATATTATTATCTATTGCAAATTGTTTAATAAATGTTTTAATACTATTTTTAATTTTAATATCTAAACCATTTGAAAGTTCATCTAAAAAGACAATTTTTGGTTTATGAATAATGGCCAATAATAAGTTTAATCTTTGTTGTTGTCCACCTGAAAGACTACTTGCATTTTTATTATAAAATGATTTAATTCCAAACTCAGAGATTAGTGATTCTAATTCTTTATCAGAAATTTCTAATTTGTATGAATCAATTACAAATTTAACTATATCTTTACATTTTAGACCGAATGGATAATTAGAGTCTTGAAATTGAATTCCTATTCCTTCTTGGAAATTTTTTTCATATTTAAAGTTATAATTAAAATTTCCTGAATCTGGTTTATTTAATCCTATTATCATTTCCACAAGAGTTGTTTTTCCAGCGCCATTACCACCTATAATTGCAATATTTTCATTTCGTTTTATTTTAAAATTTACATTATCACAAGCCCTTACTTCTTCATGCTTATTTGCAAATATTTTCATTATATTATTAATTTCAAGAATATTTTCATTATCTTCTTTTTTAGGAATTAATTTATTTTTTTTAGAAGATCTTATTTCATTTTGATAATCTTTAAAATTTTTATAATATGATTTAAAAACTAAATCTACTCTTCAAGATATTTTTTTTGAACCTCTTGAACTTCATGAAAATTTTTGAGAAGTTATAAATAAAAAAAGTAAAGTAAAAAAATAAGGTAACACATGATTTGCTATTTTATCTTCTTTTCGAAAAATAGTAATAATATTTTTCGAAACTTGATCAGGAAATAAAGGAGAAAATGTATTAAATATTTTATAATCTTGATTAATATCTCATATCGATGAAATTGATAATCCAACATTATTTATATTCATTAATTCTGGAAATCCTTCTTGTGCATATATTCCACTATGAAAACTTTCTACACATAATGCAATAGGATATCTAATTGGTAAAAAATATCCAATTATTTTAATTGATTCAATCGAACCTACCATTCACATCGGAAGAACGATAGGAGCTATAAAGAAAGAAATTAAAACAATTGTTATTCCAAAACCTTGAATAAATAATGTGGATCTTGCAAATGAAGAAATTAATACTCCTATACTCATACATACAAAAGTAAGTAATATAGAACTATATATAAATGAAGGATAATCGATATTTTGAATAATTTCATTTCAACCTGGAAGAGTATAAAATTTTTCAGGTTGATGGGGAAAAGGATGAATTTCTGTTGAGGCAAAACCAAAATTTGAATTTTCAATACTTGATATATAAAATATTCCAAAACACATGATAAATAAAATAATTACTGATAAAACAATTATTATGAAATTAAAAAGAATAATTACTAATAAAAATTTAAAAGGTTTAATTGGAGTGGCTCCAATTCTTTTTAATAAGCTTGAGTTTTTAAATTCGAAAATAGATTGTGGGACAAATATTAATGATATTGTAATAATTGGAACAAATAATCCATTCGGCATTATCGAATTTACCCCCATTATAACACCTAGAAAAAAAACTAGAATTGGTGGTATTAAAAATGCAAAAATTGGTCCTATTCATCCCTTTCAAAAATACTTATTAATTAATTTAAATAAAGAAATCATATAATTTATTATATTCTTTTATTTTTTTAAAATATTAAAAGAATAAAAAAAACTTAATTATAATAAAATAATCAAGTTTTAATAATTAATTAGTATGTATTTTCTTAAGAAACTACTACTTCTGCACCAGCTTCTTTTAATTTAGCTTCTATTTCTGCAGCTTCTTCTTTTTTAATGTTTTCTTTAATAGCACATGGAGCTGATTCAACTAATGCTTTTGCTTCCATTAATCCTAATCCTGTTAAGTCTTTAACAACTTTAATAACATTAACTTTTTTACCACCATCAGATTTAAGAGTAACAGTGAAAGCTGTTTTTTCTTCAACAACGGCAGCAGGTCCTGCTGCTACTGCAACAGCTGATGGATCGATTCCAAATTCTTCTTTCATTGCATTAACTAATTCCATAACTTCTTGAATAGTCATTGTTTTTAATGATTCTATAAATGATTCTTTTGTAATTTTTGACATTTTTATTTCCTTTTTTTATTTTTATTTTATTTTTAATTTATGTGATTTTCATCAACTAACATTTTTAAACCAATTGATAATTGTTTAAGTCCACCAAGTAATGAACTTGCAAGCATTGTAAGTGCTTCTTCATATGAAGGTAATGAAGCGATTTCCATTACTTCTTCATGTGAAATAACTTTATTTTCAAAAATTCCTTCTTTTAATTGAAGTGCTGAATTCTTTTTAGAAAACTCTGCTAAAATTTTTGCAGCTGAAATTGAATCAGAATTTGCAAATGCAAATAAATTCTGACCAACTAATGAAGAATTAAGACTTTCTAAATCAGTTGATTCTAAAGCTTTTTTAACTAATCTATTTTTATATACTTTAATAAAAACATCTTTTTCTTTAGCTTGTTTTCTTAGTTCTTGTAAGCCTTTAACTGTTATAGTATCATATTGAGCTATTATCATAGATTTTGATGATTCTATTTTGTTTTTTATTTCTTTAACAGTTTCTCTTTTTTTATTTTGAAATTTATTCAAATTATATACACCTCCAAACATTTAAAAAATATTGCAATAAATATTAAAGATTATATACTTGTTAGCAAATTAAGATTTTCATCAGCTAAGGTCTTCATATATTGCATTTATAATTATAACAAAATATTTTTATTTTAAATTATCAATATATTAATATTGGACTAATTTATTTTTCAGATTGTCAAATTATATAATCTAATTGTCCAGCTTGATTAGATAATGAATTTTTAATTTTTTCAATTAGTTTTGTTTTATCAATATTTCATTCATATTCTTTAACTTTAAATGTACTATATCCACGGTCTTCTAGGAAATATTGACGATCAATTTCTTGAATCATTTCTTTTACTGTTCTATTATTTTTTCATTTTTCAATTAAAATTGCTTTAATAATTTTTTGATCAGTTTTATTTACTATTAATAAATCAATATTTTTTGATCCTACACGATAATCTACTTTAATTTCATATCTTGAACTTAATGATTTAATTAAATCTGCATAAATATTTTTTGTAATTTGTTGAGAATATTCAATTTGCTCATTTTTAGTTTCTAATTCATTGATTTCTCTTATTTTTAATTCTGTTGTTCCTTCATTAATAGAATCTAAATTTTCCATTTCTTCATTAATTACTTCAATTGATTCAACAGCATTTTCTGAATTTATTAAATCTAAATATTCAATGAATTTTTTAAATATAATAGCGTTTTTATTATTTATATTAGCAATTTTAATTTCATCTCCATTTAATGATTTTAAAACGATCATTTTGCTTTTTGCTCTTGTAATTGCAACATTTAATCTATTTGATCCACCTTTTGAATTTAATGGACCAAAATTATTTCTAACTATTCCTTCAATATTTTTCCCATAAGAAATAGAAAGAATAACTAAATCTCCTTCATTACCTTGAACATTTTCTAAATTAGTAATAATAATATTATTATTTTCAATTTTTTCCTTTAATAATTCAGGGAAAGTAGAAGATTTTTCAATTAACATACTTTCAATTAATTGTGATTGTTTTGAATTGAATGTAATTACTAATATTTTTTCATATTCTTCATGATGTTTTATTAATAATTCAATTGTTTTATCAGCTTCTTCTTTATTAATTTGATTTCAAGTTCCATTAACATTGTAAACTTCAATTCCTTTTTGAATATTACCAGCTTTTGTGGCAACCTCTAAATTATTATTGTAGATAAATTTATTTGAAAATTCAATAAGTTCTTTTGAATCAGAACGATAATGATTTTTTAAATGGAATTCATTTCATCAAGAAACTTTTGCTCTATCAAGTAATGATTCAGCTGCATCAAAATCATCTAATTCAAAAGTCTCATTTGATGCTTTATTCATAAAGAATGATGATGGTTTTAATTGTTTATCATCTCCTGAAACAACTTTTATTTTTGTTCTAAAAATTAATGGGTATGATCTTTCAATTGACATCTGTGAAGCCTCATCAAAAATTCCATAATCAAAATCATCTTGAACTAATGGAATCATGTCCGCTACATTATCAGGATTTGCAACTCATACAGGGAATATTTTTTTAAGTGAATAATAATATTTTTTAACAAATTGTGTAATTGGTGGATATGTTCCTGAAGATGCTATTCTTAATACATTAGCTATTTCATCTTTTTCATCTCTTGAAAGTTTAATTAAATAATTTCTTAAAGCGTTAATATATTTTTTAAAAATTAATTCTTCCACTATTGAAGAAGATCTAATTGCTTCTTTTCTTAATTGAGTAATAATATCTTGAAGATGAATTCCTTTAATTTCTAAAAACATTGGAATTTCTTTTACTATATCATTTCATAAAGAAATTATTTTTAATTTAGAAAATTGTTCAGAAGAAATAGGAGCTGAAATATCTTTCATTACCATTCCTACTTTTTCAAGATCAAATAATGTAAAGTTTTCTAAATATAATGTTTTTAAATACGGAAGAGATAATCAAGATCATTCTTTTAATATTTTAGTATTTGCATTTGTAAAAATATTTTTTATTTTATAAAGTTTTGAAAGAAAATCTAAATCATAATTGAAAAATTCTTTAAATGAAATAAAGTCTTCAAAAAATTCTGATTCTAAAATTTCAATATTTTTTACAAAATCTGTAAACATTTGAATATTATCTTCTAGATTTTTAGAAGTATTTTTAACTATTTTAAGTGGTAATTCACAATGTTCAATATTATTTATAATTTTTTTATTTACAACAAATTCAGCAAAAATAATTTCTGATTTTTGAATATCTTCTTTATTTTCATTAAAAACTTCTAAGAATTTTTCAATTTTTCTTCCATTTTCTTCAAAAAAATCTATTCAATTATTTTTATATAATTCTACTTTATGTTTTTCTTTGAATTCTTCACATATACGAGCAATTTCAATTAATGATTCTTTCTTTTCTTCTTTGAATTCTGGTTTTTTAGCAAATAATGCTTTTATAAAAACTAAATAATTATCAATCATTTCTAAAAATGAAACTTTTTGTTTTAAAGTTTTTTCATTAAATTCGATAAATTCTTTTGTATTTTCATATATATTTTTAAATTCAAAATAATTTTCAAAAAGGGTAATTAATTGTTTACCACCCAATAAAAATAATTCAACAAGTTTTAAATTGTATGTAATTTTTACTTTTATAGTTTTAAGATGTTTAGCTAAATTAATTGAGCTGAATTCTTCTTCTAATTTAAATTTCTTAACAAATTTTTTATATTTAATATATTCATCAAAAAAATCATCAATTTTAGTTATATTATATTCAAGCATTAGTTCAATTACTGATTCATAAATAGATTTTTTTTCATTTCCTTCAACAAATATACTTGTAAGTCATTCACCGATTATTTGCTCACCAACTTCATTTTTTAATTCTTGGTATTTTGCAAAATCATAATTAAAAATTGAATCATTATAATCTTCTATTTTTCAATGTTTTTTAATTAATTTTAAAAGTTCTTCATATCAATCTGTATAGTTTTTAAAGAACATTAATTCATCTTTATCCATTTTTAATGGTTCAAAGGGAGCATTTCTTGTATATTTAGATGGTTCACGATATCATTGTGTTCCTAATAATGTATTTAATGAATCAATTTTTTTATAAAATTTTTCTACATTATGATTATCACAAAGATAAAGTGTAAATTGAGAAAGTGAATTCATTCTTGAAGTTAAAACATCAAGAGCGGCTTTTTTCTCTGAAGCCATTAAAACATTTTTCCCATTCACTAAAGCATTAGAGATAATATTTGCGATAACTTCAGATTTTCCAGTTCCTGGAGGACCATAAATTAATGTTGATTGTTGTAATGAAGAAGCTACTGCATATTTTTGGAAAATATTTAATGGTCTATTTATTTCTAATAAATTTAAATCTTCAATAACTTTTTTTTCATAAAATTCAATTGATTTAAATTTTGTATCTATTTGATTTTCAAAAGGATCTACATCAAGTTCAATAATTTTTTCTAAATCTTGTTTTAAAGCTGATCCACCTGGTTCAAATATTCCAAGAACAGCTGAATCTTCAATTTTTAATGTTGGATAATTTTCTAAAATAAATTTAGGATCTTCTTTAATAAAATTAATTGCTTCTTTTTCAATTTCATTAATTTTATAACCAACCATTTCTTCAATTTTTTCAATAAGTTCATTAAATGGAATTGGTTTTAATAACTCAGATGAATTAGTATTTGTTGGGTGCTCTTTATTTAAAATAACCATTAATTTTTCATTAATAATTATTTCGTCATCAATTCTTCTTAAAAATAGTTTTGATCCTTCTTCAACTAATTCAACTTTTTGTAAAATTAATGGAGCCTTTATTGAGAAAGTACTATTAACTTTTCCTTTTAAAAATTTATAAGAAATATGAAGAGGTCAAACAGCTGTATCGTTATAGTATTGTTTTGCAATTCTATTTAAACCGATAAAAGTTTTTTTAGATGATTTCATTTCAGAAACAAAATGAGTAAGTGCTTTTTTCTTTGTTAATTCAAATTGTGTTTCTAATCCTTTTTTCATATTATCTAAAACAATGAAACCACTTTCATTAATAATATTTAAAAATTCATCTGCGTTTTTTGTTTTAGAAAGTTCATCTTCAAAAAAAGCAACTCCAGAAGCTGTTGAAATTTCTATTTGAGAAACTTCTTTATTTATAAAATTTATAAATAAATCTTTTTTTACATATTTCAGAATATCAATATGTCTTGGTGTTAAATTTGTTTTAACACAATAATCTATTGGATTAATTGTTACTAAATTTAATAGTTTTTGTTTTATCGCTTTTTTCATATATATTCCTTTAAAATTTAAATCTATTAAATAAATTTTAAACTAAAATAAAATAATTAAATATTAATTTTTATTTTAGTTAATTAATTAAGTTATTTAAGAAAATAAATGCGTTTTTTATATCAAAATTATTATTTTATTTATTTTTATAAACAAATAAAGGAAATATAAAAGAAAAAAAGAAGAAAAATTAAACCCAAAATTTAATATATAAAAAAATTAATAATAATAAAATTATCTATAAAATATAATTAATATGAAAAAAGAAGAATTTTTAGAATTAAGTAAAAAAATATTAATTAATGCAAATGACGAAGTTATTATACAGCTTGAAAAAGAGTTTGATTTTATTAATGAAAATCTTAATTTATTAAGAAAAATTGATATCTCAAATATCGAACCAATGTTTAGAATATCTCCTAAAACATCTTTTTTAAGAGAAGATGAAATAGGAAAAATGTTAGATAAAGAAAAAGTACTTTTAAATTCAAAAGAAAAAGATGAAGATTTTATTATTATAAAAAGGATAATTAAATAATATATGTTAGAAATAATAAATAAAGGTAATTTTGAAAAAGCTAAAAAAGAATTATTAAAAGATGATAATAATGCTGTTAAAAAAGTTTTTGAAAAAGAAAATAATACTAAAGACGGAATTTTAAAAAATTGTGTTTTTACTTTAAAAGAAAACTTTGCAATGGAAAATGAAAAATCTACTGCTTCTTCAAAAATATTAGAAAATTTTTCACCTCTTTATTCAGCGGAAATATTAAAGAAAATTTTTGATGCTGGAGCAAATATTGTAGCTAAAGTAAATTGTGATGAATTAGCTTTAGGTGGTACCGGAACATATTCATGTAATGGTGTAGTAAAAAATCCTTTAGATAATTCTAGAATAGTTGGTGGATCTTCTTCTGGTTCTGCTGCAACATTAACTGAAAATATTTCTTTTGCAATCGCTTCAGATACAGGAGATTCTGTTAGATTGCCGGCATCCTATATTGGTTGTGTAGGTTTTAAACCATCATATGGAGCTACATCAAGATGAGGCCTTTTTCAATATGCCTCATCTTTAGATACCGTTGCTTGATTTGCTCATAATGTTAATGATTCTTATTTAGTTGCTAAAGCAATTTATGGTAAAGATGAAAAAGATATGACTTCTTTAGAAATAGATATTGATGGTGTAAAAGAAATAAAACCTTCAAAAATTTCTTATTTTGATTGTTTTGATTATGTTGATGAAGAAATTGCTAATGAATATAAAAAATTTATTTCTAAAATTGAAAGTCAAGGAATAAAAACTAAAAAAATTAAATTAGATATTGATTTGTTAAATTGTATAAAAATTGTTTATGATATTATTTCTTTTTCAGAAGCTTCATCAAATTTATCAAATATGAATGGAATTATTTTTGGAGAAAGAATCGAGGGAGATTCTTGAGTAGATACTTTTACTAAGACCAGAACAAATGGTTTTGGTTATATGGTTCAAAGAAGGTTAACTTTAGGTTCTTTTTTCCTTGAAGAAAAAAATCAAGAAGATCTTTTTTTAAGAGCGCAAAAAGTAAGAAGAAAAATTTCTAATTGATTTAATGAAATTCATGATGATTGTGATGTTTTAATTTTTCCATCATCACCTTCAATAGCACCTTCATTTGCGGAATTAAATGATTTAGAAAATAATTTTATGAAATCTATTTTGACAAGTAGTAATTTAATAGGAAATCCTTCATTAAATTTTAAATTAGGAGAAAAAAATAATCTGCCTTTTAATATTACAATAGATGCAAAAATTTATAGCGATAAAAAGCTTTTTTCATATGCTTTATTTTTAGAGAAAATGTGAGGTAATAAATAATGGAAAAACAATTTGAATCTGTAATTGGAATTGAAATTCATCTAGAATTAAATACTAAAACTAAATTATTTTCTTCAGCTGAAAATAATTTTGAAAGTTTACCTAATACAACTGTTTCACTGATTGATTTAGCTTTTCCTGGAACTTTACCAACTCTTAATAAAGAAGCTGTTATTAAAGCAATTAAATTAGCTAAAGTTTTAAATATGAAAATAGATAATGAATTACATTTTGATCGGAAACATTATTTTTATACTGATATTCCTAAATGTTTTCAAATAACTCAACAATTTAGACCAATAGGTAAAGATGGAAATATTTTAATAAAAGATGAAGAAAATAATGAAAAGAAAATAAGAATTAATCGAATTCATATCGAAGAAGATACTGCAAGACAAATTCATAAAGGGGATAATACTTATATAAACTACAATAGAGCAGGAGTTCCATTAATAGAAATTGTTTCTGAGCCTGATTTAAGATCTGCTCATGAAGTTGTTGAATATGTTTCAAATATTTCTTTAATTGCTAAATATTTAAATATTTCTGATGCAATTATGGCCAAAGGATCATTAAGAGTTGATATTAATTTATCTATAAGAAAAATTGGAGAAAAAGAATTTGGAACAAAAGTGGAAATTAAAAATTTAAATTCTTTAAATAATATTAAAAAAGCTATTGAATTAGAAACCGAAAAACAAATACAACAAGTTCTTTCTTCTTCTGTAATAAAACAAGAAACAAAAAGATTTTCAGAAGAAAAAAATGATTTAATTTCAATGAGAACAAAAGATAATAATATCGATTATAAATATTTCCCAGAACCAAATATTCCAGTAATTATTTTAGAACAGTCTTTCATTGATTCAATTAACGTTCCTGAACTTCCTCAACAAGTTGAAAAAAGAATGAAAGCAAATGGTATTAGCGAACAATATATTTCCATTTTTTCAAAAGATATAGAAGCATGAGAATATTTTGAAAAAATAAAAACTAATAATGGTGAAGAATGAGCAAAAGTTTTTTTTGCAGAAATAGTTCCATTAGCTAAAAAAGAAAATTGTTCCTTAAATGAATTAAATATTAAAATTGATGATTTACAAGAAGCGATATCTTTATATAATAAAAATAAATTGAATAGAAAACAACTAAAACAATTAATTCCCTTGCTTTTAAATGCAAAAAAAACTGTAGAAGAAATCATTAAAGAAAATAATCTTGTTTTTACAATAAGTAATGATCAATTAATTGAATTTATAGAACAAATAATCGCTGAAAATAAAGACTTAAAAGATAACTATAAGATTAACCAAGATCGTTGTATAAAATTTTTATTTGGAAAAATTATGCAAAAATTTAACGGAAATATTGATATTAAAACAGCAAAAGAAATTATAATTTCTTTATTGGAGAAAGATGTTTTGGAATAAAAGGAAAATAAAGGCAAGTTGAGACGCTTATAGCAAGAAAAAAGAGAAAAAAGAGAAAAATAAATGATTATTAGATTACGTTTATACTCCTCCAAAACAAAATACAATTGTTTCTCGTTTTATAAAAGTCTTAATTTATTTTACTTTTTTAATTTCGATTAAAAATAAACATTTAAAAAATCCTGTAAAAAGAAGAAAAATTATTGATGTAGCTTATGGAAAGTTATCGAATAGTAATTTTCTTTTCATCCCTGCCGGATTAGGTTTATATTTATTTTTATCACTTATTCCTATTTTTATTATAGTTACGTCCTTTTTCTCTTTAATTCCGGGGTGACAAGATATATTAGTTAAAAATATTTTGCAAAGAATTATTCCAGGTTTTAGTTCCTTAATTATTAGTTTTGATTCTGATTCCATAGTTGTTAATACAACATTTATTTTGTTTTTATTAACTTTGATTTGATTTTCTTCTAAAGGGATTGTTAAATTCGTTGATTCACAATCAAATATATATGAATATAATTCCATTACAAATTTTGTAATTAAAAGATTAAGGGCGATTTTGATTGTTTTTTTCATTTCCGTCTTTATCGTAATCGCTCTTTCTTCTTTAATTCCTTTAATTCAAATTTTGCTACAAAACTTTGAAGAAAAAAGTTTAACATATGAAATTATTTTTTACTTTTTAATTTTGTTCTTTTTAATTTTTTGGTTTTATATCGGAATTGCTTTAATTTTTAGATTTACACCTTTATTTAAAGTTACTTTTAAACAAATAACTCCAGGAATTCTTGTAACATTAATTCCGACAGTTATCTTTACAATGATATTTGGTTATTTAACTTCTCTTATTGACTATAGTAAATTTGGTTCAATTGGTACTTTTTTATATTGTATTTTCTTTGTCCAAATTTTATCTTACTTTTTATATGCCGGATTAATTATTAATTCATCATATTACAATGCCTTTTACTTTGATAGAGTTAATGCTAAAAGATGATATATATCAACTAAAATATTGAACTGAATTAATACTTTTAAAAGAAGACATCGTTAAGCAAAATTATTTAATTTTTCTTTTGCTTTAAAACAAACATTATCAAATATCTGTTTATAAAAATTATGTGTTTGCTCACTTTTTTTAAATCACATTCAACTAAATTTATCTTTAGAAATATATCATCCTTGAATATCTTCAACTATTTTTAAAAGTTCTTTTTCACTATTTGCTTTACTAATTCTTAAACAATATTTTTTCTCTACTTTAACAACATTCTTTTTAAAAATATTTTTAGAAGAAATTATTTTTTCAAAATTATCATTTTTATAAACAAAATTTGTTTGTAAAATATTTTCTTTGGTATTAACTTTTTTATTATGAATGAATAAATAAATTGTTCAATAAATAATGATAAGGGCTGTAATTGAAATAGGCGGTATTCTCATTCAAAGCATAAAGAAACCAAAAGATAAATTATCATTAAATGAACCGATCATTGGAAGAATTGAATAAATTATAGGTGCTGTTCAAAAAGCGTATGCCATTATTAATTGATATCATGTTATTTTATTTTTCGATTCCTTTATTTTTTTTAACGTTACATAATTGTAATAAAGCTGAAATAAGCAAAATAAATATATTATTGTCATATCAAAATAACCAAGAACTTCGTGAAACATTTTTCCCTCTATTTTAAGATTTTTATCAATAAAAACTTATAAATTATTATAGTGTATAATAATATTAAAAATAAAAATTTATAAAAAGAGGAATAAAAATGTCTTATACATATGAACAATTAGGAGAAATTAGTTTTAGAATAATAACTTTTGCAGGAGAAGCAAAATCAGAAGCAATGCTTGCAATTTTTGAAGCTAAAAAAGGTAATTTTGAAGAAGCTAATAACAAAATTGAAAAAGCTCATAAAGAATTACTTGAAGCAGAGCGTCAACATGCGGAATTAGTACAGCAAGAAGCTGCCGGAATGGAAATTAAAATTCCTTTACTATTAATGCATGCAGAAGATCAATTACTTTCAACACAAACATTAATTTTAATGGCAACTGAAATAATTGATTTACATAAAAAAATTAAATAATAATTTAAATTTAAAGGAGAGAAAATGTTAGGAATTTCAATATACCCAGATAAAAGTAAAAAAGAGGATATTTTAGCTTATATTAAATTAGCTCATAAATATGGATTTAAAAGAATTTTTAGTTGTTTATTATCTGTTGATGAACCAAAAGAAAAAATCAAAAAAGATTTTCAAGAAATTTTAGGTTTAGCAACTTCATTAGGAATGGAAGTAATTTTAGATATTGCTCCAAATGTATTTTCAAAATTAGAAATTTCTTATGAAGATTTATCTTTTTTTAAAGAATTAGGAGCTACAGGAATTAGATTAGATGTTGGTTTTGACGGACAAAAAGAAGCTATTATGACATACAATCCACAAGATTTAGATATTGAAATTAATATGTCTTCTGGAACAAAATATGTAAATAATATTTTATCTTTTGAACCTAATAGAAAAAAATTAATTGGATGTCATAATTTTTATCCAATGGAATATTCAGGTCTTTCACTTGAACATTTTATTAAAACTTCTAAACAATATAAAGAATTAGGAATAAGAAGTGCCGCTTTTGTTACATCTCAAGAAGGTAAAATAGGTCCTTGACCAATTATGGATGGTTTATGTACACTTGAGATACACAGAAATTTACCAATTGAAGTCCAAGTAAAACATTATTTATTATTAGATTTAGTAGATGATATTATTATTGGTAATTCATTTGCTTCAGAAAAAGAACTTAAAAGAATATCTGAAATTGGAAAAAAAATAACTTTCAATGTTGAATTTACAAAAGAAGCAACTGATATTGAAAAGAAAATTGTATTAGATGAAGAACATTTTAATAGAGGAGATGTTTCTGAATTTTTAATAAGATCAACTATGCCAAGAATTAAATTTGCTAAAGAAGAATTTAAACCACATAATTTATTAAAGGAAATACCAAGAGGAACAATTGCTATTGGTAATGAAAACTTTGGTCAATATAAAGGGGAATTACATCTTGTTAAGAAAAACCACTTAGATCCTAAACAAAGAAAAAATAATATTGCAAAGATTGTTGATAATGAATTATTCTTACTAGATTATATAAAGCCATGACAATTTTTCAAATTTAGTGAAAAAAAATAATAACTTTAATTTACAAAAATAAATAAATCTAAAAAAAGATTTGTTTATTTTTTTTATTAATTTTTTCTCTTTATTTTCTTTGTGCAAAATATATAAAAAACAGAGAATTTTTAAAATTTATTATTTTATAATATTTGCATGCAAAAAAATAATTTAATTAAAAGAAAAACTACTTTTAATTTAGTTCAAAAAGATGCCTGAAAAACTCTTTCTAGGGGAAATATTTTTATTATCTTTTCTTTTTTTAATTGTCTTTTTCCTCTTTTATTTTGTATTATAAGTGCTTTTGTTCCCGAAGTTGGAGCGCAAGTAGTAACTGGTGTTGGATATACGGCAACATTTCAATTAACCTTTGCTCAATTAGGAGTATCTTTTGCTACATCCTTATTTTTTATTTTTAGTAATGATCAAAAAGAAAATGTAAATAAATCATTTTGAATGAGTATAAGATCTACATTAATCATGGGAATGACTTGTGCTCTTATTTATGCCGTTTCCTCTTTTTTTTATTTACACTATTCATGTAATCGGCCAAATACTATAGCGACTCTAGAATATGGAATTGATTTTATGTTAGGTTCTCTAGGTTTTGTAATTCTTAGTTCGATTGAAGCTTATTTATTTTTACTAATTTTTAAAAAAAATAAATTACATTGTATTTTTTTATTTGTCTGGAAATGTTTCTTTACTCTTTTATTGTCTTATTTATTAGGAATAGTGGCAAATCTAAGCGCTTTAGGAATTGGACTAGGTTTATCCATTGTTTCCTTAATTACAACAACAGGTTTTTTTATTTATATTGTTTATAAAAACAAATTCACCTTTATTTGACGTTTTAGAATCTTTGAAAAAGGAAAAAGAAAACAATATAAAATAATGCAAGAATCTATTTCAGGAATTTCTTTATCTCTATTTAAAGGATTAGCTTTATTATTTTTAAATTTCTTTATGAGTGCAAAACTAGGAGAATTTGTTCCTCTTTCATACCAAATGTCAAGAGTAATTTGGTTTAATCTAATGTATTTAATTCCTTGAGTTGCAATCGGATTTTCCGATGCTATAAAATATAATGATATTTATAATTTAGCTAATAAAGAAACAACAAATATTAAAATATGAAAATCTTGATATCTTGTAGGGATTTCAGTTTTAATAACTACTATCTTCGTAATTATAGGAAGGTTTTTAGTAGAACCATTAGCAAAACTTTATACAATTAATGATTCTTATATTTGACAAATACCTCAGCTTCCTCCAGGAATTAGTGATAAAATAACTTTGCCACCTACAACATTTCCTCCTATCTTGCCAAATTTTGATCCGAATAATATTGAAGATGTTAAACAATATCTAGTTATTCTTTTTCAAGATCCTCTTTGAGAAAATTGACTAATTGAAAATAATATTAAATTAATTACTATTTTAAATAATCCTCTCGAATATAAGCAATGACTTATAAATTATGTTTCATATACTTCATATGATGTGGAATTAATTAAAGGATTATTGCTATATAGATCAAGTTATGATGTTCAACATCCAACTAATCTTTTAATGCTTTTATTTAAAAAAGAAAACTTTACTTCATTTAGTTTTCTTTATATATCTATTTATGGTATTTTTTGTTCAATCTGAAGTGTATGTCTTCCAAGTACAGTTAATATTAGTAAAAAACAAATGAGTCCATTACTTATCTGTATTGTCTATTTTATAATCGTTTTTGGAATTATTGGTTTTGGAGCAATATTTTCAATTTCTCCTTTAGCCGAACAAATGGGAGCTAATAATCCATTTAGATATCTTGATGCCTGAACCTTCCCTGTTGCTTTAACGGCCACCTTAGTTGGCATATATACAACTACTAAAATGATTATTATTTCAAAGAAATATTATCAAAAAGAAATTAATTATTATGTTTAATAACTTTTTCACAAATGTAATTAACTAATGCTATAGATCTTTTTTCTATGATATCAAATGTTCATTTTTCTTGTCTTCAAATATCAATATTTTGATCATTATTTTTATAAAGAGGAGAACTATTTTCTTTATAGATTTCTTTCTTTTTTAAAAAAGAATAATTGCTTGCTGATGAGTTTTTTGGTTTATTAATAATAAAATAATTCCCAATTTTATTTAACATAAAAGGAAAATTTTGTTCTCAATTTTGTTCTTTTTTTATTGTATCTAATCATTTTTCATTTTTTTCAGGCATTACATGTTCTACTGTAGGATTTTCATAATTTATTATCTGTCCACCATTACTAAAGTCAGATAGTTCTCATTCTGTTAAGACTAATAATCAAGTTATAGCTTTTCTATTTTTATTATTATTTAAAAGACTAACTTTAAATTCTTCATCAGTATTTATGAATTTTTTAATTTTATTTTTTAACATTTCTAGTAAATCTAAAATTCTAATTTCTGCATTTTTAAATAATTCTTTTTTAATAATAAAAATAGTTTCAGTAACGTTTCTTCTAAAGGATGAATCTCCCTGACCGGTAACTATAGAATTTTTGGTTATAGCTTTCATCAAATATAAAAATAAATTAAAAATTTCTTTTTTTGTTTTTAAAGTAACAATTCTTTTTAAAAAATCTTTTAGACTTTCATATTCATCTAGTGGAGAATTATGTTTTAGTATATCTATAACTAAAAATAATAATCCTACAAATAATTTTATTTTCTTTTTATCTCCACATAATTTTATAATTAAGTCAATTCCTAGTATTTTTCCATAAATTTCACCATTATTATTCATTAAATCATTAAATAGAATTACATAAATATTCATTTTTTTTAAGAATTTTTCATATTCGTCTATTACTTTAAATTCTTCTTGTTTATCTAATTTAAATAAATTAGTTATTGAATCTTTAAAATTGCTAAATTGTATTTGTCTATTCTTAGATATTTCTTGACCATTATTGTATTCACTTAAACTTCTATAAAAATCTTCAATCATTATAGAAGATTTTAATTCAATTAAAACATAGGAAGTATATAAAACAGGAATTTTTATTTCATGATCTTTATTTTGCAGTAATTCCTCAGAACATAAATTAAAAATATAATTTTTAATTAAATCACTCATTTCAAGTTCTTTTCCCTTAGAATTTAAATTTTCAAAAATTTCCATTTCTTTTTTATTTGAAATTGTTTTATCATTAAATGAAATTGTCCCTAATTGGAATTTAATTACAAAGGTAGTAGCAAATTCTCTTAAAGAATCAATATCAAAATTTTCCTGTATTATTAATTCTTTGAATTTTCAATAATTAATAAAATATTTATTATTTTTATTTATATTTAAAATATCACCATTTAATATTTTTTTAAATGTTCTATTATTATCCTCTGTTCCTCCAGGATTAACAAAATAATTTTCTATATCTTTTCTTAAGATATCATTAATAAGTTTTTCATTTTCTATATTAGAAACCCTCTCCTTTAAAATATCTCTTATTGCACATATAAATAAAAATGAAGTAGTTAATCTTTGTTGTCCATCAATTATCTTTACATTAGTTTTATTATTATTAGAAATATTATAATTTTTAGGTGGAATTATTTTCCCTGCTATATTACCAAAATAATGAACCGAATTATCATTATATCTACTCTTTATATCATTAAAAAGAATTTCTATTTGTTCCTCCTCTCAAGAATATCCTCTTTGATAAATAGGAATTTGCAAAAACTGATTTTCAATAGTCATTAAATCATATAATTTACTTTTATTAATTTCAATATCATTATTATGTATTAGATTATTTTCATTACTACTGATTATTCTAATGTCCTCAATTTCTTCATTTGTATTTTTATAATAAATAGGTTCATCAAATTCTAATTGTTTTTCATTGTTTAAAAATAAATATATAATAATTTCTCTAGTATTTTTTAAGGCAATAATAATTTCTGACAACAGAACTTTATTAGTTCTATTGTGTGCTTCATGATTTCCTCATTTTTTAATATTATAAAAAGAATCTATAATTTCATAATTAAAAGTATTTCCATAATTTTCTTTAAATAAACTAATTAATGATGAGAAATTTAAATTTAATGTATCATGTCCTTTTTTATCTAAATATTCTCTTAATGTCATCTCAACAATTCTTCTTAAATTAATTAATGCATCACTAAAATCTTTTTTATTAATTCTTTCATGTATTTTATTTATAATTGTTATTATTTGTTCTTTGCAATCGAAATTAACATCTTCTTTCAATAAAAAACTAAAATTTTTATTTATTGTTTTATTCATTTTCTTCTCCTCAAAAAATTTTTATTATTTCATTAAATTTTTTATCTTTTATTAGTTTATTTTCGAAACTTCCTATTTCTTTTTCTATATCTGAATATGTAATTATTTTTGTATTAGATTTAAGATTATATTTTTTAATTACATCTAAATTTAACATATGCATTAACTTTAATATAATGGTGTCTCTATATTCATTTATTTTTTTAATATCTGAATCAGCTATTAACATTGATTTAATAATTTCATATAATTTCGTCCTAGATACTTCATCATATATTTTGATTAATTTATTATCTTTTTCAATAAATAATCCAAGAGATACTCAACAATCAATATTTTGCCTCAACGTTGTATCGCTATTAAATGATTTAATAATAAAATTATTATATTTAAGATTATTATTTGCTTTATCAATATAAATCTCTTCTTGTTTTCCAATATTTGTAAAAATTATTAAATAGTTTTCTATATATTTATCAGGATTAGTTCCTATTATTGAAAATTTATTTCCTATTTCTTTCATTTAATACTTCTCCTTATTATTTAGTTCTTGAATAATTTTTAAAACATGTGCTATAGTTGAAACTGCTATCGAGTTTCCTGCTTGTTGATATAATTTTTCTTTTTTAATTAGATTTAGTTTTTTAATATTATTAAAATCCTTTTCGGTAAATCCCATAAGCAAATATGCTTCTCTTGGTGTAATAAACCGATAATTTGCTTTTAATTTATTATTATCATTTGAAAGAATACTATTTTCAAGATTTATTATTCCCGCATTTGGATGTCTATCTTGTTTGGTTGTAACGGTTCTAGAATATTTATATTGATCAAAATTATTTAATTTATAATTTTTTTCAAACATTAATTTTCTTGATTTTGTTCTATTGGGAGTTGCTTCTATAGCTTCATCTCTATATTGTTTATTTTCATAATCTTGTTTAATAATTTTTTTTAAATCAGTTTGTTTTATCTCAACCATTTTCTCAATTTTTTCAGGAAAGATATTTTTATCTAAAATTTCAAATTCTTTGTCAACTTTATAATTTCCTAATATAGAAATGGCATATACTCTATTTCTATTTTGAGGAAGTCCATAATTTTTTGCATTCAAAACATATGTTTTTGTTGAATATCCAATTTTTTTGAGTTCCTTTTTTCATTCTATATAATCACTTTTATGTTTCTTACTTATCATATTGGCAACATTTTCTAATAAAAGAAATCTAGGAAGTTTGTCTATAGATTTTAATTCTTTTAAAATTCTTCCAATTTGTCAAAGTAAACCAGATCTTGTATTAGAATTTTTTGCCATTCCATTATTAAATCCGTGTAATGATCCAGCTATTGATAAATCTTGGCAAGGAAAAGAATAAGTTATAAGGTCAATATCACCAATTTTTTTGTGAAGCTCTTTTCCCTTTATTAATAAAATGTTTCCCATATTTTTTGATATGTTATGAGCTTTTCAATAAATTATTTTCTTTTTTAGGTCCATTCCTTTTATTTTTGAAAAATCTATTTCACTCTTTCCTGAAAAAGAATGGGAAAAATCTTTTAAATAATTATCAATAGTTTCTTCATCATAATTTTTAATATTTTTATCAAAATCAGGATAATGAATTGCAGCATATGAAATAATAGCATCTACATCTCATTCACTTGTTCCTACTATTTCATATTCATAACCAAATAACTTTTTTATAATTTCTAGCGCCTTATGTTGAGCACCAATTCCACTAAATGTTTCAAAAACCTTTAAAATTTTATTGTTTTTACTTTTTATTGGTTCAATAATTGCCATTAAAGGAATTAATTAAATATATATATATATGTATTTTTTTAAATAACATATAAGTATGAAAAATATCAATAATTAATATTTTTAAAATAATGTAAAATTTATATAACCAAAATAATGTGAAGAAAGTTAATTAATGGCAATTATTTAACTTTATTAAATTTCTAAAAATGTGATTTTAAAATAAATTGTGCGATAATAAAAAAATGAAAAATACAACAATGCTAATAAATACAAATAAACAATTTAAAAATGATCAAAAACAATTAAAAGAAATTTTTGCAGAGTTAGAGAGTGGAAAAATTAAAATTCCTTTATTCCAAAGAAATTATGTTTGAAAAGAAAACCATATAAAGGAACTTTTAAACTCTATTGTTTCAAGTGAACCAATTGGAAATATTATTTTATGAGAAACTAATGATAAGTTTGATATTAAAAATAGTATTCTTGAAAATATTTCTAAAAATAAAGATCATTCTGATTACTTATTTGTAATTGATGGACAACAGCGTTTAACAACATTAATTTCTTGTTTTTATTTTAATGAATTAGACAAATTAGAACTTAAAGAACATATAAAAAAATTTTCAAAAATTGTTTTTAATTTTGAAACAAATGAATTTGAAACAATAAGTAAAGAAAAAATAGTAGACAGAAACAAATATAAAATCAATGAAATTTTTTGCAAGGCAGAAGACATTGATAATATAATAAACGAAAAAGAAGCTGGATATGGCGAAGAATTACATAAATTTAGATCAATAGAGAGAGTGCAAAATAAATTTTTAGATTTAAGTATTGGTGTGTTATGTCTTAAAAATGGTTTTGAACTAGATGATGCTATAAATGTATTTGAAAAAATTAATACAAAAGGAAAAAAACTTAGTGTTTTTGATATAGTTAATGCAAAATGAAATACTTTTGGAATATATTTAGAAAATATTTTTAAAGATTTACCAGAATATAAAAAAGGATTTGATATACAAATAATTGATAATGAAACTCTTTTAGATTCTATTTTTCTTGTTGTATCAGATACTCCTATTTTAAAGTCTAAAGATAAAATTCATTTTGAAGTTAGTGATGAAAAAATAATAAATGAAACTATTGAAAAATGAAAAAAATCATTATGATTAGCCGAAGATTTTTTATTTAATAAAATCGGATTTTCAACAAAAACTATTCCATCTAAAAATATTGTTAAGTGATGTATTTATTTATTTTTTAAAAATGAAAACAAGCCCTTAGTTAATAATGAAATTTCTCAAATTAAAAAATATATAGGCTTATTATGTATTAATCACTCATATGAAAAAAATACAAATGCCGTTCTGGAAAAAAATATTTTGTTCATAAATTCATTGCTTTCAGGTAAACAAAATATTATAGATGAACATTTAAATAATTTTAAAACGAAAGAAATAAAAGAAAATTATTTTTTTGAAGAATTAGATGAGTCATCCAAAAACGATATGGTAGCAAAACTAATAACTTCTTTTTTATGAAAAAAGAATGATTTTTTAGAGGGAACTACTATTAATAATGAATATGATTTACATCATATTTTTCCAAGAGAAGGCTATAAAAAAGAAGATGGATATAATCAAGCAGAAATTTCAAAAATAATATCTTCTTATTCTAATTTAACACCTATAAATAAAAATACAAATCAGAAAATAAAAAATAAGAAATTTTCTTCTTATTTTAATGAGTATAAAGAAAATAAAAATAGTTCAATAGAAGAACATCTAAGTGATCATGGAATAAATGCCGCTTTATGAAAACAAGATGATAGCATTGACAATATGTTAAAGGCTGTAAAAGATAGATCGAAAGAATTAGCTAAAAAAATAAATGAAGAATTTAATTTAAAACAATAAATTTTTTATTTACACATTTTAATTCTAATAATGTTTATTATTTGAATTTTTCATATGTATTATTATATATTTTATTTTTATAATAAAAAAGCATATTTAAATAATATTTAGATTAACAAAAAATACAATATATTGAATTAGTTAAATAATAAACATTATAAAACTATTAAAGTTTTTGAAGCTTTTTCTGGAATTGGTTCTCAGTATCAAGCACTAAAAAATATTGCTGAAGAAAAAAACTGAAAAATAGAACCAAAGGGAATAATAGAATGATTTATTCCGGCAATAATTTCATATCAAATTATTCATCACAATTTAGATTATGTTAAAAAAGAAATTTTTAATAGCAACATAAATGTAAGTAATGATTCTAAGAGTCCTTGTTCACAAAGTTGAAAGGATAAAAATCTTTTAAGAGCTTCTGAAATTGGATTCTACTTAAATCAATCAAAAGCAAAAGCAAATAATTTTTTTGATATTTCTCAAACAAAAGGAATAGACCTTCCTAAAGATTTAGATATTTTTACTTATTCTTTTCCTTGTCAAGATATTTCTAATCAAGGAAAACAAAAAGGATTTTCTAAAGAACAAAATACAAGAAGTGGATTGTTATGAGAAATTGAAAGATTATTTTTAGAAATCAAAAAACATAAAAAAACTTTACCAAAGTATTTGCTTCTTGAGAATGTAAAAGCAATGATTAGCAAGAATCATAAAGCTAATTATAATGCTTGATTAAGAAGATTAAAAGATCTTGGATATAAATCAAAAGAATATGTTTTAAACGCAACAAATTTTGGAAGTTGTCAAAACAGAGAAAGGGTTTTTGTATTATCTGTTTTAGAAGAACACGCAAAGAAAACAAATTTTGAATTTGCTCCTCTTAATGAAATAAAAATAACAAATAAAAAACCTTTAAAAGGTATTCTTGATTTAAAAGTTAAATATGATGATAGATTTAGTAAATTTAACCTTTTAAAAAAGGGATTAACTAAAAATAACATATTAAAATTAGAACTTGAAAATTATTCTAATTTTTCTAGTGAAAATTTTGTTTATGATATTAATCATTCAGGTCCTACACTAACTGCTTCGGGCGCTTTAAGTAGAATTAAATTATATTTTGGTCCTAAAAAAATCAGATCAATAACAGCTAAAGAATGTTTTAAATATATGGGCTTTAAAGAAGAGCAATATAAAACAATTATTAAACATACAAATATTAGCGAAAACAAGCTTATTTATTTAGCAGGGAATTCTATTTCTGTAGAAGTTTTAGAAGCTATTTTTAGAACGTTGGTGTTCTAATGAATAATTTTAAAAAATTGGTAATTCCTTTTGGAACTAAAAAATATTTAAGAAAAGAAAATGGATTAGTAATGATGGGGGATGCTGTTTTTATTTTTAATGATAAAAATAAAATAATTGATGAATATTTAATATTAAAGGAAAGTAATTTTCGTTTAACAGATAAAGAAATGATCAAGCCAACTAAATATTATAAAGAAAAAATAACTAAAGAATTTAGAGATAAATTTTTAGATAAATTTTCTAATAATAAAAATCCAGAACAAATAATAAAAGAAGAATATCAATCTTTAACTGTAAAACAAATTTCTGAAGTTAATCAATATTTCTTAAATTTAGAAACAACAGTTAGAAGAATGTTTTCTTTACTTTCAGGATCAAATATTCCAGGTGCTAAAAAAAATTCATCAGCAAGTCCTATGCGATGTCTTAATATTGAATATTATAATAATAATTTTGCTAATGTTTTAGGAGATTGGCCTTGTGAAAAAACAAAAAATTATGATAGAAATATTCCTGAATATAATTTAGAACAATTTATAGAAGAAGATATCGTTCCTGGTTTTAAAGAAGAATTTTATAGAGTTAATGATATTAAAAAAGAAGAGAAAGAATTATCTAAATCAATTCAAAAACACAATAAATTTAGTTTAAGGGGAAATCAAAAAGATTTTGTTATCTCAGTTGTAAACAAAACAATTGAAGAATATGAACAATATAATTTAAAAAAAATTGACAGAATTAATGCTAAATTAAGATCGTTTTATACAGCGAATATTAATACTTGTTTACAAGACAATATTATTCCTAATAATATTTTAAAAGAAGAAAGATATTGTAAAAATTTTGAAAATGCACACATAATAAGTTTAGGAGAACTAAGTAAAAAAAATGATATTAATTCTTTAAAAGATGCAATAAATCCCTTTAATTGTTTGCGGATTTATCCTGATGAACATACAGCATTTGATAAAGGACAAATATATTTTGATATGGAAGGTAAAATAATAGATAGAATTAAAGGAAATGTAATAAATGATAATTACCTAGATATGGAAAAAATTCCTGAACAAACAAAATATTTTTTATCTAGGTTTTTAAAAGAAAATGATCTTAAAGATTAGTTAACTTGCTATTTCTTAATTATTAAATTAATGTTATAATTTTTTTTATATATGCCAAATAAAAAAAGTAATAATTATAAAAATATAAGAAGACATATTTATAAATTATTTTATTTTAATAAAATTAAAAACAAAGTAAATTATTTTTACTATTTTTATAATGTTTTAATTTGTCTTTTACCTTTACTTGGAATAATCCCAATTATAAATTCCATTATTCCCGATCAAGAAATCAATACCATTATTCTTTCAAAATTTTATATTATAAGTTTTATTGTTTCTACAATAATGCTTTTTGATTATTGTTTAAGGCTATCGATAATTGATTATGTTTATCAAGAATCATATCCAATTTCTCTTGTTAGAAATTTTAAAAGTTTAGTTTCTAATTACCAATTATTATCTTCAATTGTAATAATTATTTTAGGACTTGTTTATGGTTCTTTTTTAAATGGGGAATT
The DNA here is from genome assembly GCA_051645705.1 of Metamycoplasmataceae bacterium. Lineage (GTDB taxonomy): Bacteria > Bacillota_I > Bacilli_A > Mycoplasmatales > Metamycoplasmataceae > UBA710. The sequence goes on along the minus strand of JBOFBU010000002.1, from coordinate 699,144 downwards.
AGTATTTCAAAATCCTCATTTCGATCAAAATATAAGTCAAGTTGTTTTTACTATTTTATTAGCTTTTAATTTAGCTCAAATATATCCAAAATTTGTTTATAGTAGATTAAATAAAAATAATCTTGAGATTCTTAAAAAAATAATTTGAAATAAAAAGAAAACATTAATTTTAATGATTTTGATTTTATTTGTTATTTTAATTTTCTTCTCATTTTTAATATTTAAATTAGAAGATTACTATTGAACAGATATTAATCCGAATCCGGAAGGCGGAAAACCTACTAATATAATTGATAATATTTGAATAGCTCTTTGATATTGCTTTGTAAGTATTACAACAATCGGTTATGGTGATTATGTTCCGGTCTATTTTGCAAGTAAAATAATATCAGTTCTTCTTTCATTAATTGGAATTTCATATTACGGGCTTGTAGGTAGTGTTATCGTTAATGTTTTTTCTGATTATTCAAATATTAAGAAAAATAATTTAGAAAAAATAAATAATTTTAAAGAAAATGAACGTCAAAGAAAAAATTTAGAAGAATTAATTAATAAAGCTCTTATTGATTTTGAAAATAATAAAGGTAATTTAGAAAATATTAAAAATCAAGAGGAAGAAGAAATTAAAAAATATGATTCTGAATACATTTTAAAAAATATTTATTACAGTACAGATGAATCAGTTCTTAAATTTGAAAATAGTGATTTAGGTGATTTACATCGAATATCTTTTAAAGAAGAAGAAAAATATACATATAAAATTGAAGAAAATCAAGAAGATGCAAATGTTTTATTGCTAAATATTAATTCAATAAGAATGAATAAAATATTTTTAATTAAAACTCCTATTTTATTTTTAAAAGAAAAACATATTAAAACTTTAAATACTATTTTTGTTTATAAAAAAAATGATAAAAAAGAAATAACTTTTAAAATTGATGTTGTAGGAAATGTTGTTCTAGATAAAAAAGAAGCTTGAAAGCTTTATGGAAAATATTCTGATTTAACTAAAACACAATTCTTTTTCAATTTTAAAGATGATAAACAAATTTCTGTTATTCCTATATTGAAAATTAATATTTATTCAGAACCATTTTTAGTTTCTGATTTAATCATTGATAAAAAATTAACTAAAAAGATTGCTTTATTATCTAAAATTTAAATTTTAAATAGTGATATAATTAAAAATAAGATATTGAATAAAAAGGAAAATTTATGTTTCTTAAAAAAAGTAAGTCTGATGACTCTTCAAAATCAAAACCTATAAACAAAAAAATATCATTATTACAATTAGTTGGTCTTTCAATAGCCTTTTTTGGTTCTATAAGAAATGTACCCCAAGTAGCTAGTGCCGGATATTCATCTATTATTTGAATGGTATTATCAATTATTATTTTTGTTATTCCAATGGGTTTTATTGCAGCGGAATTAGCAACCGGTTGATCTAAAAGAGGTGGACCTGAAGTTTGAGTGAAAGAAGCCTTTGGTAAAAGAGCTGGTTTTTTAGTTGCCTGGTTATTATGGGTCCAAATGTTTTTTGGAATGGTAATAATAGGTGTTGGTCTTGCTACAATGATAGCTTTTGTTATTGGTGATCCGATAATTACTACGCCATGGACAAATGGAGTATCTAATACACATAATTTAAGTACAGATCCCGTTTTTTTAGCAGCGTTTACAATTTTTATTTATTGAGTTATTACAGTTTTAAATTTTATTTCAAATAAAGTAGGAAAATCTCTTATAAATATAGGGGCAGTTGTAGGTATTTATGTTCCATTTGTATTTTTAACAATTTTTGGAATAAGTTTTATTAGTGAACAAGCTATAAGAGGAAATTTTGATTTAATAAATAATATTCCGGGAGCTATTTTCCCTCCAGCTCAAGAAGGAGTTATTCCCCAACAAGCTGGAGGTCTTCAATTATTTTCACAAATAATGTGAATTTTTATAGGACTTGAAATTGCTTCAACAAGAGCAAATGAAATAGATAATCCAAAGAAAAATTACTCATTAGGTTTATTAATTGTTTTAGTATTAATGGTAATTTTTAACTTAGGTGTTGGATTTATTTTTGCAGCATTAGTTCCTAATAATGAAATATCATTAGCTAATGCTGTTATTATTCCATTTAAAATTATTTTAGAAACTTGAGGAGCTCCTTGACTTGTTAATATTTTTGCTTTATTAATGGCATTTGGAATGTTTAGTCAATTAAATTCATGAATTCTAGGCCCATCAAATGCAATGTATGCAACTGCTACAGAAGGAACAATGCCTCTATTTTTCCACAAAAAAACTAAAAGAGATGTTCCGATTGTTTTTGTTATTGTTCAAGCCATTGCAGTTACTTTATTTTCAATTTTATATGCAGTTTTAACAATAACTGGTGCTGGTAATGTTTTTGGAATATTATTAAATGAAACAATAATTTTATATTGTATAGCTTATGTTTTAATGATATTTGCTTTTATTAAATTAAAATATTCTAAACCAGATGTTGTTAGAGGATTTACAGTTCCTGGTAAAAAAGTTGGGGCATGAGTTATTTCAATATTAGCTTTATTAGGAGTAACAATGGCTATTATTGTTACTTTCTTCCAACAACAAAGCACTTTAGAATTATTATTAATCCAAGATCTTTTAGTATATGTTGGTTTATCATCAATTTTAATCTTAATTCCAATTGGAATTTCATTTTCTAAAAAATTTAAAGATCATTCTTGATTAGTAGCTAGCGAACAAGTTGAATAAATTTAATAATTCATAAAAATTTATAAGGAGAAATATATGAATAAAGATAAAAAAATAATAGATTTTAAAGCACTTTTTTTAGGATCTAAATCGGAAAATGAGGGTTTTTATAAAGATGTTATAACTTCAGCATATGAAGATTCGGCATATTGAAGAAAAAATTTTCATGCCTCAGATAAAGATATTATTTTAGAAGAAGATAAATCAAAAAAAGATTTTATTTACACTTCTAATAGAGCAAAAGAAGTTTTAAATAATTTATCTCATCTTTTAAGATCGGGAAGTATTCCTTGACATTCACCAAGATATTTAGGACATATGAATAGTGAAACATTAATGCCAGGAATTATTGCTTATTTTGAAACAATGTTTTTTAATGGAAATAATGTTGCCTATGAATCATCTCCTGCGACATCAAGAATGGAATCAGAAGTAGGTTTAGATTTTTGTAGATTATTAGGTTTTGATCCTAAAAAAGGTTGAGGACATATTTCAGCAGATGGATCAGTTGCTAATTATGAAGGCTTATGATATGCAAGAAATTTTAAATCTATTCCCTTTGCAATAAAACAAGTATTTCCTGAAGCTGTTAAAAATAAAACTGATTGAGAATTATTTAATATGTCTGTTGATGAAATTATTGCCATATTAGATAAAGATCCTCAAAAATGAGATGAAATTAAAGATAATTCCATTAGAGTTGATTCATCTAAAATGAACCAACTAGGAAAAATTTTCGTTCCAAGAACTAAACATTATTCTTGACTTAAAGCAGTTGATATTTTAGGAATTGGAACAAAAAATATTGTTCCAATAGATGTTGATATTAATTACCGTATGGATGTTAATGTTTTAGAAAAAGAACTTAATAAATGTATAGAAGAAAAAACTCCCATTTTAGCAGTTGTTTCCGTTGTTGGAACTACCGAAGAAGGAGCGATTGACCACGTTGATAAAGTAATTGCAATTAGAGAAAAATTAAAAAAAGAAAAAAATGTTTGATTCTATTATCACATTGATGCCGCTTATGGTGGTTATTTAAGATCAATTGTTTTAGATGAAAATGATAAAATTATTCCTTTTGAAGATCTTCAAAAAAAATACAAAGAATACAAAGTATTCGATAAATTAAATACTTGACCAAATCAAGATATTTATAATTCTTTTAAAGCAATGGGAAATGCTGAATCAATTACAATTGATCCTCATAAAATGGGTTATACTCCTTATTCAGCTGGAGGAATTGCTATAAGAGATATTAAAATGAGAAATGCAATTTCTTATTTTGCAACATATGTTTTCGATACTAAAATAACAATTCCCGATTTATTAGGAGCTTATATTTTTGAAGGTTCAAAAGCAGGTGCTACAGCCGCAGCTGTTTGAACAAATCATCAAGTAGTTCCTTTAAATATAACCGGTTATGGAAAACTAATGGGTCATAACATTGAAGGTTCGAGCAATTTTGCAAATCATATAAATGAAAAAACATATGTAGTAGATGGACAAAAAGTAAATATTTATATTCTTACAAAACCAGATTTTAATATAGTAGATTTTGCTTTTAATTTTGAAGGAAATACTTCACTAGAAAAAATGAATCAATTAAATCAAGAAATCTATAAACATTCTTCATTTGTAGAAGGTGATACATATACTAATGATTTAATTCTTTCTCATACAAGTTTTTCTTTTGAAGATTATAAAAATGCTCCTTTAGATATTTTAAAAAGAGCTAAAATTAATGAAAAAGAATTTGTAAATAATGGTTCAATTAATATTTTAAGATCTTGTATTCTATCTCCTTGGTTATATGATAAAAATGATTTTAATTATTTTTCAAATCTTTTTGATGAAGCTATTACAAAAAAATTAAAAATTATTATTAGCGATTTAAAAAATGACAAATAAGCAAATTGGAATTATTGGATTTTTTTCTTTAACCGCTACATCATTAATGTCTATGGTTTTATATCCAACTTTTGCAAGTTCAGGATTTAATCTTATTTTCTTTATGGTTATTGCCGCATTTTTTTGATTTATTCCAGTTGCTATATGTTCAGCTGAAATGGGGTCTGTTATTAAATGAAAAAAGGGCGGAATTTTTGAATGAAGTAAAAATACAATGAATGAAAAATGAGGTTTTGCTGCTGTATTTTTTCAATGATTTCAAACTACAGTAATTTACACTATATTTTTTTATTTTTTATTAAGTGGAATAAGTTATATTTTTGATACTAGTATTTTAAATAGTAATATAGTGCAATTTTTTGTAATAGTAGCTGCTTTTTTATTTGTTAATTTTCTCAATATTTTTGGACTTAAAATAACAATATGAATTAGTAGAATTTCTCTTCCAGTAGGAGTGATTCTTCCTACTATTCTTCTTATAATTTTTTCTTTTTGTTTTGTTTTTATTACAAAAAATGGTGAGCTTCCTCCTAAACTTGATATTTCCGTTTTACCAAAAGATAATATTTTTGAATTTGTTATTTTTTCTTCATTTCTTTTAAGTATGACAGCCATTGAGGTTTCAGCTAATACTATAAATGTTCTTAAAAATTCTAAAAAAACATACCCGATTGTAATTGGTATGGTAGTAATAACTTTAGTTACTTTAAATACTTTAGCCGGAATCTCTATTGCCATAGTTCTTCCAATTGATGAAATTCAATTATCTAATGCTGTTTTTTTAACTTTCGATACAGTTATTAGAGGTTTGTTTGGACCTAGTTATATTTGAATTAGTAAAATCATTTCTTTTTTAATTATTATTGGAATAATAGGTCAAGTAAGTACTATTATCGTAGAACCATCAATTGGTTTTAGTAATTCAATTAAAACAATTGGGATTTGATCTTGATTAAATAAAGAAAATAAATGAGGAGTTAAATATAATATGTTTTTAATTCAAATTCTCTTTATGATTTTTTGATTTTCTCTTTTAAATTTTCTTCCATCAAATAATAATTTAGTAATGACTATATGTATTTCAATTACTTCTGGAACATATTTATTTGCCTATGTTTTATTATTTTTATCCTATCTTATTTTGACTTGAAAATATAATGATTTAGAAAGAAAATTTTCAATTAAAAATAAAATAGTTAAAACGATAATAGCTTCTATCGGATTAGTTTTAACAATCGGAACAATTATTATTATATTTTTTAAACCAACAGTTAATTTAGAAATGGATCAATATATCATTTATATATCAATTCTTTTATCATCATTAATAATTATTTTTATTGCTCCCTTAGTTTTATATAAAATATTTAAAAAGAAAAAAATTAAAAAAGAAAATTATTTAAAAAATTAATAAATTTTTTTAATAATTAAATTATAATTTATTGAATGAAAATGAAAATAGATTCGTTAAAAATTAATAAAGATGCAATGACTGCTTATTCAGCTATTTATTTTTTTATAAATAAATTTTTTTGAAAAACTAAAATTGGTCCTATTGCTTTTTTCTTATTTCCTTTAGGATTTATGCTTGTTTATTTTTTTGTTGCAATGGATCGTGATATATCTGTTTTTGCAAGTGGTCTTCCATCTTATTTATCCCTTGGATTATTACCAATTGCTTTAGTTGTTCTTCCGCAAATGCTAGTAGAGATTAAATCTTCTATTCTTTTAAGAAAAATAGCTGTTTCTAATGTATCTAAATTATGATATATCTTAATTGTTTTTATGGCATATTTCATTATCTTATTATTTGAAGCTATTTATGTACTTGTATTTTATTTTATCTTTTTAAATAAAGATTCTTTTGAACAAACTAAAAACTTAAATTGAGGTAATTTAATATTTAGTTTATTTTCATTATTTCTTGTTGTAATTACATTTGGTATTTTAATCGGAGTTTTATTAAATAATTCATTATCAGTTCAATTAACTGGTTTTGCTATTTTATTTGCTTCATTACTTTTTTCTGGACAATTTATTCCTATTCAAGTAATAGGTTCTGTTTCAGCTCTTAGATATGTTTCTCTATTTTCTCCTTTAAGTTATTCATTAGGTTTATTAAATAACACTTTAATTCCTTATTCAGGAATGGAAAATGTAGAATTATTAAATGAATATCTTAGAGGGGCTGATATTTTCAATCTTTCTAGTCCATTTTTTATTTTTCCTTTTGAAAAAACTCCAACAGCACCTGAAATTCCTCAAATTGAAAAAATGATTATTTATGATACATGACAAAAAGCTTTAAATCTTGTAATTCCTTTTGTTCTTGTTATAGGTGTTAATGCAATAAGTTGATATAAATTTAAATGGTCAAATAGATAAGGTAATAAAATGATTAAGAAAAAATTGTGAGAAAAAATTAAAGAAATTCCATATAAACAAAAAAATGATTTATATAAAGATTTAGATATCATTAAAACTTATACTTCTGATGCCAACGTTTTAATTGAAATAAATAATCTTAAACAATCATTTAAGACTTTAAGATCAGAAAAAATAATTTATGAAAATTTAAGTTTTAAAATTTATGAAAATGAAAGAACTGCTTTTCTTGGAGGAAACGGAGCTGGAAAAACAATAACTACTGAATCAATTTGTGGTTATAGAAAATTTACAGACGGAAACATTTTATATAATTACGATTATGTTAATAATCCTTATGAAAAACTTTCTGTTCAATTTCAGGATTTAAAATTTCCTTTATCTTTAACCGTAAAGGATTTAATTGATTTTGTAATTAAACTAGTTAATATTAAAATTGATGATCTTGAAGAATTTAATAGATCATTAGAGATTTTTGAACTTAAGAAAAATCTAAATACTAAGGTTTCTAAATTATCAGGTGGTCAACAACAAAGACTTAATGTTTTCTTATCCCTATTAAATAAGCCAAAAGTTTTATTTTTAGACGAATTTACTACAGGACTTGATATTGCTATAAAAAATAATATCCAGAACTTTATAATGGACTATTGTGATAAATATAAAATTTCTTTAATTTTAATTTCTCATGATAATAATGCGATAAACGAAATGTGTGATCGAATTATTATTCTTGCAAATAAACAAATAATGATTGATATTTCTAAAGATGAAGCGATAAGAATTTTTGGTTCTGTTGAAAAATTATTAAATAAATATATTATTGTTTAATTTTTTTTTATTTAAATTTAAAAAAATATAAAAAAAATACCTAATATAAAAGGTATTTGGTCATTTTATTTATGCTATGGTGGCTTCTCCAGGAATCGAACCAGGGACACACAGAGCTTCAATCTGTTGCTCTACCAACTGAGCTAAGAAGCCTTATGGCGGTCTAGACGGGGATCGAACCCGCGATCTCCTCCGTGACAGGGAGGCGTATTAACCACTTTACCACTAAACCTTGGTTGCGGAGACAGGACTTGAACCTGTGACCTTCGGATTATGAGCCCGACGAGCTACCACTGCTCTACTCCGCGATGTTAAGAAATAAATGAATTATTTCTTTTTGGAAAAAAACTCTAATAATGTTTTTTATATGGCGGGCAATGAGGGATTCGAACCCCCGCGGGCGGTAAAGCCCCTGCTAGTTTTCAAGACTAGTCCCTTCAGCCAGACTTGGGTAATTGCCCATGGTGGACCCAACAGGGCTCGAACCTGTGACCTACCGGTTATGAGCCGGACGCTCTAACCGACTGAGCTATAGGTCCATTCCTTTGTTTTTTCCATTTGGTGGCGCCAAAGGGAGTCGAACCCTTGACCTTCCGGGTATGAACCGGATGCTCTAACCAGCTGAGCTACAGCGCCATTTGGTGGAGAGGAAGGGAGTCGAACCCTCTACCTCCTGCGTGCAAGGCAGGCGCTCTAGCCAGGTGAGCTACCCCCCCAAAAATAATGGTGAAGAAGACAGGATTCGAACCTGCGACCACTACGTCCCAAACGTAGCGCTCTACCAAGCTGAGCTACTTCTCCGTATGCTTTTCTTTTTGAATAAAATTATTATATATTAAAATTGATTTTTTTATTAATATAAATTAAAAAAATATTTTTTATTTCTTTATTTTTTGATAAAAGGCAGCACAACTTATCATTGCCCCATTATCTGTTGAAAATTCTTTTTCTGGAATTAAGATATTATTATGTAATTTTTGGAATTTTTTTCTTAAATATGAATTAGCACTTACTCCTCCTGCCAGAATTATTGAATTTGGCTTATAAAGCTTAATGGCCGCTTCAAAGATTTCAATAATATAATCAATTACTGTTTTTTGAAATGAATAAGCAACTAAATTTTTATCGATATTTTTATGATTATTAACATAATTAGTTACTTGGGTTTTTATCCCACTAAAAGAAAAATTTATTTCATTAATCTTTTTAGGTTTAGAAAAAGGAATTAAATCATCAAAACTATTATTTTCAAATATTTTATCAATAATCGGTCCGCCTGGAAATCCTAGATCAAGAACTCTTGAAACCTTATCGAAGACTTCTCCAACAGCATCATCTACAGTTGAAGAAATAACTTCTATTTCTTTATTATTTTTAAGGAGATAAATTTGACTATGTCCTCCTGATAAAATAAGGGCTAAAGAAGGATATTTAATTTCTTTTTTTTCATTAGAAGTTTTTTTAATAACTGAAGAAAAAATATGCCCGTGTAAATGATTAATTTTAATTAATTCTTTATGAAGAATATTGCTCATAGCATGAGCTACTAAATATCCGATTTGTAAAGAACCGATTAATCCCGGTTCTGATGAATAAGCGATTTTATCTACCTTTTTTAAATCAAATATTTTTTTCAGTTCTTCAATTAAAATAAAAAAATTATTTACATGTTCTCTCGAAGCTATTTCTGGAACAGTTCCTCCATATTTTTTATGAATATCAATTTGGGAAATCTTTAAATTATGTAAAACAATATCATTATCTAAAATAGCTATCGATGTATCATCATGCGTTGATTCAATTCCTAAAATTATCATCTTATTTTTTATCTCCTATTTGAGGCTCTAAAATATATATAGGGTTTATGTTTTCTAAATTGTTTTCTTCTTTAAAATGTGATTTATATTTAATAAAATTATTAATTAATTCTTTATAGTCAATTTCGGTTGTTTGTTCTAAATCTTTCTTTTCAATTTTTATTTTGGAAAAATCATGAAGATATTTATTTTCAATAGCAAGAGATTTGTATTTATTTATAAATATTATTTGTTCTTCCCTATCTTTATTTGTTAAATATGAAAGAATAAAAGAATTAATTATGAATATTTTTGCATTACATAATTGTGCGATTGTTTTTGCATAAACAAGTGCTACTCTTACTCCCGTAAAAGAACCGGGTCCTATATTTAAATATATTTCGTTTATTTGATCTAAATTTATTTTATTTTCATCGATAAAATTAGTAAGTGCTTCAACTTTAAAAACAATTTTTTCTGTTTTTGATTTAATTATTTTAAATTCATCATCAAAAATAGCAATTGCAAAAAATAATTGACTTGTATCTAAAAACATTTTCATATTATTTTAATTATCTTCTTGGTTATCGTCTTCTTCTTTTATTGGAGGATTATTTAAACCAGATACATTAAGTTCTTGAGTCATTCTTATTTCTTCTTCAACTTCTTGTTCAATTTTTGAAGTATTAATAATTGCTACTGAATTTATTTTAGCATCATCTTTAATATTAATTATTTTAACACCTTTAGTAGCTCTTGAAGTTTCATTTACTTGTTCTAAACTAGTTCTTATAGCAATACCTTTATTAGTAATTAGCATTACATCTTCATCACCATTAACTAATCCAATATAAACAAGTTTACCAGCTTTAGAATCGTTAATTGATTTAACCCCTTTAGCTCCTCTATTTGTTTCTCTATATTCACTTAAAGGAGTTTTTTTAGCAAACCCTGAAGCCCCTATTGAAAGAACTTGATCTCCCTCATCACTATTTGATGCACCAATAACAATTTCTTTTGTACTATCAAACTTCATTCCTTTTACTCCAGTAGCTGTTCTTGAAAGGAACCTAATTAATTCAATATTGAATCTTACTACTTTACCATTATTAGAACCAATAATTACATCTTTACCAGCTGAAACTATCATCGCTTTAACTAATGAATCATTTTCTTTCATTGAAAGAGCAATTTTTCCATTTCGATTAATTCTGTGATATTCTTCAAGTTTAGTTCTTTTAATTATTCCGTTTTTTGTAACTGTAATAAGAGATTTATTATCATATTCATTTGTAACTAATAATGAAACAATTTTTTCATCTTTTTCAATATTAATTAAATTAATAAATGGAATTCCTTTTGCTTGTCTAGACATTTCTGGAATTTGATGAGCTCTTAATCTAAATACTCTTGCTTTAGATGTAAAAATAAGCACATCAGTATGTGTTGTTGTAGAAACAATTTTTTCAACATCATCATCTGAATATGTAGTTTGTGTTTGAACACCAACCCCACCTCTTCTTTGAACACGATATTCAATTAAAGGTATTCTTTTTACATATCCTTTTGTTGACATTGTTATAATAATATTTTTTTCTGGAATTAAATCTTCATTAGAAATATCCCCAAAATTATTTATATCAATTTCAGTTCTTCTTGCATCATTATATTTATCTTTAACTATTTTAAGTTCTTCAACAATTAAATTAATTAATTTTTCTCTTGAATTTAAGATTTCTTTTAATTCGCCAATTAAAATAGCTAATTGTTCAATTTCTTCATTCATTTTTTCAATAGCTAAACCTGTTAAACGAGATAATCTCATTTCAATAATTGCTTTTGCTTGTTTATCAGAAAGTTTATATTGTTTAATCATTCCTTCTTGAGCTTCTTGATCTGTTTTTGATCTTCTAATTAAAGCAATAATAGCATCTATATTTTGAATAGCTATTTTTAAACCTTCAAGAATATGTTGTCTCGCTTCTGCTTTATCTAAATCAAATTTAATTCTTCTAGTAAGAACTTCAATTTGGTGATCTAAATAAACTTGCAATGCTTGTTTTAAATTTAATAATTTTGGTTCTCCATTAACAAGAGCAATTGTATTAACTGAATAATTTGTTTGTAAATTAGTCATTTTATATAATTGATTTAAAAGAACTTCAGGAATAATATTCTTTTTAAGTTCAATAACTACTCTTATTCCTTTTCTTGAAGTTTCATCTCTTAGATCAGAAATTCCTTCAATTTTTTTCTCTTTAACTAAAAGGGCAATTTTTTCAATTAAAGCAGGTTTTTTAACATCATAAGGTATTTCAGTAACAACAATTCTTGATTTACCATTTTTCAGTAATTCAATATGAGTTTTGCTTCTTATTTTAATTGATCCTCTTCCTGTTGTATAAGCATCAATTATTCCTCTTGTTCCAAGAATAGTAGCACCTGTTGGAAAATCTGGTCCTTTTACAAATTGCATTAATTCATCTATTTCAATTTCTGGATTTTTTGCAACAGCTATAACACCATCAATTATTTCTCCTAAATTATGTGGAGGAATAGTTGTAGCCATACCAACGGCTATTCCAACTGATCCAGTTACTAGTAAATTAGGAAATTTAGAAGGTAAAACAACTGGTTCTTTTTCCGAACCATCATAATTAGGCACAAAATCAACTGTGTCTTTTTTAATTCCTTCAATCATTTCATTACTAATTTTTGACATTCTAGCTTCTGTATAACGCATAGCAGCAGCTTCATCACCATCAATTGAACCAAAATTACCATGACCATCAATTAAAGGATATCTCATTGAAAAATCTTGAGCCATTCTTACCATAGCTCCATAAATAGAAGAATCCCCATGAGGGTGGAATTTCCCTAGTACTTCTCCAACAATACGAGCTGATTTTTTATATTGAGAAGAAGCTACTAAATTTAATTCACTCATTGCATATAAAATTCTTCTATGAACAGGTTTAAGTCCATCTCTTGCATCAGGAAGAGCTCTAGAAACAATAACACTCATTGCGTATTCTAAAAATGATTTTCTCATTTCACTAGAAACATTAACTGGTGCTAGTGAATCTGTCTCTTCATCAATAATTTGAGATTTTATTTGATATTCTTCTTTTTCTTGAGGTATTATTTCTTCATCATCTTCAATATGAATTTTTGCAATACGAGATTTATCATTTTCACTAGCAAAAACAGTTTTTAACTCATCATCTTCTACATAATAATCATTATTATTATCTTCATCATCCTTAATTACCTTTTTTTTGTCTTTATCATCGTCATCATCATCGAAATTAATCATAAATACCCCCTTTATTTTATTTTTTATACAAAAAATATTAATTTATAATTATTTATAAAATTATTATAAATTATAAACTATATTTAAATAATTTATTTTTAAATAAAGAATATATAGAATTTTATATATATTTTAATAAAAATTGATATAATGAATAAATAAAAATTTAGCATAAAAAAATATTAAAAAATAGGAGAAAAATGGCAAATATAAAGTCAAAAGAAAAAAGAATTAAAACAAATGAAAAAGCAAGAGTTAGAAATGCAGCTATAAAATCACAAGTTAGAAAAGCAATTAAAAATGCAAAACTAGCTGCAGAACAAAAAGCAGAAAATCTTGATGAAAAAGTAAGATTAGCTCATAAATTAATTAATACATCTGTTTCAAAAGGTGTTTTTCATAAAAATAATGCTGCAAGAAAATCATCAAGATTAGATGCTTTTATAGCAAAAACTAAAGTTAATCAAATTTAATTTTAAGTGCTAAAATTAATTACTTTTAAAACATAATTATTAAAATTAATGTTTTTTTGTCTATAAAATGAATCAAGTCAATTGTAATAATGTTGTTTTTTAATTTTATTTAATTGAATATAGTTATTTTTTGTAAATATATTAACTTTTTTTTCAAAATAGAAATTTGAATAGTGAAAAGTGTAATAAATGAAAGAACCGAATTCTTTTCATTCTAAATTTTTAAATCTATCATCTAGATTATTTCCAAATTCAATAAATTTTTCTTCAAAATGTTCTTTTGATGTATTTTCTAAAAAGGAAAATTCTAATGATTCGATTATTTTCGAGTTTGTTAATTCAAAAATATCTCCATAAACAAAAAAAATAAATCTATATTTTTTATTTTTAAAGATTTTTTTATATTCTTTATATCTCCCTATATTTTTAAGCTTTTTCTTGAAGTTTTTTATTTCTGATGTGTTCATAAAATATAGCTACCTTATCTATAATATTATTTAAAAACTTATATGAATTATCCGGAGAAAAATCTTTACATATACTAATATATTCATTAATAACAATTTTTTTATCAAGTGTTAATAATTCAGCGGAAGCTAAAGCAATAATTCCTCTATTTAAAGGAGAAATACTATCTCAATTTCTTCCTTCTAATAAAATAGGTTCAACAATTTTTTTATTTCTTTCATAAAATTTAAATGTTGTTTGAAAAATTTTATTTTGTCAATCAGTAATATCAAAGTTTTCAAAAATATAATCTAAATCAATTATTTTATTAAATAATTCAAATTGATATATTATTTGGACCATTTCAATTCTTTGTTTTCTTTGAGATTTATTTTCTGTTTTCATTTAATAATAATCATATAAGAAAAAAATAATTTAAAAATTTATTTATTTCAAAGTTATAATAAGGATATGTGTGGAATAGTAAAATGTTTAGATTGTCCTGCAAAAATTTGTAGAGATAATGTTGGTAAAGATATTTGTCCTTGTTCAGAAATGAATGATAATAAATGTGTTTGCAAAGAAAGAACTTGCGGTCCAGAATAAAAAAACACACAAGTTAATGTGTGTTTGCATTAATAAGCCGCGTTCTGTTCTCTATAAGAGTGACAATTATTTATCTTATTATTTTTATTTATTAAATAAAAATAATACCTACAATTGATTGAATTCTCTTTTGTAGATTCCCCTACCAAAATTTGGGTTTCTAGCTTGTGGAGTTTACCGCGTTTCACCTTAATTTAATAAGCTCGTCTCTGTGGCACTTGTCGTCTAGGCTTTGATTTATTTGATCAAACACAAACATTACTATCATCTCAGATAGTGCTAGCGCGGACTTTCCTCTACTTTAAAAGCAGCAATTGTCTAAATGCAAAAATAATTATAAATTAATTTTTAATAAAATTTGATTTTCCATATTTTGCACCACAACATTTACAAATATTTGGTTTTAAAAATATGTACATTAAAATTCCTGGAATAAGAAGCGTAATAATTCCGAAGTAGATTAATCCCTTAGTAAAAGCAGAAAAAGCTGCTCCAGTTTCTTGTTTACATTTTTCACATATTTCTGTTCTATTTAAAAGATATGCTAATGTTTTTTTTCTTTTCGGTTTCTTTTGTTTATCTTTCATAATTTATTCCTTAGTTTGTTTTAAAAAAAATTATATATAAAAAATTAATATAAATTTTTTATTGAGTTACTTATTTCATCATTTGTTAGATGAATATATCGAGATGTTGTATTTATATTTGAGTGTCCTAAAAGAATTGAAACTGTTTTAATATCTATTTTTTTTCTTATTAAATTGGTAGCGAATGATCTTCTTAATGAATGAGGTGTTAATTCTTTATTAAAATATTTGACAGATATAGTTTTGACAATAGAATTTATTTGTTTAGAACATAATTTTCTATTTTTTTTATTAACAGCTATTTCATTTCTTTTTCAATCTTCTAAAAGAAATAATAAATAATTATTAAAAAATATTATTCTACTTTTATTTCCCTTTCCTTTAATCTGAATTTTGCCATCGATAATTTCTTTTTTAGAAATAGATAAAATTTCATTATTTCTTATTCCAGACATTAAAAGAATAGAAAAAATTAATCAATTTCTTTTTTGAAATCAACTTATATTATTTATCTTTTTTTCAACTTCTCTATACTCATCAAATGTAATTACTTCTTTATTATAAAAAACTTCTTTTGGAAGTTTAATTTCCCTTACCTCATTTATTAGTTTTCATCTTTTTTGAAATCTAAATAAAGATATTAGAGATGAATAGGTAAGTCTAATAGTACTAGCTTTAATTTTAGAATTATCTTTAATATTTAAAAAATTAATTACTTTTTTAATTGTAGGATTCTGATCCATTAAATATTCATTTCATTTTTTTTCAATCCTTAAATAAGCTTTTAAGGTATTTTTTGAGAGATTTTTATTTTTTAAATAACTTTCATATTTCATATATTTCCTTTGCAAAAAAAGTGCTTTATAGCATCAATATATGTAAAAAAAATCTTTAAATAACTAAAAAATAATAAAAAAACCATTTTTTTATCGAATTTAGAAGAAAAATCAATAAAAAAATGGCGGAGCAGAGAGGATTCGAACCTCCGCGGGAATTGCTTCCCCTACATCCTTAGCAGGGACGCCTCTTCGGCCACTTGAGTACTACTCCAATAGGAATACATTAATTATATAATAAATTATTTTGCCTTCCCATATTTTAATCAAAGAGTAATAACTTAAATAAACAAAAGATATGAGGCATATCTTTATGATCATTAACTTTTGCAGAAATCTCACTAATAATATCAAAAATAAATAACAATTAAATTATTAGGATAGTTTATAAAGCGCTCTTAATTCTCTTTGGTTTGATATAGGATTATTTGGATCTCCAAAATAAGTACCAAAATTACTTCTTATTATTATTTCTTTTTTTTGTTCATCAATTCTAACTGTTACACGATTTATATCATTTTGGTTAGGAAAACTAAAGAATCTTCTATTAAGTATATTATATAAATCGTTTGTATTTTTAGAATTTTTTAATATATCAAGTTCAGCTTGGTTTATCGGTTGAGGATCAGTGGCAACAACGGATACAGGTATATAATTAACAGATTGGTTTGTAGATACTAAAACTAATTTAGAAGTTATTATTTTACTTGAACTACTAGCATTTCCAAATAATCAATTATCTTTTGCTGTTAATTGAATTTTCCCTCCATAATCATTTTCCTCTATAGTATTAATAGTAAATTTATCTATGTTTCAACTATTAATGCCTGAAAAAAATTTAGAAAGTATATTTACTTTTTCAATAAGATTATTTCCATTTATATAAAAAATATCAGTATATGTTATTTCTGAGGCTGAATTTTTAGAAACTTCAATATTTAAATGTGTTCCATCATTTCCATCACTATCTAATTTATAAGGAGTAGATGAAAGGGTTGGTGCTCCTGGTTGACCAAATGCCGGAGAAAAAGCAAAACCTTTTTTCGCTTCTAATGTAATTACTCTTCCATTGATTGAATATGTAAAATAATTAAAATATTCTGCGGCCATATGAGTAAAAAACTTTGCAACTATTTTATCTTGTGCAACTTTATTAGCATCGGTTGGGGGTTGATTTATAATTGTATGTTCTTCTTCAGATAAAGTTAAAGCTTCAGTTTTTATTTTAATATATAAATTTGTATAATCTATTTTATATGGAATTGATTCTATAAAATTTTTATCCCCAAAACTATAACCGCTATTAGCTATTAATTTAATAGTATTAGGGGTTTCTAATGAAACAGTAAAATTATTTTGTTTATTAGTATCAACTCCAGCAAAAAATCTTTCTAGAATTGGAAGTTGTAGAGCTTTATCTTTTGATTCTAAATCTACGAAACCATACCCATTAATTGCATTAACAATAACATCAATTTTAGTAGTTATTTGTAAATCAATATTTGTAATTGTATAAACATTTGAATTTATAAAGTTTGCATTAACAAAACTGTAACCTTCTTTTGCAGTTAAAGTAACAATCATTTTATTTTTATCAAGCGAAACATCAAAGTGTGGTTGTTTTGTAGCTTCTACTCCTGTAAATAATTTTTGAAGTGAGATTAATTGTTTAGCAGAATCTTGTCCTATTACATCAACTAAATCAACAACATCAAGAGCAGGTTTTGCTTTAAGACTAATTTGTAAATCAACAATATAAACTTGTGAATCAAGCATGTTTTTATTATTAATTGTATAATTTTGTTCAGGTGTTAAAATAACTTTTCTTTGCGCTTTATCAACTTTAATTTTAAACTTAGTTAAATTTGCAGAAGTAAGGTCTTTACCATCAAATAATTTTTGAAGAGGATTTAATTTACTTGGTACATCATTCCCTTCCAAAATACTTATATCTCCTTCAGTAATATATATTGCTCCTTGTTTAGCACTAATTTCTAAATTTATAATAGTTGGAATTACTGTATAAGCGGGAGAAGAAAGTGATTTTCCACTAGCAAATGTATAGCCATCTTTTGCAGTTAAAGTAACAATTTTATTATCAGCTACTAAAACATCAAAATGGTTTTGATTATTTTGATCTATGTTATTAAATAATTTTTTAAGAATAACTAATTTTTTATCAAATACATTTCCTTTTAAATCTGCTTCTTCCATTTCAGTAAGAGATTGAGCCTTTGCGGCTGTTATATTTAAAACAGTAGTAACAACTTCATCTTTATATTGATTTGAGACTAGTTCATTTGCTCCATTAATTGTATAATTTGCTATTGGTTTTAAAATCACTTTTTTATTTGTAGCATCAACTTCTATATTAAATTTATTAATATTATCGATTTTAAGATCCGGACCTTCAAATAATTTTTGAAGTGAGGTTAATTTTTTATTATTATCAGTTGATGATAAATTAGCAATATCAGTTGCTGAAAGAATTAATTCACCCGCTCTTTTTGTAATATTTAAGCTTATTATTACAACTTCATCTTTATACTGATTTGAAGGTAATAAATTTTTATTATCAATTGTATATCCAGGTTTTGCTTTTAAAGAAACAATTTTTTTATTTGTATCAACTATAATAGTAAATTTATCTTGATTTTCTGCTTTAAGATCTGTTCCTTGAAATAGTTTTTCAAGGATAGGAAGTTGTTTAGTTGTATCTGTTCCATTTAAAATAGTAATTTCTATCGGACTAAGAATAACGCCTGCTGGTTTAGCTGTAATTATTAAATTAACTGTAGCGGGAGGATTTATTTCTAATGTATATTTATTTGAAGTTATTGAAGGTTCTGTTTTATTAAAAATATATCCATTAATAGCTTTTAAAATAACAACTGTATTTTTTTTATCTATTTCAATAGTAAATTTATTTAAATTTTCAGTTTTAAGATCACTTCCTGTAAATAGTTTATTTAGTGAAGCTAATTTTAAAGTTGAATCGGTTCCTTCTAAATTAGTAATATCTTTTTCGCTTATAGTAATTGTTCCTGCAACTTTAGTAATTGTTAAACTAATTGGTTCAATTATATATTTATCTGATTCTAAAGTAGAACTTGATTGATTAAAAATATAACCTTTATTTGCTGTTAAGGTAACTACACTTTTATTCTTATCAAGTTTAAAAGTAATATTAGATATATTAGTATTATCAATTCCATTAAATAATTTTTTAAGAACTAGTAATTGGTCTGCTGTATTTGTCCCTTCTAAAAGAGCTATATCTGAATTTAATAATTTAGGTGATGTAATCTTTGTAATATTTAAAACAACATCGGGAGTAATAAGATTATAAGGAAGAGAATTTAATGTTGGTTTTCCACTTATCGTGTAATCATTTTTACATGTTAAAGTAACTATTCTTTGCCCTTCATTAACAGAAACTTTAAAATGAGCTTGATTTTCTGCTTTAAGATCTGGACCTGTAAATAATTTTTTAAGAATTATTAATTGAGCAGGAAGTTCTGTTCCATTTAAAGTATTAATATCAGATTGTATAAGTGAAGCAGCGTTTGCCATAGGATTTATATTTAAATTCTTATTAACTGGTGGCATTTCTAATGTAAAAGGAGGAGCTGATATTGTTTCCTCTAATCCAAATGAAAATCCTTTATTTGCTGTTAGAGTTACAACATTATTATTATCTATTTCAAATTTAAAATTTTTTTGATTTTCTGCTGTAATACCTATAAATAATTTTTGAAGAATAGGTAGTTGTTTCGAAATATCTGTAGACTTTAAATCATCAACTTCTTTTTGAGTTAATGTTTGTTTTTGATTTGCATTAATTTTTAAATCTATAATTGGAGAAGATAATAAAACATATGGTGTTGAATCTATTCTAGGTTTTTTATTAATAGAAAATCCTGGATTAGCAATTAAACTAACTATTTTTTGTTCGGTATCAACTGAAATCATAAAGTTTGCTTGGTTGCTAGATGTTAAACTAGTTCCTCCAAATAATTTACCAAGAGCAATTAATTGTGCTGGATGATCTGTTCCTTGCAGTACTATAACATCTTCTGGCATAAGGCGAGGTTTAGTTTTAGCGGTAATAGTTAAATTAGTTGGTTTAGAACATGATATAGTAGTTAATAACGGTGTTACTATAGATATAGTTGTTAAAGAAACTACTGAAAGTAATTTTTTTTTCTTCATTTTTCCTCTTATTTATTTTCTTTTTTTCAAATATAATTATAATATTTTTATATTTAAAAATGCTTAACAATAAAAGAAAAAAATTACTGATAGATTTTAAAATCAGTAAAAATTAAAAAATAAATACATTTTTTATCAGTTTATTAATTTAATAAATTCAATAAAAAATGGCGGAGCAGAGAGGATTCGAACCTCCGCGGGGATTACTCCCCCTACATCCTTAGCAGGGACGCCTCTTCGGCCACTTGAGTACTACTCCATTATAGATATATTAATTATATAATAAAACTCAAAAATAATATTGCAATCGAAAAGAAAATAAGAGTAGAAAGAGCATCGATTGATGTTGTTAAAATAGGAGAAGATAATACGGCTGGATCCTTTTTAAATCTTGATGCAAGTAAGGGAATAGAAGATCCCGCTACTTTTGATAAAAGAACGGCTATTAAAAGAGCTAATGAAGAAGCGAAGGAAATCATTGAAATTTGTTCTGGTTCTTTTACAATATCTCCTGTAATTGAAAAATAAATAAGTAATCTTAAAAAATTAGTTACCATAAGAGCACTTCCTATATAAAAACCAACTAATGATTCTTTAAGAATAATTTTTGAATATTTAACCTTGACAGTCTCGCCTAATGCTATCGATCTTGTAACCGTTGTTGCTGACTGAGAACCGGAATTACCAGCAACACCTGAAATAACAGGAATAAGAGAAACTATAATTGTTGATAAACTTGCATTAGCAAATTGGTTTGTAGCAAGTTCAGTAAATTGTTCTATTATTATTTGAGAAAAAGTTGAGGAAATCATTAAAATAACTAATCAAAATAATCTTGATTTTATAATTGATAGAATACTTCTTTTAACATAAGGAATAGATATTTCATCTTCATCTGCCATAATCCCAACATTTTTATAGATATCTTCAGTAGCTTCAATATTTAAAATATCTATCATATCATCATGTGTTAACATTCCTAAAACAACACCTTTAGAATCAACTACTGGAAGAACAGATAAATGTTCATTTGCAAAAATATGTGATGCTTCTTCTTTATCTTGATTTGTATTAAGAGTTGAGGCTGGTTTCATATTTTTTTGAACTAAAGATCTAGAATTAGAAAAAACTATATCCTCAAAATGTACATATCCAAGAAATCTTTTCTTGCTATCAACTACGAAAAAAATTTGAGATATCTCTGATTGTTTTCTTTTTGCCTTTATTTTTTCAAGAGCTTGCTTATTGGTTTCTTTATAATTTAATAAAATAATATCAACAGACATTATAGAACCAATTTGGTTTTCTTTATATTTAAGAATTTCATTTATTTTTTTTCTTGTACTAACATCTACAGATGAAAGAATTATTGATGATACATCACTTGGTAATTCATCAATAATATCCGCTACTTCATCTGTATATAATTCATTAATAATTTCAGAAATTTCTTTTTTTGTTAAATTTGAAATAATTTCTTTTTGCATTTCTTCATCTAAATAAGAAAAAATTTCTGAAGATGTATCAATTTCTAAAAATCTAAAAAATAATATTGCATCTGGAATTGAATTATTATAAAGTTCATTAAAAAAATCGATTTTTTCAGTTATTGTAAATGAAGAAATTAATTCTCTTATTTTTAATATTTTCTTTTCTTTAATAAGAAGCATTACTTCTGTCATATTTGTTTCCATAATAAAGCTCCTTTTTAGTTATAAATTTAGATTTTAATCATTAATAAATGAAATTAATTTTTCTTGAAAATTAGAAATTTCAACTGGGTAAAAAATTGCATTTTTTGCTATTGTAATAAATCCTGTTTCTTCTGAAACAACTATTGTTGTAGCATCACATATTTCACTTATACCCATAGCTGCTCTATGTCTAGCTCCATATTTATTATTTATTGATTTTTTAGTTATTTTAAAATATGTTGCTGCATAAACAATTTTGTTATCTTTTATAATAATTGCTCCATCATGAAGAGGTGATTTTTTATTAAAAATCGAAATTATTAACGAAGAAGAAATACTTGCATTTATTTTAATTCCATCTGTTCTTAAATTTTCAATATTATCATTATTTTCAATAGTGATAATTGCTCCAGTTTTTGTTTTTGAAAGATATTCAACAGATTCTTTTAATTGATAAATCAATCTTATTTTTGAAGAAATTTCTAATGAATTAGTTGTTTTTTTATTTGTAAATTTCTTTTTAAAATTAACAATAAAAGGAATTAAAAGGATAACAAAACACATTATTACTATGCCCAATATCAGTGATATTAATATTAAAAATATAATATCATTATTAGTAAAATTAGATAAAAAATTCATTCATGCCTCCTTTTTAATATTTAAATTTTATAATATCGATAATAAAAATAAAATAAATATTGCTATACTTGCTATTAATATTATTGAAGAGAAAATAATAATAACAACATAAATAGAAATTTTTGATTTTATTTTTTTATTTTTTTCTTCAGTAATTAAATCATTTTGATTATTTACTAATAAAATATTATCTTTTTCTAAAACTTCTTTTATTTTATCTGTTGAATGGTTTTTAGTTGGTAATATATTTTCATCATTACCAATATTTATTTCTTCTTTTTTTCCAATAATATTATCCATTGAATTGCTTTTAGCAATTATTGGTTCTGTTGCTTCTTCAGAAAACGCTACGAATTCATTAACTGGCAAACTTTTTAAATCAGTTTCAATAGTTTTTTCTTTTTCTAAAATCTCACTCGGAATATTTTCTACATTATTACGTTCTTCAAATAAAATAGGTTCTTCAATAGGATCTTTTTTAATATCATGATCATTTAAAAGTTGAAAAAAATCTTCATTAGTTAATTCTTGATCATTAATTTTATTAACAGTATTTTCAACAACATGATTAACAACATCTTCCATTGCATTTTCTTCTTTTTGAGAAAAATTTAAATTATTATCTTGAACATTCATTGAATTAATATTTTCTAAATCAAAAAGTGATGTATTTGTTGATGATGATAAATTATCATTTGAAGATAAATCAATAATTTGAGATTCAAACATATTTTCTTCATTTTCATTTTTTGGAGCTTCAATTTTTGAACTTGTTTGGTTAACTAATAAATCATCAAGAATTTGAGTATAACTAAAATCAAAATTATTATTGTTTACTTCTTTAACTTCTTTTTCAATCGGTTGTGTAACTTCTTTTTCAATCGGTTGTGTAACTTCTTTTTTAGCTTCTTCTTTTTTAGCTACTTTTTTTGGAGAAGCTTTTTTAACTTTCTTAACTTCTTCTTTTTTAGCTACTTTTTTTTCAGGAACTTTTTTTTCAGGAACTTTTTTTTCAGGAACTTTTTTTTCAGGGGCTTTTTTTTCAACTTCTTTATTTTTATTAGTATATGCTTTATCAAAATTTTCTATAGTTGTAAATTCATCATAAGCCATTTTTGACATTATTGTTTTACCAAATGCTTTACTATTTGATGATTGAACTCTTAAGGTTGCAGCTTTTTTTAGAGCTTTAAAATAGTCAATAGCTTCTGCTTGAGTAGGAAATTTTCTATATCAAGTTTTTTTATCTTCAATTACTTTTCATTCTTTTTGTCCACTATCATTAATAAATCAAATAGCTGAATATTTTGAATATTCTGGTTCTACATTTGTTTTTTTCATAAATCCCCTAAATATAATGTATAAATAATTTGTTTATAATTATTATATATATATAATAAAAAAAATAAGAAATATTTAATAAAAAATAAGAAATTAATTGGTATAAATAAAATTATATATGGTGCCCGAGACTGGACTTGAACCAGCACGGCCATACGGCCTGGGGATTTTAAGTCCCCTATGTCTACCATTTCATCACTCGGGCATTTTTGTGATTTAATTATTTTATTATACAAAAAAATTATTATGTTTTTAATATTTTATAAAGTAATATAATTTAAAATAAAAAAATATAAGGAGATTTATGAAAAAAAGAAAGATTATTTTAGTAGGAGCGGGAGCTGTAGGAACTTCATTTATGTATTCAGCAATGAATAGAGACATTGCTAATGAATACGGAATTATTGATGTTAATGAGAAAAATGCCGAAGGACAAGTATTAGATTTTGAAGATGGAATCGCTTTTTCTGCATGACCATTTAACGTTTTTAAAGCAACATATAATGATTGTAAAGATGCAGATATTATTGTAATTACTGCAGGAAGACCACAATTACCTGGAGAAACAAGACTTAATATGGTTGAAGGTAATGCATTAATAATGAAAGACATTGCATTAAATATTAAAAAGTCAGGTTTTAACGGAATAACAGTAATAGCATCAAATCCAGTTGATGTTTTAACATATATTTATCAAGAAGTAACAGGATTTGATAAATCAAAAGTTATAAGTTCAGGAACATCACTTGATTCAGCAAGATTAAAAAGAGCTTTATCAACTGAACTTAATATCTCTCCCCAATCTATAATTGCATATGTTTTAGGTGAACATGGTGATTCTTCAATTTCAGTATTTTCATCTGTTTCAGTTAATGGAAAACCTCTTAGTGCTTTTGAAAAAGAAGGAAAAATTGATCCTAAAAAATACCCATCTATTCATGAAAGTGTTTGAAAAAAAGCATATGAAATTATTGAAAGAAAAAGAGCAACTTTTTACGGAATCGGTGTATGTTTAGCAAATATTTGTGAAAACATTTTAAAAGATACTAAAAACGTTATTCCAGTAGGAGCATTTTTAAATGGTGAATTTAAAAATAAAGATGTATATACAGGAGTTCCTGCAATTATAGGAATTGATGGAATAGAAAGTATTGTTGAAATTCCTTTAAATGCTGATGAACAAAAACATTTTGATCAATCTGTTAAAACATTAAAAGAAGTTATCCAAAAAGCTAAAAAAGCTATTGCTTAATTATTTATTTAATTTTTAATAAAAATAAAAAAAGAATAATTTTAAATTGTTCTTTTTTTCTTTCCTTCGAATTGAAATTCATAAGCAAAAAGTGGTTTATCTAGTGATTCTATTTTAAGAGAGTTTTTCTTATCTTCATATCCTAAATTAAAAATTTTAATTCTTTTATCATTTTGAAAAATATAACAACCTGGATTGGGATTAAAAGCTCTTACTTTATTAATCATTTTAATTGAATCATCTTTTTCTAAAAATGCTTCTTCTTTTGAAAGTTTTGGAGCAAGAGAAACTAGTTCTTCATTTTGTATTTCTTCTTTAAAATTATTATTGTAAAAATTAATTATTCAATCATTAATTAATAAATTAATTTCTTTTGTCATTTTCAAAAATAATGATCCAGAAGTTTCTAAATTATCAATAGATATTTCTTTTTTAAAAATTATATTTCCAGCATCCATTTTATTAATCATATATATTAATGAAATACCAGTTACTTTTTCATTATTCATAATGGCTCTTTGAATTGGTGCTGAACCTCTATATTTAGGCAATAAAGAACAATGGATATTAATAAATTTCTTTCCTTCTAAGTTTAAGATTTTTTCTGGTATATATTGACCATAAGCTAACGTTAAAAATATATCAAAATCTGTGTTTTTAAGAAAGTCATATATATCAATAATTTTATTTGGTTGTAGAAGAAGAATATTAAATTCTTCGGCTAATTTTTTAACTGGTTGAGGAGAAATTTTTTTTCCTCTTCCCATTTCTTTATCTGGTTGACAAATAATTGCTACAACTTCATTTTTAACTATTATATTTTTAAAAACTTCATAAGAAATTTCTGGCGTTCCTGCTAATATTAATTTCACATGTTAATTATAATATATATTTAATTTTGTATATAATAATTAAATATGAAAACAAATAATAAAAGAATAAAAGAAAATGATATTTTAGATTTTGATTATGTATTAACTTTAAATGGTGAAATTATTGAAAATTCAAAATATGAAAATTTTGTTGTAGGGAAAGAAAATAAAGATTTTATAGTTTCTAATCTTTCTAATTTAATTATTGGAAAAGAAATTCCAGATGATAAAATTATTTCAATAAAATTTAATTTACAAAATGAAGCAAAACTTAAAAATGACAATAATGAATATATTTTAACAATGACTATATTAAAACAAAAAGAAAATCAAAAATCATCTAATGATAATAATTCAAATAATTCAAATCAAAATAATGAAGAAATTAATAAAGAAGAACTTTCTTTTTCAATGAAAAATAAAAATTCAAAAAAAGATATATCAAAATTAAATAAAGAAATTGATCTTCTTAAAGAAAAAAATAATTCATTAACTAAAGAATATAAAGCACTTGAAGATACTTTTAAATTAAAAATGCAAGAAGTAGAAAATAAAACAAAAAATAAAATAGAAGAAGTTCAATATTTAGAAGCTACAAAAGCTAAAAATGCAATTGAAGAAGCTAAAAAATATTCGTTACAAAAATTTATAGAAGAATTAATTTCACCATTATTAAATTTAGAAAATGCAATTAATTTTGGTTCTACTAAAGGTAGCGATGAAGTTCAACAATATACAAAAGGTTTTAAATTATTAACAAATCAAATTTTTAATGTTTTAGATGATTTTGGAATTAAAGAAATTAATCCAAAATTAGGAAGTGAATTCAATCCTGAACTTCACCATATTTTTGAATTAGAAAAATCAAATGATTTTGAAGAAAATCAAATAATAGAAGTTAAAACAAAAGGTTACGAATTAAATGGTAGAGTAATTAAACCAGCTTTTGTAGTAGTTTGTGAAAAGAAATAGAAGGAATTAAGTTATGAATAAAAAACCAACCGTATTAATAGTAATTGATGGTCTTGGACTAAGAAAAGAAAATCAAGGAAATGCTTTTAATTTAGCAAATACACCAACTTTTAAAAAGTTATTTAATGAATATCCACATTCATTAATTCAAGCATCAGGAGAATTTGTAGGACTTCCTGAAGGACAAATGGGTAATTCTGAAGTAGGTCATTTAAATATAGGGGCCGGACAAGTTGTTTATACCGGATTATCATTAATAGGTAAAGCATTAAAAGATGGAGACTTTAAAAAGAATAAATTTTTTTTAGAAGCTATTAATGATGTAAATAAAAATAATAAAGTATTGCATTTAATTGGTCTTTTATCAGCTGGGGGTGTTCATTCACTAGAAGAACACTTATTTAATTTATTAGATATGGCTCATGAAAATGGCGTTAAAAATGTTTCTGTTCATGTTTTTGGAGATGGAAGAGATGTTGCTCCAAAATCAATTATTGCTTCCCTTGAAAAGCTAGAAAAAATAACAAAGAAATATAATTATAAAATAGCTTCTATTTCTGGAAGATTTTTTTCAATGGATAGAGATAAAATGTTTGATCGAGTTGAACAAGGTTATAATGCTATTTTAGGAATTTCAGAAAATCATTTTACAGATTCAATAGAATATGTAGAAAATGAATATAAAGATGGAAGAAGTGATGAGTTTTTAAAACCAGCCATTAATCCAAATGCTCAATTTGTAAAAGATGGAGATTCAATTATATTTTTTAATTTTAGACCAGATAGAGCTAGACAACTTTCACATTTATTTATAAATTCTGATCTTTATGATTTTAAACCGAAAAAAGAAGTTAAAATTTCTAAATTTGTTTCAATGATGAAATATGAAGGAATTAATTCTTCTATTGCTTTTGAAGAAATGAAAATTTTAAATCCTATTGGAAAAGTTATTTCTGATGCTGGTTTAAAACAATTAAGAATTGCTGAAACACAAAAATATGCTCATGTAACTTTTTTTATGGATGGTGGAAATGATATTGTTTATTCTAATTCAGAAAGAATTATGATTCCTTCATTAAAAGTTCAATCATACGCTGATGCTCCTCAAATGTCGGCTAAAGAAATAACTGATAAACTGTTAATGATTATGGATGATTTTGATTTTATAATTATGAATTATGCAAATCCAGATATGGTTGGTCATACAGGAAATTTAAATTCTACAATTAAAGCTGTTGAGGTTTTAGATCAACAAATTGGAAGAATAATTGATAAAGTTGAAAAAGATGGTGGAACAGTATTTATAACAGCGGATCATGGAAATGCTGAAATAACTGAAGATGAAAATAATAATCCAGCTACAAAGCATACAACCTCACCAGTTATGCTTATAACAACTGATAAAAAAATAAAATTAGCTGATGGAAAATTAGCAAATATTGCTCCTACAATTTTAGATTATATAGGAGTTAAGATTCCAAAAGAAATGAATGAATCATCATTGATTAAAAAATAAGGAAAAATTGAATGAAAAAATATAAAAAATATGAAGATATTCCTCAAAAATATAGGTTCGATTTAGAAGATATTTTAGGAAAAGAAAAAATAGAGGATTTAATTGAAAAATATTTTGTTCTTTTAGAAAAAGAAATAGAGATTAAAGAATCAAAATATGAATCATCAAAAACATATTTAAAATATTTAAAAGAAGGAGAAGAATTATTTATTTTAGGAAACAAAATAAGTAATTATTTATCTAATAATATTTCAATAAATATAGCAGATCAAAAATTTAATAAGTTGCAAACTGATTTATATATTAGACTTAATGAATTTAATAAAAGACTTGGTCCTGAAATAAATTTATATTTTAAGAACGAGAAAAAATTAAGAGAATGAATAGAGTTAAAAGAATTTGCTAATTATAAAAAAGATATTTTAAATTCTTTAGAAGAAAAGAAACATAAATTAAGTGATGCTATTGAAGAATTTATTATAAAAGTTTCAAAAGCAGAAGTAAATACAGAGAAGATTTTTTCAATATTATCTGAAACAGAACTTGATTATGGATATGCAGTTTCATCTACTGGTAAAAAAACAAAAATAACTTTACAAAATAGAATGATGTTATTAAAAAATAAAGATGAAGAAGTTCGAAAATCTACATTTATAAATTGAAAAAAAGCTTACATTAAACATAAAAATACTTTTTCATATGTTCTTTATGAACACATGAAAAATATTTCTGTTTGAGCTAAAGAAAGAAAATATAAAACTACTATTGATTATTTAATAAATAGTGATAAAGTAGATCAAAATTTATTAAAAATTCTTTTTAAAAATGTACAAGATAATAATTATTTATTTCAAAAATACTTCAAATTAAAAAAAGGCTTTTTTGAAAAAATTTATAAAAAGGCTTATAAGCCTTGAGATTCTCAAGTTCCTTTATTAAAATCTAAAGAAGAATATACTATCGAAGAAATGCAAGATATTGTTTTAAAATCTCTTTATCCTTTAGGTAATGAATATTCATCAGTAGTTGAGTCTATGTATAAAAATAGATGAATAGATTACTATCCTATTCAAAATAAAAGAAGTGGGGCTTATTCAATTGGTGGTTCTTATGGTCTTAATAAAAAATATATATTAATGAATTTTGATGGTACATTGCGTTCTGTTTCAACATTAGCTCATGAAATAGGTCATTCAATGCATTCTTATTATTCAGATAATAATCAACCATATAATTTATCTCAATATCCTATTTTCCTTGCAGAAATTGCTTCTATATTTAATGAATTAATGTTACAAGATTATTTAATTAATAATTCTACATCAAAAAAATTTAAATTTAAATTACTTTCTGAAGCTATTGAGGATTTTGAAGGAACAGTTAGAAGACAAACAATTTGAGCTAATTACGAATATGATTTATATAATCTTTTAGATCAAAATCAATCATTTTCAACTTTTGATCAAATAAAAGAAATATATAATAATAATTATCAAAAATATGCCATTAAAAAAAATAATAATCTTAAAACTGATATTGAATTAATTGAATCAGTTATAATTCCTCATTTCTATTATGAATATTATGTATATAAATATGCAATTGGTTTCATTGTTGCTAATGCTTTCTTTCAAAAGTATAAATCTGGAGGAAAGATAGAGCTTGAAAATTATATAAATAAATTTTTAAAGATGGGAAATAGTGATTTTCCAATTAATACTCTTAAAAAAGCTAATATTGATTTAAACGATAGCAATATTTATACTGATGCTTTTAAAATCTTAGAAAAGAAAATAAAATTATATGAAAAACTAGGAAAAGAATTAATTAAATAATTAATTTTATTTCTTTATCATTTCAAAAAATTTTATCAATAATTGCTCCTGCAATTAATTTATCACCTTCATAAATAACTACTTGCTGTCCTGGAGTTATTGCAAGAAAAGGATCATAAGTTACTTCGATTTCATTATTATTTAATATTTTTAATTTAACTTTTATATCAGCCTGTCTATATCTAAATTTTGCTGATAAATTGTTTTCATTAAAATCATTTGTAAATAAATTTAAATTTGTTGCTTTTAATTTATTAGATAAAAGGTAAGATTCCTCTGATGAAGCTGCTGCATATAATATTTTTTTTTCAATATTTTTGGCAACTAAAAAATAAGGTTGATCAAGTCCTCCTAAATTTAATCCTTTTCTTTGACCAATAGTGTAATACATAACACCATTATGTTTTCCAATAATTTTATTTGTTTTAATATCAACAATATCTCCTGGTTGAGCGGGAATATAATTTTCTAAAAATTTATCAAATTTTCTTTCTCCTATAAAACAAATTCCTGTTGAATCTTTTTTTTGAGAAACATTTAATTTGGCTTCTTCAGCTATTTGCCGAACTTGCTTTTTAGTATAATTTCCTAAAGGAAATAATGATTTAGAAACTTGTTCTAAACTTAATTGAGCAAGAAAATATGATTGATCTTTTAAATTGTCAATTCCTTTATAAAGTAAATTATCAATTTTTCTTACATAATGACCTGTTGCTAAAAAATCACATTTTAATTCATTAATTACATAATTAAGAAGTCTGTCAAATTTAATATACTTATTACAATTAATATCTGGATTAGGAGTTCTACCCAATTTATATTCTTCAATAAAATTTAAAAAAACATCATCTCAATATTCTTTAATAAAATCAATTCTTTTTATTTCTATTCCTAAAATTTTTGCCGTTTCTTGAGCATCTTTATAATCTAATTCTTGAGGACAATTTTTATTGTTAATATCTTTATTACCAAAAATATCATTATTTAATGATGAGTCCCAATTTCGCATAAATACACCAACAACATCATAACCTTCATTTTTAAGTAATAATGCAGTAACAGCTGAATCAACTCCACCTGAAAGGCCAATAGCAACTTTTATTTTTTTCATTATATTTATTATAATAAATAATTACTTTAAATTAATAATTGTTGGACAAAGTTTATAAATATTTGAAAAAAGAATTTTTATTCTTTCTCTTGTTATTATTTTTTTATATGATTCATAAAAGTCTAATTCTAATTTATCAAGAGAAAAATCAGAATTAAAAATTGTCAATTTATTATTATTTAATCGATAGTTAATAATTGGAATAAAAATATTGGTTAAAAATCATTCTGACATTTTTTCCGTTCCTATCGAATCAATAATTAATACATCAATATTTTCTAATTCTTTTTTATATTCAAAATGATTATTATTTGTATTAAATTTCGAAACTATAAAGAAATTTAAATCACTTAAATTAAAATAAGATACTGTTCTTTTTTCGCCAAAAGATATGAATAAATTACAAAATGCTGAACAAAAAAAAGATTTATCTACATTTGATTTTCCATATAAATATAGACCTTTTAAAGGTAATTTATTTTTTAAATTATAAATAGCTTCTCTAACATATAATGAAAGTTCAATATCTTTTTTTTCACTTTTATTATTTAAAAAATTAGGAGAAAATTCAAAATTTTCATTAATTAAGGAAATTTCTTTAAAAAGAACTTTTTTCTCTTTCGAAATTGAATTAGTTGTTTTTTTTGATGGTTTTAAAGATTTAATTATTGTTCCATTTTCAAGAACAGAAATTTCTGTTGTAAAAGCACTTTCATTTTCTTCTTCATCAATAATTTGTAAAAAATAAGAAAAAGCTTCTTTTATTTGGTTTTTATCTAAATTTTTTTCTTTAATTATTTCTTTAATTTTAGGATGATTTAAAACTTTTTTATAGTCCTTTGAATTCTCCATAAATTAATTTAATCCTTTTAAGTCCTCAATTAAATCGAAAATATCAATGTCTTCTGTTATTGATTTTACAGGTTCATCATTTTTTTTATAACGATTATTATTAGTAGTATTGTCATTATTAATAATTAATTCATTATCTCAAATATTTTCAAAAGGATCAAAAGAATTATTTTTTCTGCTTGAAAAATTTAACTCTCTTTCAACATCGTTAAATGTAATAATATCTTTTTCATAAAAGTCTTGAGCTATTTTTTTAATAAAATTGATGACTAATCTATTGTTTTTAGTAAATGAATATTTAATTAGTTCATTAATTGCTTTATCTGAAAAACCTAATGATGCACAAAAAGTTATCATATTTCTTTCATTAGAACTTGCATTATGTTTTGATATATATTTAATAAATAGAACAGATGGATATTTTTCAATTGCTTGAGATAAAGAAATATTCATATCTATTTCTATTTCTCCTGTATTGGAAATTTCTGTGGAAACTTCATTAATATCAAAAAAATCTGAATATTTTTTAGTAGTTTCAATATAAGAATCTTTATTATTAACTTTATTTTTAAACATTAAATATAGTTTTTCTAAACCAATAGTTCCTATTCTTTTAACTAATTGAAACTTTAAAAATTTATTATTTAAAAATTTTTTAAAAGAAAGTGGTTTTAAAAGACAAAGAATAGAATTTCCTGTCTCTTCAGAGACAAAAGTTCTTATAAGACCTAAACCTTCTAATTTTTGTCTAGCTTCTACAAAATCTTCAACTGTAATAGAAAGGGAGGTTTCTAATTCATTTAAATTAAAGGATGCATTGAATTGTAGCTGATTATTTAACTGATCAAGCAAATATGTATAAATTGCATAAGAATTAGGTCCTAATATAGGTAAATATAGTTTTTTGAATAATAAAAGATCAAAATCATTAATTTCTTTCCCTTTTTCCAATAAAAAAATATTATTTTTCATAGAACTAATCAACTCCTTTATTTTTCGGCTTCAAAGCAACTAAACTAATAATAACAAATTTAAATATAGGGTTAAAAATTTAGTAAAATTTCCGAGATAGACTTGTATTTTTCCACATAGTTATCAACATTTTTTGGGTATAAATGCTCTTTATTTATAATAATTAATGTCTTTTTTGTTAAGTTATCAACATTTCTCCTAGAAAAATATAGTTGTCTTTTTTCTTCATCAATTTCTAATTCAATTAATCTTTTAAATAAAGAAATAAAGTTAATTTCCTGGTTAAAAAGTATAGGAATTTCCACAAAATCATACCCTTTTTTTGATAAATGGTTAAAGATGTATGGGAAAACTATTTTTTCTATCTTTTTAGCACTATTTTCCCTTATTATTAGTTTTTTAAGCTCTATTTTATTAATTTTTCCTCACTTAGCCATTTTTGAACCTAATTTCCTTTTTATTGCAAAATAACAGGGATGAGGAAAAGAATAAAATTTTTTAACTAATAAATCACAATTTAGAACTTTATAGCCTTTTTTCTGAAGTTCTTTTAATAAAAATGTTTTTCCTGATGCTGGTTTTCCTATAATTGCAATTTGTAAAAACTCTTTTTTCATATTTTTAATTAATTATTCGTTTCTTCTTGGAAAAATAATAACATTATCGTTTACTTCAATTTTATTGAATTTTTCAAAATTGTCAAACTCATCAAAACTTAAATCTTTTTCAATATTTAAAATTTGTTTTAATTTTATTACAGTTTTTGGCATAACGATTTCAAGACATGTAATAATTGCATAAACTGAATTTAGAATCATATTAAGAACAGTTTCTAATCTATTTAAATTATCGGTTAATAATCAAGGGGTTGTAATATCTATATATTTATTAGTATAAGAACATAGATTTATCATTTCCTTAAAGGCTTTATCAAGATGAAAATCGTTAAATTTAGAAATAAAGTCATTTTTAAAATCAATTATTTTGTTTTTTAAAACTAAATCTTCTTCAGTTAGGTTTGATGCAAAATATTTAACTGGTTCTGAAAAACTATTTTTTATCATTTTAGTTGTTCTTGAAACTAAATTTCCTAAATTATTGACTAAAAAAGAATTATATAAATTTAAAAGTTCTTTTTTATCAAAATTAGAATCTTCGAAAATATTCATAGAAGACATTAAATATAATTTAAGAATTTCTGGACTAAATTGATTGCAAAGTTCCAAAGGATCAATTACATTTCCTAATGATTTAGACATTTTTCTGCCAATTTCATCATTTATTAGACCGTGCGTGATGATTCTTGTTGGTAATTTAATATCTAATGATTTTAAAAAAATTGGTCAATAAATACAATGAAATCTAGTTATTTCTTTTCCAATAATATGAACTTTTTCTGTTCCTTTATCTCAAAAAATATCATATTTATTATTTTCATTTTTTTCTAAATCATAATCCAGAATAGAAATATAAGAAAATAGGGCATCTAATCAAACATAAATAACATCTTTTTCTTGGGGACTAATTTGAATTCCTCATCCAAATGAACATCTTGTAATTGATAAATCTTTTAACCCGTTATCTAAAAAATTCTTTTTTATTTCATTTCAGATTTTTTTATTAGGAATTAAATCAGGATTTTCTTCATTATATTCAACTAATCATTTTTCAAATAAAGACATTTTAAAAAAATATGAAGGTTCTTCAACAATTTGTAAAATGTGTTTTGATGTTGGATGAAGAAAATTATCTCCATCTTTTATTGCATCTTTTTCAAGAATAAATTCTTCATCTTGAACAGAATATAAACCTTTATATGATCCTTTATAGATATAACCTTTTTCTTGCATTTTTCAAAATATTTCTCGAATAAGTTTTTGGTGCTTAGGATTTGTAGTTCTTGAAAAAAGATCATATTCTATTTCTAGTTTTTTTCAAAATTCTTCAAATTCAAAAAAGATACCATCTACATACTGTTGAGGAGATAAATTAAGAGAAAGGGCTTTTTGTTCTATTTTTTGTCCATGTTCATCAGAACCTGTTGAAAATAAAACGTTATATCCTAATTTTTTTTTAAAATTTTTAAAACTTCAAGCTATTGTTGTTGAATAAAAATGTCCTAAATGAAGATTTCCTGAAGGATAAAAAATAGGAGTAGTTATATAAAGAGTTTTTTGTTTATTCATAAAATTATATTATAGTGTAATGACTTCTTTTATTCGTATTTTTCAGGAAATTTTTTCTTCATTAAATCAATAAATTCTTTTTTTGATAAATGACCATATTTTTGCATTAAATCATAAGCTTCATCATATTGTTCAACAGCTCATTCAATTCCTTCAAAACCTGGAACTTTAGTAATTCCTTCTCTTTTTCAATTTTTATAGGTAGAGAAAAATGTTTGAACTTTTTCTAATCATTCTGGTTCAATATCTTCTAATTTTCTTATATTGTCAAGACGATAATCATCATGATGAACAGCTATTAATTTAGTATCTGTTTCTCCATCATCAATCATTCTCATTGCTCCTACAATTCTTGCTTTAAGTTCAACTCCTGGACTAAATTCTTCACTTGAATAAACTAAAACATCTAGTTCATCTCCATCTCAATCTAATGCTTCTGCAATATAACCATAATTAGCTGGATATTTAAATCCATCTCTTAATATTCTATCTACAATTATTTTTCCTTTTTGTCTATCGTATTCATATTTTATATTTGATCCCGATGGAATTTCAATATTCACATCTACAATTTTATTTTCAATTTCTTTATTCATAGTAATATAAATTATATGTTTAAAATTATATTTTATTTAAAAAAATAAAATATTTTTTTTATTTTTTTACACTTAAAGTATTAATTGATTAATTTTGATAATTTTAATTAAAAAAAAAAAAAAAACCTTTTGAAAAAAGGTTTAAATTTTATTTTATGCTTCTCTGAAAACTGAATAGTAATTTTGTTTAATATATAATTAGATTAAAATGAAATTTAAACCGATCAATTTATTAGTATTGGTCAGCTGAATGTATCACTACACTTACACTTCCAACCTATCAACCTCATAGTCTATAAGGAATTTCAAGGGAATACTCATCTTTGAGGAGGCTTCCCGCTTAGATGCTTTCAGCGGTTATCCTTTCCATATTTAGCTACCCAGCTATGCTTCTGGCGAAACAACTGGAGCACCAGTGATATGTCCATTCCGGTCCTCTCGTACTAAGAACAGCTCTCATCAATATTCCAACGCCCACATCAGATAGGGACCAAACTGTCTCACGACGTTCTGAACCCAGCTCGCGTACCGCTTTAATTGGCGAACAGCCAAACCCTTGGAACCGACTTCAGCTCCAGGATGCGATGAGCCGACATCGAGGTAGCAAACCTTCCCGTCGATGTGATCTCTTGGGGAAGATAACTCTGTTATCCCCGGGGTAACTTTTATCCGTTGAGCGACAGCCATTCCACAATGAACTGCCGGATCACTAAGTCCTGCTTTCACACCTGCTCGACATGTACGTCTCACAGTCAATTACACTTTTACCTTTGCGCTCTACATATGGTTTCTGACCATATTGAATGTAACTTTGAACGCCTCCGTTACTCTTTAGGAGGCGACCGCCCCAGTCAAACTACCCACCACGCACTGTCCTCCTGCCTGATAAAGGCAGCAAGTTAGAAAACCAACGTAACAAGGGTGGTATTTCAAGGATGACTCCATGAAAACTAGCGTTTCCACTTCAAAGTCTCCCACCTATCCTACACATGTTAAATCAATTTTCAATACGAAGCTATAGTAAAGCTCCACGGGGTCTTTTCGTCTTGATGCGGGTAACCGGCGCTTTCCCCGGTACCATAATTTCACCGAGTCTAATGTTGAGACAGTAGAGAGATCATTACGCCTTTCGTGCAGGTCGGTAATTAGCCGACAAGGAATTTCGCTACCTTAGGACCGTTATAGTTACGGCCGCCGTTCACCCGGGCTTCATATCAATGCTTCGCATAAGCTAACACATCAACTTAACCTTCGGGCACTGGGCAGGCGTCACCACCTATACATCGTCTTACGACTTAGCAGATAGCTGTGTTTTTGATAAACAGTTGCCCCCCTCATTTTACTGCGGCTCTTATTGCTAAGAGCGCTCCTTCTTCCGAAGTTACGGAGCTATTTTGCAGAGTTCCTTAACATTAGTTTTCTCGCTCGCCTTAGAATACTCATCTTGGGAACGTGTGTCCGTTCTCGGTACGGGTATCTATGAAATTTAATACTAGAAACTTTTCTTGGAAGAATAAATCATATAATTCAGTACTTGCCGAAGCTTTCCCTATGTATCATACCTAGAATTACTTATGCGGATTTACCAACATAACATCTTTAGTATTTCCACCCTAATCCATTAAAGGGTCTATACTATCATTCTCCGTCATTCCATTGCTCTCATAAATTAGTACAGGAATATTAACCTGTTGTCCATCGGCTACGCCTTTCGGCCTGACCTTAGGTCCCGACTAACCCTGGGCGGACGAACCTTCCCCAGGAAACCTTTCCCAATAGGCGTCAGGGATTCTCACCCTGAATCGTTACTCATACCGGCATTCTCACTTCTAAGCGCTCCACTAGTCCTCACGATCTAGCTTCATCGCCCTTAGAACGCTCCTCTAACGTACATAAATGTACCCGTAGCTTCGGTACCATGTTTAGTCCCGTTACATTATTGGCGCAAGATCTCTTGACTAGTGAGCTATTACGCACTCTTTAAATGATGGCTGCTTCTAAGCCAACATCCTAGTTGTTTATGAAATCTCACAACCTTTCTCACTTAACATGGTTTTGGGACCTTAGCTGACGATCTGGGTTGTTTCCCTCGCGAACATGGAACTTATCTCCCACATTCCGACTGCATAATTATACATAATGGTATTCGGAGTTTGATTGTAGTCAGTACAGCTAGGTGCCGCCATTCCACATTCAGTGCTCTACCCCCAAAACTTAAAATTACACGCTAGCCCTAAAGCTATTTCGAGGAGAACCAGCTATCTCCAGGTTCGATTGGAATTTCACCGCTATTCACAAGTCATCCGGGCACTTTTTAGCGTACTGCGGTTCGGTCCTCCACTTAGTTTTACCTAAGCTTCAACCTGCTCATGAATAGATCACCTGGTTTCGGGTTTATATCAGCATACTAATTCGCCCTATTAAGACTCGATTTCTCTTCGGCTCCGCTTTTATCCACTTAACCTTGCATGCTAACATAACTCGCCGGTCCATACTGCAAGATGTGCGCTATCACCCATTAACGGGCTCTAACTACTTGTAAGTAAATGGTTTCAGAATCTATTTCACTCCCCTCCCGGGGTTCTTTTCACCTTTCCCTCACGGTACTTGTTCACTATCGGTGTCTAGTTAGTATTTAGCCTTACCGGGTGGTCCCGGCAGATTCAGACAGGGTTTCACGTGCCCCGCCCTACTCAGGATACACTCAAGAGATTATTACATTTCGAATACAGGACTATCACCTTCTATGGTCAAGCTTCCCAACTTGTTCTTCTATATAATAATTTTGTAACTCTATGTAGAGTGTCCTACAACCCCGTATAAACGGTTTGGGCTCTTCCGCGTTCGCTCGCCACTACTGACGGAATCATTATTTATTTTCTCTTCCTGTTGTTACTAAGATGTTTCAATTCACAACGTTTCTCTTCTATACACCTATTTATTCAGTGTATGATAACTAGGTTTTAATCTAGCTAGGTTTCCCCATTCGGAAATCCACGCATCATAGCATATGTCCTGCTCCA
The DNA here is from genome assembly GCA_051645705.1 of Metamycoplasmataceae bacterium. Classification (GTDB taxonomy): domain Bacteria; phylum Bacillota_I; class Bacilli_A; order Mycoplasmatales; family Metamycoplasmataceae; genus UBA710. Next base: position 660,126 of record JBOFBU010000002.1, on the reverse strand, counting down.
CGTGGCTTATCGCAGGTTATCACGTCCTTCTTCGACTTCTAGACCCAAGGCATCCACCATAAACTCTTACTTATTTAAATTGCACCTATTGTATTATTTGTATCTAATTTGAATAAATTAAAAATAAAAAATTATTTTTAATTTTCTCGGCTACTTTATAAATAATTAATAAAAAATTATTAACTATCAATATCGTTGCGTTGTTTTGTTATTACTATTCAGTTTTCAAAGAACATGTTTGAGAGATTGTTTCCCTCAAAACTGGATATTATTATGTTAATTTTGTTTTGATCTTTTTTATAAATAAAAATGTATCCAAAAAATAAAAAGATGTTTTGTACTCCGTAAGAAAGGAGGTGATCCATCCCCACGTTCTCGTAGGGATACCTTGTTACGACTTCACCCCAGTCATCGATCCTACCTTAGATAGTCGCCTCCGAGGTTAGCTAACCATCTTCGGGCATTATCAACTCCCATGGTGTGACGGGCGGTGTGTACAAGACCCGAGAACGTATTCACCGTAGCGTAGCTGATCTACGATTACTAGCGATTCCAACTTCATGAAGTCGAGTTGCAGACTTCAATCCGAACTGAGACCGGTTTTTATAGGTTTGCTCCATGTCGCCATATTGCATCTCTTTGTACCGGCCATTGTAGCACGTGTGTTGCCCCACTCGTAAGAGGCATGATGATTTGACGTCGTCCCCACCTTCCTCCTGGTTACCCAGGCAGTATCTCTAGAGTCCTCAACTGAATGTTAGTAACTAAAGACAAGGGTTGCGCTCGTTGCAGGACTTAACCTAACACCTCACGGCACGAGCTGACGACAACCATGCACCATCTGTCATTCTGTTAACCTCCATTATGTCTCCATAATATTGCAGAAGATGTCAAGAGTGGGTAAGGTTCTACGCGTATCTTCAAATTAAACCACATGCTCCACCGCTTGTGCGGGTCCCCGTCAATTCCTTTAAGTTTCACTCTTGCGAGCATACTACTCAGGCGGATCATTTAATGCGTTAGCTGTGCCAATAAGTATTCCTATCGGCTAATGATCATCGTTTACGGCGTGGACTACCAGGGTATCTAATCCTGTTTGCTCCCCACGCTTTCGTCCCTGAGCGTCAGTGTATATCCAGTAAGCTGCCTTCGCCATTGGTGTTCTTCCTAATATCTACGCATTCCACCGCTCCACTAAGAATTCCACTTACCTCTATATAACTCTAGTTTACCAGTATCCAAAGCGGGCTGGGGTTGAGCCCCAGGCTTTAACTCTAGACTTAATAAACCGCCTACGAACGCTTTACGCCCAATAATTCCGGATAACGCTTGTGACCTATGTATTACCGCGGCTGCTGGCACATAGTTAGCCGTCACTTTCTAATAAGATACCGTCAGATCCAAGGCATTTCCTCCTTGGGTTTTTCTTCTCTTATAACAGAAGTTTACAATCCGAAGACCTTCATCCTTCACGCTGTATTGCTCCGTCAAGCTTTCGCTCATTGCGGAAAATTCCCTACTGCTGCCTCCCGTAGGAGTCTGGGCCGTATCTCAGTCCCAGTGTGGCCGATCAGCTTCTCAACTCGGCTACATATCATCGACTTGGTAGGCCTTTACCCTACCAACTATCTAATATGCCGCACTCTCATTTTCAAGTGGAGCAAACGCTCCTTTCATATATAAAACATGCGATTCATACACATATCCGGTATTAGCTACTGTTTCCAATAGTTATCCCAGTCTTGAAGGTAGATTAAGTACGTGTTACTCACCCATTCGCCACTAGATGCAAGCATCTCGTTCGACATGCATGTATTAAGCACACAGCTAGCGTTCATCCTGAGCCAGGATCAAACTCTCAAAAATAATTGACATTAACATTTGTAATTTAATAATATCCAGTTTTCAAAGAACAATTTAACCAAGTTTTTTAAAACAAAAATAAATTTGTATTCTTATAATACTTAAATATAAGAACTTGATTAAATTAAATAATACACTAAAAATAAAAAGTTTTCATATTTTTTTTATTTTTTTATTTTTTTTACTAAAATTGGCTCTTTTATTTCATCATTGATTTAATAAAAGTTCTAAATAATGGATGGTCTGTTCTAGGATTTGAATTAAATTCTGGGTGATATTGTGTCCCTAAATAAAATTTATGATTTTTAATTTCACAAGTTTCAATTAAACCTGATTTACTATCTTTTCCTGAAAAATAAAAATTGTTTTTTTCTAAAATATCTTTATATTCAGAAACAAATTCATATCTATGTCTATGTCTTTCTTTGGCAAAATCACTTTCATAAACTTTACTAAATAAACTTTCTTTTTCAAAAAGTACTTTATATTCACCTAAACGCAAGCTTCCACCTAAATTTATTTCATTATTTTTATTTATTAAATCAAAAACAAAAACTTGATCTTCATTAGAATGAGAAAATTCTCTTGAAGTTGCATTAGTTATTCCAAGATCTCTAGACTGCCCCACCACCATAGCTTGCATTCCAAGACAAATTCCTAAAGTTGGAATATTAGCTTTCTTAGTATATCTAACAGTAGATACTTTTCCTTCGAATCCTCTTTCTCCAAAACCAGGAAGAACAACAACTCCATCAAAACTACTTAATTGTTTTTCAACATTATTATCATTTATTTGTTCAGCATTTATTCAATTGATATTTATTTTTACATTAGCTCAAACAGAAGAAATAAATAATGCTTCACGAATTGATTTATATGCATCTTCTACGTCAATATATTTTCCAAGCATTGCAATTTTCAATTCTTGTTTTTTTTCTTTATTTAATAATTTAACAAAATCATTTCATTTTTTATCCACAGTAATTTTATTAGGCATTTTAAAATGATCTAAAATTAAGTCTGCTACTTTTTGTTTTTCTAAATTATCAGGTACTAAATAAACAGAAGAAAGATTTGGTAAAGAAATAACATATTCTTTATTAATAAATAATGATTGAGAAATTTTATTAATTATTTTTTCATCAGGAAAAGGAATTTCAGTTCTTAAAAAAAGCATGTTAGATTTAATTCCAAAAGAATTTAAATTTTGAACTGAAAATTGAGTTGGTTTTGTTTTAAATTCTGAATTAATTGAAAGGAATGGAACAAATGTTGCATGAATATTAAATGTTTTATCTGGATTTAAAGAACTTATTTCAGAAATAGTTCTTATAAATGAAACAGATTCTAAATCTCCAACAGTTCCTCCAATTTCAACAATAAAGAAATCTGGTTTTTCATGTTCTATTTGTTTACTAATAGCATTTATTATAATATTTGAAAAATGAGGAAACAATTGAACTGTTTTTCCATTAAAAAATCCGGCTCTTTCTTTTTGGTTTAATTCCATAAAAAGACGACCAGATGTATAATTTGCATTTTTATTTAATTTTATTCCTAAAAATCTTTCATAGTGTCCAAGATCTAAATCAGTTTCTCCACCATCATTAGTAACATAAACTTCTCCATGTTCAAATGGTGACAAAACACCTGGATCATAATTTAAATAAGGATCAAGTTTTTGAATAGATACCTTATAACCTCTTGCTTGTAAAATGTTTCCAATTGAAGAGGCAATAATACCTTTTCCTATTCCAGAAATTACTCCACCTGTTACAAAAATAATTTTAGTTTTTGTATTTTTTAAATAGTTTATCCCATTTTCCATATTTTGAATTATATTAAAAAAATTATCTTTTTCTAAAAATTGAATATAAAAGAACTAAATATTTAATTAAAACATAAAAAATAATGGTGGTTGCTATAGTTAATTCAATATAAGAAATAATCGAAATAATGGAATGTAATTGAATTAAAAAGACATTTTGGCCCATTATTGAAAAAATTACCTTAGCAACTAAAGAAGTAGAAATTGATCCAACTGCTAGAGGAAATGTTAAAGAAGCAAAAGTTGGATTAAACTTTAAAGAAAAAATTTTAGGCAAGATTAAATAAACTACAAAAGTAGAACTAATTCCTAAAAACGCCAGGATAATTATAATATTATAAACAAATGACATATTATAATAATTAAGAAGTGGAGTATATTGATTAGCTCCATCTTTAATTTCTATAAAACACGAAAGAAATCCTGATAAAGCGAGATTAGCTGGTGCTGCAAAAATTCCAATTGTTGGTAAGGTTCATTCTGCTTTATTTTTATTAAAAATTAACTTAAAAGTAATTAAAGGAAAAATAATCAAATAAAGAGAGAAACCAAAAAATCAAATTATTTGAAATAAAATTGTTGGAATTAATTGAGTTGGAAAAAATGGAGTTACAAGACAAGATGCAATTATTCCAACGGGAGGTATAAATCAAGAAGCATAAATTGGTTCTTGATTTATTTTATGCTTTCTAACAACAAAAAATAAAAAAGAAAATAAAGTTGCTAAATGTCCAAAAATGGCTATATATCAAACAATTGCTCCAATAATTGTTAAAGCATTTACCTGCAAATTATTATAAATAAGTTTACTAATAGAGGCAATAAATCCTCCTACTAACATTAATGACATAAAAATTGTTGGTAAAAAAGAACTATTTAATGGGTGTGATATTTCTTGCTTTAAAACATTTTTATTAAATAAAATTTTTATAAAAATTAAGATTAAAAAGAAAATTGTAAAACTAATTGAAAAATATTGAAAAGTAGATAAAATATGATCTGGAATTTCGTCACTAACATTAGAATTAATAAGTGTAGTTCAAACTGAACCAAGTCCAGCCATACCTAAACCCACTCCTGTAAGTCCAACTGGAATTTTAGAAAATTTTTCTTTCGTTTCTGCTTTCATTATTTTTGTAAAGATTTTTTATGAAAAGATAAATTTATTTTTCAGAATATAAAGAAAAATAATATAAAAATTACAGCTAATAAACCCATTCAAACAAAATTAATATAACTTCCTAAATTTTTTGTAATATCACCATCAAATGGAAACATGTTTGGATTAGTATTTGTAAGAGCTCCATAAACAGTTATTCTACTTATAAAAGGTAATATATAAATATAAAGACCATACAACAAAGGATATGGTAATGCTGGTCCTACTAAATTTCAAAATTTAGAAACAGATTTATTTGTTTTTGTTGAAGAAATAATAAAAAAGAAAGATAAAAATGCAATTGGAGTAACGGCATGCAATCAAAATGTTTTTACAAATGAAAAATCTGTAGGATAAGCCACTCTAAAACCTTTAGCAAGAGCTACTGGAAATAAATAAGCTCAAAATATTAATCCAACAATAATTATGTATGATGTAGTACTAATTAAAAATATATTTTTTCTAAAAATATTACCACCAGGATTGATTAAATAAATAACTGAATAAATGAAAACAAATAAATTTGTTAACTGAGTAAAATAACTGAATGTATTAAAAAGAATATTAGATTTTGCATTGAATTCAGGATTAATTTCTACTTGATCTATTATAAATATTAAAATTAAACCTGTAAATGAAGATAAAAATATAAAATAAGTAAATAATGTATTAAAAATTTTTCTTGAAAATTTTTCTTTTCCAAGAATAAAATTTAAAGTTAATTTATTATTTATTTCAGAACTATCTTCATCTTTTTCAAATAAATATAAAACAAAATTTTTATAACCATTTTCATCTTTTAAATTTTCTTTAATAATTAATGGTAAAAATATTCATGAAAATATTCCACCTGTAAATAAAATTTTTTTAGATAATGAAGTATCTGTAATTTTTTTCGCATTTACAACAACTCCAAACGATGATATTAAAAATAAAATTAAACAAATTAATGATATTGCTCTTTGCACTTGTACTTCTGTAGGAATTAAAATATTATCTGCTCCTGAAAGAGAACCTTGTCCAAATTGTTGTCAAGAATCAAAGGAAATAGCAAAAAAAGTAATTCCAATAATTGCACAAGAAATTATTATAAAAATATAAAGGGTAATCTTAGAATATTCTTTAAAAAACATATTAAAATATTATACCTAAAATAATAAATTATTTATTAATTTATTTTTTATAATTATTCATGTAAAAAAATAAAAATTAATTTTATTTTTTTAAAAAATTAAAACGAAATGAGTAAAATGAAAATAAATATTAAACAGGAAATTGCTATAAAAACAAATGAAAATCCTGTAATGATAATAGCGGGTGCCGGCAGTGGAAAAACTTTTGTTTTAACTCAAAGAATAATTTATATAATTAAAACTTTTGGTTATAATTCAAATTCAATTGCCGCATTTACATTTACAAATAAAGCCGCTAATGAAATAAAAAAAAGAGTGCAGAATATTTTACCAGATACAAAATTTGAATGAATCGGTACTTTTCATTCACTATGTTTAAAAATATTAAGAATTGAAAATAGTTATCTTAAAAAAAATTTTTTAATTATTGATGAAGAAGAAAAAGTTTCATTAATTAAAAATATTTATAACAATCATGAAATTAACAATGATATAGTAACCTATAAAAAAATGGCAGAATATATCTCATTTATTAAAAATGAATTTTATGAGCAACATATAGAAAATATCGATTATAAAAATCATTTTAATAATGATGAATATGAAATAATAAAAATTGTTTTTAAAGAATATAGAAAAAGAACTATTGATAAAGATGTTTTGGATTTTGATGATATTATTCTTGAAACTTTAAAACTTCTTGAAAATAATCAAGAAATTTGTTTAAAGTGACAAAATTATTTTAACTATATATTGGTTGATGAATTTCAAGATACAAATAAGCATCAATTTGAAATAATTAAAAGGCTTGTTAAAAATAAAATGAATATTTTTATTGTTGGTGATCCAGATCAAATGATTTATTCTTGGAGGGGAGCATATGAAAATATCTTTAATGATTTCAAAGATTATTTCAATAATTATAATCAAGTAATTCTTGAACAAAATTATCGATCAACCAAAAAAATTCTTGATATATCAAATCAATTAATTAGTAATAATAAAAATAGAATTGAAAAAAACTTATTTACTGAAAATGAGTTAGGAGCAGATGTTTTTTATTTTAGAGGATATAATCAGGAAGAAGAGTCAAAATGAATTATAAGCAATATTCTTAAATTGAAAAAAGAAGGATATCAAAATAGTGATTTTTTAATTTTATATAGAAGTAATTATCTTTCAAGAAACATTGAACAGAATTTAATTAAAAATTATTTATCATATAAAATTTTTGGTGGTTTTAAATTTTTTCAAAGAAAAGAAGTTAAAGATATAATAGCCTTTTTAAAACTAATGGTCTTTGATGATGATGTTTCTATTTCTCGAATTTATAATACTCCTAAAAGATCAATTGGAGAAACTACATTTAATAAGATTTTAGAATTTTCATTTAATAATAATCTTTCTTTATTAACTGCATTTAGAAATGCAAGAGATATTTCTTCTTTATCGACAAAAAGTCAAAATAAATGTTTAGAATTTGTAGAATTAATTGACAATTTAAAAAATATAGAATATTCTTCTTTATGTGAATTAATTGAAAAAATTATTCTTTTAATTGAATATGAAAAATTTCTAAAAGATAATGATGAAGAAGATAAAATAGAAAATATAAATGAATTTAAAAAAACTGTTTTAGATTTAGAAACTAAAGAACATAAAAATTTAGAAGATTTTTTACAAGAAATTTCTTTATATACAGATAATGAAATTAGTGAAATAGATGAAGATTATATTTCATTAATGACCGTTCATGGAGCTAAAGGATTAGAAAAAAAGAATGTCTTTGTAATATCTTTTAATGATGGTGATTTTCCTTCTGTTAAATCAATTTATAATGATGAATTATTTGAAGAAAGAAGACTTGCTTATGTTGCTCTTACTAGAGCAAGAGATTATCTGTTTATTTCTTCATATGAAAATTCTGGATATTCTATTAAAAAACCTTCAAGGTTTATTTCAGAAATTAAAAATAAAACTATTAACTTTGAAACTAATAATTTTGAATTTAAAAATAAAGAATTAGATTATCAAAGATTTAAAAATGAAAAACTTGATTCAGAAAAGATAAAAAAAGAATTTTTTCATAAACAAGAAATTTCTTTTAATGTAAATGATGAAATAACTCATGATATATTTGGAAAAGGTATTGTAAAGAAAATTGAAAATGAATTAATTGAAATAGAATTTGCTAAACCACACGGGAAAAAAACACTATTAAAAAATCATAAATCTATAAAAAAGTAATTGGTCAAATTAATGATTTGGAGCGAGTAAAGGGAATCGAACCCTCATAGTCAGCTTGGAAGGCTGAAGTTCTGCCATTAAACTATACTCGCAAATTTCAATATTAATTATACACATTTTAAAAATTTTTTTAAAATTTTAAAGTGCTATTAATTGATAAAATTAAAATATATGGAAAAGTACAAAGATTTTATCAATATTCAGGGTTATAAATATAACGGAGAATTATATAAACAATGAAACGGAGCAAAGGTTTTATTTGAAAATAATTCCTATCTTTGTGTTTTTCTTTTAAAAACAAAGGTATCTGAACTTAAGGAATTTAAATATATAATAAATGACCCTATTATTTGATTTTTCCATAAAAAATACTTTTTTAATTACAATGTAACAATTAAAGAAGATGGAAATTATTTTTATGCTAACTTATCTTCTCCCTATATTTTTGAAGATAATACAATAAAATATATTGATTTTGATTTAGATATTAAAAAGTATCCTAATAAAATTTTTCATATAGTTGATAATAAGGAATTTCAAACTAATTCAGAAAAATGATATGACAAAAAATTAATTAAAGTAATTCTTGATAATTTATCAATTCTTACTGAAATTATTGTTAAAGAAAATCATTTTTTTGATCCTAATAAAATTAAATTAATCATAAATGAACTTAAAAAAGAAAAACAAATTTCTTGTAAATAATTTTATCATTGTATAATTTATTTATAAAATTTAAAGGAGAAAAAAATGATTCATAATTTAAATGAAAATGAAAAATTAGAAAAGTATATAAATTCAGAAAAATTAGTTATTGTTGATTTTATGCAAGTGACTTGTGGACCTTGTATAATGCTTGAGCCGATTTTAAATGAAATTTCAAATGATTTTAAAGTAGATTTAATTATTGTAGATATAAAAAAACATATGGACGAAGCAAGAAAATTAAATATTTCCGGAACTCCTACTGTTCATTTATATAAAAACGGAAAATTAATAAAAAGTTCTGTTGGTTTCAAACCTTATGAAGAGTGAGTGAAATTAATTGAGAATCAACTTTAAGGGTAAATATATTCATCCAGATGCTATTTTTTTAGATTTAGATGGAACATTATTAGATAGTAAAAAAAATTCAATTTCTAATAAAAATTTTGAAGCCATAAAAAAAGAACAAATAAACTCGAAAATTTTTATTTCAACAGGAAGAAAATACGGAAAAGTCGTTAAAGAAGTTATGCAACTAACTAATATCGATTATGCCATTTGTCAAAATGGAGCATTAATTGTTGATAAAAGCGGAAAAAAAATATTAGAAGTTTTAATTGAACATTCTGAAGCGATAAAAATAATAAAATTTGCTCAAAGACATAATTTAGTTGTAATTATAAATTCTGAAAAAAAATTATACTCAAGAAGATTTGCGCTAAAGTTAGCGAAAATATTTTCTTCTAAGAAATTTTTTTCTTTTAAACATTTAAATATCGAAAATAAGGAAATTCATAAAATTGTTTTAGCAGGTTCTTTAAAGAGAAAAATGTTTGACATATATTCTGTTTTAAAAAGAGAGTTTCCTTCTTTATCATATTGTTTATCAGGTGATGATTATGTAATTGAAATTACATCTCTTTTTGCAACAAAGGGTATTGCTGCTAATTTTTTATGTGATGTGCTTGCTTTAGACAATAATAAATCCGTTCATATTGGAGATTCTTTAAATGATGCTTCTACAATAAAATTTTTATATACAACAATAGCAATGGGAAATTCTTCTAAATATTTAAAAGAATTGGTTAAAAATATTGGTCCTAATTATAAAAATGGGGGAGTTGCAAAAATACTACAAAAAGACTATGATAATTTTTAGTATAATAAAATAGTTATTTATTTTTAATGGTACCATAGCCAAACGGCAAGGCATGGGTCTGCAACACCCTGATTACCGGTTCGAATCCGGTTGGTACCTCCAAAACGCGCTCGTAGCTCAATTGGATAGAGTGTTTGGTTACGGCCCAAAAGGTTGAGGGTTCAAGTCCTTCCGAGCGCGCCATTTCATATATTTATGACTAAAAAACCTATATTATAATATAGGTTTTTTTATATCCTTTATTTAATCTCTATTTTAATTTAATTTTGAACTTGCTAAAAATCATACTAATCTAACATTATCAATAGTGCTTGTTGTATTATTTTGATTTATATTATATGAAAATATTTGTTTTATTTCATATTGAGTATTACTTATTTTTTTAACAGTAAAAAAATTATTATTTTTTTCTAAAGACAGAAATCTAACATAGAAACCAGAACTATCATTTATTTTAAAAATACCATTTCTTTCACTTAATATTTGATTTGCACTTTGAATGCTATCAAATGTTCTACCTAGAGCTGTAAAAATATAATTATTAAAAATATTTGTACTTCATTTAGATGTTGTATTTTGTTCATTAAATAATAGCGTTGATTTTCTTGGAAAAAATAATTTTAAATTATCATCAGAAGATTCCTGAATTTGTATTTCTTCATTAAGTTTTAAACTATTAAAATTAATATTATATTTTTTAAGTTTGTTAATGAAACTTTGTTCTTTATCATTAGGTCTAAGTGATAAAAAATTGTTTTGTTGACTATTATTGCTTGCAATATAATTTTCTAATTTTTTAAATCCAGAAATTGCATATGTTTTACTTGTTAATTCTGAATGAATAGTGTCTGTTGTTTTATCAAATAAAAAAGCATCTATTTCTAATACTCCTGTTTGGTCATTATAATTAATAGAATTAAAAAATCCGCTATTACCATCTGAATTAATAATTTCAAAATTAGAAATAGGAAAATAAGTTTTTATAATATCTTGGTTAAACTCTAATAAATTAGCACTTCAAAAATTACCTTTATCTTCTTTTGCTCTTGCAAAATAATATGAACTAAATTGATCTTTATTTATATTAGTTTTTTCTTTTAAATTATTAAGTAAATATTGTAATCCATCTTTTTCTTGCGGAAGGAAAAACTTAAATTGGTTGTTTTTATTTCTTTTAAACTCTTTTGTTTTTGTAGATTTAGCTTCCCATTTTCCATTTGTAAAAGAATAATTACTAAAAGAAACCTGCAAGACAAAATCAATTTCTGCTTCTCAATTTTTAGATAAATTATTAGGTTTTATTAAAACATCTTTTATTGAAATAAAATCCTTATATTGAATTAAAATTTCTTTATTAAAAACTTTTCCTGAAACTACATTTCCTATTTGCAATTCTGATGAAATTAAAAATAATAAATTAGGGTCAATTATTTTATTTTTAATATTTTCTTCAGTTATAAGATTTTTAAAATATTCATTATTATTAATTTCAAATTTTGTTAAATATTGTTGTTGAGAAATTTGCAAAAATTCCGGTTCAGATAAAACATTAAAACCTGTTATTTTTAATGTATCAGGATTATCATTTATTTTTAATTCTATAAATGGATTTTGTTTTTCAGTATTTCCATTTACTATTTCTATTTTATTAACCTTGCTAGAAACAGAAGGATCTTTTTTTATTCTTTCTAACAAAATATCATTATTTAATTTAAAAAGTGATTCGTTTTTAGTTAAAGATAAAGCATTAGCAATATCTTTAAAATTAGCATTATTTATAAATAAATTATTGTTAATAGGAATATCATTAACTATTGGTAAAAATTCCATAGTTTCTAAATTTACTTCACTAGGGTTTCCAATTACATCAAATACAAAACCTTCTTTTAATTCTAAACTTACCATTATTGTAAGATTGTTATTCATTGGCAAAAGACCAATTGAACCAAGAATTTGATCTCCTTGAAGATCAGTAGTTCCTCCAAAAAGATATTCAATTTGTTCTACTGTTGATTTTTGAGTTACAAAAGATTGAAATTGAAAGGAATTCATTGTTGTATACGGAAAATTTGTCGCTAATGAAGGATACTTAATTTTTTTTATTAAAAAATCATTTGTTAAAATAACCAATTGTTTATTATTATTGCTTTTAAATAAAAAATTATCTTTTAATATAATAGTTATTTTCAGTTTTCGATTTTCTATTTGCAATAAAATATCATTTACATTATTTAATGTTAATTCATTATTTAAATTAAATAATCTTTTAATTTTTCCTTCAATAGCTAAATTATTTAATTCATTATAAAGTTCATTTACAGTTTTAGATTTATAAGGAAGTATAGTTAATAATTGAGGATCATTAATCACTATTAAATTAGGTGGAGGAGTAATAATTGGTTTATCTAAAAAATCCTTAGTTTCTAAAGAGTGGAAATTATTACCGTTATCAAAAATGTATTCTTTTTTTAATGTAATACCAATATTAAGTCTTGTTTTATTTATTTGATTTATAGCACTATTAATTGAAAAAACTTTTCCATTAATTTCGGCTGTTGAACCAAAAAGAGTTATTATTTTTTGTTCTAAAGTTTCTTTTTCTAATTGATCATGAAATTGAGAAATAGTCATAGTAGCATAAGGAAGGTTTATTAATAATTCAGGAATTTTAATTGTTATCGCTCCAGGTAATGATGAATCTTTAAAATCATTAGTTTTAATTTTAAAAGTTCTTTCATTATTGTTAAAAATATATTCACTTTTTAAAATAATGTTTATTGATAGCTTATTCCCTTCTAAAACAATAGTTAAATCTTGAGTATTATTTTCATTTAATTGTGAATTTGAATCAAAAAGATTTAATAGTTTATTTGTAAGAGACATATTTTCCAGTTTGTCTAAATATTCTTGTGATGTTAAAGTAGTATATGGCAAATCATTTTTTAATATAGGAAGAGAAATTCTTGTTTCTTCATTAATTCCTTGACAAGAAATAAGAGAAAATGGAGAAAATATAACTAAGGATGATATGCTTAATGTTAATAATTTTTTTTTCATAATATCATATAAATTATATCAATTATTATTTATAAACTAAATTTAATAGAAATAGAATCTATTAAAAAACTTATATTTTATTGTAATTAATATCAATAATATTTTTATAAATCTTATTTAATTTTTATTTTATTTAATTAATAAAATTAAAAAATAAATATTTATAAATACATTTAATAAAGCTTTAAAAAATTAGGTTTTTTCAAATTTAATTTAACTATTTTAAAAAAATAAAAATTTTTTGAAAATAATTTAAAAAAAATGTTATACTATGATTAATAATTTTTACTTATGTATTGATTGTTTTTATAATATAAAATATTTTTATATTATTTTTTTGTCGTTTTTATTATAATTATTATGTATGTTTATGAAAAACATATTTGGAGGTTTTTATGAAAAAACTAAAAAATAAAATGAATTTTTTACTATTTTCTTCTATCGCTTTAACTACAGGAGCTGTTTTAACAGTTGTAAGTTGTACATCTCAAAATGTAATTAAAGATGAAAAACAATTAAATATTAAGAAAAAAGTTGATTCAATTGAACTTAATCAAAATGAATTAAATATTTTAAAACCTAAAAATAATGTTATTACAGAACAAGTTAAATTAATTTTAGATAAAATGTTTGATGGAATTGATTCTACAAATATTAAAATGATTCTTTTTTATTTGGATGAAAATCAAAATAAAATATCAATTTCTCCAATTGAAGGTTATTATTTTGGTGAAGAAAAATTAACTACTTTGGATGTTAAATATACTATACAAAAAGAAATAGTAAATATTTCTGTTTCAGTTAAAGAAATTAAAGATAAAATTGAAAACAAAGATATTGAAAATATTTTAGGTAAAGATAATACTAAAAAAGTATCATCTTTAAGTAAATTATTTAATGGTATCGATGATAAAAATGTTCTTTCATTAAATACTGAAAGAATAGATAATACCGATAAAACTGCTGCTATAAAATTAAATGCTAATTCGGGATATATTTTTAATAATACAGAACAATCTATAACTTCAAATCCATTTTCAATTTCTACTCCAGAAGTAGTTCCTCCTCCTATTATTCCCGATCCTCCACCAGTAATTCCTCCAGATCCCCCTCCTACTGTTACTGTAAAATTAAATATTACAGCTAAAAAAGCAGTAGTTGGTGGTCCGATGACTGAGCCAGAATTAAGAGCCATTAGACATGGAGCTACTCCTATCGAAGATAAAATTAAATATTTAAATAAATTATTTGATGGAATTGATAAAGAAACAATTAAACATATACAAACTTTTGATTATACAGGTTTTACTCAAGTTAATTTAACAACAAAACAAGGATATGTTTTTGCTAATGGAACTAATAAATTAGATTCTATTACTTTCCCAAGAGCTCCAAAAGTTACTATAAGCATTACAGCAAAATCTACTGAAGTTGATTTTAGTGATCAAGATGTCGAAGACATGAAAAGTCAAGATAAAGTAATTAAATTAAGAACTTTAAACAAGATTTTTAATGGACTTACATTAGATAATATTAATGGTGTTGTTGATCCGGCAGTAAATAATGGTGGCGATGCAGTAATTGCATTTTCAGGTTCTGGATATGTTTTTGATAATAATAAAACAAGAATAGAATCTGGTAAATTAAAAGGAATTTCTAAAAAAGTTTTAATTAAAAGTGTGGAATATCCATCAGGAGTGTTTAAAGAAGATTTTACTAGTTTAAAAGATCCTCAAATTCCTGATAAATACAAAATAAAAATTTTAACAAAATTTTTTACACCTTCTTTAGAAGATGATAGACAATTTAATTTTATAGAAATTAAAAATATTAATACAACTACAAATAAAATAACTATAAAAACTAAACAAGGTTATATTTTTATTCCTCAAACACATGATGGTAAAAATGTTTATGAAATAACTTCTGGACCCGTTACAAATTTTGCTCCTTCTCCTAAATTTCTTGGTATCGATTTAGTTCCTGATACTAAATCAATTACTAAGCAAGATATTACTGACTTTAATAATCCAAGTAAAAAACTTTCTGTTTTAAAGAAATATTTTAAAAATATAGATGCTTCAAATATTAATAATATTTCAACAAGTATTAATCAATATAAAACAGCTATATCTATTAAAGCAAATAATGGATATTCATTAGGAAAATATACTCAAATTGATAGTTTAGATTCATGATGAAATTTACCAGCTAAAGAAATTAATTCAACAACTGGACCTAATCCTGTTCATCAATGAATGCCAAGACAACAAGACGAATACGAAGCTGGTCCTCTTAAAAATAAAGAGAGGTTAAATGATTATCCATTTAAATGATTATCTTCTTCTCCAACAAATCCAACACAATTTCCAACTTTAAATGCTGACGAACAAAAAATTGTTGATTTTTATAAAAATACAACAGCTCGAATAACTGTGCCAGCTATTAATCCTGATGATCCTGATGGTGAATATGAAGAATCAGGAACAGTTTGATATTATCCTAGACCTGCAACAGAAACTGATGATACTTGAACATATTTTGCAACAAATATTCACGTAATTCGTAGTTTAATTACAAAAAATCCACCTATCACTAGTAATCAAACTCCAGTTCATGGATTTTATTTAAAAGATGATGATAGACATAGATATGCAAGAATAAATTTTTCAAGAGATAAACAAGCAAGTGTAAATGATCGTGGTTTTGTATATTCAATGGATATTGCTGCAAATGAAATGCAATTAGTTGATCTTGCTCTTGATAGAAGTAGCAATTATGATATTAATGGCAAAAATAGAAATATGTTAGATTTTGCGGTTTTTAGAGTTAAAACAGTTGGGCAAGACATTTTCAATAAACCTTTTGATATTAAACAACATGTAAATAAAAATAATGATATTAATAAATATGATTGAATTGATACCGAGGCAGAATTTAAAGAAGTTTTTGAAAATATTCAAGATTTAACTTTTTATGTTGGAGGATATCCAGGTGGTTTTTGAACCATTAAAAGTTATACAAGAAATCAATACTGAGTTCCTCAAACATCAACTCTTCCTATTATGGGTGGAACTCAATGATATACTGATGCTAGTTTAAGTGCAGGAAACGCTGTTAAACTTGATGGCGAAGAATGATATAGTATGTCAAATAATATATTACTTCCTAATTTAGTAATTGGAGGTGGAGGAAGTGGTTCATTAGTAACTATTCTTCATAAAGGAGTGGTAAGACCAGTAGCTATTCTTTGAGGAACATTTGCTCAAAAGAATTTAAATGAATTGAATTTTGTAGATCTTACTGGAGCCGACTTATTTTATACACCTAACTTTTACTTTAAAGATAGAAAAACTGGGGCTCCTGGTTATGACTTTACAAAATTAAAAAAATCTTAAATAAGTTTAAAAAAATATAAAAATATATCGGAGGTTTTTATCAAGAAAAATAAAATTAATTTATTACTTTTCCCTGCACTTATCTTAGCTACAGGAACTATTTTAACTGTAATAAGTTGTACATCAGAAAATGTAGTGCAAAATGAAAAAGAATTAAAAATTAAGAAAAAAGTTGATTCAATTGAACTTAGTCAAAATGAATTTAATATTTTAAAATCTAATGGGCAAAATGGAAACATTACAGAAGAAATAAAAACCATTTTAAATAAAGTATTTACTGGAATAGATTCTACAAATATAACAAAAATTTTATATTCTTTAAATGAAAGTGAAAATAAAATTATTCTTAAAGCGATTGAGGATTATTATTTTGAAGGTAAACCTTCTAGTTTAAATGTTTTATATACTGTATTATCAAAAGACAATATTAATATTGCTATTACAGTTAAAGATAAAATAGATAAAATAGAAAAAATAGATATGGATAATATTTTAGGTTCTGATAATACTGCTAAAATAAAATCTTTAGAAAAAATATTTGGTGGAATTACTGATAAAAATATTAATTTATTTAATATTGAAAAAGTAACTAATAGCGATTCAACTATAAAAATTAAATTAACAGCAATTAAAGGATATATTTTTAATAATGTATCTACAACATTATTTTCAAATAATTTTTCAGTTTTTGAGGAAGTAACTCCTCCTCCTCCTATAGGTGATCAAAAATTAAATATTACTGCAAAAACAAAAGTTGAAGGACCTGCATTAACTGAACCAGATTTAAGAGAAATATATAGTGGTTATACACCTGATGAAGATAAATTAAAAATATTATCAAAAGTTTTTGATGGAATTACTATTGATAATATTAAAAATTTAAAAAGTGATTATATTCCTGAATTAACACAAATTTATTTAGTAGCAAATAATGGATATGTTTTTTCTGATAATTCTAAAAGATTAAATTCTGTTGTTTTTCCAAAAGCACAAAAAGTTCTTATAAATGCTAGTGCAAAAGTAGGAGAAATTATTTTTACTGATCAAGATGCAGAAGATATGAAAAGTAAAGATAATAAAATTAAATTGAAAGCTTTAAGTAAAGTTTTTGATGGTCTTACTATAGATAATATTAAAGGAATTACTGAACCTTTATTAGGAAATTTCCGTGATACTATTCATATATATAGATCTTATGGTTATATTTTTCCAAATGATAAAACAGTCTTAATATCAAATGAAGTAAAAGGTATTTCTAAATTAATTTTAATTAAACCTGTTCAATATCCAGAAAAAGTATTTAAAGATGATTTTAAAAATATTACAAATCCTAAGATTTCACCAAAAGAAAAATTAAATATTTTATTAAAGTTTTTTAAACCAGAATCAGATTGATATACCGAGTTTGATTCAGCAGATATCATATCTACAAATGATAAAATAACTTTAAAAGCTAAAAAAGGTTATATTTTCATCAAACAAACAACTGATGGTCCGAATGTACCTGAAATAACTTCTAATATAGTTTCTAGTTATGCAACTACTCCTACTTTTTTAAATATTGGATTAGTTCCTAAAACAAAAACTATTACAAAACAAGATATTAGTGATTTTAATGATCCAAATAAAAAACTTTCTATTTTAAATAAATATTTTACTAATATTACAGCTTCAAATATGAATAATTTTTCAGCAAGTATTAATACTTATAAAACAGCTATAACTTTAAGAGCAAATAGTGGTTATTCATTAGGAGAATTCACACAAGTAAATGAATTAGATTCATGATGAAATTTACCGGAAAGAGGAACCAATCCTACTACAGGAGCTAATCCCG
This sequence comes from Metamycoplasmataceae bacterium, assembly GCA_051645705.1. Taxonomy (GTDB): domain Bacteria; phylum Bacillota_I; class Bacilli_A; order Mycoplasmatales; family Metamycoplasmataceae; genus UBA710. Next base: position 641,740 of record JBOFBU010000002.1, on the reverse strand, counting down.
TTCCTCAATGAATGCCAAGACAACAAAATGAAGGTGAAGCTGCTCCTGAAAGAAATCGGGATAATATAGATAAATCTAATTATCCTTTTAAATGATTATCATCTACTCCTCAAAAGCCAACAGAATTTCCAAAATTAAGTGCTGATGAACAAAAAGTTGTTGATTTTTATAAAAATACAACAGCTCGAATAAGTTCACCAGTTTGAGTTGATAATGAAGAATATGAAGAATCAGGAACAATTTGATATTACCCTAAACCTGATTGAGATAAAACTAATGAATGAACATATTTTGGAACAAATATTCACGTAATTGGGAATATTCTTACTAAAACCAAACTTCCTAATTCAAAACAAAAACCTGTTCATGGATTTTACTTATTAGAAGATCAGAGACACAAAGATATAACATTAAATTTTGCAAGAGATAAACAATTAAGTATAAATGACCGTGCTTTTATTTATTCAGCTGATGTTTCACAAGGAGAAATTGAATTAGTTGATTTAGCTCTTGATACATCTAGTAATTACGATATTAATGGTAAAAATAGAAGTATGATTGACTTTGCTGTTTTAAGAGTTAAAACAGTTGGTAAAAATCTTTACGGTGAAAGTATTAATATAGAAGATCATGTAAATAAAACTAAAAATCTAACATATGATTGAGTTGATACTGAACAAGAATTTAAAGAAATTTTTGAAAATGTTCAAGATTTAACATTTTATGTTGGAGGATATCCAAGTGGTTTTTGAACTATTAAAAGTTATACAAGAAATCAATTTTGAACTCCACAAACAACAACTCTTCCTATTAAATCAGGAACTAAATGATATACTGATCCTAATTTAAGTCAATATGATGCTGTTCGTCTTGGCGGGGAAGAATGATATAGTATGTCAAATAGTTTAATGTTTCCTAATTTTCCAATAGGACATGGGGGAAGTGGTTCATTAGTAACTATTCTCCATAAAGGAGTGGTAAGACCTGTTGGTATTTTCTGAGGAGATTATGCTCATGATAGTTTTACAAATCAAAACATTATGGCTATGGGTGGTGCTGATTTATTTTATACACCTAACTTCTTCTTCAAAAACCAAACAACTAGTGCTCCTAGTTATGATTTTACAAAAGTAAAAAATATTAAATAATTTTAAATTTAGTAAAAAAACACTATTTATTTAGTATTTTTTTTTTTTTTTAAATTAATTCATTAAGATTAAAAGTTACTTCTAAAATTACTGGTGAAATAATAGCACTATATGAAGGAGTTTGTTGAATATTATATTGAAATTCTTGTCTTACAATAATTTTATTATCGTTTGTTCTTGTAACTCTAAAAGTTGCTTGGGTTTCGTTTTGATTTTCTTTTTTATTTAAAGAAAGATTTCTTACATAGAATCCATTAGAAGTAGTAGTTTTAAAAACAGAAGTTCTATGGTTTATAACAGAACTAGCTTGTTGGTTAGAAGAAAATGTATTACCTAAAATAGAAAAGAAAAATTTATTTGTTGCACTTATTGCTCATTCACCTTGTCCAGTATTTTCTATATGTCTAAATAATAAAAAAGATCTTGTATTAAAAAATAAATAATTTGTATTATTTAAAATTTCTTCTTTAGTTATTGATTCATTTGGTTGCATTGCATTAAAATTTATACCGTATGTTTTTAATCTCTTAATAATATTTACTTTATCCGCATCTCCTGCCACTACTTTATTTTGATTTGTATCATTAGTACTTGCATTAATATAATCATAAATTTTAGTAAAGCCTTCTATTACATATTCTTTTGGAGTAAGGTCCATTAAAATTGAATCAGTTTGTTTATCATATAGAAAAGCATCTATTTTAAGTGTTCCTGTTTCATCATCAAAAATAATACTGTTATTATATGCAGAATCAGTTACTTCATCAACATTTAAAATATCAATATTTGCTTTTTCTGTCGAGAAATAAGTATCTAAAATAGTTTGGTCAAAATTTAAAAAATTCAAAGTCTTAATTCCATTTCATTTGGCTGTTGCAAAAACAAATGAACTAAATTGTTTTTTGTCAATGTTTGGTATTACTTTTAAATTATTAAGTAAATATTGATGTCCTTCTACTTTTTTAGGTAGGAAAAATTTAACTGTAGAAGATTGTCTTTTTCTAATTGTTTTAGTAACAGTTTCATGAGCTTTTCAAGCATTATTAATATATTGATATTCACTAAATGAAATTTCAAGAGATAATTCTAAATCTCCTCCTCAATTATTAGGATCTTCTGTCGTTGGATCTTGAATTACTTTTACATCTTTAACAGTTATTAAGTTTTTATATTTTAAAAGAGCATTTTTATCAAATACATTATGAAAACCTACTTCCCCTATTTCTAATCTTTCTGCTATAGTAAATAATAAATTAGTATCTAATTGAGTTGCGATTTTATTTTGATTTACTAAATTTTTAAAGTATTCATTTGTATTTATAACAAAAGTTAATATAACTTGTTGTTGAGTTGATAATAAAAAACTGGGAACTTGTAGTGTTGTAAACCCAGTTATTAATAAATTTTTAGAATCATTATTAATTTTTAATTCTAAAAAGGCATTTTGAAACTTAGTATTTCCTGAAACAATAGATATAGATTGTACTTGTGAAGCTACTCCACTTGCTTTAATTTTATCCAATAAAATTTGATCAGTTAATGAAACTAAATCCTCATCTAATTTTAAGTTTAATGCATTTGCAATATTAATGTATTTTTCATCATTAATTATTAATCCATTATTAGTTTCAAAAGAATTATTTATTGAAAAATCTTTAGGAGAAAGAATTTTATGTTCGATTTCCTCATTAGGAAATAAATAATTTTCATTTAATAAAATAGTTGCTTCTATTTTATGCACTATTACAGTTATTGTTAAACTTTTAACATTTGTTTCATTTAATGTTGTATTTGGCCCAAATAATAAAATAAGTTTTTTATTTAAATTTATTTCATTATCTATTTGTTCTTTAAATTTATTTGCTGTTAATGAATATGGTAAATTTTCTGAAAATTTAGGAAATTCTATTTTAATTATCTCTTCTGGCTCTGGTATAACAGGAATTGAAATAGAAGAACAAGAAATAGTTCCTAAAAAAGATATTGGCAATAAAAATAAAAAAGAAAATATTTTTTTATACATTTCCTTTAATTATATCATTATTATTTAATTTATAAATTTATTAAAATTTAGATTAAAGTGCTTTTTTTGGCTTCTTCTACAATTTTTTTAAATGTTTCTGGTTGGTGAATTGCTAATTCAGAAAGCATTTTTCTATTTATTAAAATATTTGCTTTTTTAAGACCATTAATAAATCTTGAATAAGAAAAGTCATATTGTTTTAACGCTGCATTAATTCTTGCTATTCAAAGTTTTCTAAAATTTCTTTTAACTTGTTTTCTATCTCTAAAAGCGTAAACTCATCCTTTAATAACTTGCTGTTTTGCTACTTTGAAACCAATTGATTTATGACCGAAATAACCTTTAGCTAGTTTTATTCATTTTTTTCTTCTCTGACGAGTTACTATTCCACCTTTTACTCTCATTTTGTCTCCTTATTAATTTTATTCTTAATTAATTTTTAAAAAATTAATTAATATAATCCTTTTAATCTTTTCATATCACTTTTATCCATAAGAGAAGATTTTCTAGATTGTCTTTTTTGTTTTGTAGTTTTATTTTGTGCTAAATGAGAACGATATGCATTTCCTCTTTTAACTTTTCCAGTACCTGTAACTTTTATTCTTTTAGTTAAAGCACTTTTAGTCTTCATTTTTGGCATTATTTATCTCCTCCTGTTTTTCTTTTACATTTATAGTTGTATCTTGTTTTTTTAGATTATTAAGATATTTTTCCATTTTTTTCTTATCTTGTGTCAAAGTCATATAAATTATTTTTCCTAATTTATCATTTATATCGCCACTTACAACAGCAATATCATCTAATTCCATTCTAAAATTCTCTAATGTTTCAAGACCTAAATTTTTCTTTTGAATCTCTCTACCTTTAAATCTTATCGCTACTTTAACAACATCACCTTTTAAAATAAATTCTCTTGCTTTTCTTGCTTTTATTTTTAGATCATTTATTCCAATAAGAGGTGTTAATCTTACTTCGTGATTTTCAACTCTTGTTTGTTTACTTTTTTCTTCTTTTTGTTTTTTATTTCTATTATATTTAAATTTACCATAATCCATAATTCTAGCTATTGGTTTAGGATTTACAGAAATAATAACTAAGTCTAAATTTTTGTCACTAGCTAATTCTAAAGCTTTAGTTTTATCTAAAACTCCTAATTGTTCCTTGTTTTCATCAATTACATACATTTTATTAAAAGGGATATCACTATTAATAAAATGTTCTTTTTTTATTCCCTTAGGTCTATTTTGAATTAATATATTAACCTTCTTTAAAATTTCTTTTTATATGAAAAAAGAGTTAGTTGTAGCTTTTTACCTAAAATAAAAATAATCAGGTGAGAAACTTTTGTTCTTCTTTCTGCAACATTACATTGCAATATTATTTATACCATATTTTTAAAAAATTAAAAATATTTTTTGGGTTTTGTTTTTAAAAAGTTTATTAAAAATAAATTAGAAAGAATTAATATTAAGGAAGAATAAATAAGCCAAGCATCAATTTTTATATCTAAAATTGTTCTAAAATTTACAAAAAAGTTAAGTATTTGATCAATTCCTATAAAGTAAAAATTTAAAAATTTTTTGAATGGAAAAAATATTAATGATACTAAATAAGAAACAGAAATTATTGGACTAAAGATTAATGTATATAACCAAGATAGATAGTTAAATTTTTCATTTAAAAATATTATTAATAATGATGAAATTACAAAAGTAATAATAGGAATTATTATTATTTTATTTTTAAATTCTAGGCAAAAAATAATTGTATAACTTAAAATGAAACTAAAAATAAAACCATAATCAAAAATTATATAAATATTCAGAAGAACGACTATCAAAAGAACAATAGATAAAATTGCTAAATTATTTATTTTATTTTTTAAAAAAAATTTATTAATAAAAAGTCCTAAAGAAAATAAAAATGCTCTTAAGGCCGAAATAGGAAATCCTAAAAAAAATAAATATATTAAAATGAAAATTAAAGCTATAAAATAAATTTCTTTTTGTCTTTTTTTTATTATTTTAGATAATAAAAATGTTAAAGATAAAAATAATAAATTAATATGAAATCCAGATATTACAATTAAATGCACTATTCCAAGAGATTTTGTTTTTTCATATATTTCTTTTGTACTTTCATTTTTTATTCCAAATAAAATTAAGGGAATATATTTTTTATAAAAATTCGGCCCTCTTATAAAATAAGATTTTGTTTTTTCTAAAAAATTTGTTTTTGAACTAATTATTTTAATAATAGGCTTTTTAGTTGTTTTATATTTTATATTTTTAGAAAGCCAAAATTTATCAAATGATTTTGATGATGTAGTTATTTTTTCAACTTCTATTTTTTCTTCAATATTTATTATATTTCCAACATTAATATCTTGATCTTTATTAGAAGAAGTTAAAAGAATTTTTTGTCCCTTTTCTTTTATAATGACTGAATTATTATAAATATTTACTATTTGATAATTTCCTTGAATATTGTTTATTGTTTTATTATTTTGGTATACATCAAAACAAAAAATAAATAAAAAAAATGTAATTGATATTATAAGAAATTTAGCACATAAAAATATCTGCAGTAATATAAACAATATTAAGGGAATAATTAAATAATAATTTTTACTTAAATATACAATTACTGAAAAAATAATTATCATAATAATTGAAAAAATATTTAAGCTAATTCAATAATGTTTTTTAACTTGGATAAGGTTTTGCTGCCAATGCCTGAAATATTCTCAATATCGCTTCATTCAACATTCTCCTTTTTCTCTTTTAAATCCATTAGTTTTTTAGCAATGTTTTTAGAGATTCCAATATTGATTAATTGGTGAATGCTTTTTATATCTTTTCAAAGTAATTTATTTTGTTCTCCGCCAATAAAAGGAATATAAATAGAAAAGTTTCTATCCTTTTTTTCATTTAATAAAATTTTTGTTAAATCTGCTTCTTGTCTAATTACTGCTTTTGCTAAAATTGTTCTTAAGATTTGATTTTTTATAAAAAAATAATTTCCTGGTTTTTCAACAGCACCATCTATTTCTGCAATTAGTTCTTTTTTAATATTTTCTTCTTGCTTATTTTCAATTTTAGAAGTTGTAAAAATATAATAGCCCAAAAAAGAAACGGCTGATAAAATTAAAAGTGATGAGAGAAAAATTATTCTTTTTTTCATTTATATTCCTTTTTATTTATTACATCTATATATGTAAAAAATATATAAATTAGACTAGAAAATAAAAAAATATATATTTTTTAGTAGTTATTTAATATTTTTAAAATATTATTTATATAAACTAAACAAAAAAGGAAAAAAAGTGAATTATCAAAAACTAATATCTGAAATTAATAATTTTGAAGAATTTAAAATAGTTAAATCTAAACTTAATGGTTCAGAAGGACCTATTTCTCTTCTTGTTGAAAAACTTAAAAATTGTGGTCCTGAAGAGAAAAAACAAATTGGTTCTGAAATAAAAGTTTTAAAAGAAGAAATAAATCAATTGTTAAATAAAAAATTAGAAGAAATAAATCAAAAAGAATTTGATGAAAAAATTAAAAATGATAATAATGATATTTTTGATTTTGATTTAAATTTTGATTATATTCACCCAATTGAAGAAATAATTTCAAGATTTAGACAATGATTTATGCATAATGGATATTTTGAAGAAACATTTCCAGAAACAGAAACTGATGTTTATAACTTTCAAAAACTAAATATTCCTAAAAATCATCCTTCTCGGGATATGCAAGATACATTATATATTTCTAAAAACAAACTTTTAAGAACTCACAATACAGGAATTACTGCTCGTTTATTAGAAAAATATAGTAATAAAGTTTTCTCCGCTTTTGCTGTTGGAAAAGTTTATAGAAATGATGAAGATGATCAAACCCACTCACACCAATTCACTCAAATAGATTTAGTATCTGTTGGAGAAGTTAGTTGTTCAAATTTAATGTGAACTCTTAAATCATTACTTTCATTTGTTCTAGAAGAAGATGTAAAAATAAGATTTAGACCTTCTTTTTTCCCTTTTACTGAACCATCAGTTGAAGTAGATATTTATTTTAAAAATAGATGAGTGGAAGTTTTAGGTGCTGGAATGCTTAATGAAAAAATTATAAATTTTGCTAATTTTTCAAAAGGATTTAGAGGTTTTGCGGCAGGAATTGGAATGGAAAGAATTGCAATGATTAAATATTCTATTTCTGATATAAGAGAATTTTATAAAAATGATTTAAGATTTTTAAAACAATTTAAAATTAGGAGATTTGAATAATGTTATTTTCAGAATTAAAATTAAGAGAACTTGGAAACATTCCAAAAAAAATAAAATTAGACGATATTATCAATGCTATTAATTCAATTGGTTTTGAAGTTGAAGAAGTTTTAAAACATTCTAATGAAATACACGGAATTAAATTCGGATTAGTTCAAAGAACATATAAAAATCCTAATGCAGATAATTTAACTGTTTGTGAAGTGCTTTTTGAGGATAAAACAAGAATTATTCAAACAACTGCAAAAAATGTAGTTGCTGGAAAAAAAATAATAGCTTTTGTTCCTGGAAGTAGAAAAGGCGATATTACATTTAAAGAAAAGGAATTAAAGGGAATTATTTCAGAAGGAATGTTAGCTAGCTTAGATGAACTGGGATTCCCTAAAGAATATTTACCTGAAAAATGAAAAGAGGGTATTTTTCAAGATTTTGATAATAGTATTAGATTAAGCACTGATCCAATTGAATATTTAGAATTAACAGATAATTTAATTGATGTTTCAATTCTTTCAAATAGATCGGATGCTATTTCATATAAAATTTTTTCACAAGAATTAGCTGCTTATTTTAATATTGTTCCAAATAAAGTAATTTCTAAAAAGGCAAATTTTACTTCTGATAAAAAAATTGTTAATTCTAATAATTGTTTTTTAAATGGAGTAGATATCAAAGATAATGAATATAAAACTTCTATTTTTGAAAAACTTTTCCTTGTTAAAAATAGAATTAAAATAGGAGATGAATTAGAAAATATTTTAAATCTGATTTATCTTTATTCTGGTGTTTCAATAAGAGCTTTCAAAAATGAATTATTATCAAATGTAATTAAAATTTCAATATCAAAAAAAGATGATTTTAACGAAAGTTTCCTTTGTTCAAAAAATAAAAATATTGGAATATTGGGAGTTAAAGAAAATGATGAATTTAGAGCAACGGAAAATGATAAAAATGTATTTTTAGAATTTTCTCAAATTGATCCAAAATTAGTAAGAGATAATTCAAAAGGATTTAAAATTACTAATTTAAATTCGATCACTTGTTCTAAATCAGTTTCATTTGGTTCTATATTGCTTGCTAAAAAATATATATCATTATATTTTAAAAATTATTCTGAATTAATAAATAATTTAGAAACAAAAAATACAAAAATAAAATTTGAAAAAAATTATTTAATTGATTATATTGGAGAAGATATAACAAGTAAAAAAAATTATTTCAAAACATTAGATTCATTAAAAATTTTAGAATTTAAATTTTTAAAAAATAATATAGAAGTTCCTTTATATCGTCATGATGTTTTTACTATGCAAGATATAGTTGAAGAAATACTAAGATTTTATGGAATAAATAAAATTATTCCATGTAAACCAAAAAATAGTTTTTTAAATGTAACTTATAAAAGAGAATTTAATGAAACATTAATATCAAAAGGTTATATAAAATTTTTAACATATACATTAGTTGCTGAAAAGGAAGCAGAATTTAATCCTTTAAACTTTTCAGATAATATTGATTTATTAACATATACTTCAAAAGAACATTCAACTATTAGAAACTCTTTAGCTATTTCTTTAAATAAAATTTATCAAGAAAACAAAAAAAGAAAAATGGATAAAATTAATTTTTTTGATGAAGGAATGATTAATGAACAAAGAGCAATTTGTATTGGTTCAGATATAAAAACTTATAGTGAAATAATAAATGATATTTTTACTTTATTTAATTTTGAATTTGACATAAAAAAAATAAACAATAATTTATTGCATCCAAATTATAATGCCGGACTTTATTACAAAAATAAATTAGTTGGATGAGTAGGTAAATTTCACCCAAATTATATAAATACAGATATTATATTTGGGGAAGTAATTATAAATAATTATAATAATTCAAAAAATGAATTTAAGTTTTATGATTCTAGCCAATTAAAAGAAAGAGAAATAACTTTTTCTTTAGATCTTAATGAAAGTGTCGAAAAACATTTAAATAAATTAAAATCTATTTTAAATATTTATACAATAAATAAAGTATCAACATTTATTAAAAATGATAAAAAAAATGTTTCTTATAAAATTATTTTAGATAGTCAAAGTGCTGATGTTTTTGATAAGGAATATAACAATTAATGGTTGATGAAAAAATAATTAAAAATTCTTTAGGTTATGATTCTAATTTATATGTTTATCAAGATAAAGATATGTTTAATTATTCAGTAGATACTATTTTACTAGCAAATTTTACAACGATAAATTCTAAGGTGAAAAATATTTTAGAAATTGGAACTAATAATGGAGCTTTATCTATTTTTTTATCAGAAAGAAATGATTTAGCTAAAATTGATGCAATCGAAATTCAAAAAAGAGCAGTAGAAATAGCTAAAAAAAATATTGAGCTTAATAAAAAATCTAAATCAATAAATATTATTGAAGCTGATTTTAATGAATATTGAGTTAAACATTGTAAAGAAAATAAAAGAAAATATGATTTAATAATCGTTAATCCTCCTTTTTATAGAAAAGAAAATAAAATTAAAGAAAAGATAAGCGAAGAAAAACTTATTGCCACTCATGAAATAAAAATAAACATTAAACAAATTGTTTTAGGTTCATCAAAAATAATTAATCAAAAAGGGTATCTTTCTGTCGTTATTCCTCCAGAAAGATTAGTTGATTTACTTTTTGAAATGCGCCTTAATAAATTCGAACCTAAAAGAATTAAAATGGTTTTTCCAAGAATTAATACTAAACCTATTTTAGCTCTTGTAGAAGCTAGATATCAAAGCGGATGAGGAACAAAATTTGAAGAAAATATTTATTTACATCCCGAAGATAAAGACAAACATGAATATCTTCCAAACGTTGTAGAATTATATAAACCTTTAAAAATTAAAAAATAGAATTATAAACTTTTTATATATTCTTCTAATTTATTAATATTTTTTTTATTTTGTGAGGATACTAAAAAATATTTTTCATTTAATAAAATTTCATTTTTAGTTGATCTATAAAGTTCTGATTGTTTTACTTTATCTAGTTTAGTTCCAATAAATGTTATTGGTAGATTTAAAGATTTTAAATAATTATAGATTTCAATATCTTCTTTTTGAAATCCTACTTTAATATCAAAAAGTAAAAAAATCATTTTTATTTTTGTTGAATTAATAAAATACTCGTCGATCATTTTAATCATTTCTGCTTTTTTTGATAACGGCATTTTCGCATATCCATAACCTGGTAAATCTACAATAACTTTATCTTCATCAGATTCAAAATAATTAATTAATTGAGTTCTACCTGGAGTATTTGAAACTTTTGCCATTTTTTTATTATTAACAAGAGCATTAATAAGAGAAGATTTCCCTACATTTGATCTTCCAAAAAAACAAAGTTCTTTTTTTTCATGTTCGTATCAATTTTTAATTGATGATGATGATTTTATAAATTTTCACATTTTTAAATTATATTCTTTATTTCATATTTATTAAAAAAAGGCAAAAAAAAATGGCAAGGGTGACAGGACTCGAACCCACAACATGCGGGGTTGAAGCCCGCTGTTCTACCATTGAACTACACCCTTATAAAAAAAGTTAATTTTTAACTTTTTCTGCAACAACATTTACTAAATCATTTATTGAAACAAGAGCATTAAGCTTTTCATCTTCAATTTTTATTGAAAAAGTTTTTTCAATTTCCAAAACTAATTCTATTAAATCTAATGAATCAAGATTTACATCTTCTAATGTAAAATCTAAATTAACTTTAATACCAGTCTTTTTAAAAATTATGTCAAATATTGTTTTTTTTATGTCCATAAATCTTATTATAAAACATTTATAAAAAATGTATAAGTTTTTGTATAAGTTTTTTCTTTTTTTAGAACAATAAATTTTATTTCTTTGCGATGTTTTTTATTTTCTATTATTTTATAACCTACTTTATCAAAGTTTATTCCTATTCTCGAAATAACATCTTTTATTATTTTTACAACGATAGTTTCTGAAATATTTATATCATTTTCTTTATATTCCAAAAGATCATAATAATAATTAGGGGCAATCGATGGAAATATTTTTTTTATATCAATATCTTCTTCTGGAATTTTATCATTTGGATTAGTCACTTCATTTTTATCATTTTCTTTATCATCTTCTTTATTGTTATTTTCTTTATTATTGTCTTCTTTTATTTCTTTTTTATTGAAAAAAAAGTATCAACTTGCCACTCCCGCTCCTGCTAATAATAATGTAGGAAATCCAATATATAAAAAAATTTTATATTGCTTCTTCATCTTTTATCGCTCACTCATTCAATTTATTTAAAGTTAGATTATTTTGTCTAATTATTTGACTTATTAGACTTGGATTAAAAAATTTAAAACCATTTAAATCTTGTTTTTCAAGATTTACATCACTTTCATTGCTTTCAAATTTTACTAGTCCATTATTAACATCTAATAATTTCTTTTTAATTTCAATAGTTCCTTGAATAATTAATTTTGTTTTTACATCTTCAAATTCAAGTAATAATTCTGGAAATAGAAAACCACTAAATTTTGGTGAAACAAATAATCCTTTCATGGAATATGGACCAACTCCTTCTAAAACTTTATTGCTATCGTTTTCAATGTATGTATAAGAATTAATATTTAAATCATTTTTATCTAATAATAATTCTTTATTACTTCCACCACCTCAATTTAATATTGCGGCTTTTTTTAAATATATTCCATTATTTTTAAGATATTTATTAGTTTGAAATACTTTTTTATTAATATTTTTATTAGTAAAATTTTTATCAATAGAAATAATTATTTCTTCTTCGGTTTTAAATGATTGTTTACCATTAACTGAAATTATTACATTTACATCTTTTGTCTTTTTTAGTTTGACTTCATCGTGAGGATTTAATATAATTTTTTCATATTCATTTTTTTTATCTTCTATTTTAAATGTAGTATTTAAACATTTAATATTTAATCTTTGACCTCAATCTCAAAAACTAAATAAATGAGCTCAAAGTTCTATTTCTATTTCTCCATTTGTATTTGCTTCAAAATAGGGAATTATTCTAGTAGAACCATTGTCCTTTAAATTAATATGTTCCTCTGTCCATTTACTCTTTCCTTCTTGCTTAGTTCTAACCTTTAAAAAGAAATTGAAAAAGTCTCTTTTATTGGTAAGACCATATTCAAAATTAATGACATAAATAAATTTCCCAGAATCTGTTTTCATTTTTTCAAGTTTTATTTTAGAAGTAATATTTCTAAATTTAATTTCTGTAATATTAATATCTGTTTTTTCACTTATTATTTTGTCATCAATACTAATCCCTTGTGCAAAACTTTTTTGAACTATTTGGGGGAATGTATTGTTATTTATATTTGGATTTTGTATATACATTTAAACCTCATATTTTTCAAAAAAATCATTTATAGCTTTTTTTCTATTAGAGTAATAGATTGACCTTGATCATAAAGCGTCTGATCATCCTATATCGTCTTTAAAAACGAAATCATGAATGATTAAAGAAATTGATTTTGAATCAAGTTGTAAAATAGTTTTTTCAAATTTAGTTAAATCATGGTATTTATCATTAAATTTTTCAATTGACAATAATTCGAAATCATTAATTATGTTTGTAAGCCTTTCAAGAGCTTCATCAAAATTACTATAATTATTTAAATATAATTTACAAAGATCTTTTAATATTTTCTGCTTTATTGAACAAGAAAATTTATCCTTTGATTTGTATGTTATTGTTTGTGTTTTCATTTATTCTCCTATGTTATTTATTGATAACATTAAAGAAATGTAAAAAAAGAAAAATAAAAAAAATAAATATATATATAAATATATATATTTAAAAAATTAAAAAAATGTTTATAAATAAGAAAAATGTTTAAAACTTTTTATTATTATTTATGAAGTTTTAATTTTCTTTTTTTCTTCACCTTTTTGATGACAAAATTTACAACGAGCTTCATATTCTTGAGTATCACCAACTTCTCAAAGATTTCTACTTTTATTTTTTCTAAAAGAAGAACCCGCTGATGATTTACAAATAAGACAAACAGCTTTTAGTTTTAAAATAACATCTGCAATGGACATTAAATTTGCCATTAAGGGAAATGGTTTTCTTTGAAAGTCTTGATCAAGACCAGAAATTATTACGTTTGTTCCTTTATTTGAAATTTCAACAATAAAATCATAAAGGTCATCATCAAAAAATTGAGCTTCATCGATTACTAAAAATTTATAATCACTATTAAATAATTTTCTTATATCGTTTGTTGAAGAAGCTAAAAAAGAAGAAATTTTATCTCCATTTCTTGATGTTATTTCATTTGCAGAAAAACGGTCATCATAGCTATGTTTAATAACAAGTGTTTTTAATTCAGCATAGGATAAAATTGTTATTCTTCTTATTAATTCAGCTGATTTTCCTGAGAACATTGGCCCAGTTATTATTTCAATATTTCCACTAACAAGTTTTTGATACATTAATAACCCATTTTTTTCTCATAATCTTCAAGTGTTCCTTTAAATAAGAATGAAGAATCATTTTTTATTTCAAGAATAATTGTTGCTTCTTTAATTAAGGCTTTATTATAAGTTGTAAAAATACAAGGTGATTCATATAATCTTATAGCCTCAATTACAGAATCAATTGATTCTGAATCAAGATGATCTAATGGTTGGTCAAAAAGAAGGAAATTATTTTCTAATAACATTAATCTAGAAAACATTAATCTAGACTTTTCTCCTCCAGAACAATTTATTACATCTTTAAATACACTATCCCCACTAAAAAGCATTCTTCCTAAAAATGATCTCATTCTCTGATCAGAAACATCTTTATGTTCTTCTTTTTCATTTAATATTGGTCATTTTCTTAATCATTCTATCATTGAAATACCTTCGTTAAAAAAAGGCGAATTATTTGAAGGAAAATAACCAAATTTTATTGTAGAACCTCATTTAAATGTTCCAGTATAATTTGTTTCTATTCCACAAAGAATTTCTAAAAATTTTGTTTTTGAAATATCGTCATCACCTAAAATAACCATTTTATCTTTTTCTTTTAATGAAAATGAAATTCCATCAAAAAGAACAACTCCGTTTTTATCTTTAAAACCAAGGTTTTCCACTTCAAGAATTTGTTTACCTACTTTTTTATCAATTTCAAAACGAATAAAAGGATATTTTCTTGATGAAGGCACTATTTCTTCAAGAGTTATTTTTTCTAAAGCTTTTTTTCTTGATGTTGCTTGTTTTGATTTTGAGGCATTTGCAGAAAATTTATCAACAAATGATTGAAGTTTAGCAATTTGTTCTGATTTTTTAAGATTTGATTGTTTTTGCATTTCAAGCATTAATTCTGATGATTCTTTTCAAAAACTATAATTCCCTGAAAACATTTTAGCTTGACCAAAATCTATATCAACTATATTTGTACAAACTTCATCTAAAAACTCTGAATCATGAGAAACTACTACTACTACGTTAGGATATTCAATTATGAAATTTGATAATCAATTTATTGCTTTAATATCTAAGTGGTTTGTTGGCTCATCCATTATTAATATATCAGGATTCCCAAAAAGTGCTTTTGCTAATAAAACTTTAATTTTTTCCGATGATTTTAAATCTTTTATTTGATAGTTAAATTTTTCTTTTGATATTCCAAGAGCATCTAATAAAATTTGGGCATCATTTTCTGCACTTCATCCACCCTTTTGACCATATAATTCTTCTAATTCAGCTGCTCTTTCATAATCTTTTTCAGTAGCATTTTCATTTTCATAAATTTTATTTTTTTCTTCTTGAATATGAAAAAGATCAATATTCCCCATAATAACTAATTCAGTAACTTCAATATCATTATATTTATTATGATCTTGTTCTAAAACAGAAATTCTTTTTCCTTTTTCAATTATTATTTCACCAGAAGTTGGTTCTATTTCTTTAGATAAAATTTTAAGAAAGGTAGATTTACCTGCTCCATTAGCTCCTATAATACCATAAGTATTTCCTTCTAGAAACTTTAAATTAACATCATTAAATAATTTCTTATCAATAAAAATTTTTGATAAATTTCTTATTTCTACCATTTCAATCCCATCTTAAAAATTTGTTAAATAAAAAATTTAACTTTTTTCTTTTTTTATATACTTAATTCCTTTAAAAATTAAGAAGTTTTTATTGTTTTGTCATGTGAACCATCGATTTTTCTAATCATTATAGTACATCCGCTATTTTCAGCTAATGGTTTTACATAATCAATTGCTTCTTGTTTGCTTGCTAAAACTTTTGTAACTTTTGCTGCATTACCTTTTTTAACTTCTCAACCAATTTTTTTACCAGTTTTATCTTTTCTTGGTGTTACATAATATATGTTTGTTGTTGCTTTTTTATCTTGCATAATTTTCTCCTTTATATTAATTATCTTCACATTTACATGTATCGGCTTTTAGTGATCAAGTTTCCAAACAATATCTCGAACAAAAAGTACCAGTTACATATCCATCATATTTTTCAATTTCTGAAATTTCTTTATTACATTCTTGACAAAAATACTTTTTATTTTCACTTGATTTCATTTTTTCCTAATTTTATATTTTCTAATATTAATATATACCTATAATAATAATATATTTTTTAATATTTAAATGTTTTTTTTATCAATTAAAATATCTTGCTTGTAAGCTAAGGCTGCTGATCTTAAGGCTTCTGATTTGGTAAAAAACGGTAAATTAAAATCTTCCATTTGATAAAATTTAATTTTATTTTCTTTCATAAGAGTAAATAATAAAATGAAATCACTTAAATCATTACCAATTAAAATAGCTCCTAATAATTCATGTTTTGAATTTGTAAAAACTTTTATTCTTCCAACATCATTTTTAAATGAAGATTTATAATCTCCTTTAAATTCAAAAATAAATTCATTGTAATTTATTTTATTTTCTTCAATTTGTCTTTTGCTCATTCCAAAAAATGAAATTGCAGGAGAAGTATTTAATGATCAACAAAAATCAAAAAGATCAAATTTTCTTTTATCTTTTTTTAGAAAATAATTAGCTAATAAAGTAGCCTGGTAAAAACCTTGATTGGCAAATTCTTGAATACCATTAGTTCCACCTATAGCAAAGAAGTTTGTATTTCCTTTCATTTTAAAAGTGGAATCAATTATGAAAGCATTTTTAGAATTTTTAATTAAGTTTACTTTTGAATTTATTTCTGTTGTTGGAACAATATTTTCAGTCAAAATAACTTTATTAACTTCAATATTTTTTTCAACATCATTATTTATAAGGGTTATTCTAATAGAATCATCGCCAGTTCTTAAAATTGATTTTGGAACCATTTCCAAACATCAATCAATATTAGAATTTGAATATTCTTTTTTAAGAACAGCTTCTATTTCATCATCTAAATCATTAAGTGGATTAACGTTTTTATCAATTAAATGAACTTTAGATCCTAATTTAGAAAATGCTTGACCTATTTCAAGCGCTGTTGCATTTGTTCCATAAATTGCAATACTTTCATATTTTTTAGAAATTTTATTTATATCATCAGATGTTATAAAAAAACTTTCAAAGCCCGGTTCAACAGAAGAAGAATCAAAATGAGATCCAGTTGCAAAGATTAAATATTTAAAAATTATTTTTTCTCCATTAATAATTAAAGTATTTTCATCTTCTATTTCTGCTTCACCTTGTCTAAAAACAATTCCTTGTTCTTCTAATTTATTAATTGTATTTTCTTCATTTAATTTTTTATTAAGAGAATTAATTCTAAAAGAGAAAGAATTAAAAAAAGTATCAGGATCAACTTTAAAGGCTTCGGCTTCAATAGCCATTTGAGAAAACATTTTAATATTTAATGATGATTTAATCCCCGGAAGATTTTTATCAATTAATAAAACTTTATTTTCTAATGAAGCAACTTTTTTAGCAAAAGTAAGCCCTGTAAGTCCAGCGCCTAAAACAATATATTTAAAAAATACTTTATCTTCAGTTTTGGAAATATCTTTTTTATTTTTTCTTTTCACTAATTTTATCCTTATAAAATATTTATTAATTTATTAATTATATCAAAATTATATATTCATTTTTTGCTTTATTTGTTAAAATTATTTTAATGGAATATTTTAATTTGAATTTAAGTAATTTTAATCTAGAACAGGATTGAAAAATTTTAGTAGCATTAATTATTGGTTTATCTTCTGTTGTAATTTTTTTAATTTTAACATTACTTTTATTTTTTGGAAAAAGAAAGAAAATTTCCAAAAATAAAAAAATAGGTAATGAAGCTGAAGAAAAGATAAATAAATTTTTAAGTGCTTGAGCATTAAAAAACAATAGTAAATATATTTCTAGTTCATTATTTAAATATGATAATTATCTTTTTGAAGTTGATGGAATTCTTATATCGCCAAGATCACTAATTATAATAGAAGTAAAATCAATAAATGGATTTATAGAAGGTGATTGTCTAGAGAAAAAGTGATTTAAGATTTTAGGAACAAAAAGACATGAAATAAATTCTCCCGTAATGCAAAATGAAAAACATATTAATCATGTTTTAAATATAATTGGAACAAAAATTCCAATTCTTTCAATGATTATTTTTGATGATAGAACTGAAAATATAAATATTAAAAATAATCCTTCTTATGTAATAGTTTCAAAATTTTCAGAATTGGATAATGTTTTATCACAAATAGATAAAACGTTATTACCAAAAATTAATAATAATGAAATTCATGAAATTTATAATAAACTTAAATTATGTTCAACAAATTCAAAAAAAGATCTTGAAAAATTTGAAGATTTTTTTGATAAAAACTAATGAAAAAAGAAGAAATAGAACAAAGATTTTTTAAAACAAATAATAACGAACAAATTATGTTCTTTTTAAAAAGAAAATTAATTTCTAATTTTTATATGAAAGTTTCTAAAAAAAATGAAATTATTGTTTCGGTTCCATATAGAGCAAAAGAAAAAGATATAAATGATTTTATTTTTAAATATATAGAAAAAATGTATAAAAAAATATCAATGATAAATGAAAATAAATTTTTTAATGAAGAAGAAAAATGATTTTATTTATTCGGCGAAAAAAAATTTTTTTCTATTGTAGGAAATTATTTTTATTTTGATAATAAGAAGAAAATAATTAATAAAAATTCAATTGAAAAAATTGTTTTATTTTTTTATAAAAAAGAACTTTTAGAATATGTTTTAAAAAAACAAGAATATTTTGAACATAAAATGAGTTCTGAAAAACATGATACTAATGTTTTTTTAAGAAAGGGAATTTGAGGAATTAATTATACTAATAAAAAAATAATTAGATATTCGTCATATTTAGCTTCCTTTTCTTATGAAATAATTGATTATGTAATTATCCATGAGTTAGTCCATGACAAAATACAAGGACATAATAAAGATTTTTGAGATTTAGTAAGTTTTTACGATCCGTATTGAAAAATAAAAAGAAAATATTTAAAAAACAAAATATTTAGTTGAATGCATTAATATATAATTTTAATATTAAATTATGGAAAATAAAGATTTTAAGATTTTTTCAGATAATAAACCTGCCGGGGATCAAATAAATGCAATTAAAGAATTAATTAAAGGTATTTATGAAGGTAAAAAAAATCAGGTTTTATTAGGAGTTACTGGAAGTGGAAAAACATTTACAATTGCAAATGTTATTGAAAAAATAAATAGACCAGTTATTGTTCTTTCCCATAACAAAACATTAGCTTCTCAATTATATTCAGAACTAAAAACTCTTTTCAAAGAAAATAGAGTTGAATATTTTGTTTCTTACTTTGATCATTATCGTCCAGAAGCATATCTTCCATCAAAAGATGTTTATATTGAAAAAACATCTAAAAATAATCATGATTTAGAAGCGATGAGAATTTCAACATTAAACGCTCTTACTACACGAAGAGATACAATTGTTGTTGCTTCAGTAGCGTCTATATATGGAACAATAAATCCAGAAGAATATAAGGTCAGTTTTCTTAACATTGAAAGAGGACAAGTTATTAAGAGAAGTAATTTTTTTATAGAACTTATAAAAAGACAATATACAAGAAATAATATTAGTTTAGAAAGTGGGCATTTTTCTTCAAAAGGAGATGTTGTTGAAATATCTCCCGGTTGAACAAATGAGTTTATAATAAGAATTGATTTTTTTGATGATACTATTGAAAATATTTATATTGTAGATAGTTTAAATAAAAATGTAATTAAATCATTTGATAACTATACTATTTTCCCCGCTTCAGCATATATCATACAAAATGATACAACCTCTAGAGTTGTTAATTTAATTAAAGAAGAATTAGATGAAAGATTATTATTTTTTAAAAATGAAAATAAAAGATTAGAATATGAAAGATTACTTCAAAGAACAAATAATGATATTGATTCATTACAAGAGTTTGGATTCTGTTCAGGAATAGAAAACTATTCAAGACATATTGATGGCAGACAAGAAGGAGAAAAACCTTTTACACTTTTAGATTTTCTACCTAAAGATTCATTAATGATAATTGATGAATCACATATGATGATTCCCCAATTAAATGCAATGCATAATGGAGATAGAGCTAGAAAATTAAATCTTGTTGAATATGGTTTTAGACTTCCTTCAGCTTTAGATAATAGACCATTAAAATTTTCTGAATTTTTCGATTATGATTTTCAAAAAATTTTTGTTTCAGCTACTCCGGCTGAATTTGAACTAAATCTTACTTCTGGAGAAGTAGTAAGTCAAATTATAAGACCAACTGGTTTACTTGATCCAATAATTAGTATTATGCCTGAAGATAATCAAGTAGAATCCATTTATGATCAAATTTTAAAACAAAGAGAAAGAAATGAAAGATCTTTAATTTTAACTACAACTAAAAAAACTTCTGAAGCTTTTACAAAATATTTTAAAGAAAGAAACGTAAAAATTGCTTATATTCATTCCGATCATAAAACATTTGAAAGAAATGAAATTCTTCGGAAACTAAGAAAAGGTATTTATGAAGTGGTAATTGGTATTAATCTTTTAAGAGAAGGTATTGATTTACCTGAAGTTTCTTTAATTATGGTTTTAGATGCCAATAAAGAATCATTTTTTAGATCCAAAACATCTTTAATTCAGATTGTCGGAAGAGCGGCAAGAAATAGTAATGGAAGAGTCATTTTTTTCGCCAATACAATTTCAAAGTCAATGCAAGAAACTATTGATGATAATAAAAATAAAAGAGAACTGCAAATAAATTACAATAAAAAAAATAATATTACTCCATCAACAATTATAAAACCTATTGCAGAACCTATAAACGGAAGAGACATTTCTGATGCAATTGATTATGTATTAAAAAATAAAAATACTAAAAAAGCAAAAAAAGAAAAAGATAAAATTATTGAATCACTTCGTGAGGATATGGTTTTAGCAGCTAAAGAATTAAATTTTGAAAAAGCTACTGAACTAAGAGATTTAATTTTAGAAATTGAAAGTGATGAATAATTCAATTTGTAATTTTTTAATAAAAGAATATATAATATATAGATATCAAAAATAAATTTAAGAGGTCAAAAAATGAGTAATAAACTTGAAACAAAAAAATTATTGGCGTTAATTCTTATGCTATTTCCAATTATTAGTATAATAGGATTTTTATTGTATATTTTAGGTACAAAAATAACAGGTAAAGAATTAATAGTTGCTATATTGACAATTCCTTTTGGTTTTCTTGCTGGTATTTTTCTATGATTAAATGCTTTAGGATTTATAAAATTATAATTTTTTTAAAAAGATATTAGAAAACAATAATTATAAAAATATAATTATTGTTTTTTTTATTTTATTTTATTATTTTTTTTAATTTCAGATCAGGTTCTTGGATATCCTTTAATCTCATTAAAAGTTTTAAAATATGAAAAAATATTTAAGTCTTTATCTTCTATTTCTTTTATATTTTGAATAGTGTAATTTATATTAAATTTTTTAATAATTACAGATGCCTCTGTAATTTCTTCATTAATTAAAGGACCTTTAGGAAAAACATATAAACTGTTTTCTTTTCCTAAATTCATTGTTATTTCAATTAATATTCGAAGAGAAGAAACTGCTCTTGCCGTTACAATATCATATTTATTTTTAATTGATAAATTTTCCACTCTATCATTTATGATATTAAATTTTAAATTTAATTCGGTTTTAACCAAATTCAAAAAATCTACTCTTTTTGAATTTGATTCTATTAAATCAAGATCAAAATTATTTTCAAAAAAAATAAGAAGAGGAACTGAAGGAAATCCCGCTCCAGGACCTATATCAACAACCTTTGTTTTTTCATTAAAAAAAGAAAAATATTTTTTAAAACAAATAATAGAATTATAAATTCCTTCTTTTCAAATCGTTTCTTCATCAAAACCTGTTAAGTTCATTTTTTTATTATTTTCTAAAATCAAATTAACATATTTTTCTAGATTTGAAAAAATTTCATTATTTCCATTACATAAGAAATAAATTTCTTGTTTATAATTTTTCATAATCATTTATTTAAACTTTTTCTTCATCAACTTTTTTATGATATAAAGAAGATATTGATGAAGAATTTAAATATGCTTGAATAGCATTAGCTATTAAAGGAGCAACAGAAATTATTTCTATTTTCTTGCTAACTAATAACTCTTTTTTTTCAATTGAATCAGAAAGAAAAACTTTTTCAATACATTTTTCATTTTCAAATTCTTCGAAACCATGAGAAAAAATACCATGAGTAGCTGCGATATAAATTTTTTCAGCACCATTTTTTTTAAGGATTCTTGCTGCTTTTAAAATTGTTCCGCCAGTATCGATCATATCATCTAAGATAACTACATTTTCTCCTTTTACATTACCTAGAACATTCATAATCTCAGATTTGTTTGGACCGCTTCTTCTTTTATCAATAATTGCTATTTTAATTGTATTTGATAATAATTCGGCAAGCGTTCTCGCTCTAACAGCTCCACCATGATCAGGAGAAACGATTGTATATTTCAATTTTTCTTTTTTAAGAAAAGTGGCTAAAGAATAACATCACTTTAAATCATCAACGGGAATATCAAAAAATCCTTGAATAGAAGGATTATGTAGATCTATTGTCATTAAATGTTGTACACCAGTAGTTTCTAGTAAATTTGCAACTAATTTTGCAGTTATTGGTTCTCTTTTATTGGCTTTTCTATCTTGTCTTGAATAACCATAATAAGAATTAATAACATAAATATCTTTAGCAGAAGCTCTTTTTACTGAATCTATAAAAATAAGTAAATCAAATAAAAAATCAATTGTTAATGTATTCGCTATTATGAAAACCGAATGATTTCTAACAACTACAGATGGTTTTAAAATTTTTTCACCATCACTAAATTTAATTAATTCAACTTCTGATAATTCTATACCTAATTCTTCAGCAACTTTTTCAGCCAAAACAATTGAACTAGGCATCCCAAAAATTTTTACTTTATTTTTATCTTGGTCCATATATTTAAATTTAATCCTTAATTTTTTGAAATAGAAGGAATTGCTGCTTTATTTTTTTTATCTCTAATTCTTAATTCTAAATCATAACTTTTAAGAGCTAAATTTCAATCTTCTTCTAAAAATACTTTTAAAGGTTCCATTAAATTTGTTTTAATAAATCTAAGTATTTTCTTTGATTCTTGTTCTATATCTGATTCTTTAATTGTAACTTTTCTATAATTAGATATAGATGTTATTGTTTCTCTATAAAATGTTTCTAATTCATTTCATAGAACAAATTCAACATACATTTTGTATCATTTTTCAAAAGATCTTTCAAAATTTGTTTCTAAATATAATTTTAATGTTTCAAATTTTAAAATTTTATTTTTAAAAATTACTGCTATTTTACCTACTTTTTCAATAGTTAATTTATTTGCATCTAAAAAGGTTTTTTCATAATCTGTCGAATTATTTTTACAAAATTGTGCTGATTCTTCTGAAGTTTGAACTATTAATTTAAAAAGTTTTGAATTGCTTTTTACTGTATCTCTTATTACTTTTAAATCATCTAATGAAAGAATTTCATTTAAATAATCATTATAAACAACGTCTCCAATTGCATCTTTTTTTACAATAAATTTAGTTTTAGTTTTTGGAAAATCAACTAATAATGTATCATATTTTTTTCCTATAATTGACATAAATATACCTCTTTCTTTTAATTATAATATATAAGTTAACTTAATTTATAGAATTATCTTTCTGAATAAGCAGAGGCAAAAGTTCTATTTCTTCTTTTTTCATATTTAACATAACCATCAATTAATGTATATAAAGTATGATCTTTTCCAATTCCTACATTATTTCCAGGATGAATTTTTGTTCCTCTTTGTCTAAAAATTATTGAACCTGCATTTGCATATTGTCCATCACTTAATTTTCAACCTAAACGTTTACTATGTGATTCTCTTCCGTTCTTACTACTTCCGGCCGCTTTTGTTTTTGCCATGTTTCACTCTCCCTAATTTTTTTTTATTTAATTTCTAATATTTTTAATCTTGTATATGGTTGACGGTGTCCTAATTTTCTTTTGTGTGTAGATTTTGCATTATGTCTATATACAACAATTTTTTTTGCTTTTCCTTGTTTTTCTATAATCGCTTCTACATAAGAATCTTTTATATAAGGTTTTCCTAATTTATTATCAACTAATAATACCTTATCAAATTTGATAATATCACCTTCATTACCGATAAGTTTTTCAACAAAAATTGTTTGTTCTTTTTTAACAAGAAGCTGTTTACCACCTGTTTCTATAATTGCTATCATAAGCCTCCTATTTTAAAAATTTATGTCACATTCTCTTAGGTGTTCAATAAATCAAACTTTCAAAACCTTTTCGAAATGGTTACTTTTAAAATAAGTAACAAATTTATTATAACAAAAAAACTTTTTATATTTCATTAAGGTTAGACAAAAATTTAAAATTAGTGTAAAATGTTTTTGTATTAAATAAATATACATAAAATTAAAAAGCACTTTTTATTGATGTATTCAGATGTGTCATTTACTAAATAATGATTCTGTATGCAAGCGATATAAAAAGGAAGACAAAACAAAAGGTAAAAATGGACGATAAATTAAAAGAAGAGCTAGCTCTTAGTGAAAAAAATACTGAAAAAATTGTTTCAGATTCAAAATTATTAGAATTTGGAGTTTATTTTGGACATAAAAAAAATATGTGAAATCCAAAAATGAAACAATATATTCATTCAACAAAAAATAAAATTCATATCATTGATATTCAAAAAACACAAAAAGCATTATCATTTGCTTTTAGTTTTATTAAAAAAATTGCTGAAAAAGGTGGAGATTTCATCTTTGTAGGTACAAAAAGACAAGCTAAAGATATTATTAAAGAACAAGCTTTAAGAACAAATTCATTTTATGTAAATGAAAGATGATTAGGTGGAACTTTAACAAATAAAAAAACAATTTTTTCAAGAGTTAAAACCATGGAAAATCTAGAAGAAATGGAAGCAAACAATTGAGAAGGTCTTACTAAAAAAGAAGGAATTCTTAAAAAGAAAGAATTAGTAAAATTACAAAGAAATTTTGAAGGAATAAGAAATATGAAATTTGTTCCTTCAATTATGATTATTGCTGATCCTAATTATGATTTAATAGCAATTAAAGAAGCTAAAAAAGTTAAAAATATAAAAATAATTGGAATTGTAGATACAAACTGTGATCCAGGGCTTGTAGATATTCCTATTCCATCAAATGATGATTCAATAAAATCATTAATGTTAATTTTAACTATATTAGCCGATGCGATTGTTAGTGCTAAAAATGGACAAGTAAAATTTGCTTTCCAACCAGATGAAGCAATTGTTCTTCCTCCTGAATTTATGGAGAAAAAATTACAAAGAGATAATTCTAAAGGACCTAGAACTTTCAATAATAATAGACCAAAAAGAGAATGAGATGGTAAAAAAGATAATAAAAATTCAACTCCTTCTTCATTTCCTTTTAAAAAGAGAGAGAACGCTAGTGTAGATGCTACAGCTACAGCTGCGCCTAAAAAAATCAAAACAGAAAAAACAGGAGAATAATATGAAATCAATGTCAGAATTAATTAAAGAATTAAGAGAAAGAACTGGTTCTGGATTTATTGATTGTAAAAAAGCTTTAGAAGCTACAGAGATGAATCTTGATAAAGCGATTGAATGACTACAAAAAAATGGAATTGCTAAAGCTGTTAAAAAAGCTGGAAAAATTGCTGCAGAAGGTTTAGTTCAAACTATTGTTAATAAAGATTGTGCTGTAATTTTTGAGTTAAATTCAGAAACAGATTATGTTGCTAAAAATGATATTTTTAATAAAACATTAAATACTATTGGTGAAACATTATTAATAAACGAATTTTCAAGTGATGAAGAAGTTCTTCAATTAAAAACAGCTTCTGGAAAAACTATTGAGGAAACAACTATTGAAGCAACAAGTGTTATTGGAGAAAAAATTTCATTTAGAAGAAGTATTAAGTTTAAAAGAACTCCAGGAGTAAACTTTGGTGCTTATACTCACTTTGATGGACAAAAAGCAGCTTTAATAGTTGCTGAAGGTTCTAGTGATGAAGTATTAAGAGATATCGCTATGCATATAACAGCTATGAATCCAGAATATTTATCTATGGATGAAGTTCCTCAAAGTAAAATGGACGAAATTAGAAAACAAGTTGCTGAAGAATTAAAAGAAACTCCAGGATTTGATAAAAAACCAGAAAATATAAAAGAAAATATGTTCAATGGTAAAGTAACTAAAGCATTATCTGATTCAACGTTATTAGAACAAGAATATGTAAAAGAAAGCGGAAAAAAAGTTAGTCAATATTTTAAAGATATAAAAGCGAAACCTATTGCTATGGTTCGTTTTGAAGTTGGAGAAGGAATTGAAAAAATAGTTGTTGATTTTGCTGAAGAAGTAAAACAACAAATGAAAAAATAAGTATAATTTAAATTATATGTATTTTATTTATGGCGATGAAGCTCTTTATATTGAAAAAAAGATTAATGATATTATTTTAAAAAATAATATTAATAATTTTATTAATTTTTATGATGATTCATCATTTTCAGATATTATTGATTCAATTATAAATACATCTTTATTTAATGATAAAAAATTAATTATTTTAAATGATATTAATTTTAATATATCTCAACAAGAACAAATTATTTCTTTTTTAAAAAAAGAAGAAAATAATATTGTTCTTTTTGTTTTAAATCGGAAAGAAAAAGATTTAGATAAAAAAAATATATTAATTTCTTTTTTATTAAAAGAAGCTAATTCATTTTATTTTAATAAAGTTGAAGAAAAAGATCTTCCGAATAAAATTATTGAACTAGTTGAAGAAAAGGGCGGAAAAATAAATAAACTTAATGCAATTTATTTAGCTTCAAAACTACCTAATGAAATGCTTATTATTTCTTCTGAAATAGAAAAACTTCTGATTAACGATGAAGAAATAAATGAAGAGATAATTGATAGTTTAGTAACAAAATATCAAACAAAAAATATTTATGGTTTTTTAAATGCTTTAAATAATAAAGATTCATTACAAGTTTTTAAAGAATATCAAGAAAAAATTAATCATGGAGAAGAAATTCTTAGTTTAATTTCGAGTATATCAACAATACTAATTATTTGTTCAGAAATTGATGTTTTAAAAAAACAAAAAAAATCTTTAAATGAAATTTCTGAAATAATGGGAATTCATAATTTTAGAATTGAAAATGGAAATAAGTTACTTATAAAAATGGGTATTAAAAAAATTGATGAATTACTT
The DNA here is from genome assembly GCA_051645705.1 of Metamycoplasmataceae bacterium. GTDB lineage: Bacteria > Bacillota_I > Bacilli_A > Mycoplasmatales > Metamycoplasmataceae > UBA710. The sequence continues at coordinate 614,392 of JBOFBU010000002.1, read as the reverse complement.
TTTTCACTTGCCGAATTAGACATAGATATTAAAATGGGTATTATTGATGAAAAAATTGGATTTGAAAAAATTTTACTAGATTTTATAAAGTAAGGAAAATAATGAAAGAAAATAAATACTTTTTATATCAAGTAAATCCTCTTTTTTTTAGAGATGGTAATGGAGATGGTTTTGGTGATTTCTTAGGTTTTATTGAAACCATTCCATATTTAAAATTTATGGAAATTAATTATGTTTGTTTCCCTGATATTTTTAATAATATTAATACACTTAATCTTCCTACATATGTAGCTATTGAAGAAAAGTATGGAGAACTAAATACCTTAACAAAAGTAATAGAAGAACTTAAAAATAATGATATTTCTTTTGTCTATGAAATTAATATTAAAAATATTTCAAAATCAAGTCTTATTAAAAATCTAAATAAAAAATATTCTCTATTAAAAGATAAAAAAAATTTTTATCTTGATAAAGAACTTGGTGATAACAAAAATAAAGAATGAGATGAAAAAGAAAATATTTTTCTTTTAAAAAAACTTTTAACTATTTTAAAAGAAACAAAAGTAGAAAATATTATTATTAGTAATTTTGAATTTCTTTTCGAAAAAACTCAGGCAATTTCGAGTAAGACAATTAATTTATTAAAATTAATTTGTAACATTTTAAAAAATGAATTTGGTTTTTTAAAAGTATTTTTAAAATCTAATTTTATAGCTGAGGAAATTAAAATAGATTTAATTTCTGAAAATGTAGTTGATTTATTTATAGATACTTCACTTAATGAATTTGGAATAAATAAAAATCATTTAGGATTTAATAAAGTAGAAAAATTTAAATTATCTAATTTTTTTAAAAGCTTAGAAGTTCTTTTAAAAAATAAACAAAAAAATATTTTAGACAAAACTATTTTTGGTTTATCAGAAAATAAAAATGGAAGAATAATTTCTAGATGAGGTTCTAAAGGAATTTTAAGAAATGATTCTACAAAAGCATTTTTATCTATTATTTTATTTTCGCCATCTGGTTTTGTATTATATTTTGGTGATGAATTAGGTTTATTAAATTTAGATCTTAAAAATTTTTTAGAATTAAATGATCCATATATTTTAGATACGAAAAGAAGATTTGAATCCAGAGGAATTAAAGAAAAAGATTTTTGAAATAGCGAAAAAGAAATTTCATCTATTAATAATAATTATTATTTTCCATGAAATGATTCTAAAAATTTTGGTTTTACAAATAATAAAAATATAAAATTATTTTGAAAAATTTATCCTTATGGTTTTGAACAAAATGTAAAAGAACAAATGAAAAATCTTAATTCATCACTAAATTATTTAAAGAAAACAATTAATTTTTTATGCAAAGAAAATATATCTAATTTTTTGGAAAAATATGAAACATTTGAAATAAAGAAAAAAAATAGTGGTCTTATAAAATATATTTATAAAAAAAATAATGAGTTATTAATAATTAATATTAATTTAAAAAATAAATGAATTCAATTAAATGAATTAAAAGATGGGGAAATTATTTTTTGTTCTAATCATAAAAGAGAAGAAAAAAATTTTTCTTTTATTATGCCTTATGAAGTTATTATAACTATTGAAAAAACCTAAAATATATAATTTTTTTTCATTTTTAGCTTCTTTTTTAATTTTTCTTACATATACATTTAGGACAACTGTCCAAAGAAAGAGAGATTAATGAAATATATATTAATTTTTTTTGCTATCAAATATAAAGGTAATTTTGAAAAGATTTATAAAGCGTTAAAGGATAAAGAATTTGTTTCTATTGAAGAAATAGAAAAAATTTATGACAAAATAAAAAATAATGAAATTCAAGCTATAACTATTTTAGATGATGAATATCCAGCGGGACTTAAAGAAATATATAAACCACCATTTGTTTTATTTTATAAAGGTAATAAAGAATTATTAAAAGTTAATGCAATTACAATAACTGGTGAAAGTAAAATAGGAGATATTGAAAAATTTAAATCTTCAATTTATAAATTATCTAATGATAATGTTTTGGTAACGAATTATTATAGAGGACTTGATGAAGAAATAGTAAATTCCTTTATCGAGCAAGATAGACCAATTATTTTCATTTCCGCTAATGGGCTTAAAAATGGATATTTTATAAATGATGTTGATCATATAGAAAATAAACTTATATTAAGTGAGATATGTGAAAATGAACACATCAATAAAGAAAGACTTATAGGAAGAAATAGAATTGTTGCAGGAATTGCAAATGCATTAATTATTCTTAATAGCAAGTCTAATAGTGGCTTAATGAATTTAGTTTCCTTTTTTTTAGAAAATGGAAAAGAAATTTATTGTCATTCAATTAATGATAAAAATTTAGAAGATATTAATTTTAGCGGAAATAAAGTTCTTATCGAAGAAGGGGCTTCTGTTTTTGAAAATATTGATGAGATATCAATTTTTAAAAATAACAAAGTTTTAAATTAATAGATTATAATTTATATTATAATGCCTGAATTACCAGAAGTTGAAAACGTTGTTAGATTTTTATCAAAAAAAATTTCTAATGAAATAATTGAAAAAGTTATTGTTAATAATGATAAGCTTATAAAAAATGCAACTAAAAAAAAATTTATTGCTTTTTTAGAAAATGAAACAATTGAACAAGTACTTAGAAGAGGAAAATATATTGTTTTCTTAATATCAAATAATAAAATGATTATTTCTCATTTAAGAATGGAAGGTAAATATAAAATATCTGAAAATAAAGACGAACAATTTGAAAAACATTCTCATATAATTTTTTTCACAACAAAATATAAAATTGAATATAATGATTCTAGAGCTTTTGGTACATTTGAAATTTATAATGATCATTCTTTTTCAAAATATATAAAAATTGGTCCTGAACCATTTACAAATGAATTTTCATATTTATATTTGAAAAAAATATTTAATAAATCTACTAAAAATATTAAGACTATTTTATTAGATCAAAAAATTGTTGTTGGATTAGGGAATATTTATGTAAACGAAGTTCTTTATTCAGCTGAAATTTCCCCTTTTAGAAAAGCTAATGAACTAAATGATAAAGAGATTCATGAAATTTATATTTTTATTAAAGTAATTTTAGAAAAAGCTATTAATGAAGGTGGAACAACATTTTCAACATTTCATTCTGGAGAAAAAGAAGGAAATTATCAAAATTTTTTAAATGTTTATAAAAAAGATAATTGTAGTAAATGTAATATGAAAATAGAAAAAACTAAAATTGGTGGAAGAGGAACTTTTTATTGTATAAAATGCCAATTTTAAGTTCATTTAGTTTACATTAGAATATAATATTGTTATGTTAAATATTAATTGATATCCTGGTCATATGGCTAAGGCTATAAAAGATATAAAAGAAAAAAAAGATCTAATTGATTGTTTTATTATTGTTTTGGATGCAAGAGTTCCATTATCTACTTATAATGAGGAGTTTGATAAAATAGCTCCTAATAAACCAAGATTATTTGTTCTTTCAAAAAAAGAACTTTCTGTAGATAAAGAAATTGAAAATGTTAAACAAAAATTTAATGATGAAAAAGATGATTTTATAGCCTTAAATTTAAAAGATTCTAAATCTAAAAAAGATATTATTCAAAAGTTAAGAAAAATATTAAAAAAGAAAATAGAAAGAGATAAAAGAAGAGGTCTTTTATCATCTAATCTTAAATGTTTTGTTGTTGGCCTACCAAATGTTGGTAAATCTACATTAATTAATTTAATAGCGGAAAATAATTCCAAAGTAAAAGTTGAAAATCATCCAGGAACAACTAAAGCATTAAAGTGAATTCAAATAGAAAATATTTTTCTTTTAGATTCTCCTGGAATAATGATGCCAAAAATTAAAAGCGATGAACAAGCTTTAAAATTAGTGGCATGTAATTTAATTAGAAAAGAAGTAATAAGTGATTATGAATTTGTTACAAAAATTCAAGATATATTAATTGAAAAAAAAGAATCATTTTTTAGTGAGAATGATTTAGAATATTTTCCAAATGAAAATGATAAATATTCAGAACTTATAAGATATGGAAAAAATAAAAATATTTTAAAAAAAAATGGAGAAGTTGATAAAGAAAAAGTATATTCTTTAATTAGAAAAAAAATTATAGATATTAAAAAAATATATTGGGATTAATTATTATGAATAGATTTTTTGTAGAAAAAAAAGAGGGAAATTATTTTATTTTATCTAAAGAAATTTTAGATCATTTAAAAGTAATAAAAATTGGCAATAAAGAATTTATTTCTGTATTTGAAAAAAAATTTTTTAAATGTAGATTAGAAAAAGAAAAAGCATTTATTGTAGAAGAATTATTTTTAAATAATGAATATGAAAAAAATGTTGTAATTTTTATTTCAATAATTAAAATTAAAAATTTAGAAATTGCTTTACAAAAGGCTGTTGAGCTTGGAGTTAAAGAAATATTTTTAATTAAAACCGAATTTACTAATAAAAAATATATTGATAAGATTGATTCAAAAAAAATGATAAGATTTAACGAAATCATAAAAAATGCAGCGGAACAATCTTTTAGAAATATTATTCCTATTATTCATGAACCAATTGATTTTTCAAAATCTCTTTTATTAGTTAATACTAAAAATAAATTTATTGCTCATGAAAAAAATAATTTTGAAAAAAATGTTTTTTTACCTCAAGATATTTCTATATTTATAGGACCAGAAGGGGGATTTAGTGATAATGAAATTAATCAAGCAGAAAAAAATAACTTTATTTCTTTTTCTCTTGGAAAAACTATATTAAGAGCAGAAACTGCTACAATTAAAGCTTTATCTTTAATTAATCTTTAACTAAATCGAAAAATTTTTTAAGTTCTTCACTATTTCTACTAAATTGCATTGCTGCAGATTCAAAACCAGTATGAACAGCAATAATAGGTGGTATATTATTTTTAATTAAAATAAAATTAGGATCATTTTTGGTAATTTCTTCAATTTTTGAAATAAATTCATCAGCATCAGAACATTCAACGTCAAAATATATAAAATATAATTTATCTTTAGCTGAAGACTTCTTTGAATGTTCTTCATAGAATTCTTTAAATAAATTTAAAAATGTTCTTGTAAAAATACGACCTTTTTCATATTTATTTAATGTTCCAGTTTCATATTCAAATTTTATAATAGGAACTATTTTTAATAATTTTGCTATTTTTGCAGCTGAAGGAGATAATCTTCCTCCTTTTAAAAGAGCATCCGTAGTTTTAGGAATTAAAAAAGTATCTAAATTATTATAAGTTCCAGGATTATTTAAAATTTCAATTGCTTCATTTATTGAAATTTCTTCTTTTTCTAATCTTGATTTAACTTTCAAAAGAGAATCCATTAAACCGAAACAAATATTTTTAGATTCAATGATATGAACGTTATCAAGTTTTTCCTGAATAGTTAAAGATTGTAAATTATTATATTGAGAAGAAAGAGCCATAGAAATAGGATAAACAATAACATGATCATATTTACTTGCTAAATCAGTTAAAATTATTTTAGCTTCTCCAATAGGTGTAAAAGAAGTAAAAATATCAGAATTAAACTTTAATTTCTCTTTAAATTCATCAAATGTTAAATCTACTCCATCTTTATAATCTTGGTCATTTATTTTAATATATAAAGGTAAAAAATACAAACCTATTTTTTCTACTTGCTTTTTAGTAAAAGCGCAAGAAGAATCTACTACAAATGCTATTTTCATAATATAAATTATAACATTTTTAACGCCAATTAAGTAAATAAATAATAAGGGGAAATAAATGAAAAATAGAGGAATGCTTCTTGAAAAAATAATAAATAAAACTATCATTTCTTACAAAAATAATGGGACTGCTCTTTTTCATAAAAAGAATTTAGATATTAAATTTCAAAAAATTGATAAAGAACTTCATCTTTCAAATTCGGTTATATCAAAAAAATCAACTGTTGACTATTATGGTATATATAAAGGTTTATTTATTGCTTTTGAAGCCAAAAGTACCAATAAAGATTATCTTTCTTTTTCTAACTTTAAAGAACACCAACATAATTATTTATTAGAAATTGAAAAATATTTAGGAATTTCTTTTTATATTATTCTTTTTAAAAAAACAAGTGAGTTTTTTATTATAAAAGCCAGTAATATAAATTTAAATTTAAAAAAATCAATTACCAAAGATTTTATTTCAAATAATGGTTATTATTTAGAAATAGTATATCCGGGATATATTGATTTTTTAAATTTTATTGATAAAATTAAATAGAAAATTCTTCTTTTAAGCTTTTACTTGGAACGAATTTTGGTTTTCTTTTTGCTTTTATTACAATTTGTTCATTTGTTAAAGGGTTTCTAGCATTTCTTTCTTTTGTTTCAGCTATTTTGAATGTTCCAAAACCAGGAAGTTGTACTTTTTCTCCTTTTTTCATTTCATCAATAATTATTGCAATTAATGATTTGATTGTGTTTTCTGTTTGTTTAATATTTAAATCAGAAAGTTCTGCAACCTTTTTTAAAAAATCTATTTTTTTACTCATTTTATTCTCCTTAAATTTTTATTATTTGTATTTTTTAAAATACTTTTTCTTCTGTATTATGTCTATCAGCTACTAAATATGAATCTCCAGTTTGTGCATAAAATGGAACTAATGCTTCTTTCGCTTTATTAAAGTCTTTTTTAATTTCATCATAAAGTTTTATAGAATCCATTGAAACAAATACTGAATTTGTTATTCCAAATTTTGTAATTAAATCTTTATCTGAAACAATTCCAATAATTGCTGCATTAGGTCTAAATTGAGCTATTGATTCAAGCAATTGTCCTGTATTAGATCTAATTACAACATATTTATATTTTCCTTGTTGTGTCATTTTTGCAATTCTATATGCAATTTCAATTCTTGAAATTTCTTCTTTATCAGTTGCTTTTGAAATTTTATATTTATAAACTTCTTCCATTTGAACTGGATAATAAAGTTTTTTATAAAATTCTTTTTCAGCTCTTTTATTAATAGTTGACATTACTGTTGTTGCTTCAACAGGAAAATCTCCTGATGCACTTTCCCCAGAAAGCATTGTTGCATCAGCGCCTAATTCAGTTGCTCAGTAAACGTCAGTAACTTCTGCTCTTGTAGGTTGTGGAGATTTCTCCATTGAATCAAGCATTTGAGTAGCTACAATAACAGGTTTTCCTGCTTCACGACATTTTCTAATAATTCTTTTTTGGTGATAAGGAACGTCATAATAAGGAATTTCTAAACCAAGATCTCCTCTTGCTATCATAATTCCATCTGATTCATTAATAATTTCATCAATGTTTTTAGCACCGAATTCAGATTCTATTTTTGAAAATATTTTTACATTTTCACCATTATATTTTTTAGCAACTTCTCTTAATTCTTTAACATTATTTGCATTATTTACAAATGATGCTGCAATATAATCTATTCCATTTTGAATTCCAAATTCAATATCCCCTTTATCTTTTTCAGATAAAAATGGTAATGAAAAATCTATTCCTGGTAAATTAATTCTTTTATTAGATTTAAGAAGGTGATTATTAACAGTTTCAACAATACAAAAACCTTTTCCTATTTCTTTTACTTCAGAAACTAATTTTCCATCATCAAATAATACTTTTTTCCCAATTGAAAGATCTTTTTCCATTTCATAAGAAACGGTTATTTCTTTTGATGTACCTTCAAAGTTTGCAAATTTATCATTTGTTGTATAAACTTTAAGAAGTGATTTTTCAGAAATGAATTGAGCTCCGTCTTTCATTTTACCAACCCTTATTTCAGGTCCTTTTGTATCAAGTAAAATTGAAATAGGTACATTTAACTCTTTAGATATTTGTTTAGCTAAAACAAACTTTTTTTGTTGTTCTTCTCTTGTTCCATGAGAAAAATTTGTTCTTATGGTTGTTAGACCTGCTAAAACTAATTTTCTTAAAACTTCTGCATTTTCAGAAGATGGACCTATAGTTCCAATTAACTTGGATCTTTTGTCAATAAATTTCATGTTTTTCCTTTTATTATATATTTTATTAGTAATTATATATTAAATTAAAAAAATATCAATATCTATAAATTTTTATAATTTATCAGGAGCTGAAATACCTAATAAGTTTAGTCCTTTTGCAAGAATAATTTTTACTGCATTAATTATTTTTAAGCAAATAATTTCATCCTTAGAACCAATGATTGGATTATTTGAATAAAATGAATGCAATTCAGTAGTTAGTTCAATTAAATATGAACAAAGAAGATGAACTTTATAATTTTCAGATATTTGCGCTAACAATAAAGGGAAATTTTCTAATAGTTTTATAATTTTTTTTGCATTTAAAGGAATGAAATAATTTTCTTTTTCCATTTTAAAATTAAAGTTTGCTTTTTTTAGTAATTGAATACATCTTGCATGAGCATATTGAATGCTGAAAACAGGATTTTCATTGGATTTAAGAGTTGCTAAATTAAGATTAAAATCAATCTTTGTATTTGAACTTCTATTTACTAAGAAAAATCTTGTTGCATCTTTACCAACAGTTTTTACAAGTTCAAATAAAAATAAAGAAGTTCCTTTTCTTTTAGACATTTTTAATTCTTGTCCTTCTTTAATTAATCTAACTAATTGAAGAGTAATAACGTCTAAGTCTTCTTCTGAATATCCACTTAATTTAAGAGCAATTTTCATTCTTTTTATATATCCGGTATGATCAGCTCCTCATATATTAATTAATTTATCAACCTTTGGTTCTCTTGAAATTTTTATATTATGATAAGCTATATCAGGTAAAAAATATGTATATGTTCCATCACTTTTTATTAAAACTCTATTTTTATCATCGCCATGTTTTTCTGTATCTAATCAAAGGGCACCATCTTTTTCAAACTTATCACTTAGTTTGTCAACGATTGGTAAAATCATATTTTTATTATATAAATCTAATTCAGAAAAATAAAGATTAAAATTAACATTTAAAAGAGCTAAATCTGATTTGATTTTTTTAAGAACTATTTTTAAAGCCTTTGTTGTTAATTCTTGTTGTACTTCACTAAATTTTTTAGTTTTTCAAATGTCACCAATTTCTAAGATTAATTGTTCAGCAACTCATATTATATCTATTCCTCTATAAAGATCAGGATCATCATTTAAATCGAATTCTAAATTTACTTTTTGAATTTCTTGATATCTAGTAAAAACTGATTTAGCTAAATTCTTAACTTGGGCTCCAGCATCATTAATGTAATATTCTCTAAAAACATCAATTCCTTGTGTTTCTAAAATATTGGCAAGAGAATCACCATATGAAGCGCCACGAGCATGAGCTACATGTAAAAACCCTGTAGGATTTGCAGAAACAAATTCTAAATTTATTCTTTTATTTGTTTTATCGATATTTCCGTAATTTTTATCTTGTATATTAATTGAATCGATAATAAAATTAAAATATTTTTCACTTACAAAAAAATTAATAAATCCATTAGGAATTACTTCTATTTTTTCAATAAATTCATGTTTTAAATCTTTAATTATGTTATTTGCTATATCTTGCGGTTTCTCTTTAATTTCTTTTGATAAAAGAAGTGCTATATTAGTTGAAAAATCACCATATTTTTCAACAGATGGAATTGTTATTTGATATTTGATATTTGTTATTTTATTGTTTTTTAAGTACTCATCTAAATATTTAGAAATAATATCTTTTAAATTATTCATGTTCGTTTTGGTCTTGAATTTTTAATGCTTTAAAACTAAATTCTGTAGGAACTTTTTTTCCAAATACTTCAATGTCTACAATAGCATGTCTTTTTTTAATATCAGATTCCACAACAATTCCTCTTTCATTAACAAATGATCCAAAGGTAATTCGCACATAACTTCCTTTAGGGAATGGATTAGTATATTGGATTTTTTCAAATTCTTTTTCAATTCTAATTTCATTAGCAAACATTTTGCCCATTTCTCTTTCAGAAATAGGAATAGGTTTTGCTCCTTTTCCTGATGAACCAATTAAACCAGTAACAAATTCTGTATTTCTAACTAAAAATCAAGCTTCATCGCTCATTATCATTTTTATAAAAATATAACCTTTATAAATATTTACTTTTTTAATTTTATAGTCTTTACCTTCAGATTTCTTTTTAAGTTCTGTCGCACTTATTTTTGGCTCTCAAAAAATTTTAAAATCAAAAAAATAATTTTGCATTGATTCTACTTCTACTTTTTGTTTTAAAGAATCTATAACAGCTTCTTCCTTTGTTGAAATTGTTGAAACCATGTATCATTGAGATTTTGCTTGTGACATATTATTGTGCTCCTATAAGATTTATAAATTGACCTGAAATAAAAGAGATTAAAAAGAAAAAACCAATAAGAAATAGGATAAAAACAAAAACTAAAAGAAAGTTTTTTTCTTTTTTAAAATCAAGAGGTCATCTTATCCTTTTGATTTCTTTGAAAAAATTTCTTAAAATATAAGCTTTTTGTTTTTCTTCTTTTAAAGAAGATTTCACTTTTTTGTCTTTCATTATTTTTCCTCTTTATGAATACTATATCCATTGCATTTTTTGCAAAACTTACGTATTTTTAATCTTTCGTTTGTAGACTTATTTAAATAATAATTTTTGTTTTTGCATTCATCGCAAGATAAAGTAATCTTTTTCATTTAATTATTATAAACTAAAAATTTTAATAAGTTTTAAGAGATAATAATTTTATTTTAAATATAACTCATCTGGGTCAGGAAGGTCATATTTTGAATTTCTTTCATAATTAGATGAAGTTCCTGCCGGAATTTTATGTCCTAAAACAATATTTTCTTTTAATCCGATAAGATTATCAACTTGATTACCAATAGAAGCGTGAACAAGAATTTTCGCTGTTTCTTGATATGAAGCGGCTGCTAAGAATGATTCTGATAATAATGGAGTTTGTTTTGCTCCTTTAATTACAAGTTCACCATATGAAGGTTTTTTACCTTGCATAATTAATTTCGCATTTTCTTTTTGGTATGTATGAATATCTACAAATGAACCAATAAAGAAGTTTGAATCTCCTGCATCTTGAATAACAATTTTTGATAGCATTTGTGAAACAATAATTTCAATATATTTATCAGCAATTGTAATTCCTTGCATTCTATATAGTTTTTGAATTTCTTTAATTAAGTAATTTTGCACTGTTCTAACTGATGTATATTTTAATAATTCTTTTAGAATAATTGGACCCTCAGTAATTTTTTGCCCTACTAATACTTGATCTCCCACAGATACTCTTAGTTTAGATTTATCTGAGAATTCATATATTTTAGTACGCATTTCATTTTGAGAATTTTTATATTCTAATTCCACTAAAATAACATTTGATTTGTTTGGTGGATTTTTATCAATTCTTATAATTGTTCCACTTCTAGTAGAAATAGTTGCTGGACGTCCTCATGGTTTTTCATAAGCATCGATTAATTCAATAAGTCTTGAGAAACCACCAGTAATATCTTCAACTCCGGCTACCCCTCCTGTATGGAAGGTTCTCATGGTTAATTGTGTTCCTGGTTCTCCAATTGATTGAGCCGCAACTATTCCAATTGGTTCTCCGATGTTAACGATAGAATTTGTTGCTAAATCTTTACCATAACATTTTTTACATACACCATTGGTTGTATGACACCCTAAAACAGATCTAATTGAAACTTCTTTAATTCCCGCTTCAATAATTTGATTAGCAATATCTGAAGTAATATATTCATTATTTTTAAGAATTAAATTACCTTTAGAATCTACGATATCTTCAGCTGAAAACCTTCCAATAATTCTTTCTTCTAATTCCACAATTGTAGTTTCTTTTTTAGTATCAATAATACTTTTAATTTTGTAACCAAAATCAGATCCACAATCAATTTCACGAACAATAATATTTTGGGCAACATCAACTAAACGTCTTGTTAAATATCCTGATTTAGCTGTATTAAGAGCTGTATCTGTTAGTCCTTTACGAGCACCATGTGTTGATGAATGAAACTCATAAGCTGTTAGACCTGAAAGGAATGATGATTTAACTGGAATCTCCACAGTTGAACGAACAACTCTATCATTTTCCGCATCGGCTTTTAATTGTTTTGTATTATTGGCCATCAGTCCACGAATACCAGCTAATTGAACTAAGTTAGAAATATTTCCCCTAGCACCTGAATTAATCATCATGTTAATTGGGTTATTTTCATATTTTTTCTCTTTAAGAATTTCACTTAAATTAACCTGAATATCATCTTTAAGTTTTGTTCATTTTTCAATTGATAATTTATATTTTTCATCATTTGAAATAAGTCCTTGTTCATAGAAGGTTTTAAGTTTTGTAATATACTCATCCCCTTCTTTAATTTTTTCTTCTTTATTTGAAGGTTCAATAATATCTGAATATGAAATTGTAATTCCTGATTTTGTTGAATAAACAAAACCAACTTTTTTAATTTTATCTAAAATAGAAGCTACTAAGTTTGTATATTTAAATCATACTGATGATAATAAAGTTGATCTTTCTAATGGTTCTAATGTTCTTTCTACACCATCATTTGAAATTTTAATTTTATTATTTAGGAAAAGATATTCTTCAATAATAATATCTCTTAAAATTTTTGAATGTAAAGATGTTATTGCTTTACCTTCAAATGTTTTTAAATCTTTAATATTTTCTTCAATATTTGAATAATTTTCTAAATTAATTTTTTCAATTATAGTAGCTACTTCTCTCATTGGAATTTCTGATACATATCTTGAATAAAATTCTCTAACGATTTTCCCTATATCTTTTTTAGTAAATCCAGGTAATAATCCTTCATTTTTAATTGCTTGAATTTTTTCTTTAAAGTTTTCTCCAGCTGCCATAAAGTATTTATCATCTGAATTATTTTTTGAAGTAAATGATTTAACTGAAAATAAGAAAGGAAATGATTTTGGGAAACAATTATTTAAAATAAATTTACCAACAGTTGATGTTATATATTGTTTATTTTTAATTGGAATATCTTTAACTACTGAAATAGGAAGAACAACAAAAGAATGTAAATCAACTTGTTTATTTTGGTAAGCTAAAATCATTTCGTCATATGTTCCAAAGAATTTACCTTCCCCTTTTTGATCACCTTTTTCAATTGTTAAATAATAAATTCCAAGAACCATATCTTGAGATGGGTTAATAATTGGTTCTCCATCTTTAGGACCTAAAATATTTCTATTTGCAAAAATAAGTTCTTTTGCTTCACGAACAGCTTTTTTAGAAATAGGAACGTGAACCGCCATTTGGTCACCATCGAAATCGGCATTAAATGGAGTTGTTACTAATGGATGTAATTTAATAGCTCTTCCACGAACTAAAACTGGTTCAAAAGCTTGAATAGAAAGTCTATGTAATGTTGGAGCACGATTTAAAAGAACTAATCTTCCTTTAATAGCATTAGCTACATGTGGTCAAATTCTAAGATCTAAATTATCAATAATTTTTTTAGCTCCTTTAATAGATGTAGCTACTTCTTTTTCAATTAATTCACTAACTATTCAAGGATCAAATAATTTAGCTGCCATTTCCCGAGGAATACCAACTTGGTGCATTTTTAGTTCTGGACCTACAACAATAACTGAACGTCCTGAGTAATCAACCCTTTTTCCAAGAAGATTTTGTCTAAATCTTCCTTTTTTCCCTGTTAGGGCATCTGCTATAGATTTTAAAGGTTTATTATCTTTTGAAATAACTTGATTTGATATTTTTCTTGAATTATCAATAACTGCATCGACAGCTTCTTGAATCATTCTTAATTCATTTTGAATAATTAAAATAGGAGCATTAGAATCAATTCATTTTTTAAGTCTATTATTTCTTATAACAATACGACGGTAAAGTTCATTAATATCACTTGTTGAATGTCTTCCTCCATCTAATTGAATTAATGGACGAAGATCGGCTGGAATAATTGGAAGATTATAAATTAACATATCTTCTGGTTTTTGATTTGATTCTAAAAATGAAGTTACAATTTTTAATCTTTTGTAGAATTTTTCTCTTGATAAATATTTAGATGAAACTGTTTTTTCTTTTGAATTAATTTCACTTGATAATTTAGTTATTTCTTCTTTAATATTTATACATTCTTGTTTTAGATCAAGATTAGATAATAGATATTTTAAAGCTTTTGCTCCTGTATCAATTTTTACACCTTCAGAAAATTCTTCAATAATTTCATTTAATTCATAAAAATCAATTCCGTAGTCTTTTCCAACTTTTGAATTTGCTCTATCTTTAAGATCATCAAGATATTTAGTTAATTCATTATATTCGCTTGAATTAACAGTATATTTTTCTCTAATTTCACTAAGAGCATCATAATAAATATTTGCTGCATTATTAATTTCAATAATTAAATTTTTTGGTAGTGATTTTAAATTACCTGATTCAAGAACGATATGTGATTTATAATAAATTATTGATTCAATATCTAACTTAGATAAAAATCTTGAAGTTCCCTCTACTTTTAAAGAAAGGATTTTAGCAATAATAGAATTATCTATTTTGAAAAATCAAAAATGAACTACAGGAGAATTTAATTTAATGTGACCAATTCTAGTTCTTCTTGAAATCTTAGGAAGAATTTCTGAACCTTTTCTTTTACACTCTTCAGTTGCTTCACAAATTGTTCCTTCGTTTCCTTTTTTGTATTTTTTATTACAAATTGCACATTTAAAATCAATTATAGGACCAAAAATAAGTTCATCAAAAAGACCATTAGGTTCTGGTTTAAAAGATTTATAATTTATTGTTTCTGGTTTAGTTACCTCTCCATGTGACATTTCTAAAACTTCTTCAGGTTTTAGAAGTGACAAAGATATTTTATTAAATTTATTATTTGCAAAATCTACTTTAAAATCTTTTTTGTTATTCATTATTTTGCTCCTTTTTCATTATCATTTGATTCATATTCTTCTTTTTCATGAACTTTTAATTTCATTCCAAGACCAATTAATTCATATGATAAAACATTAAATGATTCTGGTGTTCCAGGTTTTGGAAGTTCTCCGTTTGTAACAAGAGCATTATATAATTTATTTCTTCCTTGAATATCATCAGATTTATATGTTAATAATTCTTGAAGAATATTTGTTGCTCCATATGATTCAAGAGCTCATGTTTCCATCTCTCCAAATCTTTGTCCACCATTTTGTGATTTTCCTCCAAGAGGTTGTTGTGTAATAAGTGAGTATGGTCCAACTGAACGAGCATGCATTTTATCATCAACCATATGTGATAGTTTAAGAATATACATAACTCCTACAGCTATTTCATTATCAATAACTTCTCCATCAATTGGATTAATTAATTTTAATTTTCCTGTTTCTGGTAAATTAGCTTCTTTTAAAAGTTCTACAATTGTATCTTTTTTAATTCCATCAAAAACTGGAGTAACAAATTTTGTATTTAATTTCATCCCTACTAAACCAAGGTGTAATTCTAAAACTTGTCCTAAGTTCATCCGTGAAGGAACCCCTTGTGGATTAAGCATAATATCTAATGGTGTTCCATCTTCTAAATGTGGCATATCTTCTTCAGGTAAAATAATTGATATAACCCCTTTATTTCCATGTCTCCCGGCCATTTTATCACCGACTTTAATTTTTCTTTTTTGAGCAATAGAAACTTTAATAATTTTATCAATACCATCTTCTAATGTATCACCAAATTCTCTAGATAAAACTTCAACTCCAATAACAGTTCCTTTTTGTCCATGTTTTACTTTTAATGAAGTATCTAAGAATGAAGAGTCTCTTTGACCAAAAATTGCAGCCATCAGTTTTTCTTCAGGAGTAGGATTATATTCTCCTTTAGGAGTAATTCTTCCAACTAAAATATCTCCATCTGATACTTCTGAACCAACTATTACAATTCCATTTTCATCTAAAAATCTTTTTGATGCAGTTGAAGTATTTGGAATATCTCTTGTTAATTCATCATCTCTATTTTTTGCTTTTCTAAATTGAATTGTTTGTTCTTCAATATGAATAGAAGTAAAGACATCATCTTTTACTAATCTTTCATTAATAATAATAGCATCCTCATAGTTATAACCATTTCATGTAGAGAATCCTACTAAAACATTTTTCCCAAGAGCTAATTCCCCATTTGCAAATGATGATGAATTTGTTAATAAATCATCTTTTTTAACTTTTTGTCCTTTAACAACAATTGGAGATTGTTTTAATAAAGTTCCTTGATTTGATCTTTTAAAGAATTCTAAATTATAAACATGAAGTTCTTTTTTGTTTTCAGGTTGAATTTTAATTTTTTTAGAATCAACATAAATTACTTCACCATCATCTTGCGCTCTTAAATTAGATGAAGAAAATTTAGCAATATCAGCTTCAATACCTGTTCCTACAATCGGCGCTTCTGGATTTAAAAGAGGAACCGCTTGTCTTTGCATATTTGATCCCATAAGTGCTCTATTGGCATCATCATTTTCTAAAAATGGAATTGCGGCCGCAGCTACTGAAACCATTTGTTTTGAAGAAACATCGATAAAATCAACTTCATCATGTTTTACTATTATAAAGTCATTATCTTTACGAACTGTTATAAAGTCATCTACAATTTTATTTTGACTATCAACATTAATAGATGATTGGGCAAATGTATAACCTTTTTCACTTAAAGCATCAAGATAAATTGGTTGTGAATAATCCACAATTCCTTTATTTACTCTAAAATATGGAGTTTCTAAGAAACCAAAATCATTTATTTTTGCATAGGTAGCTAAATTAAGAATCAACCCGATGTTAGGTCCTTCTGGTGTTTCGATTGGACATATTCTTCCATAGTGAGTAGGATGAACATCCCGAACTTCAAATTGCGCTGTATCTCTATTAAGACCTCCAGGCCCTAAAGATGTAACCCTTCTTTTATTTGAAAGTTCTCCAAGAGGATTTGTTTGATCCATAAATTGAGTTAATTTAGAAGAGTTGAAAAATACTTTAAATTGGTTATATATTGGTTTATTATTAATAATATTTTTAACAGTAATTTTTGAAACATCTTTTAATGACATTTTTTCTTTTGCTAATTTTTCAACTTTAATTAAAGCAATTTTAAATTGGTTTTGAACTAGTTCTCCCACTAAAATAATTCTTTTGTTAATTAATGAATCTGGATCATCATCTTGTCCAACACCTTCTAAAAGATTTAAATAATATGAAACAGAAGCAATAATATCACTTGCATATAAATTAAGACCTTGTAATGTTTGATCATTTCCAATAACTAATACTGGTTGGTCAGAATTTTTATTTTTATTTGAATATACTTTAATTATTGAAACTAAAACTTTTTTAGGAACTTTATTTGCTTTATTATTTGAATAAATTGGTTCGAAATCTTCTATTTCAACATATTTTAAAACACCATTTTCATATAGTTTTTCAATTTCACGACAATCTTGGTGAGTAAATTTGTGACCTTTTTGGAAAATCACTTGTCCTTTTTTATATTTTTCATTTGTTTCTTCAGCAACAATATCTTCAAATAAAATTGTTCCTAATAAACGATCAGAAATTTTTAATTTTCTATTTAAAACATGTCTTCCTGTTGGAGAAAGGTTATATCTTCTTGAATTATAAAAGTAATTATTAAATAAAGAATCTAATGATTCGTTAGTAATTCTATCTCCTTTTCTTATTATTTGATAAATTGTTCTTCTACAGTCATTAATATCGATTGATTTATCTTTTTTAAGAGTCTCTTGCAATTCAGGAGAATTACCGAAATAGTAAGGAATTTTTTCTTTACTAAACCCTAAAGCTCTTAAAAATAAAACTAGTGAAACAGATTTTGTTTTATCAATTTTAACTTTAATAGGATCAACACTTGTTGAAGTTACTTTATGAGAAATTTCAATTCAAAATCCAAGTCTTGGAAGAATTTCTAATTTATTGAACAAGTCATCTGATTGTTTATTTCTAACTTTTAATCCATAGTAAGCTCCGGCAGATCTTATAAGTTGTGAAACAACAACTTTTTCAGAACCATTGATTATGAATGAAGCTTTATTTGTAAGTAGTGGAACATTACCAAAAAGAACATCTTCTTCTTTTATTTCACCAGTTTCAATAATAGTTTTACGAAGTTTTATATACAATTTAGCAAAAAAAGTATTTCCTCTTTTTTTGGCTGTAATCATTTCTTTTTCAGGATCTTTTGGTTTTTCAAGTCTTTTTGAATTTTTAATATAATCAATTTCTATTTTTCCATTGTTTGATATAATTGGAAAAATTTCTTTAAGAACTTCTTCAATACCTTTATTTAAAAATTTACTATATGAATCTCTTTGCATTTGAAGTAAATCTTGTGTTTCAAGTTCAAATTTTGTATTTGAATAATCTCTTCTCTCTGTAATAGGTCCAAATTTTTTAATTTCGAATTTCGGTTTGTGTTCCATTTTAACTACCTTTATTATCCTAAAACACAAAAAATGATAAAAAATTATCATTTTTATTATGTTTATAGGTATATCTATATATTTTATATATTATAATAACACAAAAAAAAATTTATTTCTTATTTTCGTATAATTTTTTTTCTAAGTACTTTTCAAGCCTTTGATTTGTCTTATCAATTTGCTGATTTATATTCAAAATTGAAAGGATAATAATGGGGTATTTTTTGATTGTAAAGAAGTTTTTTCGGTCTTTAAATGATAAATATTTATCAAAATCATCAAAATAATTAAAGTCATCAATTGCAAAACCTAGAACAAAACTATTATCTCTTGTTTTATCTAAAATCGCTACATCAATAGTAATTGTTCCTATAGAAAAGTTTTCAACTATTTTGAAATTATCAAAAAGACCATCTTTTGCTTCGTCTTTTAATTTTAGTAAAAAATTTGATATAAGGAAGCTTTTAAACTTGTTTTCTTGTTCGGTTTTTTCTTCTTTATTTTTAGTTTGAACGTAATTCTTTTTCTCAATATCTTTTAAATCAAGGAATTTTAGTCATTCCTTAAAAATTTTAGCATCATCTGAATTTTCATTTATTACAACATCATCTGCATAAATAGACTTTATAACAATCATTTTATCTTTTGCCCTTGAAATAGCTACGTTTAAAGCATATTTACCATTCTTTTTAACCACATATGAAGCATGAAGTTTTGTAGTTTTATCGTAAACAACTGAAACGATTACTAAATCGGCTTCATCACCTTGAATATTTTCTACATTTCTTAAAAGTAGTTTTCCTTCAAAAATTGCTTTTTCCATTTCAGGATAAGATTTAAAAATTTCTTTTTCAATCTCTCCCATTTGAGCGGCATTGAAACAAAGTAAAATTATTTTGTTATATTTATTTAAATTTTCATTTGTAATTTTTAAGGCCACTTCAATTTCATCTCTATTAATTGAATTATCTCAAATCCCATTTACATTAATTACTTCAATTGGAATTTCATTATTTTTAACATTAGAATCAACTACATCTAATTGCGACTTATAAAACATTTTAGAATTGAATGACATTAAAGAGGCGTATTTTGAACGATAATTTTTATCAAGTAAAATACTATAAACACCTTTTGCTTTGGCATAATCTAAAATAGATTCTATATTTCCAAATTCTGAATCTCCTTCTGTTTTAATAGAAAATCATCTTGAGGGTTGCATTTGTTGATCATCACCTGCAAGAATTTTTATTTTAGCTAGAAATAAAATTGGAATTGCCTTTTCAAGAAATATCTGTGATGATTCATCTAAAAGAGCATAATCGAATTCATTTTGTCCTCAGCAGTGTAAATCAGTTTCTGGAGAAGTTATAATTATTGGAAAAATAATTTTAATAATATCAGCGTGTTTAGTTATAAAGGTATTAATATCTAAAGAAGCTGTTCGAGTATCTAAAGCAAATTTATTATATTTTGTTTTCATTTCTTTAGAAAGGTTTTTCATTTTATTAACAATCATTTTTGAAATAATTATTTTTAATTTTTTAGGATCATTTACTTTACTATTATATTTATTTAAATCAAATGAATTTATTTCATTTATTTTTTGAATAAGGGATAAATCTATTTTATTTTTTTGACTTATAAATTCATTTAAATCTAAATTATCTTCAATAAAATTTTCTTTTAATAGTTTTGTAGTTTTTTTCAGATTTTTAGAATATTTTATAAAAACATTTTCCCGCTTTAAATTGTTTTTTGAAAACATATATTTATTAAAGTTTTTTTGACTTCTAAGGGTTTCTAAATCATAAACTAAATTATCATCAAGTTCTAAAATTTTTTCAAATTTTTCTTTATTAAATTTACCATCATTATCTTTTACAAATTTAGAAAATAATTCAAAGTTTATTTCATTATTTTCATTAGATTTAATTTCTTTAAGAATTTCTAAATACTTTCTTTCAGATGAAGAAATTAAGGTTATAAATTTATCTTCTTCATTTAGATTTAAATTTTCTAAATAATCAATATATTCTTTTAATGGTTCATAAAATGTTTTTTTATTCATTTCTCTATCTGTTAAAACAAATAAACAAAAGATTCCTAACTCTTCCATTCTCTCTTTTAAAACAACAAGAGCTGCTTTTTTTTGTGATACAACTAAAGCTGTTTTATTAAACATTAATATATTAGTTATGATGTTTGAAATTGTTTGTGATTTTCCCGTTCCTGGCGGACCTCAAATTATTGTATTTTGATTTAGTGCTGAAACAACTGCCTTATCTTGTGAATAATTAGAATGCTGAATTTTATAAAAAGAAAAATTCGGTTTAAACATAATGTAATTAATATTTTTTTTATAAATATTTTTATCGAATTCAACATCAATAATTCCATCTAATAAATCTTCTTCAATTATCTTTACCATTGTTTTTCTTAAATGACTTCCGGTAGGTTCAAAAAATCCTAATGAAACCCCTGGGAAAAAATTGATTTTTTCATTTTGAATTTCTTCAGGTTTAAAGTTTGGAATATTTCCGATTAAGGTATTCGGAATAGTAAAATTTTGATTTCATGTTTTAGTTATAGTTTCATATAATTTTAAAATTGACATTTTATCAAAATTAAAATCGACATCAAATAAAAATCCTTGTGTTTCTAAAAAATAAATAAGTTTTTCATTTATTTTTATATCACCAATAGAAATTAAGGAAATTCTTGAGTTTTTAATTTGAATATTTACTTCTTTAAAAAATAAAGGAGCTTGAATAGTTTTATTATCTACTCTTAGAGTAAGATATAAAAAACCAAGATGGATTGGTCATAAGTTATTTTGCTCATTTAAGTTTCTTGCTTTATTTAAATAAAGTTTTCATTTATAAGAAGACTTTTGTCCTTCAACTTCAGATCAGCTAATAAGTTGATTTTTTAATTTCAAAAGTTTATCTTCTTTTAAATCTTTTTTTATTTGATTTAAAATATTTTCAGGAATATTTAAATTATATGATTGACATATAGCTTCTATTTCTTGCTTATCATTTGCTGTTTCAATTTCATTTTTAAAATCAAGTAAATCATTTTCTTTAAGGGAGATAGAAAAATATTCACTACTTATAATTTTTTGAAAAAAATCTTTTCCAAATTTTTTATATACATCAAAACTTTGTTTATTATCTATTTGACCAAAAATACAAGTATCGTTAGCATTTATATTTAAAAGATTGTTAAGGATTTTTTTATATTGATCTTTTTTTTGCTTTGTTTCGCTATCTTTTATTTTGTTTTCTTTTGTATTTTCCATAAATTTATTTTATATTTAAAATTACTTTTTAAAATATTTTTCTCTTATTAATTTTTTTTCCGGGAAAAATGATTAATAAGAATTGCTCCTGCTTGAGCAACATTTAATGATTCAAAATCAATTGGAATATAAATTTTATGGTTTAAAAGCGGAAAAATATTTTTATCTATTCCATTTGCTTCATTGCCTAAAACAAGAATAAAATCATTATTAATTTCAACTTTATCATATTCTTTACTTGTTTTATCTAATACTGCTCCATAAGAGATAAAGTTTTTATTAGCAGCTAAATATTCAGATGAACTTTTAATATTTATACAATTAAAAGAAAATAGAGCTCCTTGAGATGAACGAATTACCTTTGAATTATATAAATCTACTCCTTCTACTATAACAGCATCAAACGAAAACGCTTTAGCTGTTCTAATTAATGTTCCTAAATTTCCTGGATCATTTATATTATTTAACAAAAGAATTTTTCCTTTTGAAGGAATAGAGTAAATAGGTTTTTTGCAAAGACCAATAATCTTTTGCGGAGTAGTTGTGGTTGATAATTTTTTGATTGTTTCTTCACTTACTAAAAAACAATTTTTAAAATCTTTATACTCTTCTATTCCATAGACTTCAAGAAGAATATTATTTTTAATTGCTTCTTCAACTAAATGAAAACCTTCTATTAAAAAAATATTTTTAAGATCTCGATATTTTTTTTGTTTAAGTTTAATTAATTCTTTTATTTGATTATTACTGGCTTTTTTTATCACAATTAATATTTTACTTTTTAAGTTTTCATTTTTTATAATATTTTATTAAATTAATTAATATTTGTAAATGGCAATTTAATCTATAATTAATGATTATGAAAAAAGAAAAAAAAGAAAAATATTTATTTGCCTTAGATCTTGATGGAACAGTTCTATCATCATCAACTGAAAATACTATTCATCCCGATACAGAAAAAGCAATTAGAAGAGCAATCGATGAAGGACATATTGTTTCTATAGTTACAGGAAGACCATGAGTTTCTACGAAAAAAATATATGAACAATTAGGCCTTGATACTATTGTTGGTAATTTTAACGGCGCTCACGTTCATAATCCAAAAGATGAATTTTTCATCGACTATATTAGATATTTAGATATGAATGAAATTCTTTATCTTTTAGGCGATAAAAATGTAAAATCAAAAATTAAAAATATCGCAATTGAAGGTCCTGGTTGAGTTCAATTAGAAAAAAGAGATGAGAATTTAGAAAAAGTTTTTTCTTTTTATCTTGCTCCTAAATTTATTATCGGTATTGATTTAAATAAATTACCCTTAAAACCAACTGGTATCGTTCTTGATTTAAAAGAAAATATTGATGCTAAAGAATTAAAAAAATATTTAAAAATTAAATATGGTGATTTAGCTACATTTTCTTTTTGATCAAAAGGAGAAGGACAAACTCTTGCTTTTGATATTACTTCTATTGGCGTTGAAAAATCAAGTGTTATTTCTCTTTTAATTAGATACTACGATATTAAAATAGAAAATACAATAGCAATTGGTGATTCTTTTAATGATGAATCCATGTTTGAAGTAGTTAATTATTCTGTATGTCTTGCTAATGGAAATGAAGATACAAAAAAGAAAGCAAAATATATAACTAAAAAAACAAACAAAGAAGGTGGAGTCGGAGAATTTATTAATAATTTTTTAGACAATTTAAAAAAATAAGTTATTATTAAAATTTAAGTAGGAGATAAAAATGGCGAAAGTAAATAGTAAAAATAGTAAAGAAAAAAAACAGGAATCAAAATATAAGGATGAAAAATTAAAATACATTGAAAATTTTGATTTATCTTCATTAGATTCTAATATGATAATTGGAGTTGATGAATCTGGTGTTGGAGATTATTTAACTCCATTGGTTGCATCAGCTGTTTTTGCAAAACCTGAAGATATAGAAAAACTAAAAAAATTAGGTGTTCAAGATTCTAAAAAACTTTCTGATGATAAAATTTTAGCTCTTGCTCCAAAAATTAGAGAAGTAATAAGTTTTTATCATGTAAACCATTTAACTCAAAAAGGTTATAATACTTTAAATAAATATATGAATGCTCACGAACTTAAAATGTTCTCGCATCTTAAATCAATTAATTTTATTGAAAACAAATTAAAAGATATTGATAAATATTATGTTGTAATTGATAAATATTCAACAACTAAAACAATTTGTGAATATTATGAAAAATTTATGCAATCAACCGCTATTCAAACATTTCCAATTAAAGCTGAAGTTATTTTAGTGGAAAAAGCTGAATCACATTCAATCGCTGTAGCTGCCGCTTCAATTCTTGCAAGAGAAAAACTTTTAATTCTTGTTAAAGAACAAAATGAAGAACTTGAAATGGAAATTCCTTTAGGAACTAATGATATTGTCGAAAAAGCTGCTTTACTTTTTATTGAAAAGTTTGGAAGAAAAAATTTATATAATATTGCCAAAATAAAATTTAAAACAACAGAAAAATTAGATGAAATACTAGCTAACAATAAATAATTAGCACTCAAAATAAAAGAGTGCTATAATTTATAAAGAGGTGTTTTATGGATTTTGACTTTTTTAAAGATAATGAAGATTCAATAGTTTTTATTGAAAAATATGGACGTAATTTAACAGACTTAGCTAAAGAAAATAAATTAGAACCGGTTATTGGTCGTGATGAAGAAATTAGAAGATTAATTAGAATTCTTTCAAGAAAAACGAAAAATAATCCTATTTTAGTAGGTGATCCTGGAGTTGGTAAAACAGCGATTGTTGAAGCTTTAGCTAAAAGAATAGTAGTTGGAGATGTTCCGGATAATTTAAAAAATAAACAAATAGTGGAAATTGATGTTCCCTTATTATTTGCAGGAGCATCTTTTCAAGGGGAATTTGAAAAAAGAATTAAAAAACTTACCGCAGAAATAGTTGCTAAAGAAGGAGAAGTTCTTATTTTTATTGATGAAATTCATTTAATCGTTGGAACTGGTAAAAATTCTCAAGGAAGCTCAATGGATATGGCAAATATTCTTAAACCAATGCTTGCAAGGGGAGAATTACATTTAATTGGGGCTACTACTTTTGAAGAGTATAAAAGATTTATTGAATCTGATTCAGCTCTTGAAAGAAGAATGCAAAAAATAAGAGTTGATGAACCAAGTATTCAAAGTACTATCACTATTTTAAGAGGAATAAAAGAAAGATTTGAAAATTTCCATCGAGTTAAAATTTCCGATGAAGCTATTATTCAAGCAGTTAATTTATCTTCAAGATTTATTTCTGATCGTTTTTTACCAGATAAAGCTATTGATCTAATTGATGAAGCTGCCGCTACTATTAAAACTATTTTAAATTCAAAACCTGAAGAATATGATAAATTAATGCAGGAAAAAGCTAATTTAGAAATGGAAAAAATAGCTATTTCTAAAGAAGAAAAAAGTTCAAAAATCCAAAGCAGAATTAAAGAAATTTCTTTACAACTTGAAGATATTAATAAAAAAATGAAATTAATCTTTGATAAATGAAATGAAGAAAAAAGATCATTTAATGAAGTTGCTAAATTAAAAAGTAATTTAGAAATTTATAGATATAAATTAAATAAATCACAAAATGATTCTGACTTTGCAAAAGCTTCTGAATTAATGTATAAAACAATTCCTGAACTTGAAGAAAAAATTAAAGATGCTGAAAAAAAATTAGTTTCAAATGATAAAAATTCCTTTCTTAAATTCAAAGTTCAAGCAACTGATATTTCAGAAATAGTTAGCAAGTGAACTCAAATACCTGTATCTAAATTATTATCTTCAGATATAGATAAAATTTTAGTTTTAGAAAAAGAACTTAATAAAAAAATTATCGGACAAGAACAAGCTATAAAAAATGTTACTGATGCCATAATTAGATCTAAAGCAAAAATTAATGATCCTAATCAACCAATTGGTTCCTTTTTATTTTTAGGTCCTACAGGAGTTGGGAAAACTGAATTAGCCAAAGAGCTTGCTCTAAATTTATTTGGATCTAAAAAGAAATTGTTAAGATTTGATATGTCTGAATTTATGGATAAAGAATCAATTACTAAATTAATCGGTTCTCCTCCAGGTTATGTTGGTTATGGAGAAATGACTGCTTTATCTGATGCTGTAAGAAATAATCCTTATTCTATTGTTCTTTTTGATGAAATAGAAAAAGCACATCCCGATGTTTTAAATTTATTATTACAAATTTTAGATGATGGAATTTTAACTGATTCTAAAGGAAAAGAAGTTAATTTTAAAAATGTAATTATTATTATGACTTCTAATTTAGGTTCTTCAATGATTTTAGACGGCGATTATTCTGATTCAAAAATAAATAGAGAATTGCAAACAATTTTTAAACCAGAATTTATTAACAGAATAAATGATATTATTCCCTTTAAAACTCTTGAAGAGAAAGATATTAATAAAATTATTGAATTAGAATTAGATAAACTTAAACAAAGAGTATTTGAAGAACATTCAATTGAATTAAATTTTAATAAAAATATTATTTTATATGTTTATAACAAAGGATTTAATCGTTCTTATGGAGCAAGACCGATTAAAAGAATTATTTCAAAAGAAATTGAAACTTTAATAGCAAATAAAATTCTTACAAAAGAATTAAAATATAATAATAACTACAATATTAATATAGTTAAAAATGAATTAGAAATTAATGAATTACTTTTAAATTAATTTGTTATAATTTTAAAAATATGAAAAAATGACTTATTTCTGATCTTGATGGAACATTATTAATGCACCACAAGCATAGTGTAACCATTTGTGATAATGCTATAGACCAAATTAATAAATTAATGACTGAAACTAATAACATTTTTACAATAGCTACTGGAAGACATTATAAAGATGTTAAAAATTTATTAGCAAATTTTGATTTTGTAAAAAAAGAAGAAATTTTTATTATTGGAATAAATGGAAATCAAATTTATTCTCCTGTTTCTGATTCATTAATTTATGAAAATTTTTTAACTAAAGAAGAAATTAAAGACTTTGATAATATTTTAGACTTTATGAGCGAAAACTTTGGTCAAAAATATTTACTTTATGGATATAACGGAAATGATGAAATGTTTTTTATAAATAATGGTTCTCCTTATTTTGATACAATGTATGAACTTTTAAAATCATATGAATCAAATAATGGAGTTTTTGATTATGTTACTTATAAAAATTATAAGGAAATAAATAATATCTATAAATTATGTTTATATATTATGGACGAAATTAATATTGAAAAATTAATTGAAGAACACCTTAGCAAAATAGAGAAAAATTTAACATTTGTTTGTGTTGGAAACAATTTTATTGAAGTAGTTAATAAAGGAACTTCAAAGCATTCTGCTCTTAAGGTTTTAAATAAAGATATTTATCCAGAAATTAATATGGAAAAAAATACAATTATTTTTGGCGATTCAGGTAATGATTATGAAATGATGAAACATGCCGCTGTAGCAATTACAAATATTTATGCGCGAGAACAAATTAAAGAAATTGCAACAATAATTTATGAAGAAGATGCTTCTGAATTTGTTGCTAAAGGTATTAAAGAACTTATTTTTAAGAAATAAGCTACTTAAAATAATTTAAAAATTTTTATTCCTTGTTTTAAATCAAAAGAAATTTTTTTATTCATTCCTAGACCATTATACATTTTATGAAACTGAAGTAATTCATTTCAATAGTTAGAATTAATTCTATATGTGTATTTTTTATTTATATTTGTTCTATAAACAATATTAATAAGATTATTTTCTATTTTTATAATTTCTTTAATCGATGATGATTTTATACACTCTATTTTTTCCATATTTTATAATTATATTTTTCTTTTTAAAATAAAAAACAACTTACATAAAAATGCAAGTTGTTTGTATTGTTTTATTAAGAGAGATAAATTTTTGAAATTAAAAATTAAAGTGAAAAAAGAAAGATAAATAAAGATGACTTTAAAATATATCAAAAAAAAATTAATTTGCAAAAACTATAAATAAAAATATATAAAAAATTAAAATATAAAAATTAATTATTAGTAGAAAAAATAAAATATACTGGAACAATACTAATCCGGATATATGTTATTTGGATTAAAAAAAAATTGTAAAATTTTTTAACCCAATAATAATTATAATACTTTTTTTATTATAACTATTTTTTCTTAACTAAAATGGTTTTTTACTCTATTTTATTTTGATACTTTTTAAAAAAAGAAATTAGTTTTTTATAAATTTCTAAACAGTCATTAAAATTTATTTCTAGTTCATACATTTTTGCAGCTTCTTCAAAATTTTCTTTTATTTTTAAAAACTCTTTTGATTCATTTTCCATTATTATTTTTGCCATTTCTTCTTTAGTTTTCGAATTACGATCAGTTAAACTCTTTTTATAAAATCATTTAATAAATGATTTTTCATCTATATCTTGATCTCATAATAAATAGAGATCTATTAGATCTTTTGTTCGAGTAGTTATTTCTGGATTAGAAATTAATGTTTTAAATTTTTCAGCTAAAATCATTTCCTGAGAAAAAGTAAGCACAGAATAATTTTTCATTCTGCGGAGTGGTCTTTTTTGAAGACTATATTTTTTAATAATATTTTGCAATTCATTTTTATCATAAATTGTATTTAATGAAAGAAGTATTTCAATTTCTTTATCACCAATTATTAAGTTAGTAATTGTATTACTTCTTGATTTTGGAATAAGATGTAATTTTATAATTCTTTTACCATAATCAATTTTCTCTTCATCTTTAATTTGAAAATAAATATAATTGTTTTTATCTTTTAAGATTTTAATAATATTATTAATTTCATCTCTTCCTACATGAGAATCTATATCCAGGGTAGAACGTCTTGTAAGAGATAAAATTTCAATAGCGGAACCACCTTTAGTAAGAACAGTTACTAAATCTTCATTATTGGATAAAAGAACAATAATATATTCTCTAATAATTGATTTATTATCATTTGCATATTCTTGAAGTAACTTTTTTAAATTTAAAGATTTTCTCGCTATATAGGATTCGATTCTTTCTTTATTTAAACCTCTTCTCATTTTTTTAAGATCAGAATATAATTTTTCAACTAAAAAGGGATTAACAACTTTTTCTAGTTTTTCAATTGCTTCTTTTTTTAAAGTATTTTCTAAAGGAAATTTTTCTAATTCAATAAATAGTCTTTCAGGACAATAATAAAATTTATTATTTTTTTCAATAACTCCTTTTGTAAAACTATTTATTTTTTGCAGCTTTATTTCATACTTATTTTTATCATAATTAGTAGTATTCGTTCCTCACA
This sequence comes from Metamycoplasmataceae bacterium, assembly GCA_051645705.1. Lineage (GTDB taxonomy): Bacteria > Bacillota_I > Bacilli_A > Mycoplasmatales > Metamycoplasmataceae > UBA710. Next base: position 585,215 of record JBOFBU010000002.1, on the reverse strand, counting down.
ACATTTCTAAATATTCTTTATTAGGTGAATAAGAAATAAAATGAAATTCATATAAAGCCGATAAAGAAGTAATTATTTTAGTAATTTGTTTCATAATCTAATTATATCATTTTTATATTTATGTAGTATTTTTATACTTATTATTATATATAATAATAAGTATAAAAATACTACATAAATAATTTTTTAAATAAAAGAAAATATTAATTTTTTTTAATATATAATGTATCTATATTAAATAATTTAAATAAAAGAAATTATTTTATATAGATATCAATATTTTTAATAAATATAAAATAAGATAATTTAGATAAATTTTTTATGTATTTAAAAAAATAATAAAAATAAAAAACTTAAGAAGGGGATATTTAAATAAATAATGAATGATATAAAAAAAGAAAATATTTTAAATAATAAATTTATAGATAAAAAATATCTAAAATTAAATAACGAAGAATTTATAAAGCTTTTTGAAAAGAAAATATCATATATTTTTGGAAAAAATGGTTCAGGAAAAACTACCATATCTAGATATATAAAAGAAAATTTTAAAGATAATTTTAAGCTCTTTATTTTTAATAAGGATTATGTTAAAAAAAATATTTTTATACAAAACGACGATAATGAAGTAGAATCACAAAAAATCAACCCAAAAAATAAGAAGAATACCTTTAATATTTTTTTTGGAGAAAAATTAATAACATTAACTCAAGAATTAACAAAAAATGAAGAAAATAAAAAAATTATTAAAGATTATTTTATTGATAAATTTGAAATAATTTCTTTTTTAGAAAATAAGAATAGATACAATGAATATTTATTTACTAAAGAACATTTAGACATTAAAAGTAAATATAATGAATTACTAAATTATCAATTTGAAGAGAATTATGAAAATATTTTAGAGGATGGAAAAAAAGGCAAAATAATATTGAAAACTTTTTGGAAATTAGAACATTTTTTGATAAATTTAAAGAAATTATAGATAATTGTCAAAAAGTAAATCAGAGTATTTCTGAATTTAATAATATTTATAAACAAAATGTAAAAGAACAAATAATTATTGAACTACATGAAAAGGCAATTTCTTTGCTTTCTGAAAAAAACAATATTGAGTTTATGGGTATTGAATATTCTAAAGCAGAAATAGAAAAATATTTGAAAGAAATAAAGAATGAAAAAAATAAAATATTATCGTTTATAAAAATAAAAAATGATTATATTAAAAATCAAATAGAAATTTTATTATCAAATAATAATATTAATGAATATATTAAAAATAATGGTATTTCTGAAATATTCCTTGAAATAAAATTAACTTATTCACAAACTATAAATGAAGATGAAAATATAAAATTTAATTTTAATATTAAAAAAATTGAGGAAATATATAATAATAAAAAAATCGATAATATTAATCAATTAGAAAATATCTTGACTAATTTTGTAAAAGAACATAAATTTATATTTACAATTAAAAATTATTCAAAGGAAAGTTTGAAATTTATAAAGGAAAATATAAAAAAATACATAATTTGTATTAATTCAATAAAGGACTTGAAAAAACAAAAAAATAATGAAGAAATTAAGATAAAAGAGGAGTTTTTAAATATTTTAAATAATATTTTGTTTCAAATTACAAATGAAGAAATTAAGATAAAATTAAATTCAAAAACAAGGACAGATGAAAATATGATTGAAATTTTTTCTGAAGATATAGATATATTACAATTATCTGAAGGAGAAAAATGTTCTTTAGCTCTTTCTTATTTTTTAACAGATTTATTTTTAAATTTTGGAAAAGAAGAAAGAAATTTTATTATTTTTATTGATGATCCTTTTGATTCTAACGACCATTTTAAATATGATAATTTACCAAAATTAAAAATTAATGATAAAACTGTAATGGATTTGATTGTTGATTTTTGTAAGAAAAATAAAGAAATAAAAGGATATTATATTTTATCAACACATAATGTTAATGTTCTTTCTGCATTTATTAGAAATCAAAAGAGTATAAATGATGAAAACTCTTTTTTTATTCCGATAAAAAATGATAATATTCAACTTTTAAATTTGATTAAGAAAAAGAAAACAAAGCAAGCAGAATTATTAGATTTGGATATTTCTTTGTTTTTTCCTAGGGAAGAAAAAATTAGAAAATTTTTATTGAAAAATATAAATATTAATGAATTAGATTTAAATAATGATATAGAATTATTAATTTCTTTGTTATTGCTTAAATTATTAGATTTAAATTATGGAAATTATAAAGATGATAGAGGAAAAATAAGAACAAAAATAACCAAATTATGAGAAGATAAAAAAATTATTAATTTTGAATCAATTAATTATATTGATATAAAAAATTATATTTTAAAAAAAACAAATGATTTAGAAAATGAAAAAATTAATTTAGACCAATTAATAAAGTATTTGTTATTTATAAAAAATAGATATATGAAAATTTGAAATTCTTTTGATGAAGAATCATTTAAAAGATTGAGACACAAAAATAATATTTATTCTTCTCCAATAGGACACATAATAGAAGAATAAATTTAGAAAGATTTAAAGTATGAATGAAGAAATAGAAAAAAAATAAAATCAAGAATAGTAAAAGCATTAGAAAATGTATCAACTATGAAAAATGATATTATTAATAATGATGAAATTAAATGAGATTGTTTGGGTAAAAATTTGGAAGCTCATTTTCAATATCAACTTTATAAAATAATTAATGAGCAAGAAGAAGAAGGCGCTTTCCCTGAAATAAATTTAATTACAAGAAGCATAATAGAAGAATACAATTTTAATGATGAATATTTAGAAACTAATAAAAGAGGGTTTCGAATAGATTTAGGTTGATTAATAAGAGAAGATGAAAATAAAATATTTTCATTACTAGAATTAAAGACAGATAATAATAAAATAACTTCAAAACACTTTTCAGATATCATTAGATTAAATGATTTTACACATGCTTTTAATTTAAAGCATTCTTTTTTTATATTAGCAAATATAAATAATTTAGATTTATATAATGACGAAATTAATATAATAAGAATTGAGAGACCGTTTTTAAAAGAAAATGGTAATTTTAAAAAATTTAATGAGTTAAAATTAGATATTCAAAATAAAATAAATGAATCAAATAATGCTTGTAATATTCATATTTTTATTATTTATAATGATTTAGAAATTACAGAGAAAAGGGATGAAAAACTTCTAAATAGAGTTTTAGTACTAAATGATTTAGAAAAAATTGGAAACATCTTAGAAATTAATAAAGAAACTTTTATAGAAAATAATATTGTCGATTTTAATAATATTAAAGAATATATAAATTTTGTAAAAAATAGTAATATTAATTATAAAAATATAAAAAACCTATTAGGAACAAATGTTTTTAATTATGTTGTTAAAGAACTTAAAAATAATGATGATTTAATTGATAAATTTGAGAAAAAAATAAAAGAAAAATTCAAATCATTCCCGCATTACTTTTGTAAAGAAAATAATTTAAATGAAACATTTAAATTATTTGGTATATTTAATAAGTCCTTTAAAAAAATAAAAATAAAAAAGAAAAAGAAATTGAAGATAAAAGTAATCGACACATGAAATATATCATTAACAATAAAAGGGGCGACTTATTTTTTGATTTAATTAAAATATATTTAGATAATCCAAAAGATAAAGAAAATAAAATAAATGAAATTTTTGAGAAAAATCATTATTATGATAATAGAGCAAATGTTGACTATTTATCCTTTAAAATTATTGCTTTTATTTATTTATATGATGAATATTTTTCACAAATTGTAAATATATTTGAAAACTTTAATAAATTAATTAAGAAAGCTAATAATTCTGATTTTTTTATAGATAATTTTGATGAAGATAATACTAATGATTTAAATATTATAAATTTAAAACAATATTGCAGAGTAATGGAAAAAATGTTAAAAAATGATGACTATGATAATAAAGAAATAAAATGATTTGATTTTTTAATGGATATTTTATATTCAATATATAGTAATAAAAAAAATTTATAGTTTTTTATATTTATTATAAAAAAGAAGTTTTATTTATTTTAGTCTATTTTAATTAAAATATATATTAAGTTATTTTAACAATAGTTATATAATGATTATTTAAAATTAAACTTAAAAAGTTTATTAAATTGACAAGGAAATTTAGATGGAATTTAAAATACTGCAAACAACAAAATCTAATATATATTCAGAAATTAAATCAAAAAGGATAATTGAAGCTAAATATTCAAAAATATTAAATAATCTTCTTTCAATAAATTCTCGTTCTGATTATGCTATATTTGCAAAAATAAATTTATTAAATAAAGATCTTAATAAAATTTTAAAAGAAGAAGATATTTTAAAAATATTTAATAATTGTGATTTTAAAATCAAACTTAAAAAAATTATTACTCCAAAAATTAAAAATGATATTTCTGAGGCAATCGACTATTTAGAATTAATTGAAATATTAGATAAAATAGATTTTAATTTAAATGCTACTTTAAAAAAACAACTTTCTACTTCTTTTGAAAATGCAAAAAATATTATTTTAGAAAGAATAGAAAAAGAAAATAATATTTTTTTAACTAAATGAAAAAAATATTATAAAGGAGTAAGAGATGCTTTTAGTCAAACTAATATTTGACCTCTTTTTATTGGTTCTTATTTTATAAAAGGAGTTTTAAATGATAAAGCAATTTATGCACCATTAATTTTAAAAGAAGTTGATTTAGAAATAATCGATAATGAAGTTTATTTAATTGCAAGATCTAAAAACGTTTTTCTAAATGATAAATTAACCTTCTTTTTAAATAATAGTTTAAAAATAGAAACTCCTTTTATAGACCAAAATATCGATAAAATAAGCTTTAGCGAAATTTTTCCAGAATTAGATTTTTATTTTAAAAATATAATTGATATTCAGTTTTTAGATATTACCAATAAATTTCAAGAATTAACCGTTCAGCAAGTAAATAATACTGTTTTAGAAAAAACGAATGGAATTCTTTTAACTCAATGTCAGCCTTCTGGAAGTTCTTTAAGAAAGGCAACATTAGATATTATTGAATCAGGAAAAATAAATGAACTTTTATATATCGAAAATAATCTAGTTGATTTTAATAAAAGATCGATTGACAATATAATTAATGAAAATAAAGGAATTGTTCGTATTTGTAAAACTGATGCTTCACAAGAAAAAGCAATACTTTCTTCTTTAAATGAACATGCAATTATTATCGGTCCTCCAGGAACTGGTAAATCTCAGACAATTGCTAATTTATTAACTAATATTCTTTATGAAAATAAAAGAGCTTTATTTATTTCTCAAAAAAGAGTAGCTCTTGAGGTTGTAATTGAAAGAATGAATGAACTTCAATATTTTATGCTCCAACTTGTTGAAAAGCAATCAAAAACAGATAAAAATGAAAAAGCTGCTTTTTATCATCGTCTTAACAAATTCATAAGTTATACAAAATATGATGAAATTCCATATGAAGATATTAATTTAACTCCTTTTATTGATAAAAAATTAAAAAAGTATTGACAAATAAAAAAAAGAAATGCAAATGTTAGTGATGATGAAATTAATTTAATTTGTAAAATAAAAAACAAAATTAAGAAAAATCATTATTTAAATGAAGAAGTATTAAAAAATGTTAAAAACCATATTTTAAATATTAAAAAATTTAATACATTTGGTTCATTAGAAACTATTTTAAAATGCGATGAAATAGATAAGAAAATTTTAGCAAAGAAAATAAACTATAAACCTAAAAATATTTTAGGTTTTAAAATATATAGTGAAGAATTTAAAATGTTATTTGAATCAAATCTTTTTATATTAAATTTTTTAAAAGAAAATAATCAGGATTTAGATTTTATTTCACTATTAGATCAAATTACTAATATTGAAAGATTAATTGATATTTTAAAATCATTTCATCTTCTTGAAAATAAAATAAGTTCTTCAGTTAGTTTTTCTTCAGATGAAAGATTTGTTTTAAATTATTTAATATCTAATGCTAAAACTACTATGCAAAATATTCAACGAATAAAAAAAATTGAAGATAAAACATGAATGCAAAAGTTTCTTGGAAGAATTGAAAGAGAATTTACTCAACCACAAAACTTTATTTTTTTATTTAAAAAAGAACTTAAAAAAATGTTTAATGTTATTGTTTCAACTCCTGAATCACTAGCTGGATTTATTGATTTTAAAAAAGATAAATTTGATTATATTATTTTTGATGAAGCTTCGCAAATATTTATTGAAAAAGCTATTCCTTTTATTTCCATAGGAACAAAAATAATAATTGCAGGAGATGATCAACAAATGCAACCTTCTAATTGATTTACCTCTAGAGTTAGTGACGAACAAGAAGAAGATGAAGCTGAAAATGTTGATTCATTATTAACATACGCTATTGCTAATTCCCTTCCTAAATATAATTTAGAACTTAACTACCGTTCAAGTAGTGCAGCATTAACCACTTTTTCATCAAAACAATTTTATAATTGTGATTTAAAAACACTTGATAAAAACGGAGTTAATAATACTCCTATTGAAGTAATTAATGTGAATGGAGAATGAATTAATAATTGTAATATTCAAGAAGCGCGGTTTATGATTAATGAATTAAAAAACAATATTGATTATTATGAAAAAATTATTCTTCTTACCTTTAATAAAAATCAGTCCGAATTAGTTGAAGATATTTTAATTAATCAAGAACCTGGTTTATATGAAAAAATAATTGAAGGAAATATTATTTTAAAAAATATCGAAAATATTCAAGGTGATGAAGCTGATTTAGTTATAGCTTCAGTCGGTTACACTAAAGATGCAAAACTTTCAGCTACCTATGTAGGACGTAGTGGTGGAAAAAACGCTCTTAACGTAGCTATTACAAGAGCTAAGAAGAAAATGATTATTTTAAAATCAATTTCTTCTAATGAAATATCTATTTCAAATAACAATAATTTAGATTTATTAATTTTTAAAAATTGAATTGAATTTTTAGAATTAAGTGAATCAAAACAAAAAGAATATTCAATTAGTGAATATGAAAATAATCATTCTGTTGAATCCGGATTTGAAAATGATGTATATAAATGATTATTAAAACAATCATTTAATGAAGAAATAGAATTAATTACTCAATATCCTATTGGTTCATACAAAATAGATCTTGCTTTAATTAATAAAATCAATGGAAAATTTATTTTGGGAATTGAAGTAGATGGTTTTAGATATCATTCGAGTGCTAATCAAAAATATAATGATATTGTAAGACAAGATTTTATTGAAGCAAAAGGATATAAATTAATCAGAATTTCTGAGCTTCTTTGAAAGGGCGGTAAAGAAAAAGTTCTTCAAATGATTAAAAATAACTTTTAGTTATATATAAATATATAATATATTTAATTATGAATATCGATAATAAAAGCAAACTTCTTGGAGACAAATTAAAAGAAGAATTAGAAAATAATAGTGAAGTGTATATAATTTCTCCTAATTTTTCTATTTATGCATTTGATGCTTTAAGAAAAGAATTATCTAATATTAAAAAATTAAAATTTATTTTTTCTTCACCAATTTTTATACAAGAAAATATAAAAGATAAATTAATTAAAGAGCGTAGGGAATATTTTATTCCAAATGCATTAAATGAAAATAATCTTTATGGAACTGAATATGAACTAAAATTAAAAAATAAATTAACTCAAAAGGCTATTGCAAAAGATTGCGCTGATTGAATAAAATTAAAAGCTGATTTTAAATCAAATATAACAGGAAAAGACGTTTATTCTTTTATTCAACTTCATAAAGAAAATAAAATAATTACATTTAACCAAACAAAAGATTTTACTTCTTCAGGATTAGGATATGAAGCTAGCAATGATTTTTTTACAAATATAATAATTTCTGAAAATAATGATTCAGATAAATATTTATTTAACGTTTTTAATAGTATATGAAATAGTCAAAATTATTCAATGGATGTAACAAATAATATGATAAATTATATATCTTCAGCATATGTTGATAATGCTCCTAATTATATTTACTTTCTTTCTCTTTATAATATTTTTAAAGATTTTTTATCCGACATTACAAATAGCGATTATTTACCAAATGAAGCTACTGGTTTTAAAAATTCTGCAATATGATCAAAATTATATAATTTTCAAAAAGATGGTGTTATTGGTGTTATTAGTAGGCTAGAAAAATTTAATGGTTGTATTTTAGCCGATTCTGTCGGGTTAGGGAAAACTTTTACAGCTTTAGGAGTAATGAAATATTATGCTTCTAGAAATAAAAACATATTAGTATTAGCTCCTAAAAAACTTGCTGATAATTGAAATAGATATAGAAATAATGTTAAAACAAATATATTTATGCAAGATAAAATTTCTTTTGATGTTTTATATCATACTGATTTAGGAAGAGTGCAAGGAGAATCAAACGGAATTAATCTTAAAACGATTAATTGAAATAATTATGATTTAGTGGTAATTGATGAATCTCATAATTTTAGAAATAATAATAGTAGAACAAATAAAGAAAGTAGATATCAATTTTTACAAAATAAGGTTTTAAATTCTAATGTTAAATCAAAAGTATTAATGTTAAGTGCAACTCCTGTAAATAATAAATTTACTGATTTAAAAAATCAATTAGCATTAGCATATGGAGAAGATAAAATAAGTTTTGATGAAAAATTAGATACTTCTAAACCTGCAGATAATATTTTAAGGAGTGCCCAATATGTTTTTAACGAATGAATTAAATTACCAAATAAAGAAAGAAAAACATCTGATTTAATCGATAGATTAGATATTGATTTTGCAAAACTTCTTGATAATGTTACAATTGCTCGAAGTAAAAAACATATTACTAAATATTACAATGTAGATGATATTGGAAATTTTCCTAAAAGACTTGAACCTATATCAAAATATTCAGAACTAAGTGTAGACGATTCTGCTTTAAAAATTGAAAAAATTTATGAAAGACTAGTACAAGTCAATATGTCTGTTTATTCTCCTCTTGATTATGTTCTTCAAAGTAGAATTTCAAAATATCAAGAAATATATGATAAAAAAACTAAAATAGGAACAACCTTTAAACAATCAGATAGAGGACGTGCTCTTAAAAACTTAATGGCTACCAATATTCTTAAGCGTTTAGGATCTTGTGTTGAATCATTTAGATTGACATTGGCTAAAATATTAGAAAAAAATAAAACAACATTTAATAATATTATTAAATTTGAAAAAGGAGATTTATTATCAAATAATTTATCTTATGAACAAGTTGAAGAAGAAAATTTAATGAATGAAGATTTTGATATTGATAATTATGAATCAACATCTGGAAAAGTAAAAATTGATTTTAATGATATGGATTTAAGAACGTGAAAATCAGAACTAGAAAAAGATATTGATTTATTAAGTGACTTATTAGAGCATATGGAAAAAATAAGTCCTTATAAAGATCAAAAATTAAAAGATTTAGTAGAACTTATTAAAAATAAAATTAAAAATCCTATTAATAAAAATAATAAAAAAATCTTAATTTTTTCAGAGTATGCTGATACTGTAAATTATTTATATGAAAATTTAGCACCATTATTTAAAAATATGGGAATTAATTCTGCTAAAGTGCACGGAAGTCAACAAGCAAATAAAGCTACTATAGATTGTTATAATGATGCTGAAACAATCTTAACTTTTTTCTCTCCAAAATCAAAGGAAAGAGATTTGATTTTTCCAGATGATAAAGATAAAGAAATAGATTTATTATTTGCTACTGACTGTGTTAGTGAAGGACAAAACCTACAAGATTGTGATTATTGTATTAATTATGATATTCATTGAAACCCTGTAAAAATAACTCAAAGATTTGGAAGAATAGATAGAATTGGAAGTTTAAACAAATATATTCAATTGGTAAATTTTTGACCTAATATTGATCTAGATGAATTTTTAGAGATTAAAGAAAAAATTAATTCAAAAATGTTAATGGTTAATGCTAGCGCTACAACTGATGATAATCCAATTAAATTAGATGATGAATTTGGTTCTGATTATCGAAAAGAACAAATAAAAAGACTTCAAAACGGAGAACTTCAAGATCTTGAAGATATTGATGGTTCTATTAGTTTAACTGATTTAGGATTGAATGAATTTAGAATGGATATTCAAGAATATATTAAAGATAATGGAATTCCTAAAAATATTACAAATGGATTATATGCAATAGTAAAGCATGATAAATTAAAAGATATTCAAAAGGGAGTTATTTTTGTTTTAAAAAATACAAACCAAAAAAATCATTTAGGTAAAGTAAATAGATTGCATCCTTATTATTTGGTTTATTTAAATGAAAGCGGAAAAGTTATTCATACACATATGGAAGCTAAGGAAATACTTGATAAATTAAGAAGTATATGTAAACCAGAAACTAAACCACTTGATGATTTATGTAATGATTTTAATCATGAAACCAATGATGGATATGATATGCAAAAATATAGTGCGCTGCTTGATAAAGCTATTGAATCAATAATTCAAGTTAAAAAAGGAAATGATATAGATGATATTTTTAGTGGAAATGCTAGATCCCTTTTTAAAAATAATATTTCAGGATTAAATGATTTTGAATTAATTTCATTTGTAATAGTAAAATAATCTTTATATGTTTAAATTTAATTCAAATACAAATATTAATCAAAATATGCCTTTAAAAGATATACAAAAAAAATTTAAATTGTCAAAACAAGCAAAAGAACAAGATTCACTTGTTATATCTTTTACTCTTTCGAATATATTAAGTGCTGAAAAATTAAATTGTGAAATTTCAAATAATATTGATGAAATTCAGATATATAATATGAATTTAAATTCTTCTATTATCCCCCTTAAACTTATTGAGGAAATTGATCAAAAAAATAAGACAAATTGTTTATATATTTTTTATTATGAAAATAAAATTTTTCCTTTAATTTCATATAAAAATATGAATTTAAAACCAAAAATATTTAAACTAGATTGAATAGATGATCCTTTCTATGAAATTCCATTTTTTATAAATATATGAGATATTTATAAGTTTATGTTATCAAAATTTTTTATTTATGATTTCAAGGAAAATGAAACAATAGATGAATATATTAATAGAAATAATAAATTAATAAAATTAGAAAAAGAAATAGTAATTATTGAAACTAAAATTAAACGGGAAAATCAACCTAAAAAAATATTTGAAATGAATAATCAATTAAAAGAAAAGAGAGAATTAATTAAATCTTTAGTTTAATGCTTTATTTTTTCATATAATTCAATTGCTTTTTCTATTTTTTTTGTTGGCATTTCTATTATTTTAGATCATTGAAGGTTATTAATATGTGCTAAAAAATTTTCATCAAAACTTTTTATTTTTATTTTTTTTAATTCTCTATTAATCTTATAAGTTTCTTTAAACTTTTTATTATCTTCTCTATTTTTAATTTCTTCTCAAGACTTAATCATATCAGCATTATTGGAATTATATATAAATTTAAAATCAAAATTAAATCTAATATATAATCCTTGCATTATCTTTTTAGAAATATATTCATATAAATTATTTGTTTCATAATTTGTTTCATTGTTTTTAAATATTTCTAAAAAACTATATATAAAGTTTTCAGTTGGTTCAAAAAATTCTAAAACATCTATAAAATCCTGAACAATTGGTATTGATTCAACTAATAAATTAAAATTTTTTATTTCTTTAATTAAAGTAGCATTTATTTTATTTCTATTTCTAAAATGTCTAAAGTTATTATCTAAAAAATATATAAATTCACGAAGTAAATTATTTTTTTGATTTTTTACTAATAAATGATTATCAATAGTTTCTCTAATAATATTTGATAATGTAAAAATATAAGCATATTTTTCTATTATTTTTGATTCCTTATTAGGTTTTACTATTCCTTTTGAGAACATTAAATTAGATATTTCTTTTTGTCTAATTTCAATTGCTTCAATATTATCTTTATTATTTCTATCAAAAATCATAAATTTATAATCATTTTTATTGTTATTATTAAAATTCATAGCTATACTTCTAAAAACTTCAAAATTATGAGTCATAAATATAGTTTGAATATCAGAATTTTTTTTATTTTCAAAAAATAATTTTTCTTCACAAGTTATAATATCAATAAATTCTCCTATATGACTTGAATCTAATGAAGTTAAAACATCATCTAAAACAAGAATATCATTTTCATCAATCATGCTAAAATTAAACATAAGTATTATTATTCTTTTTTCTCCATCTGATAATTCATCTATATTTGAAAGATTATTATTTCCTCTTTTTAATTTAATATTAATATTATTTAAATTAAAAATATCTTCATATTTAATTTCAGGAATATTAAGTGTTATTTCTAATAAAGGTTTTTTAAATCAATTATTAATTTTTTCAATTTGCTTATTAATCATATTTAATGATTTGCCTATATTCTCATCAAATTCACTAAAGATATTTTTTAAATATTCAAAATTATCAAAAATAAATTTATCAAAATATAATTTATTTAGTGTTTCATCTCATACATAACCTTTTTGTGTTTTAATTTTGTTAGAACTATTATTTTCAAATATTTCAATCAATTTAGATTCTTTAGTTTCATTTTTAAATATATTAAATATATTTAATTCATTTTCATCAACTGTATTTGAAATTTCGTCTTTTAAATTATTTAATATATCTTCGGAAATTTTCATATAGATTCCATTCAATTTATACATAAAAAATTCTTGTCTATTTTTATCAAAAATTTCTTTTATGATTAAATAATCATTATATTTTTCAATATTTCTTTTATTATTTTCTTGAAAATTTCTATACTTATTCATAAATTGTTTACATTTGGAAATTTGATCATCACTAATTTCATCAATTAAGGGGCGTAATTTTTCAATTTTTTCAATTTCCTCTTGAGGATTATATTTAATAATATTACTTATTTTTTCTAGTATTTTATTAAAAATATCTTTATTATTTTCTTTTAATAAAATACCATCTTTATCTTTGCTTTTAATTGAATTTATAAATTGATCTTTAATTTCTGTAATAGAATTATTTTCTTTTAAACAAAAACGATCTAAATCAATAATTAAATTGCTAATATTAAAATTAGAAAGTTTTTCATTATTAAGCAAATAAAAACTAGGATTATCAATATTAAGTAATTCAATTTCTTCATCTTTACTATTGTTCTCTATTTTTTTATAAATTGATGACTTGCATGTTCCATTAGGAGCAAAAATAATTAAACCTTTGTTTTTACCAAAATTTAAATTTATATTATTTTTAAAAACTAAATCGTCTTTCTTTATTTTAATTTCCATTTTATAATTATGATATAAAAAATTAATTCTTAACTAATATATTATAAAATAAGATAAATCAGTATATATAAGGAAAATATGAAGAATAAGTTAAATATGAAAACGAAAGACATATCAAAAGAAAATATAAATAAAATTAAGAAGCTATTTCCTAATGTAGTTACTGAATATGAAAAAAATGGAAAAATTGAATTAGGAATTGATTTTGATCTTTTAAAACAAGAATTATCTGATGAACTTATAGATGAACGAAAAGAACGTTTTCAAATGACATGACCAGGTAAAATGCAATCTATTTTAGTATCTAATACTAAAACTAATAAAACCCTTAGACCTAATAAAGAAAAAAGTGTTAATTTTGATAATACTGGAAATTTATATATTGAGGGAGATAATTTAGAAGTTCTAAAATTATTAAGAGAAACATATTTAAATAAAGTAGATGTAATTTATATTGACCCTCCATATAATACTGGAAATGATTTTATATATAATGATAAATTTAAAAAAGATAGAAAAGAATATAAGGAATCAACTGATATTTTTGATGAAGATGAAAATAGAATGTATAAAAATGTTGATTCAAATGGAAGATTTCATTCTGATTGATTAAGTATGATGTATCCTAGATTAAAAATAGCAAGAGATTTACTTTGTGAAGAAGGAGTTATTTTTATAAGTATTGATGATAATGAATTTTCTAATTTAAAAAAAGTTTGTGATGAAATTTTTGGTTCTGATAATTTTGTGGCTAATATTAATTGACAATCTTCATTTGGCGGAAAAAATGATACAAAATTAATACCTATCAATACTGAATATATATTATGTTATTCACGTGCTCAATCATTTGAAAAAAATATTACAAAACAATTAGTGAATTATAAATACAAAGATGAAAATTATGAAAAATATGGAATGTTCAATATTCAACCATTATGCCGGTCTTCTTTAACATGATATAAAAATTTAGATTTTATTATTTACGTAAAAAAAATAAATAACGAATTGTCAATTTCTTTTGAAGAAGATGAATTTACTATTGGAAAAATAGTGGCTGGACCTTCAAAACTTTCAATAAATGAAAAATTAAAATTAAGGGATGAGAGATTTAGTGGAAAAAATAGTGAAAATGATTGGTGTTTCTATTGAAGTAAAGAAGTTATTATTTCTGCATTTAAAGATAATTTTATTTTTATTACCGAGGAAAATGGACAATTTAATATTTATCAAAAAAATTATGAATTTGCAAAATATAGCGGAAGATCAAAAAAAATAGAGTATGTAGATAATTCAAAAATAGCATTAAGAAATGTTATTTCTGATTCTAAAATTACTAGCAAAACTGGTAATGATGAAATTAATCTTATTTTTGATAAAAAAATATTTGATTATCCTAAACCCTCATCGTTGATTAAAAAGCTTTTATCTGTTAAAAATAAAAATGCTCTAGTTCTAGATTTCTTTTCAGGATCGGCCACAACTGCTCAAGCTATTCTTGATTTAAATCGTGAAGATGGAGGAAATAGAAAATATATTATGGTTCAATTTCCTGAAGAAATTGAAAATAATCCTCAATTTAAAAATATTTGTGAAATAGGTGAAGAAAGAATTAGAAGAGTTGATAAAGAAAATATTGGTTTTAGAGTTTTAGAACTTGATTCATCTAATTTAAAAAAAGAAGTTTATCAAAATGAAAAAATTAGTCAACTTTCATTAATTGATTTAGAATCAAATATAAAAGAAGATAGAAATTATTTAGATTTATTGTTTCAAGTAATGTTAGAATTAGGATTGGAATTATCTTCAAAAATAAAAGAAGAAAAATTTAATGATCAATTATATTACATTATTAATGAAAATGATTTAATTGCTTGTTTTGTTGATGGTATTAGTGAAATATTAATAAAGAATATTGCTAATAATAAACCTAGTTTTGTTATTTTTAAAGATTCTAGTTTCGCTTCTGATAGTGAATATATTAATATGGAACAAATATTTAAATCTATTTCTCCTAATACAAAAATTAAGGTGTTATAATGAAATTTAAATTTAAAATTCAAAAATATCAAAGTGATGTTTGTAGGGCAATAGTTGATGTATTTAAAGGACAATCTTTTTCACAATTTCAATATACTTTTGATCAAGGAAAAAGTTCTACATTTAATATATTAAATAATGACATTGGTTTTGCTAATTCTAAAATTGAACTTTCTGATTCTGAAATATTAAATAATATAAAGAAAATTCAGCAAGATAATAATCTTAATATGTCTGAAAAACTTTCACAAACATTAGGTAAAGTTGATTTAGATATTGAAATGGAAACTGGGACAGGAAAAACATATGCATATATTAAATCAATTTATGAATTAAATAAAGTCTATAAATTTTCTAAATTTATAATTGTAGTTCCAAGTATTGCAATTAGAGAAGGTGTTTATAAAAGTTTTGAAATAACTAGAGATCATTTCATGGATTTATATGGAAAAAAAATAAGATATTTTATTTATAATTCAAAAAAATTAAATCATATTGAACAATTTTCTAATGATAGTTCAATTAATGTAATGATCATTAATATTCAAGCCTTTAATGCAAGAGGAAAAGACAATCAAAAAATTTATGCTGAACTTGATGAATTTCAATCAAGAAGACCTATTGATGTTATTGCTAAAAATAATCCAATATTAATTTTAGATGAACCACAAAAAATGGGAGGAGAAGCTACCCAATCTTCACTTAAAAATTTTAATCCATTATTTAGCATTAATTTTTCAGCCACTCATAAAATAACACATAATCTAATTTATGTTTTAGATGCTATTGAAGCATATAATAAAAAACTTGTTAAGAAAATAGAAGTTAAAGGAATAACTATAAATAATAGTTCTGGAACTAATGGTTATTTATATTTAGATAATATAATTACTTCTAAAAATAAGGATCCAATTGCAAAGATTGAATTTGAATCAATATCTAAATCCGGAAATATTAAAAGACAAATTAAAAATTTTAATTTAGGAGATAGTATTTATTTTGAATCTGAAGAAATGGAACAATATAAAAATAATTTTGTAATAAATGATATAAACGCTAATACTAGTTCAATTACATTACTTAATGGAATAACATTATCCATTGGTCAAGCATTTGGAGATGTAACGGAAAAAGATCTAAGAACAATCCAAATAAGAGAAACAATTAAATCCCATTTAGAAAAAGAATCAAAATTATTTTATGATAATATTAAAATCTTATCTTTATTTTTTATTGATGAAGTTTCTAAATATAGAATTTATGGTGAAAATGGTGAATTACTTAAAAGTGAATATGAAACTATTTTTGAACATGAATATAATATTTTAATTAAAGAGTATTTAGATAAAAATGATGAATATGCTAAATACTTAAAAAGTATTAATGTAGATAAAACTCATAAGGGTTATTTTTCGATTGATAAAAAGGGACAAGCAATTAATTCAGAATTTAAAAAGAAATCTGAAGGGGAATCTGAGGATATACTAGCATATGATTTAATATTAAAAGATAAAGAAAGATTATTATCTTTTAATGAACCTACTAGATTTATATTTTCTCACTCTGCTTTAAGAGAAGGGTGAGATAATCCTAATGTATTTCAAATTTGTACATTAAAGTATACTTCTAACGATATTAAAAGAAGACAAGAAGTTGGAAGAGGATTAAGGCTTTGTGTTGATAAATATGGTAATAGAATGGATTCTGAAATCGAGAATTTTGATGTTCACTCTACAAATTTATTAACTGTAATAGCAAATGAATCATATGAGGAATTTGTTAGAGGTTTACAAGTTGAATTAAAAGAATCATTAACTGAAAGGCCAAAAAAAGCTTCTCTAGATTTTTTTGAAAATGTTTCTATTAATGATGGAAATAAAGTTATTAATCTTTTTGATGAAAATGAAGCAAACGAATTGCATAGATGACTTATTAAATATGATTATATAAATTCACATGATGATCTTTTACCAAAATACAAAGAAGATTTAGAAAATGGTAAATTACCTTCATTGCCAGAAAATTTAAGATATAAGGAAAAATATATTTTTGATGTACTTCAAAAAATAAATGATTATTCAAAATCTAATTTATTAATTGATAATGCTAACCAAACTAAAATTAAGGAAAATAAATTAAATAAAAATTTTGAAAAACAAGAATTTCAAAAATTATGATCTTTAATAAATAAAAAACAAGTTTATACGGTTAATTTTGATTCAAATGAACTTATTAAAAATTCTATTAAAAAAATTAATGAAAATTTGAATATTAATAAATCTACATATACAATTTATACCGGAAAACAAAAAGATAAAATATCAGATAATCAACTAAATAGTTTAAATGCCTTTGAAGTAGCTAATAGTAAAACTAATATATTAAATGTTTCAAATAATAATGAAGGTAAATATGATCTAATAGGAAAAATTTCTTCATTAACAAAATTAACAAGAAAAACATGTGTAAATATTTTAAAAGATATTGATAAAGATAAATTTGATTTATTTAAAGATAATCCAGAAGAATTTATTAAAAAAGTTTCTAAAATAATTGATGAAGAAAAAGCTGGTGTAATTGTTGAACGCATTTCCTATAATCAAATTAATGAAGAATTTGATTCAAATATATTTAATGAATCTAAAGCAATATTAAAATTTAATGATGCAATAAAAAGTAAAAAAAGCATTCAAGATTATGTTTTTGTAGATGGAATAAATAAGGAAAATTCTGTTGAAAAAAGATTTGCTCAAGAACTTGAAAATTCTAATGATGTAGTTGTTTATGCAAAGCTTCCAAAACAATTCTATATCCCGACCCCAATGGGTAATTATAGTCCTGATTGA
Source organism: Metamycoplasmataceae bacterium (assembly GCA_051645705.1). Lineage (GTDB taxonomy): Bacteria > Bacillota_I > Bacilli_A > Mycoplasmatales > Metamycoplasmataceae > UBA710. The sequence continues at coordinate 566,872 of JBOFBU010000002.1, read as the reverse complement.
GCAATTACCTTTAATGAATCATCATCTGTCAAATATATATATTTTATAGCTGAAACAAAAGGATCATTAGATTCGCTTGAATTAAGAGGTATTGAAAAAGCAAAAATCGATTGTGCTAAAAAATTGTTTAATAAAATTTCAAATTCAAAAATTAAATATGATCATATAACTAGTTATAAAGATTTAATAAATAAAATAATGAAATAAGGACAGTTAATACATAAAAGAAAATAATAATTAATTAATAAATAAAAAATTTATTTAAAAATATCTGTTTCTTTATTAACCTTTTATTTTATTCAATTTTTTATTTCATTTTTATAGTATTTTATTTTTTGTAAAATATCCGATTTTGGTATAGTACTATCATTTAAAATATCATTAATTTTTAATGATAAATTCTTTTTTGATTTTTGACCTTTTTTTGTTATAAATTTATCTTTTGTTGTTTTATCTTCATAATAAAAAGTTTTTTCTAAATCAGGGTCAAAAAATGTTGATTTAAGACTAGGGATAACTATTTTTTCTCCATTGGGATATTTTTTATTTGGATCTAAATCATAAAATAAATGAACGTTAATATGGTTTAATAATTGCAAATTATGTAATATTTCTCCACATTTTTTTACCTCATCTTTTGAATTTGTATCAAAAATTGATATATGTTTATCTCTTATTTCACTCATATTATTAAATATTAAATCATCTAAAAAAATTTCATCTGATAATCCCTCGCAAAAAATAACATTTGAACTAAATAAGGATTCCAAAATTATTTTCCTTCTTCTAGAATTAGATTCTTTTAATTGTTCTTGAAGATCTAAATTCAAAGTCTTTCCTTTATCAAACACAAAAATATACTTTGTATTTTTTTGAGATCCACAATCTAAGTTATAAAGTTTTTGCAAAAGAAGTGATGAATGAGTTGATATGTGTGTATTTATTTTGGAAGAAATATCAAAAATTAGTTGTGAAATTTTAAATATTAGTTCTGGGTGACAATTTTATTTTCGGGCTCATCAATAATTACCTTTATTTTATTATTTTTTTCCAAGTTTGAGTTATTTTCAATAGCAAATCGAACAACTTCATTAAATAATTTAATAATAGAGTACTGAACAACTCCACCCGATTGAAGTTCGAGAAATTCATTGTTTTTCGATTCATGGTGAAAAAAGTAAATATCAAAACATCCGCTCTTTTGATTATAATTTTTCTTCATTTCAAATTTTATTGCTTTTAAAAAAACTTTCTCTAAAAAAATGTCTTTTTGAAACTCATTTTTCATAGTTTCTCAAAAAATATTTAATTTTTCTTTATAGCGATTCATTTGTTCTGAATTTATTGTTTTCGTTAAATTCTCTGCTTTTATATTAGGCACTCTAGTTAAAAAACTCAAAACTTTAACTACATCTATATATGGGTGTTGTATGGATCCTGAATGTCACAATATACTTCTTTTATCAAAATTTGAAGATAAAAAAAGAGTAATAACATCATTATTATTATACTCTTCTCAAAAGCCTTTTTTTCTAGTTTTTAAGCCTTTTAAAATTGTTGTTTTTCCAACATTATTTTTTCCGATATATACATGCAAACTCATATCTTATTTAATATTTACAATTCCAATTATTTTAATAAACTTTATTTTAAAAACTAATATTTATTTATATTATGCAATTAAAATTTTATTTTTTTGGTTAATAAATTTTATACTCCTTCAATTCAGTCATTATTAATTTAATCAATATTTTTAATAATATTTAAAAAATATTTGAAACAAAAAAAATTATAAACTTTTTATAAATAAAAATTTAACTTATTTTTTGTTTATTTAAATTAAAACAAAGATCAGAATTATAAATTTACAACATTATAAAAAATAATGAATAATTAAAAATATTTATAAAGTTTTACTAAATAAAAAACTAAAAGTAAACTCTTATATTCATAATTAGTGATAAAATAATATTTTAATAAATATTAAAATTTTTTTCAGGAGGATTAATTATGAGTAAAATAACATGCTTTATATCATATTCTCATGATAAACAAAATATTAGTAAATTTAAAAAAATAAATAGTTTAGTTGCAAATTCTAATTATTATGTAAACTATAGTGAAAACAAAAATAAAAGTAATTTTTCAAATGATACTATTTGAAATTATTTAATTAAAAGAATTAAGGGTTCTTCTTGTACTATTTTATTATTAACTAGAGATTTATTAAATAATAACAAAAGTAAAATTGAATATAAAGATAATGATTTTATTAATTCTGGATGAATTTATAATGAAATTTCTGCTTCTTTAAGAGATTGGGAAGATAACAAAATCAATGGGATTGTTTGTGTTATTGAAGATAGTTTAATCGATTCTAACAATACTATCAAATATAAGTTACCTGAAATATTAGATAAAAATTGAAAATATATAGTTTTTGTTTCATATTCTGATTTTATAGAAAATCATACTCATTTTATAGAAGAAGCTCTTAAGAATAGAAAAGAACAAATAAATTCTAATAGAAATAAATTTAAAATTAATTATGAATTACACAAAAGATAAATTAGCTGATGTCCATATAAATAATTTGAATAATATACAAAAAATAATTAGTAGACTTTCTAATATAGGATATACATTACTTTCTTTAGCGGTAACTATTTCATCAATAACGTTTTCTTTAATATTTTCCTTAAATACATCTATTCTAATAAGATTAATATTAACTATTACTTTATTAGTTATTATTTTTTCTCTTTTTATTTCTCATTTAGTAAATTTAAAAGATGAAAAATTATGAAGATTAATATATACAAATAAAACCAAGTTAAATCTTGAAGAACTAAAATCTGAAAATAAAACTCAAGAAATTTTATTTATTGATTTTTTACAATTTAAAAAAAATAAGTCTATTTCAATAATTTCTTGTTTTAAATCTTGATTAACAATCGTATGATCTACGTTATTTCTATTAGCAATTGTTTCAATGATAGTTATTTTTTTTATTTTTTAAAATAACTTAGAAAACTTAATAATAAGATAAAGTCGTATAACTAGTTATAAAATTTATTAAATAAAATAATTAAGATAGAATATTTATATTTAAAATATTTATTAATAGGAATATTTAAAATTGTATTCTTTTTAAATTGTAACTATAGTAATTTAGAAAAGTTAATAATAAATATAATAATTTTAATTTTGATATAATTTTTTTCATAATTTAAATTTAAAAGCAGGAGTTAAAAATGAATGAAAATGATGTAAAAAATTTAGTTTTTTTTAAATTATTAAATAAACTAGAAATGATACTTATAATTTTGGTTCTTGCTTTATCTCTTATTATTCCTATTGTATGAATAGTAGTAGATGTAATGTTTCCCTTTTCTTTTACAGCAATTGATACTGCATCTATTATAACTAATATAGTATTAGTAATAATCCTTATAATTTCTATTTTTTGTATTATTATAAAAGTAAAACAATTTTCAGTTTATAGTAAATTTTCAGATGAATTTAAAAGTAAGAATGGAAATTTAATAATATTTTTAATACTTTCTATATTTTTTGAAATAGTTTTTGTATTTATCATTAAATATAGTTTGCCAAAAGATGTTGCAGAAAAAAATTATGCTAATGAATCTATTTGATCTTTAAATAAAAAATGCAAAAATGCTGAATATACTAATTCAACTAATAAAGATGATAATACAATAAACAATACTAAAACAACTGATACTTCAAATAATAATACAAAAGTATTTGAAGAATTAAAAATGTTAAAAGAATTATTAGACAATGGAACGATTACTGAAGAAGAGTTTAAGAAAAAGAAAGAAAATATTCTAAATAATTAATATATTTAAAAAATAATAGTTAAACAATTTAGTTTAACTATTATTTTATATATTGTAAAAATTATTTATATTTTATTTGAAAAAAATATTAATAATTAATTAATCGTAAATAAATTTTTTCAAGAAATCTCTAGCTCATTTAAAAAATGATCTTCTTGCTCTATTAATTTTAGCTAAACCTGATTCATTAAAATAACTATGTTTTTCTAAAAAGATTTCAGATGTTTCTGGACCATATTCTTGAACTTCACCTTTTTTAATATAAGATTCGATAAGTTTATTTGTTTTATTTTTATCAAGGTTTAATTCATGAATAATATCTTCTATATCTTTTTGTTTTTTTCTTGTTTAAAAGAATCTCATTTTTCATAAATATTATCCTTATTGTATTCTTGTTTTTCCATGAATTCAATAATTAAGTCTTTTTTATCATGCAGGGAAACTGAGGAATTAATATTTAAAATAATATCATCCTTAATTTTACGATCATTATTTTGTCCTGAATATTTTGCTATCAGTTCTAAAATATAATCTATATTTACTTCTACTTGTTTAACTAATTCAATTTCAAAATCAATAGAATCATTAATAATAATTTTATTTGAAGAATCATCTTCTTTTTTAAATTTATCTCAAATATCTAAATAAAGGGATTTATATTGCAGAATTTCATATTCTGTAATATTTTTATTAGGTGTTTCATGAAATTCGTCAAATGAAGATAAAATATTTAATATTTTTTGTAATTTACCAAATAAAGAAATAAACTCTTTTTCTGATGTTTCCCCTATTATTTCAGGTAATCTTCCTTTTTCAGAAAAAGGAAATTGTTTTTTAATGATTCTACTAGCTCTATAAAACCTTGTTTATATTTTCCATTTTCATCACAATAACCTTCCATATAATCCTCATAAGATTTTAAAATTATTATCCCTCTAGCATTTTTATTACTAAAAAGTTCAAGAGAATCATTAACTTCATTTTCGATATTTCTAAAAGTCACTATTTGTCCATAAGATTTAACACTATTTAAAATTCTATTCGTTCTTGAAAATGCTTGTAATAGTCCATGGTATCTAAGTCTTTTATCGACTCAAAGAGTATTTAAGTGCGGAGCATCAAACCCAGTTAAAAACATATTAACAACAATTAAAATATCTAGTTCTTTATTTTTGGTTCTTAAAGAAATATCTTTATAATATTGATCAAATCCATTTGATAGAGAAAAAGATAAACCACCAAACATCGCATTATAATCTTGAATAGCAGCTTCTAAAGCTTCTCTTGAAGAAGCATCTAGCCTATTATTTTCTATATCATTATCAACAATATTTCCTTGTTCATCCATTTGCCCTTCATTAGGATCAAAACTGTAGATCATTCCTACTTTTAATTTTTCATTATCTTTTTTGTTTTGTTGTTGTTTTCGAAATTCCTCATAATAAAGTCTAGCCGCTTGTATTGAAGAAACTGCAAAGATTAAATTAAATCCATTCATTCTTTTATCAATATGTTTACTATCCATATCTTTATTATTAGTTTCAATGTTTTCTCAGTAACTAATACTACGCTTTGTTTTTACATCAAATCAATCTAAAATACTTTAGTTACTCTTCTAGGATCTAAATAAACTTTATTTTCATCGACATTTGTTCCTTTTTCTATATTAATGATTTTTTTCTATATAATTTTATTCCATATAAAAATATTTATAATGAATATGGATTTACGCCCACTAAAGTAGGAATAGTAAAAGCAATAAAAATTTTAGAAAATAAAAATAACATTATTGAATTTGAAGATGCTCTTATTAACATATATCTATCTAATCTTTTTCATGAATATTTTGAGGAAGTTTTAATTTGTAATAAATAACTTTCTAATTATTTAATATCTCAAGGAAAAAAATAATTTTATTTATAACCTATAACATTTTTTTCAACTTCTTTAATTATTTCTTTATCTATTTTATTTAGATCAAATAGATAAACTTTATTTAGTCTAGGATTAAAAAAACCTAATTTATTAATGGTTTTAAAATCATCTAGATTGGCATGAATTCCCATTATATAATATATTAAAACTTGCAATGTATGAGCAGAAGTTATTTTATTTTTTGATACTTTAAAATCTCATAAAACATTTTCTGTATAAAAGTCTCCATCACCAATAGTTATAATTTCTGTATATCCTGACTCCTTTGTTTTAGGATTATAAAAGGAAAATCCATCTCCCTTTACTGGTCCATATTCTTTAAAAAAGTCAATTGAACGCTCAACCATAATTCTTACGTTTTTAATTGTAGAATCATCTATAATAAATGAATTTATATCCTTATAGGTTGCAACTCCTGCTCTATAAACACAATCAAATCCTGTTAAACGAATTGCCGAATCAATACATTTGTCTGTTAATTTAAATGAAATATTTTTAAATAATTTATCAAAATCAGATTTATTAAAGTTTTTTGATAATATTGATAATACATGTGCTCCGTGTTTAGAAATTTCAAACGCTTTATCTTTATTTTTTGAAATTAAAAAACGAGATAAATAATCTACTGCTAAACCTATTAGTGCCGGAACAACAGTTTCATTATCATTTAATTTAGTTTTTATATCTAAATTTATCTCCTCAAAATCAGATGGTTTAATATATCCACCATAAGGCTGCTTAATATTTTTTATTATTTGAGTAACTGATGGCATATTTAAAATTATAACATCTATATTTATATAAAAAAAATATAAAATATTTATAAGAATAAAAAAGAATTTAATAAAAATCAAAATGTCATCATCAAAAATAATAAGGTAAGTGAATATTTTAGAAAAAAAATCTTAAATAAGTCAGTTTTAAGCAAATATTTCTTTATAAATTAAAAAACTTAATTAAAAATTTAAAAATAAGAAATTAGAAATTTTATATTAGTAAAAAAATAAAACCAAAATATAATTTAAATGAGCAAAAACTAAAAAATATTTCTGATTCTCGTTTTGAAAATCCTGAAAATTTTAAAGAAATTAAAAAACATTTAACACTTTATCTAAAATGTAATTTTGTTTATAAAATTTTAATAAATAAATTATAATTTTATAATTATGTATAGCGATAAAAAAAGAAAATTAGCTATTATTTATTTGCAAAAAGTATTTAAAAGTAAAAAATTTTTTGATAAATTACAAAATTCAAAACTCTTATTAAAAAATGAGTATTTATCAAAAGATAATATTAAAATATGAAATAAATGTTTAAAAAAAGACTGTTTACCAAGAGATTTTTTAAGTAAAGAAGATATTAAAGCTATGTTTTTTATTTTGGATTTATCTAGAATTATTAAAATAAATTTAGATAAACTTAATACTTGAAACGAAGAATATACTTATTTTAAAAAAAATTTTTTATGAAATTGCAACAAAATAAGTGAAAAATATTTTGCTCAACTTGTTATAGAAAAAGAAAATCATAAAAAAAGTCTAGATTACCAATTTATTAGTGATGTTAGTTCAGGAATATTCGATCCAACAGAATCTTGAAATAGAATGTTATTTTTTCATATTAATTATGTAAATTATTCACAAAAGTTTTTAAACATTAACAAAAAATTAAATTATGTATTAAAACAGGGAATATCATTTATTTATTTAAAATTAGAAGAAATTTCATTTATTGCTTTTAGTTTAACAAAAACTAGAAAACCAAAAGAAAAAATATATTTGTATGATAAATATTCTTCTTTTAATGAAATTTCTTTTATAGAAAATAAATTAGATGATAAAGACAAAGAAATAATGCTTAAGATTTTGAAATTTGCCAACCACTATAAGCACCAATCAGAATTGGATTTTAACATTATAGATATTAAATTAATTGAAGAATTTTTTCAATTATTAGATAAATTATATTTTTTATTATTTGATACACTAAACCGATTAAATCCGTTTTGTAATAATATTAAAAATATTTGTGATGATTACGAGTCAGTAACTAACCCATTAGGTCTAACGGAATTTGAATAATAGATTTAAAAATAAAGTGATAAATTTAAAGTTTTCTTAATAAAAAAATTATTTTTTGTTAAATGGACTTAACAATATTATGTTAAATGGACTTAACATAGTGCTATAATAAATATATGCAAAGCGAAAGTAATAATAAAAAAAATATTTTAGATCTAGCTAAAAAATATGAAAATGAAATATTTAATGATGAATCTAATTATCAAAGAGAAATATTTGATGAATTATATTCATCCTTAAAGAATCATAATTTAGTATTAATTGGTTTAAGACAAATTGGTAAAACTACATTAATGAAACAGCTTGGAAAAAAATATTATGATGAATATTTAAAGACTAATGATAGAAATAATAAAATTTCTTTATCCAAAATTGGACAAAAATCTAAAATTTTTTATTTAAATTTAAAAGCTATAAATATAGATAATATAGCAAATGAATTTTTAATTAATTTAATTTCTGCTAATAAATATAAATTAATTCTTTTGGATGAAATACAAGTTTTACCTAATTGAAGTGATTTTCTTCAATCTTTAATTGACTTAAATAATCAAGCTAGATTTATTGTTTCAGGTTCTAATGCTAGCGCACTTAAAAAAGAAATAATGGTTAATAGAAATAAAGTCTATTTTATTAATACATTATCTTTTTTAGAATTTGAAAAAATATGAGGGATTTCTGATATTGAACTATATTTAAAATATGGTTCATATCCCCAATCACAACAATATAAAGATCCAGAAATTCAATATCGAGAATTAGTTGAATCAGTTGTTATTGATAAAATTATTAATGAAGATTTGGAAAAATCTATTGATATTAATAAATTTAAACAACTTATGAAAAATATTCTAAATTATATTGGAAACGAATTAGCATTATCTAAATTAGAAAATAAGAAGATAACCAGACAAACTGCTAAAAGTTATATTCAGATTATGTCAGAAGCGAGACTAATCCATTTAATTCCTAAATATCAAGATAAAAATGAAAAAAGAAAAAATAAAATTTATTTTGAAGATAAAAGTATGATTTATTTTTTTAATAATTTTGATGATTTGGATAATAATACTTATGGTGGTTTTATTGAAAATATTATTCTTTTTTATTTAAATAAAAAATATGCAAATAAACTTGGTTTACCAAATATTTTTTACTATAGAAATAGCAATGATAACGAAATCGATTTTTTAGTAGAAAGAGAGAAAATATTAATTGAATGTAAGTATCAAAAAAATTTAGATGTAGAAAAAATAACAACTTCCTTAAATGATATTATTAAAAATAATTTTTCTGATTATCGAAAAATTATCGTCACAAAAGATATTGATAAAAAATTAAATGGATGAGAATTAATATCATTAAAAAAAATCTTAAGAGGTGAAAATGAATTATAAAGATATTGATCAACATATGAAAAATACTTTTAGAAATAAAAAAAAAATAAAAGAACTAACAAAATTTAGTGTTGAAAAAATTAAAGAACTTAAAGAGAATCAAAAATATAAAGCAACATATGCTGTAATAGCTGTTGATATCGTTTCTTCTTTAGAATTAAAAGAAGAATTAAATATTGATATATATAATAAAATCATGTCTGAGTTTTTTCATGGTGTTTATAGTATTTTATATAGTAGTGGAGGATTTGAAATTAAAATTAATGAAAATGTAATTTATGCTATTTTTAATTCAAATTTAAAAAAAGATATCGACAATATTCTAGATGTTGGTGTTTTATTAAATACTTTTATCGAACATTTAAATAAAAATATCGAAAAAGAGTTCAATTTGGAAGAAGAGTTTTTAGTAGGAATAGGAATTTATTCAAGTTCAGATAACTATATAACTAAAATTAGTATTAATGAAAAGAAAGAAGAAGTTATTTTTCTTGGTGATTCAATTAATAATGCTTGTATATTGGCTAGTATAGCTGGAACAAAAGTATTTAATAGAATTCTTTTTAATAATTTAGTAGAGGGAAATTTCACAGAAGAAACAAAAAAAGAAAATAATAAAATTGGAAGTTTTGATGTTCATTATATCGAAGAATTAGATGAAGATGTTTTTGGATGTGACTGAATTAAAGAAAAATATTTAAATTACATAGAAAATAATGTTTAAAACTATTATTAAAAAATTAAGAATAGATAAGTTTAAATCTTAAGTTTTTTGCAATAAAAATAATAATTTTTATTTAAATTTATAATGTATTTCCAAAACTAAAAGATCAATAGAAATGATTAGAAAAAATAACTTGATAAATAACATATATTTAATAGATAAAATATGCAAATTTATGTTAATTAAAAACATAAAATACTTTAATTTGATATAATTTTTCCATAACTTAAATTAAAGAAAAGGAGGTTAAAATGAACGAAAATGATGTAAAAAATTTAGTATTTTTTAAACTATTAAATAAAAAAGAAATGAAGTTTATAATTACAATACTTGCTTTAGGAATTTCTATTCCTATTATTTTATTAATCATAGGATTAATATTAAATATTTCATCGACTACAGCTATTATTATAACTATTGTAAGTGTTGTGCTAGCAATAGCAATGTCTGTAATTGGTATTTTTTGAATTATTATAAAAGTAAAACAATTTATGGTTTATAATAAATTTTCAGAAGAATTTAAAGCACAAAATCCAAATCTAATTATATTCTTAATACTTTCTATATTTTTTGAAATAATATTTGTATTTGTAATTATGTATAGTTTACCAAAAGATCAGGCAGAACAAAATTATTCTGGAGAATCTATTAAAACTTTAAATAATGAATTTAAAAATACTCAATATAGTAGTCCAACTAATAACACTACAAAAACTAACACTTCAAATAACAATACTAAAATGTTTGAAGAATTAAAAATGTTAAAAGAATTATTAGATAGTGGTGTAATTACCGAAGAGGAATTTCAAACTAAAAAATTAAGTATTTTAAACAATTAATTTAGTTATATATAATATAAAAAATATAAAATAATAGTCAAACCATTTATTTTGACTATTATTTTTTGTTTATTAAAATTCATTTATATTTTTAGATTTGTTAATTAATTATAAATAGTATTTATCTCAACTAAAAAACTTTATAAAATAATTAAAATGATTAACTTATATATGATTAAATTCATTATTTATCATTTCCTTAACTTTTTTTGAAACAGATGAAAGTCCATAATCTCCGTTTGAAAAAACAAAAATTATATTGTAAATTAATGTTTTATATGAACTAAATGAATGATTATTTTTATATATAAAATATGTATAAGATTCTTCAATATCTTTGGAAATTCCTCGATATTTTTCATTTCATCCTTTATTTATTACAATGTTAATAACAGATCTGATTTCTTCTTCTTCTCATTTTTTTCTAATCATTTTATTATTTTCGCAGAAAAGCAAAAAAAATATTATTTTTCATAATTTTATTTTAAATATCAATAAATTAAATTAAAAAAATTATAAATTAGAATAATATTCGTTTTGATTATTAAATTTTTCTCTATGTTTTATTAAATAATTGTTTATTTCATTAAAAACATCAATATATTTTACTTTTGATTCAAGATTATATGGAGAAAGTTTTTTTATTTTTTTAGAAACTAATAATTTTCCTTCTCTATCAAATGAAATTAAATGCCTATCAAATAATGCATCATGTGTTGCACACAATAATAAAGCATTATTTTCATCTTCTATATATTTTATTTTTTCTTCTATATTCATTTCTGTTTCTAATAAAATTTCATTAACAGCTCATATATGACTAACTATTAAAACACTTAAATCACTTATTTCACACCCTTTAATTTGACATTTTGTTTTTTTATTTATAATTTTATTTCTTAATCTAGTTCTAGCATTTTGTATTTTATTTTTTTCTTCTTCTAAATCTATTTTATTAGAATGTAATTTTCTTGATAGTTCTTTTATTGTGTCAATGAACTGATTTTTATATTCAGTAATTCCAATACTAGTTATAAAATCTTTGATATTATTTGGATGAACAATTCAAACAGTTCCTTTTTTATTTGACATTACATTTTTATTTTTTAATACTAAAAGTATTTCATTTATATTAACTCAACGAGAAGAAGAATTAGATTTTTCATTATTTCAAATATTATGGGCAACTTCAGATGAATATATTTTTTTTGCAGAAACAATTAAATAAACATATTTTTCATAATCTATAACCAATTCATTATTAACATTTTTTAAAGCATAATAAATATTTGCTACTAAAACGTTCTTAATATCATTAACTAGTTTTCTAAATGAAATATTATTGAATGGAAGACTAACTTTTTTATCATATTCTTTACCACCATCATCAGTATGTTCTATAAAAATATTATATTTATAATTATTAATATCAATTTTAAATAAATTTTGTTTACTTTTATTTTTATTATTAATTTCTGATATATTTTTTATTGAATCCTTATTAAGTTTAAGATCTTTTGCTAATTCTTCTATATAAAATAATTTATTAGATAGGTTTATATTATTTTTGTCATTAAAAGGATGGGTCTTGCCAACATTAATTATATTATCATCTAAAATATGAAAATACTTCTTATTTCCATTACTCATATTTACCACCTAAAAGTTCTTTTAAAATAATAGAAACAACTTCAACATTAATTGAATTTCCCAGTTGTTTATATGAATAAAAATCCTTATTTTCATTATTTAAGTCAGAATATAATTTATATTTATTTGGAAAGTTTTGTAATTTGGCAGCTTCTCGTGGTGTTATATGTCTTCAATTTTTATTATTTTTATCATAAATTAAAGTAGTTTCTACCATTGCAACTAAAGTAGGAAATTTTTCTTTTCTTTTACATCTAATACCTGATTGTCTTAATGTAATAATAGAATCGGTAATTTCATTAGAATCTTTCCCGGCTTGCCATTCAAATTTTTGTTCTCTTAATTTAAATTTATCTGTATTTCATTTTTTCATTCATGAATCAATAATTTTTTTATTATTTTTGTATAAATTATTCATATCTTTAAGATATTTCTTTCTTCAAGGAGCAAAATCATCTTTTATTTGAGGATTTTTCATATCATATAATCAAATTACAGGAAGTGTTCTATTTTCAGGAAATTTAACTATTTTTATAAATTCACCCCACGCTTCTAGTGAATTTAAAAAATAAGCATCTTTTGGATTGTTTTTATCTAAATAATATTTTTTAGGAACATTAGTATCAAGAATTTTATTTATATTTTTAATAAAATTAACTTTTTCCTTTTTTATATATTTTGAAAAATCCATTTCTAAATATTTTGTTTCAATATTACTTTTATTTCTTAAAACTCCAGGAATAAAAACTCTTTTTCTATCTTGAGGAATTCCAAACATATCAGGACTAAGAATAATTGGTTTTTGTGGATTTGGAATTATATAACCGATTTCTTGAAGAACTTTGCAAATTATGTTTCAAGTTTTTCCATTATCATGAGTCACTAAATGTTTAACATTTTCTAATAATATATATTTTGGTTTTTTATTTTCTAATATTTTTACAATATCAAAAAATAAAGTTCCCCGAATTTCATCAATAAAACCTAATTTTTTTCCTGCGTTAGAAAATGTTTGACAAGGAAATCCTGCAAAAAGAATATCATGCTCTGGACACTGAGTAGCTTTATCATCTAAATCTCTAATATTAATAATATTATGAGCATCTTTAAAATTTGCTTTATATGTTTTAATTACTTCTTTATCTATTTCCGATACAAAAACACATTTAGAAACAAATCCTAATTTTGTTTGAATATTCTCAAGAGCAACCCTAAATCCACCTAATCCTGCAAAAAGATCAATAAACTTTAATTCTTTCATTTTTTAATTATCTCATTTCTTTAGCAATTCATTCAGATTCTTTACCTGAATTTATCTCTTTCTTTAAAGAATCATTTAATAACATAGAAAAAATTAATTTATTAAATTTAAATTCCTTATCTTTTTCAAATTCTATATTATGTAATTGAAAAATAAAATATTCTGAACCGATATTAGGATCATTATATCAATAATCATCTCCAATATAAGTTATACCATTATCTTCAGAACGCCCTTGAGAAAGTGTAAAAGAATTATTTTTAATACTTCTTCTTCTTGGTTTTCCATTTTCTTCCATTAATGCAATTATTATTTTCTTCTTCATTAAATATTTTAAAATGTATTCAGAATAATATCCCGCATCTTCTCCAAAATATGATAAAAAATCATCATCAGAAATAATATTTAGTTCTTCTTTCATAGTTTTAAAATCATTATAATTAATACATTTAAATATTTTTTTACCTATAGCAATACTTTCATTAGAATCAAGAATTTTATCTTTTACCGAAATTAATTCTTCATCATTATAGTTTCAAGGATCATTATAAAATTTTAATTTCTTATTTTTAATATTATCAGTTATTATTGGTACTTTGTTTGTTGGTATTAATTTTTCAGAAACTTTTTTTAGAGTTTTAGAAATTGAAGCAAATTTTTGTTTATTTATTTGACTATCTGAAATTTTATTTCTAAGTTCATTATCAACTTCATAAATATTTATAAAATCATCATATAACTCTTCTTTTAAATAAATTCTCATTCAACTAGCAATTTCTTCTCTATAACCAAATCACCTTGCTCTTTGCAATGTTGTATCAATGGTTGAAATGCTTTTATTTCTATTAGTAAAAATAGTATATAAAAGATTTTTAATTGTTATTCCACGTTCAAGCATTTTACTACCTATATAAATATTGAATCTATTTATATCTTTTATATCATCATTTTTAGTTTTATTATTAATAACTTTAATATTAACTTGGGATAGAACATGAGTATTAAAGTCTATTAGAAATTTTATGTTATTTTCATTAAATGAATTGATACAATTAATTAAATTACATTCTAAAATAATTTTTTTGATTAACTTTAAATTTTTTTCAAAAGATATATCATTTTTCTTTTCTTCTATTAAAATATCATTTAAATTATTAATAAATTCTGAAATTTCTATTTTTACTTTTTCATGAGAATCTTGTCTAACATTAAAATGACACAACATTGATGTTTGTTGAATTTCTTCTAATTTTTCTTTATTTCTAAATTCTAACATTTCACATGAAATTAACAAAAATCTTAAAACGTGTTCAGTAATTTCTGATGTTTTCGAATACTTATCTAACTCTTTATTTTTAATCAAAAATAAATTTTTTTCTTTATTTTTAACAAAAAAATCAAAGCCAATATAGTTTAATCCGGGTTCAATAATATATGCTTTATATGGAATCAATTTGTCAAATTCTTTTGTAAAAAAAATAGCATATGGCGTTGCTGTTATACACAAATATATTGCTCTATCAAAGTTAAAAACTAATTGTTCAAGTCTTAAATGAGTAATAGATTTTTCTTCTTTTCTATTTATTGAATATGTTGCTATATCTGCCTCATCATCAATTATTAAAACTTTATATTTATTAAGTAATTTTTCTTGTAATATTTCAAGAGAATCAAAAACTGATTTATTTTTAATTGAAACAATTATTACTTTCTTATTTTTTTTCAAAATTTCACCTAATTTTCTTATACCTGAATCAGAATCAGAAATTATATTTTTGATATCAAATATACATATTTCAGAATAATCTCCATTTTCATTAAGTCCAAATGAGTCCTTAATTCTATCTAATGTTTGGTTTTTTAATAAATTGTCTAATCCAGTAAAAACTATTGTTAAATTAAAATCTTCTTGAAAAGCTTGGCAAATAAAAGCTAAAAAATTTAAGGTTTTTCCAGATTGTACTTGACCATATAAAAGAGCATTTCTTTCATTTTTATTTTCCGGATTTAAATCAGATATAATATTTTTTGACTTTTCTATAAGAACATCAAATGTGTTTTTATTATTAGTAATTTCTATACAGTTTCTTTTAAAATTTTTTATATAATTTTGTTCTTTATTTTTAAATAACTTTTCAAACATATTATTTACCTTCTTTATTTTTTTTAATTGATTTTCCATCAATTAATTTATTTATAATTGTTCTAAAATCGTATGGTCTTATACAAAAATTATGTTTTACTTCAGCAATTGCCATATAAATACAAAATTGTGAAATCGTAATAATAATAGCATCTGTACTATTATTAAAAGGCGAAAAAAAAATATTTTGCCAATCAAGATATATATTAAAGCTGTCTTTCTCCTTTTTATTTTTTTCTATCGATAATCAATCACTATTTTTGATATTTTCATAATATAAATTAAATTTATAATAACTATCTTTATATTCGTCCTTATAAATTTCTATAAGTTTTGGAGAAGGGACAAATTTATTAATATTGATGTATTCTGAACCAACTAAATTAGATACTCTAGATTTATAGAATGAATCATTAAGTTTTTCCTGTAATGTTTGCCTTATTTCTTCATTATTAACATTATCTTGAAATTTATTATCATTTTTTAGTTTTATAGTTTTAGATTTTTTTATAAGATTAATATCTGATCTAAATTCCTCATATATATAATCTATAAATTTTTCCTCAATTCCACCATCTCATGAAAATCTACTTTTAGTTTGATCAATAGGAAAATTTATTAATTCTAATTCTCCATATAATCTTTGAAATTGAAAAGAGCCAGAATCACCAAATATTTTTTTAGGTCTATAATTACAATTTAAACCGCCTATAATAACTCTTCCATTTCTATATAAAACTAGTCCAGCAAGCGATCTAGAACCTTTTTCCATAATTCCAATTTCGCCTTTTACTTTTAATTTTTTATCTGGTACTAATTCTGATTCAAATTCAAAATCTATTTTTTTGGACAGTTCTCCTAGTTCGGGATCAATATAATATTTTTGGTGTTTATATTGCAGCGGTTTTGCTTCACTAAAATTTTTTATTTCCACTCCATCTTTATTTTCTAGACTCATGTCATAAAGTTTATTATTGAAAATTCTTATTAATCTAATTTCTAATTTTTTTTCTTTAACATCGTTTGAATAATTAAATGCTAATTCATTTTTTCAAGTTTCTCAGTCTGATTTTCTAGGAGATCTATATAATTTTGAAAATTCAATTGTTGTTCCAAAATCAAAAGTAGAATTTTTTTTTCATTCATCATCAGTAAGTTCAACAAGATCAATTACAGTATTATTTTCATCAACTTTTTCTAAATCAAAATTAAGTTCAAATGCTTTTTTAGTATCAAATTGTTTTGTGAAAACAGAAATTTTTTTTCCAAATCAAAAACCAGATGTTTTAAGACCTCTTCCATATTCGTTTCTGCCTTCAGGATTTGTAGGTGGTTTTAATTTTAAAATTCTATCAAAATCTTCAACTCCAAATGCATTATCAGAAACTATAAATTTTCTATTTTTAATAGATTCATTATCTTGTAAAATAATATTTATCATAGGTACATAATTTGGATTTAAAGATAATTTTTTAAAGTTTTTTATTAATGAAGAAGTAGAATTATCTATTAGTTCAGCTGTTGCAGATTTAATAGTATAATTATGTGCTTTAAAATCAGCATAAATACCTATACTAGGAGTAATATCTATTTGTTTCATAAGTCCCTTTTCAAATTTGATTATATTTTAAATATAAATTTGTTTAAATATAATTTTATATTATTTTTTCAAATACACAAATTAATGAAAATAAAAAGAGATATTTTTCCTTTAAAATAATTTAATTTTTTATTTTAAGTATATCTGTTATACTGATTATTATGAATAGAAATGATGAAATAATAGAAATATTTCAAGAATCTTTTAAAAGACGTGAGGCTTATTTTAAAGATGATAATTGAGATAAAACTAGATGCGGGATTGATGCTTCTTTTTATTCTGAAATGATGATGGATTACTTTTTAATGAATAATGAAAATGGTAATATAAATGAATATTATCTAAGTTTAACAAAACTTATTAATAATAAAAAAAGAAGAAATAAAAAATCTAATGATATGGATATTGGTTCCTTAAGACAATTATTAAAATTTGGTATAAAAAACAAAACAAAAAAAGATAAATTAAAAAAATATACCTCAGATGATATCAAACTTGCTTTAGATGATTATATTAATATAACTTTAAAAAATATGGAAAAAATTAAGTACGAAGATGTGATCAATGAATGAAATACATATTATTCTTCTTTATTAATTAATTCTCCTGAAAAAATTAAGCAAGAACTTAAAAATATATTAAATAATAAAGAATTAAATATTTTAGATTCAAAAAATTTGAAAAGTACTATAAAAGAATATACTTCAATTAGTCAAAATAATGAAAAACCAATTAATAAAGACTTATTAGAAGAAATAGGAAGTTGTGGCGAACAACTAGTATACAATAATTTAATTAAACATTATGGTCAGGAAAATGTTAAATGAGTTTCTCAAATGAATAAATATGAAAATCATGATTTCGAAATCATTATTGAAAATAAAGTAAAGTATATTGAAGTTAAATCTACAACTAGTAGTAATTTAAATCGTTTTTATATCTCAAGACAAGAATATGAATTTTATAAAGAATATAAAGAAGATTACTTATTATATTTTGTATCTAACATTAAAATGTTTGATACAAATAATATTTACTCTCCCAATTTAATTATTTTAAATTCTCCAAAAATAGAAATTGATCTAAATGAAACTGGATTTAACTATAAAGAAAATAAAATTGTTATAACTCCTAATAATTTTATTTGTTATCTAAAATTTCATTAATTATTATTTCTGAAAAAATATTTTTAAATTCATCAATTCCCTTTATATTATTAATATTTTTTTGTAAATTATTTTTTGCTATTGCAAAAATTATTACGTTTTCTTTTTCTTTCAAATAATTTGTAATGATATTTTGATAACTTTCTTCAATTTCTTTAAATAATGTCATGTTTATAGTGTTTATTTAAAATTTCCATAAAAACATTTCTATATTTATTTTTATTTTTTAGATCTTTAATTAAAATTTAATTTTAATAAAAACATTAATGATATTAATCAAGTAAAAAAATAATTTAATTTTTCTAATATTAAGGAGTAGTAGGAGCATTACCTACTGTAAATATTATTTTATTAGTATCTACAAATACACTATTTTTTGAAGTATATTCTACTGTAATTTTTCCAGTTGCATCAATAGTTGCTGTTCAAACTATATCGCCTGGAGAAGTTGTTGGAACTTGACCATCAATTGTAATATTATTTTTAATAGCCTCAAAAATTTCTGATGATGTACTAGTATTAGTTAAACTTGTTCCAAATGGCAATACTGTTCCTGTAGTAGAAGTTGCTACTGTATAATGATTAATTTTACCAATTACAATTGGTCCATCTGTTATTGAATTAATTCCTACATTTGAAACATCATTATTAGGGTCATAAGAAAATTTTGATACTTCTTCTGTGGCTTTTAATAATTCCTGTTTTATTTTATCTACTTCTTTTTGCTCTTCAGGAGTTAAAACTTTATCTGTTCCATCATCGTTTCAGGTAATTTGTCAAAGTTTAATTTTAAGATTCATTTCTTTTTCCATCAAACTTATTAATTGATCAATTTTAGAAAGTGAAAATACGTGATAAAGTCTTCCTGAAAAAGAAAATTCTACAATAGGATTGACTGGATCTTTAAATTCAACTACATCTGTAAAAATTCCCTTAATCGAAGGAAACATTGTAAACCCTTCTGTAGAATCATCAACAAATGCATATTCACCTGAACGTGGTGATATTCCTAAAACCATTGTTGCTAATTCATATTTACTTGAAGTTATAAGGAAGGGGTTTTTTCGACTCATACTAAGCGATTTAAATCTTTCTTGTGTATTATTAATTAAAATTTCTTTTTTAGTAAGTTTTGGTGCTTCCTTTCAATTTGATTGAATTAACATCATATCTTTTGTAGGTTGATCAAAAATCATATTATAATCATTTCAAGATAACATAACCCTTCCTAATATTTCATTTGGATTAATTGGATTTTTTAATAAAATTGATGTGAAACGTAAATGTTCTTTAAAAATGCCTTTGAATTTTGGATTACTATTAATAATATCATTCATTTTCTTTGAAATAAATTCGTTAAATAAAATTGAATTATCTGTATTAATATAATAATCAGGTTCAAAGATTGAACCACTACGAGGATTAAAATAAAATTGTTTTAATTCTTCTTTTGTTATTGAAACTTTTCCTTTAATAAATGCTTCAAATTCATTTATTTGTTGTTGTTCTTCTGGAGTAAATTTAATAAAATTATTAATTGCTTCTTTAGTTATAGGCTTGTCTTTTCCAAAAATCATTTCTTTAACTTGATTTTTATAAGCATCATTATTTGCTATTTTTAATGTTCTTCCTATTTCTAAATCATTACTTTTTCTTACAGGAAATACTGATGAGATCATTTTACTTCCAGTTTCACTATCAAAACCATAACCAGGTTTAGCTGTTAAAATAATAAGACAATTATTATTTTCCGTTAGTTCTGCACTAGAATCAAAATGAGTCATATTTTCAGCTGTTATTCCAGTAAAAGCTTTATCTAAAGTTTCTTTTGATAAATTACCCGGTCATTCTACTTCTCCTAAAATAAAAACACTTTCATTTATTTTTGGATTTATAGCAACATCTAAAGCAGTTGCTAGTTTTATTTCAGCTGAAACGACTGTATTTTGCGGTTCTTTTGCAGTTCCAAATTTATATCCTTCTTTAGCTGTTAAAGTAATTGTTTTGGTTACTGGATCTCAAGCTGAATTAACTTGATCAAATGTTTCATTATTAATCCCATCAAAAACTTTATTTAAAGTTGTCTGAGCAATAGGATTAGCATTTATTTCTTTTTCAATAATACTTAATGTAATTGCTGATTTAGGTAATATATTTATATATTTTGTATTATCTGCAGCACAGGAAGTGACCGCTATAAGAGGAATTGCAATTGTAGAAACTCCTCCTATTAAAAATAGTGTTTTTTTATTCATATTTTTCCTTATTTAATTATTTTTTAATTTCATAAATATAAAGCTAAAAAAATTTTATTTCTTTATAAATATTAAAAATATTATATTCTTTTTTATTAAAAATAAAAAAAATAAAAAATATTGTTTTTAAAGACTTAAAGTTGCTTTAATCTAACAATATTTTTTGGATATATTTATGAATAATTAAGGAGTATTTGGAGCGCTTGCTACTGTAAATATTATTTGGTTAGTTGTTCCAATAATTAAACTATCTTTAGAAGTATATAATACAGTAATTTGTCCATTAGGCGCTACAGTTACTTGTCAAACTATATCGACTGGAGATGTTGTTGGTGCTTTGCCATCAATTGTTATATTGTTTTTAATAGCGTTAAAAACTTCTTCTGATGTACTAGTATTAGTTAAACTTGTTCCAAATGGAAGTACTTTATTTGGAGCGGCAATTGTATAATGATTGAAATTACCAATAACAATTGGACCATCTGTTATAGAATTAATCCCTATATTTGAAACAATATTATTCGGATTATTAGCAAAGTCTTTTTCTTCTTTTTTAGCTACCAATAATTCCGCTTTTATTCTGTCTACTTCTTTTTGTTCTTCAGGAGTTAAAACTTTATTTGTTCCGTCATCATTTAAAGTAATTTGTAAAAGATTTAGTTCAAGATTATTTGCTTTTTCAATTAAGGTTATTAATGTATCAACTTTAGAAAATGAAAAAACATAACGAAGTTTCCCGGAAAAAGCTAATTCAACAACTGGATTAGCTGGATCTTTAAATTCTACTAAATTAGGTAAAATACCTTGGAAGGGTTCTTTAATTGAAGGATACATTGTAAAATCTTCATGAGGATTATCAACAAATGAATATTCTCCAGAACGAGGCGATATTCCTAAAACCATTAATGCTAATTCAATTTTAGTTAAAGGTATAGATGGAGGGGTTTTTAGAAGTATATTTTGGATTATTATATTTTGTTCTTTATTATTAATTAAAATTTGTTTTTTAGTAAGTTTTGGTAATTCTTTTCAATTCGATGGAACTAACATCATATCTTTTGTAGCTTGATCAAAAATATCATCATAATTTCTTAAATTATTTATTATAACTCTTCCCATTTTTTCCTCTGGATTAATAGGATTTTTTATTAAAATTGATGTGAAATATGAATGTTGTTTAAAAATTCCTTTAAATTTTGGATTATTATTAATAATAGGATTTACTTTACTAGAAATTAATTCAAAAAATAAAATTTTATTATCTATATTAGAATAAACAGTATCATTAAAAATTCATGGATTTATATAAAACTGTTTTAATTCTTCTTTTGTTAAGGAAACTTTCCCTTGAATAAATGCTTGAAAATCACTTATTAATTGATTCTCTTCTGGAGTAAATTCCATAAAATTATTAAACGCTTCTTTAGTTATAGGTTTATCTTTTCCAAACATCATTTCTTTAACTTGATTTTTATAAGTATCATTATTTGCTATTTTTAAAGTTCTTCCGATTTCTATATTGTTACTTTTTCTTACCGTAAATATTGGTGAAGTTAATTTATTTCCAGCTTCACTATCAAATCCAAAACCTTCTTTAGCTGTTAATACGATATTGAAAAAATCATTAGAAGAACCATTTGCTGGTTCAGCTATAGAATTAAAATTAGCCATATTTTCAATTGTAATTCCAGTAAAAGCTTTATCTAAAGTTTCTTTTGATAAATTACCAGGACCTTCTACTTCACCTAAAATAAAAATGCTTTCTTTTATTTTTGGATTTACAAAAATATTTAAATCAGTTACTAATTTAATTTCAGCAGAAATAATTTTATTTTGTGGATTTTTTTCAGATCCAAATTTATAACCTTCTTTAGCTGTTAAAGTAATTTTTTTAGAAGTTGAATCTCAAGAAGAATTAAATTGGTCAAAATTATCATTTGTAATTCCCTCAAAAACTTTATTTAAAGTTTGTTGAGTAATTGGATTAGCATTTACTTCTTTTTCAGTAAGACTAGAAGCAATTGTTGATTTAGCTAATATATTTAAATATTTTATATTTCCAGTAGAACTTGTAGCGCATGAAGCCACAACTACAAGAGGAGCTGCGATTGCAATTGTAGAAAGTCCTCCAACTAAAAAAAATGTTTTTTTATTCATATTTTCCTTATTTTACTATTTTCTTTTTATAAATATAAAAGCAATTATTTTTCTTATTATAAATACAAAAAAATTATATTCTTTTTTACAGAAAAAACAAGAAAATGGTATTTTTATTTTAGAAAATTTATCTAATAATTTTAATTCATTTTGTTTTTAATAACTTTTATGTATAAAATATTAATAATAAAATTTTTAATTTAAAAATATTTATTTATCAATATTAAAATAAGGGGAGAATAAAAATGAAAAATAATTATGAAATTATTGTCGATTTTAAAGATAACGATTTAAAAAAACAATGTTCTTATTTCTTTAAACAAATAGAAGAAGACTATTCTAAATTTTTAAAAGAACTAGAAAAAAATGAAATAGAGTTTGATGAAATAAAACAAAAAAGCATTAATAATAATATTAAAGTTAATTTTATACCTGAAAATATATCCATAAAATCTCCCTTAACAATTATAAATGCACCATGAGGAACAGGAAAAACATTCTTTATAGAAAAAATGGCTAAATATGTAATGTTAAATGATGAATGTATTATTAATTTAAAAAAAATTAAAAGAATAATTATTCTGGATGCATGAAAATATTCATCAGCAAATAATATTCCTGATGATTTAATATCAGAATTATTTAAAATAATTTTAGACAAGGAAGATAGCAAATTGAAGGAAAATACCTTAAAGATAATAAGAAACATTTATGATGTATGAGCAAGACCTTGAATAAATAAATTTGCTGGAATTGAAATTTCTAAATTTGAAGAAAAAAATTTGACTACAGAAGAACAAATTATTAAAATGCAGGAAATTATAAAAGAACCAATTTTAATTATTTTAGATAATATAGAAAGATTAGAAGAAGATTGTTGAGAAATTATAAAAGCAATTCAAAAAATGTCAATTTATAAAAATTTTTTATTTGTTTTACCGATGAATAAAAATAAATTAAAAAATGGTGAAAATGGTGAATGAAAAATTGATAAATATATTACATTGCCTTATTATGAATTTACACAAAACTATAAAGGTCTTTTAAAAAGTGAAGGTTTTAATGAAATGCAAATAGAAATTTTAAATGATCTTTTACAAATAGAATTTAATAATAAAAATTTAACTTTAAGGCAAGTTTCAAGATTTATTAAAAAAGAAAATTTACTTAAAGAATTCAAAAAATCAAATTGACATGGTTTATTTTTATTTTATAAAAATTGATCAATAAAAGTGAAAATAGAGGAAAAGATAAAAATTTTATTGAATAAATTTTTTGAAAATGAATTTAAAAAAATTAATATTTCTTTTGATGAAATAAATGAATTTAATAAATATGAAGAATCAAAAAATATATTTAATTTTTGAATGATGTTTAAACCTTTTTATAATGAAGTAATTATTAAAAGTGATTTTAATCTTGAAAAAATAATTTCTACAGATTTTTTTGATGAATTTATAATTAATGTTATAGGTAATAAACATAAATATTTTCATAACGTTTCTTATAATTGAGAAAAAGAATGGAGCAACTATAAAAATAATAATTTAAATTTATTTTATAATAAATTTGAAAATAAAAAAGAAATTATTTTAAGAAAAATTAAAATAAAAGAAAAAGATCTTTTGTTGCATGAAAATGATTTAAAAGAATTTAATTTGAAAATACAAAATATACATGAAGAATTATTAATAATAGATGAAAAATATAAAAATAATGTTGAAACTTCTGAAAAAGAATTTAAATTACTGGAAGAAAAGAAAACTCATTTAAAAAATAAGGAATTAAAGGAATTAGAAATAGGAAGTCTAAAAATTTTTATAGAAAAAATAAATGAAATAATGACTCATTTTGAAAGTTTTAACAAAAATGATATTAAAAATTTAACTATAAAATTTGATAAATTTATCTCTAATTTTAAAAAAACTAAAAAAATTATATTAAGTGATATTAATTATAATTTTATTTATTTAAAAATAATAGAATTTGAAAAAATAAATAAAGAAAATGATTCTAATAATTTCTCTTCATATGAAGACTTTTATACTAATTTTATTTCCTTTTTTTTAGATAATTGAACTGATGAAACATTTTATAAATAAAAAAATTAAATAATAATTTATTTAATATTTGGGAGCAATCTATTAATTCTCAAAAGAGCTATTATATATAATAAATCAATAAATATTTCTTCCATTATTTCATTCTTTTTATTATCATCAAATTTAGGTCATTCTTGTGCCTCAATTCCAGAACTATCATTATTTGTATGTCTGAAATAACCATGCATTTTTCCACAAAAACTCTTTGTTTTTTCTTCTCCTATTTTAGATTTTATTAATTCATATGTATCTGGAGAATCTTTGCGTTGAAATAAAAAAACAGTTTTTTTACAAATAGCACTTATATTATTTTCTTTTTCTTCTAGGCTTTTTGAATTTTTATATAAATAAAACAAACTAGACAAAGTTTTATTATCAATAAAATCTATTAAATATTTTTCTTCTTTAAATTGAAATCCTTTTTCTACATCAAATTCAAGTAAATAATATTTTGCTTCATTTACAGAGCTTCAAACAGCAGAAAAATGCTTATCATAATGAATAAATGCTTGTTCCTTTATATTTAAAATTTTTTTATAACAAGTTACATGAAAAATTTCAATTTTTTTTATTATTTCTCAAAGAATATTTAAATATTTTAGAGTTTTTTCATCGAATAAAAATATATCTTTTTTTATATTAAGAAATTTTTGAATTTCTTCAAAAAAAGAAGAAGAATAGGCAAATGTTCCTCCACTTATTTCAAAAATAATTTCATCTATATTATTAGAATATTTATAATAACAAAAAACAATTAACTTTTCTGTATTACTAATTACTATTTTTAAATATTCTTCCTTGGTTTGTTTTTTTCTAATTTCTTCTAATAATATTGACATATTAATTAATTTTATCTTTTTATTTAAAAAAATATCAATAAAACAAGCTTAATATTAATATTGTCACAATTTAATAATTAGTTTTAAATGTTTTAAATCATTATTTATAAATGAAGTTTAATTCTAAATTATAACTATATAATAAAAACAATAAAAAATAATATCCTATTTAAGAAATTTATGTGATTATATTTGTACTATAATAAAAGTATGAATTATAAAATATTAGATATTTCTAATAAAAAATTAAATGCTAGTGAAATATATGTAGTAGATAAAATAAATGAAGATCCTAAATTATTTACTATGTCGAGTATAATTGAACTTTCAAAAATTTATTTTATTTCTAAATCCTCACTTTCTAGACTGGTTCGAAAAATTGGTTTTAATAATGTTTTTGAAATGAAAATATTTATTCAAAAAGAAATCACTAAGCACGAAAATATTTATTCAATTAAAGTGGGAGAAGATACTAAAACAAGAATAAATAATTTAATGTCATATAGTAATTTTGGAATTAATGAAACTCTATTAAATATTGACTATAATAATTTTTTAAAAATAGCTAAAATAATTAAAAAATCAAATAAGGTTTTATCTTTTGGAATTGGAAGTAGTTTTTTAGCAGCTCAAGAATTATCAAATAATCTTCAAAAGATCGGAATTAATATTTCTTCTTGTCAAGATATTCATAATGCTATTTTAAAAATTTCAAATTTTAATGAAAATGATTTAGTTTTAGTTTTTAGTAAATCAGGCGAAACTGAAGAAGTAATTTTTCTTTTAGAAGCAACTAAAGAATTAAATGCTAAAACAGTTATTATTACAGTTAATGAAAAGATTAAAGAAAATATTGATTGTAAAATTTTATTAAAAGATTTAGGTAAAGAAAAAAGAATTATAGCTACTAGTTCAAAGATATCCCAATTACTTATAGCCGATGCTTTATTTATGGAAATAAATTATCTTTTAAAAGCAAAAACAGAAGAATATTTAAATAAATCATTAGTCTTTTTAAGTGAATGAAAAAATAGAAAATAGTTTGGGAATTTTTCCCTATTTTTTTATAAAAAATCCTTCTATTATTATAAATAATATAATAATGTATCGGGAGGGATTATAAAGTGAAAAAAAGTTTTTTAGATCTAATAAAAAATCAATTAATTATTTCTTGTCAAGCCGTTGATGATGAACCATTAAATGATATTAAAGCAATTACATTAGTTGCTAAATCAGTTATTGAAGGTGGGGCAAAAGTTCTTCGCTTAAGTCAAGTTGATCATATAAGATCTATTATGCAAATAACTGATTTACCAATAATTGGTTTAATTAAAAAAAAATATGAGGATAGTGATGTTTTTATAACAGCCACTCTTTTAGAAGTTAACCAATTAGTTGAATTAGGAATTAAATGTATTGCTTTAGATGCAACTAATAGAAAAAGACCAAAAGAAAGTCTTGAAGAAATTGTAAAAGTAATTAAAACAAAATATAAAGATGTTTTAATTATGGCTGATTGTGCAACTTTAGAAGATGTAAAAAATGCTCAAGAACTTGGTTTTGATTTAATAGGAACAACATTAAGAGGATATACAAAAGAGACCAAAAATCTTAGCAATATTGAAAATGATTATCAATTTATTAAAGATTGTCTTAAATATTCAAATACACCAATAATTGCTGAAGGTGGAATATGAGAACCTTATCAAGTAAAAGATTTACTTAAATTAGGTTGTTTTGCTGTAGTTGTTGGTTCAGCTATTACTCGGCCAAAAGAAATTACAAAAAAATTTTTAAATAATATATAAAAGAAAGGATTTTATGGGTTTTAATTTTTCTAAAATTAATAACCACAAAATGATTGGCGAAATAAAAAATAAACTTTCCAATGGAAAACACAAAGGTAAAGTTAAATCATTTTTAAGCCAACTATCGCGGGGATTAATGCTTCCAATCGCTATCCTTCCAATTGCTGGTTTATTATTAGGAATTGGAGGAGCAATTGGGGCTAATGTACATAATGAAATAGGACAAGTTTTTGCAGATATCTTTAAAGGGATGTCAGAGGTTGTTTTTGTTAATTTACCTCTTCTATTCTGTATAGCTATAACTATTACATTCTCAAAAGACAAGGGAGCCTCTGGTTTTTGTGCCGCCCTTGCCTATTTAGTTTTCTCCTCAACGCAATTAGCGTTTATCCAATTTCAAGGAGGAGAAGTCGTTTCTATTTTATGATTCCATAAAGAAGTTATTGGAATAACTACAAAAACATTAGGAATGACAACCCTAAATACTTCCATATTTGGAGGAATAATAGTAGGAGGATTAACATCATATATTTATAATAAAATATCTGTTGTAAAATTACCTACTGGTTTAGATTTTTTTTCAGGGATTAGACTAGTTCCAATAGTTTTAATTCCTTTAATGTTTGTTTTATCTTTAATATTTTTAGTTTTCTGACCTTGAGTAGGTTTAGGAATTACTAAAATGGGAGAAGGTATTCAATTTGCTCCTTATGGTACAGGAGGATTATTATATGGAATCCTAGGAAGAGCCCTAATGCCATTTGGATTACACCATATTCCAATTGTTTTAGCTTTTCAAACACCATTTGGAGGAGTTTTAACATTAGAAACTTTAACTAATGGATTACAAGCTGCTAATTTAGATCCAACTATTCAAGCAAAAATTTTAGAAGCTTTTAATTCCTTTTCAGGTGGAGCAAGTATTGATGGAGATCAAAACATTTGAAACTTCATAAATTCATTGCCATATAATACTTTAGGAGATATTCAAATTTTTGAATGATTCTATAAATATACAGGAGTATATGCTGGAAGATTTACACAAGATTATCCAACTTATTTAGGTGTATGTATGGGTATTGGGGGAGCAATGATATTGGCTGCCGAAATTAAAAACAGAAGAAATGTTTCTTTAGTTATTGGTTCTGCAATGCTTGTTGCCTTTTTAACAGGGATTACTGAACCATTAGAATTTACTTTCTTATTCTGTGCTCCATGATTATACTTTTTAATCTATGTGCCTCTTTCTGGTTTTTCATATATGTTTATGGAACTAATGAATGCCCATGTAGGAGTAGGATTTGCAAGAGGATTTATAGATTTAATTATTTATGGAGCAATTCCTGTTGCTAAAGGAACTAATTTTTACTGAGCATTTGTTCTAGCTTTAGCTGAAGGGCTATTTGCCTTCTTTACATTCTGAATATTAATTAAAAAATTTGATTTAGCTACTCCGGGGAGAAAAGATAATCCAATGACTTTAATTAATAAAAAGAATTATCAAGAAGCCAAAACAAAAAATAAAGATGAAAGAATCAACGCTATTGTTAAATCATTAGGTGGATTTCATAATTTAGTTGATGTTTCAGCATGTGCTACAAGGTTGCGTGTTACAGTTGATGATTCTTCAAAAATTGATGGTAATGATTTTGTTCCTTTAGGATCAAAAGGATTTATTAAAAAAGATAATTCACTTCAAATTATTTTTGGAGGAGAAGCATCAATTATTTCAGATAAAATAAATGATTTAAGACAAAATGGAGAAATTACTTCAAGTAATAACTATGAATATGAAGAAAATCAAAATGATGGAGAAGAACAAATTTCTCAACCATTTAATATATTTGCCCCTTTTGATGGAGAAATAGTTTATTTAAAAGATGTTCCAGATGATTTATTTAGTTCAGGAGCTTTAGGAATGGGTCTTGCAATTAAACCAAGTTCTTCAAAAATTTATTCACCAATAAATGGAAACTTAGAAAATGTATTCCACACTAAACATGCTTATACATTTAAAAGTGAAGATGGAACTGAAATTCTCTTACATTTAGGAATAGATACAGTATCTAATGCTAGTGCTATATTTGAATCAAATATTAATCCAGGAATAATTACAAAAGATAAATTAATTGCTTCAATGGATTTAAATGAAATGGAAAAATGTAAATCAATCATTTCACCAATAGTTATTCCAGAATTATCTTCTACAAGAAAAATAATTTTTGCCCATGAAAATGGAACTAAAGTTAAAGCAGGAGATCTTATAATAACTGTTGAATAATTAATTATAATAAAATTTAATAAAAAAAGCGGACTAATAATAGTTCGTTTTTTTTTTTTTTTTAGTTTTTTAATTTTATATTGTAAAACTTAAAGAAGGTAATTCTTTTTTAAGGTCTTTACCAAAAGCAAAACCGTCTTTAGCTACTAATGTAATAGTATAAAGATTTTGAGAAGGAACAGAAGATACTTTTGAAAAAAAATTATTAATATTTGTATCATCAATACCTTCAAATGCTTTTATTAAAGTTTCTCTAGTAATTGGTTGAGCATTTATTTCTGTTAGTGTAATTCCATTAGTACTAACATTTATATTTGGTGTAATATTTAAAATAATTATTGGTGTTATTACAATTGAATCAATTGAATTTTGTGGAGCTTCTTCATTACCAAACTTATAACCGTCTTTAACTGTTAAAGTTATTTTATTAGTTTTTGAATCTCAAGAAGATGTAAATTGATTAAAATTATCTTTTGTAATTCCATCAAAAACTTTTTCTAAAGTTGTCATTGCAATTGGATTAGCAGCTAATTCTTCTGAAGTAATATCTCCTACAACACTTGTTTTTTGAGAAATATTAATAAATTTTATTCCAGTAGAAGTACTACATGAAGTAGTTATTATAAAAGGAATAGCAACTGCCATTGTACTTAATCCTGTAATTAAAAATTTTGTTTTTTTGTTCATATTAAATAAACTCCTTAATTCGATAAATTTATATTTAATTATAATATATAATTAATTTTTTAAATTATTGAATTAATTTTATTTAAAACATTTAACATTGCATATTACTATTTTTAATAAAAAATAAATCAAATATTTATATTATAAACACTTAAATCATTACCTTGAATGAGATATTAAAATTAAATAATATTTTGATAAATAAAAATTATATTAACATTTTATTTTTCTGCTTATAAAACCAAATTTACAATCTTATTTCACTATGAAAATAATAATTTTAAACAAAAATTAATATTTTAATTAACATTTTATTTTTTTATAGTTTTAATAAAGTAATTATTTTATTTTTTTTACTTCGAAAGAAAGAGAAATTATTTGATCAACTATTTCAGATCCATTTGTAATAACAAATTTAAATCCAGATTTAGCTGTTAATTTAATAATATAAAATTCTTTATTTTCAACTATAACTTTTTCTGCTTCTGAATCAAAATAATTAATATTTGTATCAGTAATTCCATCAAAAGCCTTCATTAAAGTTTCTTTAGTAATTTTTGCAGCAGTTATTTCCGCTTGTGTAATTCCATTATTATTAACATTTCTATTTCAAGTAATATTTAATAAAATTTGAGGAATTACAGCTGATTCAATAAAAGCAGCATCTTTATTTGTAGTTCCATCATTATATCTAAACATATATCCGGCTTTTGCAGTTAAAATAAATTTTTTATTTGTAACATCATATTTAGATGTGAATGAATGGAAAAATCTATCTAATTTCCCATTAAATGCTTTTGCTAAAGTTTCTATACTAATTACGCCATCTATTTCATTTTCAAAAATATTACCAACTATTGCATTTTTAGCTGTTATTCCTATATATGATGTAGCTGGAGTTATTTTATTTGATACTATTGTATCTTTAGGAGCTGATGATGTTCCAAATTTATAACCAGCTTTTGCAGTTAAAGTTATTTGACCAGTTGTTGCATCTCAAGAAGATGTAAATTGATCAAAATTAACATCATTAATTCCATCAAATGCTTTTGCTAAGGTTAATTGTCTTATTGGATTTGTATCAACTTCATCTTGAGAAATACTATCCGGTGTAATATTTTTTGTTGTGATAGCCATATAAACTATAACTTCAGTAGTAACTGGTGTTATTTCAATTGAACTTAAAGTTTTTGCTGAATTAGCAAAAGAATAATTATCTTTAGCTGTTAAAATAATTGTGTTTGTTTGACCATCTCAAGAAGATGTAAATTTTTGAAAACTTTCGTTTGTAATTCCTTCAAATGCTTTATCTAATGTTGATTTGCTTATTTCTCCAACCAATTCTTTTGTAGTAATATCAAATGTAAGTTTTGTTCTTGCTGTTACCCCAATATCAGCACTTGCTATATTAAATGATAAAGAAACTATCTGATTAACTACTTCGGGTCCATTTGCACCATTTTTAATAAATGCAAATCCAGATTTAGCTATTAATTCAATAATATAAGTTGATTGACCTGGAACAACAGTTGCTTTTGAATCAAAATATTGAATATTTATATCATTAACTCCATCAAACGCTTTTGCTAAAGTTTCTTTAGTTATAGGGTTAGCCTTTACTTCTTGATTAGAAAAAATTTCATTTATTTTCTTTGGAGAAATATTTAAAATAATTTGAGGAATTGCGGCTGATTCAATAGTTTTATTAGTTGATGTAGAATTTATAAATTCAAATCCTTTTTCTGGTGTTAAAACAA
The DNA here is from genome assembly GCA_051645705.1 of Metamycoplasmataceae bacterium. Lineage (GTDB taxonomy): Bacteria > Bacillota_I > Bacilli_A > Mycoplasmatales > Metamycoplasmataceae > UBA710. The sequence goes on along the minus strand of JBOFBU010000002.1, from coordinate 534,324 downwards.
TTTTTTTACTTGTAAAATCATATTTTGATGTAAATTGATTATAAAATCTTTGTATTTTCCCATCAAATGCTTTCTCTAAAGTTTCTATACTAATTGTTCCTGTTATTTCACTTTCAAAAATATTACCAACTATTGCACCTTTTGGTATTATTCCAATTTTTGATAAAGTTGGATTTAATTGAATTGAAGCTAAAGTATCTTTAGAAGAAGCTAAAATTGTTCCAAATTTATATCCTTCTTTAGCAGTTAATGTTAATATTTGTGTTGTAGAATCATATAATGATGTAAATTGAGAATAGTTTGCACTTGTAACCCCATCAAAAATTTTATTTAAAGTTACCATTAAAATAGGATCAGTTAATTCATCTGAACTAATAGCTTCTGAAATTGATGTTTTTGCTGTTATATTTAATAAAGTTATTGTAGAAGAAATTGAAACTGAATCTATTATATCTTTTTCAGCTCCAGCAGAACCAAATTTATAGCCAGGTTTAGCTGTTAGAGTAATTATTTTATTTGTATTATTATATTGAGCTGTAAATTGATTATAGTTAGTATTTGTAATTCCGTCAAAAACTTTTTCTAAAGTTTTTTGAGAAATTGGACTAGCGTTCAATTCATCTAAACTAATAGTATCTGTAATTAATGTTTTTGAAGTTATATTTAATAAAGTTATTGTAGAAATTACAATTGATTCTATTTTATCTGTTTCAGTACCAGCAGAATCAAATTTATATCCGTTATTAGCTGTTAAAGTAATTATTTTATTTGTCGAATCTCAAGAAGATGTAAAGAAACTATAGTTTGCATCTGTAATTCCATCAAATGCTTTCATTAAAGTTTCTTTTTTAATAGGTTTAGCTTCTAATTCTGTTTGTGTAATTGAATTACTATCAATATTAGCCTTTTGAGAAATATTTAAAATTATTGTAGGAATTGGAAGTGATTCTATTTTATCTTGTTCACTATTAACAGAACCAAATTTATAACCATTTTTTGCTGTTAAAGTAACTTTTTTAGTTTTAGGATCTCAAGAAGATGTAAATTGAGCATAATTTGTATCTGTAATTCCATCAAAAAGATTATCTAAAGTTTGTTTTGAAATTATATTTTCAATTAAATCTTTTTCTTTTATATTTACAGTTATACTTGTTTTTGGCAATACATTTATATAAGTTATTGTTGGTGTTGGTGTTGTTTTTATTTCAATTGATTCTATTTTATCTAATGGAGAAGTAACATTACCGAATTGGTAACCTTCTTTTACTGTTAAAATAATTTTTTTAGTTGTAGCATTTCAAGAAGATGTAAAATTATTAAAATTTTGATTTGTAATTCCATCAAAAGCTTTTTCTAAAGTTTTTTGAGAAATTGGATTAGCAGTTACTTCATTTGAATTAATAACTTCTGTAATAGTTGCTTTTGGAGTTATATTTAAAAAAGTTGTTACTTTAAAAGATAAAGAAGGAAGTTCTTGTTTATTATTATCAAATAAATAACCTTCTTTAGCTAATAATGAAAATATAAAAAGATTTTCTTTATCAGGATTAGGTACTGCAATATAACTAGCTGTAAAATTATCAAAATTTTCATTTGTAATTCCAACAAAAGCTTTCATTAGAGTTTCTTTTGTAATAGGTTTTGCTTCTAATTCCGCTTGTGTAATTCCATTAATATTAATATCTCTATTAGGATAAATATCTAAAATTATTTTAGGAACTGGAATTGATTCTATTTTATCTTGTTCACTATTAACAGAACCAAATTTATAACCATCTTTTGCCATTAAAGTAACTTTTTTAGTTTTAGGATCTCAAGAAGATGTAAATTGACTAAAATTTTCATTTGTAATTCCATCGAAAATATTTGTTAAAGTTTGTTCTGGAATTATAGTTTCAATTAAATCTTTTTCTTTTATATTTACAGTTATATTTCCTTTTGGTAATACATTTATATAAGTTATAGTTGTTGTTATTTTTATTTGAATTGATTCTATTGTATTTTTTTCAGAATTAATATTACCGAATTTATATCCTTCTTTTGCTGTTAAAATAATTTTATTATTTTTAGCATCTCAAGAAGATGTAAATTGATTATAATTATCTTTTGTAACTCCTTCAAAAACTTTTTCTAATGTTGTTATTGCAATTGGATTGCTTGTTATTTCAGATTGTAAAATATTATCCTTAATCTCAAATTTAGGAGTAATATTAATATATTGAACATTAGTATTATCATTTGAACAAGAAGTAACAGCTGCTAAAGGAACAATAATTGCACTTAATAAAAAACCTCCACTTAAAAATATAGATTTTTTGTTCATAATAAAACTCCTTATTTAAAATTAAATTCATATAATTATCTAAATTTAAAATAAAAATATCAACTTTATTAAATTATAATATAAAAAAAATAAAGTTTTTAGTTAATTTAAAAATTTGTTTTATTTTAATCTATAAACTTTATTAAGGCTTTCTCCTAATTCATTTTTTCATTCATCTCAACCATTTACCGAGTAATAACCTTTTGCAAAATTACAAGAATATGATGGACTACCAAAATTAATATCAACTAATAATTTAAAAGCATTTTTTTCTTCAATTAAAATTGCTTTATTTTTTTCAACTAAATTTTCTAAATATAATTGCATTGAAGTAAATATTTTAATTTGTTCATCATAATATTTATTATCTTTATTAATTTTTTCTATTTTATCAGCTACACTTGGTAATATTGAATTTTTAAGAATAATCATTTTCCCATCTTGATATATGGCTGATGCATCTTTACATTTAAAAATATTTTGTTTTTTAATAGTTTTTACTTCTCTATTAAATTCAATACCAATAAAAAATAATAAATCATCAATAGAAGAAATAATTGATTTTAATAACGGTTCTTCAAAATCATTTACATTTGGTTTTTTATCTCTTTGCTGAATATTAGATAATAATCAAGCATCACCTTTTTTTACTACATCAATATAATATCATTCTATATAATCTATAAATGTTCTAGAAAAATTATTGCTTTCTGAAACGAAAACTAATATTTTTGAAAATTCTTTTGTTTGATTGTGTTCCAAGATTCTTTGATATATATTGTCTGTTTGACCAATATATACACTATTTTCATCTTCAGAAAGTAAAAAATATACTCCTGAATTACTTATAAATTTTTCTTCTTTTATATCTTTTATTATTTCTCTTGGTATTTCGAAAAATCTAATATTATCATTATTTAATTTATGAATTCTTAGCCCTTTAAGATTGCTTTTAAATAATATTGATTGAATTATGGTTTTGCTCATGATTTTCCTTTAATTAAATTATTATATTGAATTAATTTAAATAAAAATTAACTTTTTTTTTCTAATCTTTCTTTTGAAAGTAAAAAGTATTTTTGTTCTTTTTCAATTCCAATAAAAGTTCTATTTAATAATAAAGCAGCTACTCCTGTTGTTCCTGAACCCATAAAGGGATCTAAAATTAAGTCATTTTTATTTGTATGAATAGCAATGATTTCTTTCATTAATTTTAATGATTTTTGAGTTGGGTGCTCTGTTCTTTCTTTGCCGGAAACTATACTTGTTTTAAATTCACTTCTTAAATAAGAAATTGTTTTTGGCTTATTAAATATTCATTTTTTATTTGGCTTTACTGCTCAAATTGCATATTCTGTATCTGATACATATCTTCTTTCTACATTTCTTGGCATTGGATTTAATTTTATTCATTTTAATAAATCCTTTATTTCTGCTCCGCATTTAATTAATTCATCTGAAATATGAGAAATAAATAAATATGAACAAAAAATAATAAATGTTCCACCATCTTTAACTTTAATATAATATTCTTTTATTCAAGAATATAAATCAAATTTGGTATCTCAGTCTCCAAAATAAATACCTTTTCTATTTCCATCAAGAGTAGAAAAATTATTATTTTTAGAGATATTATATGGCGGATCTGTAATTAATGCATCGATTGAATTATTTTCAATGTTTCCTGATATTTTATAAGCATCGCCATTATATATTTTAAAATTTATGTCATTATATTCTATTATAGAATTTATTTGTTTTAAAATTGATGAACCTATTTCGTAGGCTAATAGTGGTGGGACAGCATTCCCTATTTGCTTACATATTTCTGATTTTCCACCAATAAATTCATATGAATCTGGAAAAGATTGTATTCTTGCTGCTTCTCTTGGAGTAATTGCTCTATTTAATATAGGATGTGTGTTTTTACCATTTGAAGGAGTATCAAATCTGGTATCAATTGTAGGGGATAATTGATTTCATTGTAATCTTGATCAAGTTGTTTTAAATTTTTGATTTGTTCTTAAATGTATTGGTAAGTCTAATTTTGTTCCATTTTCTGGAATTAATGATAATTTATATAATGTATTTTTTGAATGAGAAGTTGCAGAATGGTTAAATAATTTCCCTTTTATATTTCTTAATTTTTTTTGATATTCTGAATCTATTTTTGTTATATATTTTCGTTCATGACAAACATCACCTGATTCTAAATATGCTAAATCTGAAATAGCATCTCAAACAGTCATTTTTTTAGTTTTACTTTTTATATTAGGCAAATCAAATTTTTGTTTTTTTGATCCTATTATAAAGGCTCTTTTTCTATTTTGTGGAACACCAAAATCGCTTGCATTTAATATATCATAATTTAATTTATAACCAATTTTTTCAAATTTTTCCTTTATTTGACTTATAAAATAACCATTAGAAGAACTAATAATTGATGGAACATTTTCTATTATAAAAATTTCTGGTTGAATTGATTCAACAATATTAAAATATTCTAAAAATAAAAAATTTCTTGGATCATCTAATCCACCTTTTTTCCCTTTCATGCTAAATCCTTGACATGGCGGGCCACCAATAATAAAATTAACTCCTAATTCTTTGGATTTTTTTATTATTTTTTTTTTAATATTATTATTAGTTATATCTCCTAATATTACTTCTATTTTTTTATTATTTTTTTTAATAGTTTTTAAAGCACATTCATTAAAATCTGTTGCTAAAACTGTGTTAAATTCTTTATGTTTATCAAGACCTAAAGAAAAACCCCCGGCTCCGGAAAACAAATCTAATATTTTAAACATTTTTCTCCTAACATTTATTTGAGGGAACAATTTTATTTCCTCAATTATAACAAAATAATATATTAATATAAACTTTTAAATTCTTCAAATGTAATATTTATTTTGTTTTCATTTAAAAAGTTTTCAATATAATTAAATAGTTTTTTAAGCATTTCAATTTTTCTAGAAGAAAACTCTCCTCTATGTAATAAATAATGTGTGGTTTGAGTAACTGCTATTAAATTATCAATGCTATCTATAATAGAAGAATTTTTAAAAAGATATTTGTATCTAAAAGGTATTATATGATGTATATCTAATAAGGGTTTACCTGATTTATTTTTTTCTATTTTTAAAGAACTATCTAAAAAGTCTTTTGCATTTGATTTTTGAAGAACTAATTCGATATTTTCCTTAGATATTTGATTTCTTTTATTTTTGTTTCTTTCTTTATTTCAATAATTATCATATTTTTCTTTTTCTTCTTGTTCTTTATAATATTTAAAAAACATTTCTTTTTCTTTTTCAGAAGAAATATAAGAATATTCTTGGTCTATTGCTAGCATTTCTATTTTAGCTTTTTTACTATTAAATTTATTTTGAAGAGAGGTAGTATCTCATTTTATTAAATCATCAAATTCTAATGGCACATTTGAGTTATTTTCAATGTTATTTCATCACTTAGCTATCATAGATTTTTTAAGATAATTAATTCTAAATGTTCCTATTAAACCAAAATAAAAAATTGGATTAATTCTTAATTGTGGATTTTTTGCTCTTGACGTTTTAGTAGGTTGTAAAGATCTATAATTTATATTAATATTTATATTATCATTACAGGATTTTATAATTCCCTCAATATTTCCTGCAAAAAATTTTGATTCGTTTTTTTTCAAATCCATACTTAAATATTGTGCAAATATATCAATACTTGATCTAGAATCAAAAACACCTCTTAAAAAATTTATTTTTTTTCTGTAACTACTACGACTATTAATATTTTTTAATATTTCAAGATCAATTTCAATATTTGGTTTATCATTTTCAACAATCATTCCATAACCAATTCATTTATTAAATTTTGTATTTTCTTTACTGAATTCCATTTCATTTAAAGGTTTAAAAAAAGATAAAAAATCAAAATCAAAAAATCTAGTTAATCTTCTCATTTGGTCATTAAAATCTTCTATATTAGGAAAATGATTAGTTTTTGCTTGTCTTTTCGAACAAAAAAGAACTATATAATCATTATTATTTTTATATTTAAAGGAATATAATGCACCTAAAATATATCAATAAGCTGGTTCTTCAAGAGATAATAATTTAGATAATTTCATTATTTAATCTTATATTAAATTTCATTATTTTTATCTATATTATTAATTATTTTTTCTATTTTTACTTTATTTCAATTATTAGAAGGTAATTTATCCATTTTTTCATAAATTTTATTAATATTGAACGCTATTTTTAATCATATAAAATATTTTTCTATATCTTTTAATGTATTTTCATCTAATTGAATATAACGATTAAAATGGAAGCAAGTATAAATTTTTTCTAATTTGCTTTTTGAAAATATAATATTAAAATAAAAATTTTTAAAATCAGAACTATTGCTATTAAATTCTATATTTATAGAAAAAGAGTTGGATTTAATGTTTTTTAATATTTTTTTATTATTACTTTTAATTTGCTGCTTAATTTTATATACATCTTTAAAAATTATTTTATTTTCTTTATATGGTTGGATTGGAAATTGCTTTGTAGTTGCTAATTTAAAAGAATCATAATCAGGTGCTATAGAAATAGATGTTTTTTTTATAATTAATTCTAAATTATTCATATATGAAAAATTTTTATTATTTTCTATATTTATCTTGCATAAATAATTAAAATTAAAAATAACTTTTATAATTTTTTTAATTTTCTTATTACAATTTTTTCAAAATTTATTTATAGAAAATAATTCTCAGATTCTTAAAAAATTAAAAATATTTAAATTTTTTTCTGCAAACTCATTATTTTCTAAATAAAATTTAATTAACAATATTTTAGAGTTATAATAAAAAACTTCTTGTGACTTTAATTGTAATATGATTTTTTGTAAATCTAATCCAATTCAAGGGTTTATAATTTCATATTTTTATGAATTTTTTTTGTTTGTAAATTTCTTATTTTTGATAATAAAAATTTAAATAACGATAATAATAATGATATTTTATTAAAACTATCAAAGCATTTTTCATTTTCTTTTAAAAATTCTTTTCTTTGGTAATCATTCATGTTATCTTTAAATTTCTATTTAATTATTTCTAGAATATCTGAAATAATTAAATCTTTATCTTGTGATGAATCAACTACATGGAAATTATTAGAGAAGTTTTTTTTGTAAAAGTCAATTAAGGGGAAGGTTTGTTCTTCATAAATATCAAAACGTTTGCTGATAGCTTCCGGTTCATCATCTTTTCTTCTAATTAATGTTTCTTGATCGTTTGGACATTTATCGCTTTTATAACTTTGGCTATTAAATGTTCCTTTGCACTGAGGACAAAATAGACGGGAAGATAATCTTTTAACAATTTGTTCTTTTGAAATTTCTAAGACAATTATTAAAAATTCATCTACTTTTAGTTTAGATAAAAAAATTGCTTGATCTAATGTTCTTGGATAACCATCTAAAATAAAGTTTTTCTTTTGGCTAGTTAATTCGTTTAATTTATTTTCAACTATTTTGTTGGTAATATCATCGGGAACATATCCTCCTGAATCAACTATTTGTTTTACTTCAAGTCCTAAAGGGCTTTTTTTGGCAATTTCTTCTCTAAATATATTTCCTGTAGAAATATGACTTAAATTTGTTTTTGCAATTAATATTTCAGAAACAGTTCCCTTCCCTGATCCGGGAGCTCCTAAAAAAATAATATTTTTTTTATTTATCATAAAATTGATCCATCGCTTTCTTCGTTAAATTCTTCATTTGAAGGATTAATGGAATTTAACCCTTCTACCATTTCAATATCTCTTGTTTGGTCATTAAAATTATATACTTCAATAACGCTTGCTTTCGATTTATTAATTTTAAATTTATTTGTTTTATAACGAGCAATTACTTGTTGAATAGTTTCAATACTTACTGAAACTAAAATAATGAAGGATGTTCCCCCATAAGTAAGTGCAGGCGGAACGCCGGCCATTTGCAGAAGATATTCTGATGAAGCTAGGATTGTAAGGTAAAAGGCTGAAAAAACAGATAATCTTAAAATAATTGAAGTAAGATAATCTTCTGTTTGTTCTCCCGGTCTTACACCTGGAATATAAGTTGAATTTTTTGAAAAATCTTCCACTATTTTATCAAGTCTTGATTGTTGTAAAGACATAATAATTGTAAAAATAAAAGTTGCAACTGCAAAAATAGTAAGACCGATTGGTTTTTGAACAACTAAATTTTCTCTCATTCATTTTACTTGTTCAAATTTATTCCCGGTAGCATCAATTAAATCAGCGATAAATAAAGGTCCTGTTGAAAGCATTAGACCAAAAATAACTGGCATTACCCCCGCCGGATTAACTTTTAGCGGTAGATATGAAAGTTCTTTTAAATTACGGCTTCTTCCCGCTCCTATATGTTGAATTGGAATTCTTCTTTCTGCCTGATAAACTAAATTTACCAAAAACATTATTAATAAAAAGACTAATAAATATGTAATAAAGTAAACAGAATTTATTATTAAAGTATTAATTGGAGTAGCGGCACTTAATGAACCGAATATTTGATTAAATGCTCCTTGAAAATGAGATGGCAAAGAAATTAAAATACCTGAAAGAATTAATAATGATGTCCCATTTCCTACACCCTTATTAGTTATTTCTTCTGAGATAAAAACAGAGAAAAATGTTCCGGCAACCATAATCGCTGGAATTACAAAATAGCTATATCATATTGTATCGAATCCCGCTTCAAAAGAGACCCCGAATTGATTGGTTGTTCCTGTTTGAAGTAGAGAACGAAGCAGAACAATAGCTTGAGCTATTGCAATTACAAAAGAAAGAGCTTTAGTAATAATATTTATTTTCATTCTTCCTAAAGGACCTGATTGGGAAAGTCTATAAATAGGAGGAAAAATTTTGGTTTGTGCTAGCGTCATTATTAATGAGGCTGTAATAAAAGGAGAAATTCCTAAGGAAACTAAAGAAAAACTCCTTAATCCTCCTCCTCCAAGAGTATTTAAAATACCCAAAAAGTCATTTGAATTTAGACTATCTGGATTTTCTATTTTAATTCCTGGTAATGTTATTGATCCTATAGCTACAAAAACCGCTAAAAGAAAAAGAGTAAAAATTATTCTTTTAGTAAGATCTTTTTCTTTAAAAAAATCAATAAAATATTTTTTAAAGAAAATATTTATTTTTGAAAAAAATAAAATTATAGGAGAAAATAATTTTTTAAAAAAATTCATTTTCTATATTACCTCTAAGGTTCCTCCTGATTTTTCAATAGCAGAAATAGCAGTTTGAGATGCTGCATTTACTTTAATTGTTAATTTTTTAGTTAAATTTCCATTTGCAAGTAATTTAATTGGAAGATTTTTATTTCTTGCTATTTTTCTTTCTAAAAGAATTTCTGGAGTAACTAAATCATTATTTTTAAAATTTTCTTCAAGAGAAGAAAGAGAAACAACTTGATATTCAATATGATTTACATTATTAAAACCTCTTTTAGGTAATCTTCTAAATCATGGATTTTGTCCACCTTCAAAACCTGGTCTTGTTCCACCACTTCTTTTATTTTGACCTGATTGTCCTTTACCGGCTTGTTTTCCTTTACCAGCAGCATGACCACGTCCTACACGATGTTTTTCTGTTCTTGAACCATCATTTGCTTTTAATGAATGTAATTTCATAATTTCTCCTTTTTTTAATTTTAATATATTTAATTAAGATTTAATCTTTAATTAAGAACTTTTTCTACGCTAATATCTCTTAATTTAGCTACTTCTTCAAGAGTTCTTAATTTTGAAAGGGCTCTTAAAGTTACTTTAGAAATGTTTGTTTTATTTCTAGAACCATATGTTTTAGTATAAATATCTGTATAACCAGCTAGTTCCATAATATTACGAACTGTTCCAGAAGCGATAACTCCTTTTCCTTTTCTAGCAGGTTTAATTAAAATATGTGATGCTAAATATTTAGCTGATACTTCATGAGGAATTGAAGATTTATCAATAATAGGAACTTTAATTAAATTAGCTTGCGCTGCTTTAACGGCTTTTTTAATTGCATCTGGAACTTCATTTGCTTTACCATGTCCAAGACCAACAAGACCTTTTTTATTCCCTACAGCAACAACTGCTGAGAAACTAAATCTTCTTCCCCCTTTAACAACAACTGTAACTCTAGCAATATCTACAATTCTTTCTTCAAACTCACTTTGAGGTTTTTGTTTAAAATTTGTTCTTTTTTTATTTTGTCCATCTTTAGGAGAGTTTTTTGCTCTAGGTTTAAATTTAGTATTATTAGTTTCGAAATGAACTTTTTCTTTAATATTAACTTTATCGTTTGAATCGATCGCTGAAGAAATAACTTCTGTTTTTTTAATTTCTTCTTTTGCTTCTTTAATCAATTCAATTTCTTTTATTTTCTCTGTCATAATTAAAATTTAATCCCTTCTTTTCTAACCGCTTCTGCAAATGCTTTAACTCTTCCGTGGTATATATAACCTGATCTATCAAAAACAATTTTTTCAATTTTAGCTTGTTTGATTTTTTCGCCCATTATTTTTCCTAATTTTTCAGATGCTTTAATGTTTCCACCATATTCTTTATCTTTTTCAGTTGAAACACTTATAATTGTTACTCTTTTTTGATCATCAATTAATTGAGCTGAAAAATTTTGAAGTGATTTAAAAACACATAATCTTGGTTTTTCTGCTGTTCCGCTAATTTTTGTTCTAATTTTTTGATGTTTATTAATTCTAACTTTATTTCTTGATTGTTTTGCCATAAATTACCCTTATTTAGATGATGCCTTTCCTTCTTTAAGTAGAATAGTTTCGTCTGAATACATAATCCCTTTACCTGAATAAATATTAGGTTTTCTGATTTTACGAATTTTTGCAGCGAATTCTCCTACTTCTTGTTTATCATTTCCAGAAATTTTTATTTCTGTAGGTTTGGGAACTTCCACCTTAATTGTTGAAGGAATAGGAAGTAAAACAGTATGTGAATAACCAGCAAAAATTTCTATTTCACTTCCTTTTAAAATAGCTTTATAACCAACACCTTTAATTAATAAGTTTTTTTCAAAACCAACAGAAACACCTGTTACCATTCCTTGCAATAAAGAATTAGTTGTTCCATGTAATTGTTTTGTATGTTTTTCTTCATTACTTCTTTCAGTTGTAATAATATTATCTTTTACAATAATTGAAATTAAAGGAGAAAATGTTTTTTGTAAAACTCCTCTTGGACCTTTTAAAATTGCTTCATTATTTTGTTTAACTTCAATTGTTACTCCAGTAGGAATTTCAATCATTCTTTTACCAACTCTAGACATTAAAACCTCCTATCAAACATAAGCTAGCACTTCGCCACCTATGTTTTCCTTTCTAGCTTCTTTATCTGTCATCATCCCTTTTGAGGTTGAAATGATTGCTATTCCAAATCCTGATAATACAGAAGGAATTGATTCAACATCGACATAAATTCTAAGACCTGGTTTAGAGATTCTTTTAATATCAGTAATAACGTTTCTATTTAATGATTTATATTTTAGATTAACGATAATTTCTTTTTTAAATTCAGAATGAGTTTCTATTTCGAATGAAGAAATAAACCCTTCTTTTTCTAAAATTTCTAAAAATTTAACTTTAACTTTAGAATGAGGAATATTAACTGATTTAAATTTTCTTTGATTTGCATTTTTGATACGAACAATCATATCTGCAATTGGATCTGTTATAAAAGACATTTTATCAACTCGCTTTCTTTACGCCTGGGATTTTACCTTCATGAGCTAAATTTCTAAAACAAATTCTGCAAATTTGGAATTTTCTTAATACTGAATGTGGTCTTCCACATAATTGACATCTTGTATATTTTCTTGAAGAAAATTTAGGATGTTTTTCAGCTTTTACTTTTAATGATTTTTTTGCCATAAATTCTCCTTATTTTGATGCCTTATTAAATGGCATTCCTAATTCTTGCAATAGTGCTAACGCTTCTTTATCTGTTTTAGCTGTTGTAACAATAATTACATCTAGCCCTTTAATTTTTCTTATCTTATCAAAAGAGATTTCAGGAAAAATAATTTGTTCTTTAATTCCCATTGAATAATTTCCTCTTCCATCAAATGTTTTTGGAGAAAGTCCTCTAAAGTCTCTTATACGAGGAATAGAAACATTAATTAATTCATAAAGAAAAAATCAAGCTTTTTCTTTTCTTAAAGTTACTTTACCACCCATTGGCATTCCTTCTCTTAACTTTCAAGAAGCAAGAGATTTTCTAGCTTTTGTAGTTGCTGGTTTTTGTCCTGATATTAAGGTTAATTCATTCATAACTTCTTCAATAGCTTTTGAATTAGTAACTTCTTTACCTGCAGTCATATTTAAAACAATTTTTTCTATTTTCGGAACTTGCATTTTTGATGTGTAATTAAATTTTTTAATTAGGTTAGGAACTATTTCTTTTTCATATTTCAAATAAAATTTAGATTTTTGCATTTTTAAATATCCTTCCCTGTTTTCTTATCAAAACGAATTTTTTTATCTTTTTCATAACGATATCCAACTCTTACACTATCATTTGCACCTTTTTTAGATGTTTTTGATTTAATTGCTACATTAGAAATGTGAAGAAAAGATTCTTTTTTCTCAACAGAACCTTCTGTTTTTTGTTGAGATGGTTTAATATGTTTTGTTACCATATTAATATCTTTAACTAAAACTTTGTCATTTTTTTTATCAACTTTAATAACAAATCCTGTTTTTCCTTTTTCTTTTCCAGCAATAATAACTACTTCATCATTTTTTCTAATTTTCATAATTGCCTTTCTATATTACCTCAGGAGCTAAAGAAGTTATTTTTAAATAACCTTTTTCTCTTAATTCACGCGCTATTGGACCAAATATACGAGTTCCTCTTGGAGTTCCATCTTCTTTTATAATAACTACAGCATTATCATCAAATTTAATATGTGTTCCATCTTTACGTTTTACACCATATTTAGATCTAACAATAACAGCTTTAACAACTTGTCCTTCTTTTACAATTCCATTAGGAACAGCTTTTTTGATTGAACAAACTATAATATCACCAATATTTGATTTTTTCTTTACAGATCCACCTAAGTTTCTAATAACTCCGACTTCTTTTGCTCCAGAATTATCTGCAACATTAAGTCTTGACATTTCTTGAACCATTAGTTACCTTCTTTCGCTTTTTCTCTGATTTTTTCTAAAATAAAGGTTTTTGTTTTTGAATAAGGTCTTGATGAAGTTATTTTAACAATATCACCTAAACTAGCTTGTTCTTTTTCATCGTGAGCTGCAAACTTTTTAGTTTTCTTAAATCTCTTTGAATAAAGGGGGTGTTTTACATAAGTATCTACTTCAACAATAATTGTTTTAGTATTTTTTGTAGAAACAACTTTACCAGTTAATGATTTTCTTGTATTTATACGTTTTTCCATTATTTGGCTCCTTTATCTTTTTTAGTTGTTTCTTTGTTTTTGTTTTTTGGTTGAATTTTTTTAATTTTATCTCCGAGTTCAATTTCTTTTATTGCTGTTAAAGTTTTGGCGATATCTTTTCTTATATCTTTAATTTTGTGGCAAGCATCTAATTGACCTGTTTTGTTTTTAAATCTTAGAGTGAACAATTCAGCACGATAATCATTTAATAAATTTTCAAGTTCTTCTTTTGTTTTTTTAATAAGTTCTGAATATTGCATTATTTGTTACCCTCACTTTCTTGTTCTTTTCTAGAAATAATTTTTGTTTTAACAGGTAATTTATATCCTCCTAATTTAAGAGCATCTTTAGCTACATCATCAGGAACTCCATTAACTTCAAACATCATAGTATTTACTTTAGTTACAGCAACTCATTTTTCAGGATTTCCTTTTCCTTTACCCATTCTAACTCCAATTGGTTTAGATGTTAAAGATAAATGAGGGAATATTCTAATAAAAACTTGTCCTTCACGACCCATTCTTCTTGTAATCGCAATACGGGCTGATTCGATTTGACGAGCAGTTATTCAAGCAGAAGTTTTAGCTTGTAAACCATAATCACCAAATGAAACTTTATTTCCTCTATTAGCAACTCCTCTATCATGAGGTATTCTAAAGGTTTTACGGTGCTTTGTTCTTTTTGGTTGTAACATTATTTCTCACTCCCTTTATTTTGTCTTTCTCTAAATTCCCCTAAAGAAATTCAAACTTTTATTCCAATAGCTCCATAAGTTGTTCTTGCTGTAGCTGTTGCATAATCAACATCTTGTCTTAAAGTATGTAGTTTCATTTCTCCATATTGATATCCTTCACTACGAGCCATATCAACACCATTTAAACGTCCTGAAACTTTAGTTTTAATTCCTTTAGCTCCTGATTTTAAAGCTTCTTTAATTGCAAATTTTTGAGCAATTCTGAAAGGAGCTCTATTTTCTAATTTAATAGCAATTTCTTCAGCAACTAATTGAGCATTTAGTTCAGGGTGTTCGATTTCAACAACATCAATTTTTAAATTTAAATTTTTATTAGCAACGAAAATTTGAATGTCTTTAATCATTTTTTTAACATTGCTTCCTTCTTTTCCAAGAACAATTCCAGGTTTAGCAGTATGTACTGAAACATTTGTTTTTCCATCTTGAGTTCTTCAAATTTCCACATTTCCAATTTGATATTCTCTTCTTAAAGCTTCAAAAAATTTTCTTATTTTTTGATCTTCAATTAAATATACTGGAAATAATTTTTTATCTGCAGCTCAAACTGAATTTTGTTTTTTTGTAATTCCATAACGGAATCCATTAGGATTGACTTTTTGTCCCATAAATACCTCTTATTTCTCCTCTAGTGTTATTAAAAAGTGTGAAGTTCTTTTAAAAATTGGATATGCTCTACCTTGTGCTCTTGGTTGAAATCTTTTTAATGTTGGTCCTTCATTAACTAATACTTCTGCTAAAAATAATTTTGATGAATCCATTGAATGATTATTAATTGCATTCGCGATTGCTGAATTAAGAAGTTTTAAAAATAGTCTTGAAGCTTTTTTTGGTGAATTGTTTAATATTGAAAGAGCTTCAAAAGTTGTTTTATTTCTAATAATATCAGCTACTAAACGAGCTTTTCTTGCTGATATTCTTTGTAATTTTAATTGTGCTTTTGCTTGATTTTTCATTATTTTTTCTTACCTTTATCTTGCCCATGTCCTGTATAAGTTCTTGTTGGAGAAAATTCACCTAATTTGTGTCCAACCATATCTTCAGTTACATAAACATCTATAAATTTTTTTCCATTATGAACTTGAAATGTTATTCCAACAAAATCTGGAAATATTGTTGAACGTCTTGATCAAGTCTTAATTGGTTTTTTAGGAGTTTTTTTAGTATTAATATCTTCTACCTTTTTCAATAAATGATCATCTGCGAAAGGGCCTTTTTTTAACGATCTTGCCATTATTTATCTCCTCTTCTTCTAATAATTAATTTATTTGATGCTTTTTTGTTATCTCTTGTTTTAACACCAAGAGCTTTTTTACCTCAAGGAGTCATTGGAGATTTACGACCAATAGGTTGTTTCCCTTCTCCTCCACCATGTGGGTGATCATTAGGGTTCATAACTGATCCTCTAACTGTTGGTCTAACACCTTTATGTCTGTTTCTTCCAGCTTTTCCTATATTAACTAATGAATGTTCTTCATTCCCAACAACACCAATTGTTGCTCTTGCTTTTAATAAGAATTTTCTAACTTCTCCAGATTTTAGACGAAGGATAACATATTTATCTTTTTCATCTCTACCAAGAATTTGAGCAGATGTACCAGCAGATCTTATAAGTTTTCCTCCACCACCTGGTTGTAATTCAATATTGTGAACAAAAGTTCCTTCAGGAATTTTTCCTAGTGGAAGTGAATTTCCAATTTTAATATCAACATCTTCTCCAGAAACAACAACATCTCCAACTTTTAATCCTTTAGGAGCTAAAATATATCTTTTTTCTCCATCAATATAATTAATTAAAGAAATGTTTGCACTTCTGTTTGGATCATATTCAATAGAAGCTACAATACCATTAATATTGTCTTTATTTCTTTTAAAGTCAATTAAACGATATTTTCTCTTAACACGATTACCTTTATGTCTAGTTGTAATTTTACCTTGATTATTTCTTCCTGATTGTGGTTGCAAAGTAGTTAATAAAGATTTTTCAGGGCTATGACCTGAAAGATTTTTTTTATAATAAAGAACAGTCATATTTCTTTGACCATTCGTAGTTGGTTTTTTAACTTTTATAGCCATAACTATCCTTATTTACTCTCTTTCTTAGTTTTTGAAGGAGCTTTTTTTTCGCTAATTAATTTTTCATTAACTTTTGAAATTTTTTCAGCAGCCTTTTTCTCAGCTTTTGAGATTTCTTTTACTTCAGCAATTTTTTCAGTAGTGTTTTCTTCAGGTTGAGCAAAATTATCATCAGGTAATATTTTTATGCTTCCTTCACTTAAAGCAACAATAGCTTTTTTATATCCAGGTTTAAATCCTTCATATTTACCAAGCTTTTTGTATTTTTTATCAACATTCATAATATTTACTCTGTCTACTTTAACATCAAAGATAAATTGAACAGCTTTTTTAATTTCTATTTTTGTTGCTTTTTTATCAACTACAAAAGTGTAAATATTTTTTCCCATTTGTTGATATGTTTTTTCAGTTAATAATGGGTATTTTATAATATGATTTATATTCATTATTTATTTACCCCTTCCATTATTTTTAAAATTTCTTCAGACATTACTAATGCATCAGTTCATAATAAATCTTCAACTGTTATTGAAAATGGTTTAACAACATAAATATTTTTTAAGTTTGCCGCTGATTTAAAAACGTTCTCATCAGTTGATACTAATAAAATATGTCTTTTATTATCTACTTTTCAAGTTGATAATTGTTGAATTAGGTCTTTAGTTTTTGGTTTTTCCATTTTGAAATTTTCAGTAACTAAAATTAGTTTTTCATTTGCAAGCATTGTTAAAGCTGATAAATAAGCTAATTTTCTAACTTTTTTATTAACTTTAATTTCGTAATTTCTTTCCACTTGAGGTCCAAATGCTCTACCCCCTCCAACAAATACAGGAGATCTTAAAGTTCCGGCTCTTGCTCTACCTGTACCTTTTTGTTTTCAAGGTTTTTTCCCAGTTCCACTTACAGTAGCTCTAGTTTTAACAGCATGAGTTCCTTGTCTTTTAGAATTTCTTTCAAATAAAATTGTGTCAAAAATTGCTTGGTTATTAATTTTTTCAATTCCAAATAATTCTTTAGGTAATTGAACTTTATTTTCAAAAAGAGTTTCAGCAGAAGTGTTTTTCTTAACTTTTTTATTTTTTTCTTCTTTTGAAAGTTTTTCTTTATTAGTTTTTGCTTTTCCTATTTTTAGAGAAGAAGATTTTTTAACTTCTTTTAAAGGGACATCTTTTTCTGTAGATTTAACTTTATCTGCCATTATTTATCTCCTTTCTCTTTCTCTATATCAGCTTTTTTAATAGCTTCTTTCATTTCAGAAATATTCATATCATCATTTAATTCAGCACCAACTTTTTTAGCTTGTTCTAAAAGCTCATTTTTTTGGTGTTCTTCATATAAATTAACTAATTTAACTTCATCTTTGTTTGGTAATTGTTTAATCGCTTGTCTAACAACAACAAGTCCTTTTTTAGGTCCTGGAATAGAACCTTTAACAAGAATGTAGTTTTCTTCTAAATTAATTGATACTACAATTAAATTTTGAATAGTTGTTTTTTGGTGACCAAGATGTCCTGGCATTGTCATTCCTTTAACAACTTTATTTCCTGAAATATCTCCAAGTGATCCTGTTTGACGAACTGGTTTAGAACCTCCACCTCCACCATGAGATTTTGGTCCTATTTTTTGATTATGTCTTTTAATTGAACCGGCAAATCCTTTTCCTTTAGAAATACCGATAACATCGACTAATTCTCCTGATTTAAATATTGAAGGACTAACTTCATCTCCAATATTATAACCTTCCATATCACGTATTTCTTTTACGAAGCGCTTAGGGGTAGTATTTGCTTTTTTAAAGTGACCTATCTCTGGTTTATTAGATCTAGATTCTTTTTTTTCAATAGTAGAAAGTTGTAGAGCTTTATAGCCATTTTTTTCTTCTGTGAAAACTTTAGTTACAATATTTTTATCGATTTCAATCATCGTAACTGGAATAGAATGTCCATGATCTAAGAAGATTTGGGTCATTCCAATTTTTTTACCTAAGATTCCTTTCATCTTTACCTTTCAATTTATTTTTTTTATTTATTATTTACTGTTGTCATTTCTACAATAACACCTGCTGATATTTCAGCTCTTTTTAGTTTTTCAATTAAATCTTTTGATGGATTTTCTAAAACTATTAGTCTTTTATGAGTTTTTCTTTCAAATTGCTCACGAGATTTTTTATTTACATGGACTGAACGTAATATTGTAAATAATTCTCTTTTTGTAGGTAGAGGCACTGGCCCTCTAAATTCTGTTTTAGTTGATTTAATAATTTCAACTATTTTTTTAGCTGCATGATCTACTAATGAAGATTCATAAGCTTTAACTTTTATATTTATTTTTTCCAATGTTGTCTCCTTTTTGTTCTTCTGAACTAGACTCTGCATAAAAACTTGATAATGGTTTGACAACTAATTTCCGTGTATCAACAACCTTATACTTCAACGTCTAAGTTTCTATACTATTATATTACAAAAATAAAAAAAATAGGAATAAAAAATATTTCAAAAATAATCGCTAGTCAAAAACACAATCTAAAATATAAATTTCCTGTTTCTTTATACAAAATATACAAGATAAAAATAGCGAATTGTACAAACGAAACAAAAGAAATAAAGAGATTAAATTCTTGAGTAAAATCAAAATTATTTTCAATTACTGTAAAAAGAGAAATATATAAACTAGTTAAAAGAATATTTAAAGATAAATATATAAAATATTTAATAATTTTTTTTATTAAAAATGAAATATTATGTTTGGTTTTAAATTTAATTCTTTTCATTTTTAATAATTTTACAACAAATTAAATGTTTTTAATTCTTTATTGATTGCAGAAATGAAAATTTATTTAGACTATTACTTGCATAATAATTTTGCATATTATAATAATTAGATAATTTTCTTTCAAAATTATTTTGATTTAATTTAGGTTTTTTATTTTTTCTTTTAAAAATGTTTTTAAATACATCTAATTTTGTTTCATTTGGATTAGTATTATTAAATACTTTCATTAAAGTAATAAAGATAAATGCATGTAAAAGAGAAGCGGCAATTATAGCTAAGAAAAATCATAGAATTGATACAAAGGCATAACCTCCACCAGCTCCTCCAAAAATAAATGGAATTGAAACTCCTAAAGTATTTAATTCAGCAACCGGAGCTTTAACACCAGCTACAATAGCTGTAATTGGTCCCCCTCACATTCCTACATAACCACCTACAAAGAATAGAAATGCAAGACCTCCAGCAACTCCTGAACCGATTAAATTAGCTATAAGAACTTCTTTAGGTCTTTTTGTAGCAAAAGGAATTGCTCCTTCTGATATTCCAAAAAATCCAAGTCCTAGCGCTGTAATTCCTTCAGCTCTTTCTTTATCATTAAATGCTTTTCTTGCTATTAAAGTTGCAATTCCACAACCTAATGGAGCAATTGGAATAGCGGCAGCTACTGCTCCCATTAATCTTGGATCAACTACAATTAAAGCTGTAGCTGTAGTTCCGGCTATTTTATTTACAGGACCACCCATATCAAATCCGATCATCATTCCAAGAATTAATCCTATTAAGAAGTTAACTCCATTTATTTTAGCCGCTTCTGATAATCCAAAAACAAGACCGTTCATTAAATAACCTAAAGGACCTGATAATAAAAATACAAAAGGAATTGCAATAACTGATGTACAAACAACTGGAATAAAAATTATTGGCATTAAAGGAGTTACTAATTTATGAGTTTTAAATGTATTTACTCATTTAACTAAATAACCACTTGCAAATCCCATCATAATTGCTGCAAATAATGAAAGACCAACATTAACTACCGTTGTATCGGGACCAAAAAAACTTTCTATTTGGGGAATACCACTTCCTACTCCATTCATATTTCATCAAAAATAAAAATCAGGACTAGCCGCTATAAACGTTGTCATCATTCCGACGGCAAGACCGGCTCTTCCGGCAATAGATTCAGCAATAAATCCTCCCATAATAGCTATAAAGAAAACAAAACCAACTTCTGAAACTTTTTTAACAATATCATATGCAGGATTTTCAGTAACTCCTGGTATTGAACCAACTGAATTTATAATCGCTCAAACAATCCCTGAAAAAACAATGAAAGGAATCATTCTTGAAACTCCACTTAAAAGATGTTTCATAAAAGTATTTAATTTACTACTTTTAAATTCTTCAATTTGACTTGATCTTTTAGGTGAATGGCCATTACTTGGTTTATAAACGGGCCCTTCTAAAGATTTCTTAACTCATTTTTCCGGATTAGATATAGCATCATTTGTTTTTATTTGAATTAATTTTTTTCCTTCGAAACGATCTAATTCAACATAAATATCGGCTGCGATAATTACAGCATCAGCATCTTCAATATCTTGTTCTGTTAAAACAGTTTCAGCTCCTTTTTGACCTTGGGTTTCTATTTTAACTGAAAAATCATCTAAACCTGTTCCTTCTAAAGCTGTTTTAGCCATATAAGTATGAGCAACTCCTGTTGCACAAGCACTTACTCCGATAATTCTATATTTATTAGACCCTTTTTCATAATTATCTTGTTTTTTATTTTCATCTTCATTTGAAGTTATTTTTTCAAAAATATAATTTTTAAGATTTTCTGGATCATTTTCATTTTTTATATAAGATTTAAATTCTGTTTCCATTAATAAAGTTGCTAGTTTTGAAAGGTATTCAATATGTAAATTATTTTCATTTTTTTCAGGTATCAATAAAGCAAAAACATATTTGATTGGCTTGTCATCCATTGATTGTCAATCAATTATGTCTTTTGTTTTAAGAAAAATAATAGCTGGTTTAGTAATTCCACTTATTCTTGCATGAGGGATAGCAAAACCATCTTCAAATCCTGTTGTTGATTCTTTTTCTCTATTTTCAAATGCTGTTATTAAATTAGATAAATGTTTTTTGGAAATAATATTTAATTCAACTGCTTTATTTGATAAAAAAGTTAAAACTTCGTTTTTATTTTTTGATTCATCATCAAAAAATATTTTTAAAATAAGGTTTTTTAAATTCATATTTATCCTTACATTAATTTAAATAAGAAAATTAAATCTCTTCTTTTTAATTATATCAAAAAATAAAACATTAATTTTTTTCTTTAATGGTTATTCCAAGATGATCTAAATCATTATTTTCAATAAATGAAGGGCAATCAAGCATAGTATCATAACCATTAGCATTCTTAGGAAAAGCAATAGTATCTCTTATTGATTTTTGATTAGCAATAATCATTAATATTCTATCTATTCCAAAAGCTGTTCCGGCATGTGGAGGAAAACCAAAATCAAATGCTTCTAAAAAAGAACCAAATTTATCATTAATTTGTTTATCGGTTAATTTAAGAGCTTTAAAAATTTTTCTTTGCAAATCAAAATTATTTATTCTTATAGAACCTGATGAAAGTTCAAATCCATTTAAAGTAAGATCATAACTTCTTGCAATTACTTTAAGAATATCTTCTTCTAAATATTTTGCAGTTTCCACCGAAGGAGCTGTAAATGGATGATGCATTGCAATGATTTCGCCATCTTCTTCTTCAAATAAAGGAAAATCAACAATTCATAAAAATTTAAAAATGTTCGGGTCTGCTAAATTAAAAATTTCAGCTAAATAAACTCTAACTGCTCCTAGTCCTTGAGTTGTTTTTTTATATTCATCGGCAGCTATAAAAATAATTCCATTACTCAAATTATGTTTTTGAATAATTGTTTTTAATTGCGAATTGATTTTTTTGTTTAACTCATTATCTGCAAAATTTTTATCTTTTATTTTAATAGATATTAATTTTTCTAATTTATTTTTTTTAGCTATCTCTTCAATTGCTTTAAGTTGCGAGTTAGAAATTTCTTGATCAAAAACTAAATATTTAATAGATTGTTTTTGTTTAAAAATACTTAAGTCTACCTTATCAAAATCTTTTGTTGCTTCATTTAAAAATAATTCATATCTTGTATCAGGTTTATCAGAACCATATTTTTCTATCGCTTCTTTAAATTGCATTCTAGGGAATTTTTCTGCAATTTTAATACCCAATTTATTTAAAGCATAATTGAACATTTTTTCACATAAAAGAAAAATATCTTCTTCTGTTGCAAAAGAAATTTCTAAATCTAATTGACTAAATTCTGGTTGTCTATCTTTTCTTAAATCTTCATCACGAAAAACTTTAGCTATTTGAAAGTATTTTTCAATTCCGGCCGACATTAAAAGTTGCTTATATATTTGTGGTGATTGAGGAAGGGCAAAAAATTCTCCTCAATTTCTTGTAGGAACTAAATAATCTCTTGCTCCCTCAGGAGTAGATTTTGAAAGAATTGGTGTTTCTATTTCCAAGAAATTTTCTTGATCTAAAAAATCTCTAAAATTTTTAATTAATTTATGTCTTAAAAACATTATGTCAAAATTTTCTTTTTTTCTTAAATCAAGATATCTATACTTTAATCTTATTTCCTCTTTTACATTTACTTTATCTGATAAATTAAAAGGAAGCTCTTTTGCTAAAGATAATACTTCATAAGAAGAAACTAAAATTTCGATTTTACCAGTTTCCATTTTAGGATTAGGTTCTTTTCTTTCGTTAATTATTCCATTTATTTTTAAAACTGATTCTTTAGTAAAATCAATATTTTCCATTACTAATTGAACTTCACAAGTTCTATCTCTTAAAAGAACAAAATTTAAATTACTAAGTTTTCTAATAGAAGAAACTCAACCAAATAATTCAACCTTAGTCCCAATTTCTAATTTAATAAGATCAATATTGCTAATTTTTTTCATTATATTGGCTCTTTTCTAATTTTAATAATTTTATCACATTTTTAGTTGGCAAAATCTTTTTAAAATCATCACTTTTAACTGTTCATTCATCTTTATTATAGTTTTCTTTTTCTTTAAAAATAAGATATTTAGGATTCAATTTAACAGCGTCTTGGAAAAGTTTATTAAATGATTTTATTTTTTTATTAAATTCAATAGTTATTCCTAGTTTTCTTAAATCATTTACTAAAATTAAATTATCAAAAAACATTTCTTTAGTTTCAAAAATAAAATAAGCATCAATTAAATTTTCTTTAATATTAATAGTATCTTTAATTATTTCGACAAGTCTTTCTACACCTATAGCAAATCCTACACCGGAAAGTCTTTCATCATTTAAAAGATTGCTATATTCTCCACCACCTATTATTGTTGTTTTAGCCCCTAGATTAGGAGAAGTTGAAACAAATTCAAAAACGAAGTCATTATAATAATCTAATCCTCTTACTAAAAAGGGATCTATTTGATATTCAATTTCTAGTAAGTCCAATGTTTTTGTAATTTCTTGAAATTCTTTATCTGATCTTTCATCATAAAATTCACTTATTTTAGGAGCATTTTTTATTAGTGATTCGTCAATGTTTTTTTCATCAAGAATTCTGAAAGGATTAGTTGTTATTTTTTCCTTTTGTTGTTCAGTTAAAAGTTCAATATTTTTTTTAAAATATTTAATTAATTGTTTTTTATAATTATTTCTTACCTCAGAAGAAGATATAAAATTAATTTTAAGAATGAACTCGGAGATTTTAAGTTTTTTAAGAAAGGATAATGATAATTGAATTAATTCTATTTTATTAAAAAATTCTGTAGAAAATACTTCCACTCCAATTTGAAAGAATTCTCTTAATCTTCCTTTTTGGGGGCTTTCATATCTAAACATTGAATCAATATAGAAAAGTTTTTGGTTATTTTTAATAGAAAAAAGTTTTTCCTCTAAATATGCTCTTGCGACTGAAGCGGTTCCTTCCGGTTTTAGAGCAATTAATCTATTTGCTTTATCTTTAAATTCATAAAGTTCTTTTTTGATAACTTCAGCTTCTTTTCCAATTTCTTTTTTAAATAAAGATGCTTCTTCAAATGTTGGAGTTATTATTTGTTTAAAATTATATGTTAATGCTAAAAAAGAAAATGTTTTAAAAATATGATTATAAATAAGTATTTCTTTTCCTAAAATATCTTTTGTCCCTTTTGGTTTATTCATTATTTTCTCCTAATTTAAATAAAAAACAAAGACGTTTGTCTTTGTTTATATTATATTATTTAATATCGTTAAATGATATAAATACTTGTTCTTTAACAACTTCTACATCTCAGAAGTTTGTTTCAATTCTTTTTCTTTTTCTTTTTATTTTGAAATTTTCTATTTGAACATAGATAAATGGTAAAACATAAATTGATATTACAAATGATAATAGAGCAAAAATTATTAACGGAATAGTAACTGTTCATGATAATACCCCAATAAAAACTGTTGTAATTAAGAATACAAATATAAATAATAAATTAATTTTAATTAATTCTCTTATTTTGTCTCTTATTGAGTCAACTGCAATTTTCTTTAAATCTACTTTTTCAAGAATATTAATATTTTTTGTTTTGATTTTTTCATTTATTCTATTGATAATAGTACATAAATTAATAACAAATCAAATAGAAGCAACTATAATAATTGGGCTCATCATCATACTTATTGGAATTTGGAATAAGATAAATGACAATATAAAGAATGGAATTCCAATTATCATTGAAAGGAAAACACTTAAAGCACTTGGATATTTATATCTAACTAAAATAAATGCTGTCATTATTCCAATTGATGCTAATCCAATATATATTGAATCTAAAATTGATTGTTGAATATCAGAATCTGGAAGAGCATAACGATAAAATTCTATTCCTTGCGATGCTAATAACAAAGTAAAATCTTTAAGATTATTTGGCAATTTATTTACTGTTGCAAAAACAATAAATTGATTTCCCTCAGTATTAGCACTTTCTTTTCTTATTTCTAAAGTATTTAAATCAAATTGTTTATTTTCATTAATTTTATTAATAACATAATCAGCATCTGTATCAGATAATGGTTTGTCATTTCCTTTATTGAAAATTAAAACTGTTCTATCACGATCTATATTTGATAAGTTGAAACTAGAAATAGCTGATTTGTTTATTAATCCAAATGTCATAAAAGCAATTAAAGAAATAAATAATAATGATATTGTTCCAATTAAAGCGCCTTTAGAATATTTTAAATAATTTTTTTCAACAGTAATTCTTGAAAGAGGATTACTATTTTTTCTATTTATTCTAATTTCATTTGTTTCTTGAATATTAACTAATTTTTTAGAAGAAGTTCATATTCCTATAAATCAAGGTTTAAGGTTTTCAAAAGCAATAGTTTTAGCTAATAATCTAATACATCATCTAAGACCTACAAAAGATATAAAAAATGAGAATAATGATTGAATTAATAAAACACCTGAGAATATTTGAAGATTAGGAGGAGTTATAAAGAAAATTAAAAGAGAAATGACAATTTGAATAACTTGAGTTAAAAATGATGATTTAAAAAACAATTTATTAGCTTTAAAAATTGCCTTATCTGCTTTTATTCCATTTTTTATTTCTTTTTTTATTCTTTCAAAGAAGCCAAAATTAAATACTAATGAAAAAATTGAAGAAGCAAGTATAAGGAGAATTGTTAGAGGATCATAATCACCTCTAAAAACAGAAATCATTAATAATGTTAAAAATATTAATAAAGCTGTTGAAATAATATTTAAAAAACCTAATAAACCATAATTAACAAGTAAAAAAATTGCTACCAAAGATAATATTACTCCCGCCGCAATTAATAAATAAAGAAAAACATTAGTTCCATTTTTTGCTGTAAGAAATGAAGAAGAAATAATTTTATAATTAATTGCTTTAACTGAATGCTTTAAATCATAAAATGTTTCATTATAAAATTTACTTGATTGATCTGGAAGATATTTTTCAAAACCAAGAGCAAATGAAGAATTATTATCTAAACTAATATAAGCATCTGCTTTATTAATAGAAACTAAATAATCTATTGAATCTATTTCTCCTAGTTTTTTTGTTTTTAATATTCCATTAACGGGACTATCTGTATCTTGACCACTTGGTAAAACATAAAATAAAAATTTAAATAAATTTTGATTAGCTCCATCAGGTGCTGTTGAAGTAAAAGAATTATATAAATTTTTGTTTTGGTTTATTTCTTTAATTAATTTATTAATATCTTTAATAATTAAATATTCACTTCCATTAGCAAATAAAGAAGGATATTTCCCATTAGATATTAATGTTATTTTGTTTTGATTAATTTGAGCATCTTTAAAAATATCTTCTAAATTTATAAAACTAGGATTATTTAAATCAAATGGAACATATTCTTGTTTTGCATTTTTAAACTCAATTATTGAATATTGTGTTTTTTTTGTTATTAATTCTTTAAAAGCTAAAAGTTGTTCATTTGTATTTAATTTAGTTACATCAACGGAAATAAGAGATTGATTATTAATTAAAGAATTATTTGTTCCCGATTCTATATATGGGATTAATGCTTGATAATTACTTTGTGGATATAATAATTCCAGTCTTTTAATTAAATCATTTTTATTTTCTTCTAATTTATTTTTATCGGTAATTTCTCCAGAAGAGTCGCTAATTGTATAAGTTATATTAGCACCATTTTGATAAATATTTGATGTCTTAGAATTATTAAGTAAAAATACTGATCCTAAGCTAACAAATAAAAGAGATAAAAATGATAAAGTAGAAACAATAAATCATCTTTTTTTGCTATTTAATTTAAATATATTTTTTATTTTTTTAAACATTAAATAAAATTATACTAAAAATTATAAATATCAATAGGTTTTAATTAAATAAAACTTATAAATGATAATATTGAAAATGCTAAAATCGCTACACTTATTACCATTAAAATTATAATTGCAATTTTTGATATATTAGATAAACTTTGAATTTTAGATTTTTTAGATAAAATAATGCTTGAAGGAATGAAAATTCCTACTGCTATTAATGCTAATGCTATTGGTACTATTTGATTTCAAATTGTAAAGTTTCAATTATCTTTAATTCCTGTTGGAGAAATTAATTTTAAAACATATTTAACAACATCTTCATTCATTAATTCATTTAATTTTGTAGCTCCTTGTTGTGTAGAAGCGAAATTAGTAAATTGTTCTAAGTTTGAAAAATTATTAAGTAATTCAGGATGAACACTACTATAAGCATTCATAAAGTAATATAAAATTATTGGATTTGAGAAACTTGTATCTAATGCATTTTTATATAATTTTGCTTGATAAACATCATTTATTTTATTTTCTTCGTATTTTTTAATTAAAATACTTATCATATTTGAAGAAGCGGCAACCATTGATAACTTATTAATTTGTTGATTAACTAATCCTGAAGTTGATGTTCCAGGAAAAGCTAATAATAAAGGTGTGCTTAATTGAGTATCTATAAAATTAAAAATTCCATCTATTCCATTTACAGTATTATTTCCTCATTT
Source organism: Metamycoplasmataceae bacterium (assembly GCA_051645705.1). GTDB lineage: Bacteria > Bacillota_I > Bacilli_A > Mycoplasmatales > Metamycoplasmataceae > UBA710. The sequence continues at coordinate 506,293 of JBOFBU010000002.1, read as the reverse complement.
AACTTCAATTTTATTTCCAGATTTTAATGAATTATTTTTTAATAAATCAAATGAATATTCATTACTTGGAGAAAGAGAAGCGAATAATGTATTATAAAATGCATAAATATTATTAAATATTCCTGGTTGATCTAAAATTTTATCAAGTTCTGTATCAAATGAAATATTACTTTTATTAGATGCTAACAATGAAAATACTGTTCCAATACTATTTGGTTCATCTAAGTTTGGTGGACCAAATAAAGATGATCCTAAATATAAATTAGATGAAGGAGAAGAAATATATAAGAAATTTAACAGTCCATTAATTTTTTGTTTATTTGTTCCTTCAGCATCTTGGAAGAATTTTTCGGTTGTTACTTTTTCAAATAAATTTGTTTCTTTATCTAAAAAGGCTTTAACTACTGTAGGATTAATTATTTTTGTTTTACTTGTTGGATCATTTGCTCATGTTTGTACTTGAGAAAGGAATCAAGCATTAATTTGTTTATTAAATGTATCTACTAAATCATTATAAGAATTTTCTATTAATTTAGCTATTATTACATTAATTTGACTAATTTGTTCGGTTGTAGGAGGAGTTGTTTGATTTCCTTGGTCATCAATATTTAATAAAGTTTGGAATTCTTTAATAAAAGCATCATCATTACCAAAATTTGATATTAAACGTTCAATTATTTTTGAAGAAGTTTGTGTACCTTTTATTTCAAAAATATTTTGTGTAAATAAATTATATTTTTTATCATTATCTGATGTTTGTAACGAAGGCATTAATTGTAAAACAATTTCTTGAAGATTTGAATAATACAAACTTGCTTTTTTATAAATTTCATTTGGTGTTAATGAATAATCCATTTGTTTATTATCGATTGTAATATTGAAAAATTTATTATTTTGACCTATTTGAAATTTAACTTCACCTGTAGTTGAAAATGATAATTGTCTTGTAGTTTGTAAAGGTTTTAAACTTTGAGATCAATCTTCAATATAAATATCCCCAACTTTATCAAAAATAATTTGATTTGGATTTGATAATTTTTTAACATCTTTAACACTTCAAACTGAATTAGATAATGCATCTGTTATTTTTTTAGGTTGAGATGAAAATATTGGTTCATAAAATAACCCATTCCCTGCTAGACCATTTAATTTAAAATATGGTTGTTGTATATTTTCTACAAGACCTGTGTAATCACTATTAAAATAAATATTTTGTTCTCAAACATTAGGTGCAACAGTTCCATGTTTTGATTGCATTGCAAATCCTAATAATAATGGATTATCTTCTACAGCTCTTTTTTTAGCATCCCCAAGATCTGTTAACATTTGGTCATAAAATATAACTTCTGGAGAAGCAATAGTTTCTGGAGAAATTTTACCTGCTTCTTGAAGAAATGTTGGAGTTATTGATAAAAATTGACCTAAAACTGGACCTGTATTTTCTACTTTATTTATATTTTGTAAATTATTACTTTGATCACTATAAAATAAATCGAATGAAGAAGGCATTACAATATTATCAGCTATAAAATATTTTAATGTTTTATTAATATTTATACTTTTAACTTTTGTTGATTCTATTGCATCTGTAGGTAAATCTGTAACTGTTGGATTATTAGTAAAACTTAATATATCTGAAAAAAACTCAACTTGATTTATTGTATTATCTACGGTTTGAGGTTCTAATAAAATAGAATCTGCTACTTTATTTGATTTTTGAATATCTAAAATACCAAATCTATCTACTGTACTAGGATTTTCTGGTCTTAAACTATTAATTATTTCTCCATTTTTTAATCTTACAAAAAGTCCAATTTTACCATTTGATATTTGTTGAATAACAAAATTACTATAATCTTCTGAAGTAAAAGTTGCATCTATCCCTCTACCTACTTCATATCTACCAAAAATACTATATTTTAATGCTTTTTGAGCTAAATTATCAGTAGAAGATTGAATTTGATTATTATTATTTTTAATAATTAAAGTTGCGTTTCTGTTTTTAGCTTCTAATTTAAAAACTATATCTTTTCCACTTTGTGGTGTAATTTCCGCTACTTTAACAAATGTATTATAACCAGCTTCATATTCAGTACCTAAATCAACATTAGATGATGTTCCTGTACTTATATCAAAAATTGATGTTGCTTGTCCTCTTAAATTTACTCTTTTATTGGCATTTTCATAATAACCACTCATGTCTTTTACTCATCTATTTACTTCATCAATAACAATGTAATCATTAAATTGTTGAGTAATATCCATATTAATTCCAAAACCAGTTAAGATTTTTTCTCTATCGGCATTATTCATTTGTAAACCATTAAAATAAACTCATGTACTTACTTTTCCTAAATATGAATCTTCTGCATAACCACCTCAAAAGGCACTTGGATTAGATCCGGCTGGAGCTTTTTTAATTAACAATTGTAGAGCTTCTACTAAAGATTTAAATCCAACATTTTGACTAATTAATGAACCATTATTAGCTGCTTGAAGATTATCAATAATTTTTTGGTATTCTGCTTCTTTAGCTTGAATTTGAGCTACTGTTGTAGTAGAAGAAATACCTGCCATGGCTGTTATAGAGTTAGGTGGTAAATAAAAAATTGTATTATTATTTGTAATAGGATCATTTGGTTGTGGAGTAATTGGAGGAGCCACTTCTCTTAAATTATTATTTAAATTTACTATTTGACTATTATTTTTTTCATTAACAATTGAATTAGAAGCTAAAAACACTCCTGCACAAAGTGCTGATGTAGTCGCTACTAATAGTGATGATTTTATAATATTTTTTTTATTTGAACTTTTCATATTTACCTTCTTTTCTTTTTATCCTACGTTTTTAACAAATTCTGGTTTTTGTTGTTCTTGTTTTTTTTGTTGTTCTTTTAAATCAGGAAAGACTTGTTTATCTTCCTTTTTATTTAATTCATCTTTAACTTCAGTTTTTGCTTTTACTTTATCTGAATTAACTGGTTCAATTGGATTAACAGGATTAATTTGTCCATCTTCTTCAACTTCATTTTTTACTACTTGTTCTTGTTGTTTTGGTTTTTCAACAAATTTTGTTGCAGGATTTGATTTTGAAGCTACTAAATAACCGAAGAAGTATAATGAAATATTAACAGTTAATCCTAGAGTTACTTCTAATAATAAAATTTTTGCTACATTTTCAATATTTTCATTAAATTGGAATGATTTATATCATGTTCCAAAAACTACTAATGTTATGAAAACTAATATTAACATTGCACCATTTACAATAAATGAACTTGTATTTTTAATATTAGGGAAATTAATTCCAATTGAAGTTGCAAATAAAAGTAATGCTAACGTTGAAATTGATGAAATTAATAAAATAAAGAATGGTGAATCAGAATTTTGTGTATTACTACTTGCTAAAGTTGTTGCTTTTAAAATAATTATTCAAACTAATAATTCTAAAATGAATTCTGAATCTAATGCTGATAAAAATGATTTATTTTCATTAGTTTTTGATTTAAGTTTTGATCTTTGTAAAATTACTGTTATTACAAAGAAACCAACTAATAATACATCTATAATTATTTCAACAAGTATAAGTGGATCTGTTATTTTAAAAATTAATGGTAAATCAATAATAGCAGCTACTACAAAAACAATTAATGAAATAAAGATAACGAATTTAAATAAAAATGATAAAAATCTTTTATTATAAATTGATGAAATTTCTCTTTCTGTTTTATCAGCTAAAATTGTTTCTTTATATAATCTTACAAAAATAAATGAATAAACAGTTAATCCAATATTTAATATTGCAATTATTATAATTGCAAGACCATAAATTAAAGTTGTTGAATCAGTATTTGTTTTATTATATTCAATTCCAAAAACAAAACTTAAGATCATTTCAACAATTCATATAAGAGAAATAAAGAATGTAAAATTTGCTTTAATAAAAGTTGATTGAAATTTTTTTCTATTTGGGAAAACTGTTACAAAAATTGTTAATATAAAAGCTATAAATCATAAAAGTGAAAGCATTAAGAATAAAAATAATCTTTTTTCGTTAATTTCTACAAAATTTAATTGTCCTTGATTATATGGGAAAACAATTGTTAAAACTAATAAAATAGCTGATAAAAATGTTGCATTAATAATATGCGTAATATAATATCTTTTAAAATATATTTTTTTAAAATCTCCCGAGAATATTCAATATATCGCATATATTGAAAAAATTCCGGCTAATAAAATAGATAAGATAAATGTTGTTTCTGCTAAATTTATTTTTTCATTTGTAAAAGATATTTTTGAAAAAATAAAAATAGAAGGAATTAATGAAAAAAATAATCCATATATTAAATAAACAATAATTTGAAAGTATTTTTCCCATACAAAATGTTTAGTCAAAATTTCTTTATTTGAAATTATTGAATTTGATATTGGTTCTAATTGAGTTTTTTTGCCTTCTGTGATCATACGTTTCCTAATTTTTTAAATTTAATTATTAAATTATAAATCATTTTTAATATTTTATTCAATAATTAATGATTTATGTTGTTGAAAAACCCTTTGTAATTTTAAAAATAAACAATGAAGAGATTCCTGGGTTTCTTTTACTTGATATATTAATTGTTACAAAAACGGCTTTTTCAGGGGTATTTTGAATAGATATATAAGATTGTGAAAATTGATAATCTAATGTAGATGTTCCTTTATTATTATCAACTTCCGGTTTAATAGTTAAAACAAAATGTTTTTCTAATTCTTCTTTTGTAGGAATAATATTTTCAAAATATGTAAGTGGTTGTGCTGAAAATTCAGGTTTAATTTGAACATCTATATAATTTGATAAATTATTATTAGTAATAATATTATTTATTAAATTTTGAGGAACAGATAAAACTTGTACAATTTTTTCATATTTTTCTCTAAAAAGACCTGTTGATTTATTATAAATATTAACTTCAACTTTAATCGCTGTTGCATCATCTGGATTTCCTTCAACAACTACATTACCAAAATCATAACTAAATAATAAATCATTTGCTTGATCTCTTTCGTTATTAATTGGATTTGTAGTACCAGTTTTAAATCTTAAAGTTGTTTCATATTTATTTACTTTAGAAGCAATAACTTGCTCTGCTGTTGTATTTTTGTTAAATAATACAACATCATATTGAATAGGAGTTGGAACATCTGGTTTGATTTCTAACTCTAAACTATAAGTAGTTTTATTTCATTGTGCTGGATCTAATGAAGGTTGAGTTGCTGAAGAACTAGCTATTCAACTAATAGATTTAGAAGGAATTGCATTAGGATTAAGAGTTTTATTAGCTAAAAATATATATACATCAAATCCTAAAAAATTAATTTTAATTGGTCCAGTTGAATTTTCTAAAGGTAAAATTCCTAATACAAAATTAAAATTATTGTTAGTAATTGTTCCTATTTTAAACTGATACTCAGTAGTATTTTGATTTTCGTAATTTAAAAATATTTGAGTTTCAGAAGCGTTATTGGTTATTTTATTAAAATTTGTTAATAAAACTTCTAAACTTTGTTGATTTGAAGCAAATAATTCATCACCAAAAGTAAATGTCATTATATCCGAAGTAAAACTAGTAGGATTTGACTTAGGTGAAGAAAAAACTGAAACACTAAGTTGTTGCATTCCATCTTTTAAAGAAAAACTTATTGATTTTAAGTTTAATTGGAATCTATTTCCAAATTTTTCATTAAATTTTGCAAAATCAAATACTTTAAAAAATCTTTCTTTTGTAGTTCCATTTAAAAGTTTTTCATTTTGTTCCAAATTTGGATCTTTATCAACATATGTACCTGATTCAATATTTTCTAATGTTAAAGGGTTAAAACCCAATTGATTAATTAGAAAAAATTTTAAAGAATAATCACTTATTTTGTTTGGTACATTATTAAAAATATAATTGCTTTTTTCAAATGTTGGTTTTATTGCATTTTTATCATCTTTGTAAATTTGGTTAATTTGTTGTTTAACTTCATCAAATCCTTGATTTTTATTTAAAGTAGAAGTTGAACAAATGGCTATTCCTGCAATAACTAAACTTGAAATAATAAATGAAGAAGAGGCAATTAAAACTTTTGATTTATTCGATAACTTCATATTTTAAAATCCTTAATTATTTAATTTTTAAAAATTATATCATTATTTTATAGAGATTTATACAATAATAATTGATTTATCTTTATTTTCTAAAATGGTTTGTTTACTATTTGTAAATGATTGAGGGACTGCTGAATTAGATATATTTAATGCTCCTGATTTAATGATAACAGCATTATTTAAATTAATTGATTTAATTTTTCAAGATATTTTCTCAAAGATATTTTCATCTAAAATAAATAAATAATCAGGAATTATTATTTCATTTATATCAACAAAGGAAATTGCATTAGAACTTAAATCAACATTTTGATTTGGTCTATATTTTGAAAGATCTAATATTTTTGTATCATTATTAAAATAAGTTTTTCAAATATTTGTTTCTAATTTGTTTCTAGAAACGGTCGATAAACGCCCAAATGCATTTCAAGCAACTTCAAAAACATTTTCATTAATTACATAATTCAAACTACTTGTTGAATGAGAAAAAGCACCATTTAATATTTTTGTTCCTCTTAAATTGGGTTCATAAATAAGTTTATTAATACCATTAAGTGAAAATGCGTTATCTCTAATTTCTTTAACACTTGGAGGCAAACTTAAATCAGTAATACCACAATTATAAAATGCTCTATTATAAATTGCTTCAAGTGTAGATTGATTTTGCAAATCCAATTTAGAAATTTTTAAATCACTAAATGCATTATTAGGAATAAAATTCATAAAGTTATTTGGAAAGAATATTTGACTAAATTTAAATGATTTTAAATGAGTTAAGAAAAAATTATTTAAATTTGTAAAATTAAATTCTACATTATTAAAAGTAGAACCTACACTCGGCATTGTTAGTTCAATTTTAGTATCTTCATTAATAAAATAAAATAGTTGTTTAATAATTTTTTCTCATGAAGATGATTCATTTATATTATTATTGAACTTTATTATTAATTCATTTTTTTGTAAGGTAGGTTTATAAATAATATATTTATTGACTTCTAATTTTTCAAGAAAATCATTGTTTATTTTTGGTAAATTTTTTCCAGATATATAATTAATAATATTTAGATTAGATGGTGAAGTAAAGTTTAAGTTTGGCGAATTAAAATTAAATGCTTGTGCACCTATTAATTCTATAGAGTTAGGAATATTGATTTGTTTATCTGCAAGACCATTACATCCAGCAAAGGCATTTTCTCCTATATTTTTAAGTGTAGAAGGAAAACTTATTGAAGTAAGTCCTGATGAACTAAAAGCGGATGATTCTATTGATGTTACTAAGCTTGGAATTATTATTGATGTTAAAGCTTTAGAATTTAAAAATAATGATGAAGAAATTATTTTTAAATCTTTTGGTAATATAACACTTGAAAGATTAAGACAATTAGAAAAAGCGGACGAACCGATAGTCATTACTGAATCTGGGATTGTAATTGAAGTAATTCCTGATGAACTAAAAGCGGATGATTCTATTGATGTTACTAAGCTTGGAATTATTATTGATGTTAAAGCTTTAGAATTAAAAAATAATGAAGAGGAAATTATTTTTAAATCTTTTGGTAATATAACACTTGAAAGATTAAGGCAATTAGAAAAAGCGGATGAACCGATAGTCATTACTGAATCAGGAATTACAATTGAAGTAAGTCCTGATGAACTAAAAGCGGATGATTCTATTGATGTTACTGTGCTAGGAATTACAATAGATGTTAAAGCTTTAGAATTTAAAAATAATGATGAAGAAATTATTTTTAAATCTTTTGGTAATGTAACACTTGAAAGATTAAGACAATTAGAAAAAGCAGACGAACCGATAGTCATTACTGAATCAGGAATTACAATTGAAGTAAGTCCTGATGAACTAAAAGCGGATGATTCTATTGTTGTTACTGTGCTAGGAATTACAATAGATGTTAATGCTAAACAATTTAAAAAAGAACTATTTCCTATTATTAATAAATTAGGAGGTAAAACGATTTCTTTTATAGTTTTATTTGAAAAGGAATTTGTATCCAAAATAGTAATGTTAGTTAAACTTGATAGATCTAATTTTGAAATATTTTTTAAGTCTAGATTTATAAAAGAATTATTAATTAATTTAATGTTAACATTATCTGCAATTTGCGTTTGTTTAAAAATAATTTGTTTGAATTTTGTTTCCAATAAAATTATTTTTTTTCATAATGGAATTACTTTTAACCCATTTTGTTGAGTTAAATGCTTACTATCAATTGTAAGAATTTCATTTTTAATTTCAATCCCTTCAATAATAGGAGTTTTTCTTTCCAAAACTGTATTAGTTTGATAGTTATTTATAGTTGTTTCATTTAAATCTATTAATGTTATTTTTTCATCAAAAATTATTTTTCCATACTTATTTGAATTAGGTAATTTATTCATAAATTTTAAGTCATTAAAATTTGGTAAATTAATAGAAGAAATTTCAAAACTATCAATATCCCCTACAAAATTTATTGAATCAATTAATTGTTTAGTTTGACTATTAATTGTTTTATTTAAATAGGAATAATTGTTAAAATACTTTGATAAATTTTTTATATCAATGTTTTTCGATTTAAAATTTTTATCAATATTCAAAATATTATTTTTAATAAGATTTTGAATATCTAAATTAAAAGATCTTTCGATATCAATTTTATTTATTAATTTATTTTCATTAACGAAAGAAAATTGTTCAATCGAAGAATCAACTTTAATTTTTTGTAAATTTGTAAATTTTAAGAAAGAATCTGAAAATATGAAATTAGTTGGCAATTTAGATTTAATTTCAATTGAAACTATTTTAGTTGTATCTAATTTTTCTAGTATAGTACCAATTTCATTAGTTCATATTTCAGAATTTGAAACTATAATATTATTAATATTAGAAATTTGTTTATTAAGAAAAATAGGTTTAATTTTAAAAATAAAAATTAATATATATTTAAGTTCTGTAATGTTTTTTATACTAGATAAATCAAGACTATTTCCTTGAATTAAATTTGCTATATTTATTGTCATATCTTTATTAATAATTGTTTGAATGTTTTCAATACCTAAAAAATTTACAATTGATGAATCAAATGAATCAATATGAATAGATGTTGTTGCTCCGTTAAAATCAACTTCCTTTACAGAATTTGTTAAATCAAGAAATTTCGGTGGTATATTAGATTTTAAATTTGGGGAAAAAATAACTTTGGTGAAAAAATTACCTGAAAAAAAACGATTCCCTTTATCAATTATTTCGATTATTTCAAAATAAGATAAATCTAATAAACCAAAAAATTCTTCATTATTAAAATTTACTTCCCTAGTAAAAACTATTTTTTTATTTTTATTTTTAGATGTTAAAAAAACAAGCTCTGCTTTACCTGGATAGATTGCTGAATTATAATTTGGTATTCCAGATTCATCTATTGTAATATAAACTACTTTTCTCTGATAAGATATTAAATTTTTATTATTAATTATTAATTTAAGACTTTTGTCTTTAAATGGAATGCCATTTATTTCTATATCTGGATTTAATATTATTTGATTGCTTCCAGCCTCTATATCAAAAGCGTTATTACCTGAATTTAAATCATTTATTTTTATATATTTATATAATAAATCATTGAAAGATAATAAACTTCTATCGTTTTGGTTTAAAACTTGAATAATAAAATTCTTGGTATTAATGGAAGAATTTTGTTGATCTAAATTAATTGAAGCAGTATTGTAATATTCTTTAATATAGTCAAACTCTAATCTAAAAAAACTACTACCCAATTTTTGTTCAGATTTAAATTCAAAAAAATTATTTTTATTTTTTAAACTAGCTTCAAAACTTATAAAAAAGTTAGAATTAATTGGCTGGGAAATTGAAATATTTTTAAAATCTAATAGATCATTAAAATTCAATATTTCAAAATTATAAAGTGTTTTTATATCATCCATAAATGCTAATGATATTGGATAAAAAAAAACATTATTTACTATATATTCTGGTTTTGCATTTATTTTAAAATTTAAATTGCTTGCATCGTTACCTATAATATTAATAATTTCTTCTTTTTCATTTTCATTAGGACTAATAACTTCATTAGAAGAACAAGAAACACAAAAACCAAATGATAATATTGAAGTAGTCAATATTGATAAAAATACTTTTTTCTTTTTATTCATATTAATAATATGATAAAACAAAAATAAAAAAAATAAAACTTTTAAATTTTATTTTTTTATTTATTTAATTTATTATTGTTTTAATTTAATTTATTATTATCTAAAGATAAATTATATTTACTAATAACATCATTAATATGCCCTACAAAAGAAAACATTGAAGATGGAATATGGTTTAATTCACCTGAAAGAATTTTTTCCATTGAAGTTATAGAATCTTCTAATGGTACAAATTTTCCTACTACTCCTGTATATTTTTCAGCAATAATTAATGGTTGAGACATAAATTGTTTAATTCTATGACCAATTTTAACTATTTTTTTATCTTCTTCAACTAAAGCATCAAATCCTAAAATATTAATAATTTCATCAAGTGATTTAGTTTTTTCTAAAATTTGAATTGTTATTTTAGCAACATTTAAATGTTTCTTAGAAGTAAATTTAGATGATAATAATTTTGAAGATGAAGCTAATGGATCTACCGCTGGATAAACTCCTTCAGCTGCTAATTGTCTTGATAAAATAATTGTTGAATCAAAATGAGCAAAGGCTGCAACAGCTGCTGGATCTGTAAAGTCATCGGCAGGAATATACATAGCTTGAATAGAAGTAATATCACCATCTAATGTTGAATTAATTCTTTCTTGTAATAATCCCATTTCTGAGAATAATGTTGGTTGGTAACCCATCATTGATGGAGTTCTATCTAAAAGTGTTGACACTTCAGAACCTGCTTGTAAATAACGGAAAATATTATCCATAAATAATAAAACTGATTTTCCTAAATTATTTCTGAAATATTCAGCTACTTTAACTCCTGTTAAAGCTGATCTAAATCTTAATCCTGGAGATTCATTCATTTGTCCAAAAACAAATGCTGTTTTAGAAAGGAAACCAAGATCTTTAGCTTCTGTTCATAATTCATGTCCTTCTCTAATACGTTCACCAATACCAGCGAAAACAGAAATTCCATCATATTGTTTAATAAAAGTATTAATTAATTCTTGAACAACAATAGTTTTACCAACTCCGGCTCCTCCAAGTAATCCTGTTTTTCCACCTTTTGCAATAGGAATTAGTAAGTCAATAACTTTTATTCCTGTTTCTAAAATTTGTGTTTTAGGAATAATATCGAAACCATTTTTACCAATATCATTAATTTGCATTGGAGAATATTCTTTACCTTTAATTAAGAAATTTGGTTCATCTAATATTCTTCCAATTGGATCTACAACTCTTCCTAATAATGATTCATTAATTATTAAAGAATATGGTTGATTTTTTGAATAACATTCTACACCAATTCCTAATCCTTCTTCTGGACCTAAAACAAAGGCTGTAGCAACTTTATCAGATAAAATATTTGTAACTTCAAGAACTCTTCTTTCACCTTTTTTATTTGTTGTAAAGAATACAGATCCTATTTCTAATTTTTCTGATGCTTTAGTAATTTGAATTTTATAAACTTGAGATTTTATTTCTATAATTACTCCTGTAATTACAACATTTTTACTTGGTAATGGTCTAATTGGGTTTGTTGGAGTAAATGCTTTAGAAACAATTTTATTATTAATCAATCCTCTTTTAATAAAATTAATTTCGGTTTGTTTTTGTAAAATTGCTTTAATTCTCGAAACTTTATCTTCTCTATATTGAGAAACTATGTTATGAAAATCACAAATAACATCTAATTGAGGAATGTTCATTAATGCTAATTGTTCAGGTAAATAAATTTTAAATTTACTTTCACTTGCTTTTGCTTCAAATGATTTTCCGTCTTCTTTATTAATTTCACCAACTTTTGTTGATTCAGCAACTTTTAATTCACCTGTTTTTGATTCTTTTACTTTTAAAGTTACAGTTTTTGTTTTAGTTTTTACTTTTTCAGTTTTTACTGTAGTTGTTGCAGTAGAATTATTAGTTTTCATTGTGTTTGTATTTTCAATTGCTTGTGATAAAGTATTTAAAATTTTATTTTCATTTAATTTATCAAACTGTAATATTTTTTTAATAATAGTTTCTTTTTTGGCATTTGAAATACCATCAATTTTTCCTAATTTTGCAGCTTTTTTAAGATTACTTAAAGTTAATTTTCTTAAAAATGCTTTTCTTTCTGTATCGTTATTAAATTTCATATGCTATTCCTTTCTCATATCCTCTTCTTTCATAAGATAAAAGGACTTTTCCATCGTTTCTTATGTCTTTGAATACTTTAATAAATTTAGGATTTGAATGTAATCATTTGTTTTCAGATAAAATGTGGTATTTTAGTAATGGTAAAATTATATGTTTTAAATATTGTTGGAAAACATCACCTTTAATATCATGTGTATTTAAAATATTTGATAATTTAATTCCAATAATATCTTTTGTTAAGAATGTTTTTAAAACTTCTTTAATTATAGGTAATTGATCTTTTGAATCTAAATCATAGAATGATAAAACACCTGATTGTAATAATTGAAATAAAATTACTGATGAGTTATAATCAACTACTTCATATTCTTCTTGATTAATTAATATTTCAAAAGCTTTTCCTAAAGAAATTCTTTTTGCATCTTCGCTTGAAACGTCTGATCTAAATGAAGATAATCTTTTAATATTTTCATATTCAGAAATAAGTCTTTTAAGTCCTTTTGTTGAATTGTTCATAGCTTTCTTTTGCACAACTGAACCTAAACGAGAAACAGAATAAGTAATTTCAATAGCTGGTCTACGACCTTCATTAAAAATTGCTGATGAAGTATAAATTTGACCGTCAGTAATAGAAATTAAGTTTGTTGGAATATAACCTGAAATATCTCCAGCTAATGTTTGAGCAATAGGAATCATTGTAATTGATCCTTTACCAAATTGTTCTGTGAATTTTCCAGCTCTTTCTAATAATCTTGAATGTGTATAAAAAATATCTCCAGGATAAGCTTCTCTACCTGGTGCAATACCAATTAAAAGAGAAAGCTCTCTATATGCATCAGCATGATTTGATAAATCATCAAATACAACTAAAATATTTTCTCCTCTTTCTTGGAAAAATTCTGCAATAGAAGTACCTACATAAGGTAATAAATATTTAGCAACAGCTGTTGCATCAGGAGGAGCAGATATAATAATTGTTTGTTCTAAAACTCCTCTTTCTTTTAAAATATTTTTAATTTCAAGAACTTCTTCTCTTTTTTTACCAATACTTACATAAATATTTTTTACATCATTATTTTTTTGAGCTAAAAGAGCTGTAATAGCTATAGAAGTTTTACCTGTTCCTCTATCTCCAATTATTAACTCTCTTTGTCCTTTTCCAATTGGAAGAATTCCATCAATAGCTGTTGTTCCAGTAGGAAGATAATCATTAACTTCTAAACGACCATAAATTGGTTTTGCTTCTTCGAAAACATTTTTATTTCCAATTATTTCAGATTTAATTCCTTTTTCTTCTAAAAATTCATTTTTATGAATTCTATTACCAAAAACATCAATTAGTGTTCCAAAAAAACTATTTCAAATATCGATTGAAAAAACTTCTTCATTACTAAAAGCTAAATCTCCGATTTTTAATGGGTTTTCATCATTAACGTCAACTAATGCTACTTTTGCTTCTAAATGGTTTGCTTTTAAAACTACACCTTTTGTTTTATTAACAAATGTTATTTGTTCTAAAAAACGGAATTTATTTTCACCATTTATTGTTACTATATTATCTTTTATAGATGATATTTTATATTGTTTTTCTTTAGCCATATTTTCTCCTTATTTCCTAATCTGTCAGGCAATTATTGATTTTATTAATGTTTTTTTAGCTACATTAAGCGCTTCTGATTTATGATTTATTAATTTTAATACATTATTGTTATTAAAATAATTTTTTACTGAAAAGTAATCTGTTAACTTTAAATATGCTTTAATAGAAGATTCGTTTTTTGGTAATTCTAAGAATTTATCAAGTTCTTCAAGTGTGGTACTTTTAATTTCTTTTATACTTTTATAATTTTCTAAAATAAGCTCATTTGGAAGTATATTGAATGTTCCACCTAAACATAATAAATTAACATCGTTTTCTGTTAATAATGATACATCTTGAGCTAATATCATTTTTTTCATTTTCACTGGTTTAGTTATTTCATCATCAGAATTTTTCATAGTTGTTACAATTAATCCTGCTACATCAAACATTGATAATTTATTTGTTCTTTGAGATTTTTGATGTCTATTATTAAACAATTCAATCGGTTTATAATCTAATGTTAACACCACAACTTTTACTAATTCTTCAGTATTATAATCATATATTTTCAATAACAAATCAGGGTTTATTGTAGTTGTTACAATTAAATTTTTACTCATTAACTACCTCCTTTATTATCTTTAATATTTATAAGAGGTGGCATTGGTTCTTGTTCTGAAACTTTAAATGCCGAATGAAGAAGCAATGATTGAATTGTTGATTCTTCTTTTCTTATTCTATTAAAATTTCTAATTAATAATTCTTGTTTTTCTAAAAGTTTGTTTTTCTTTTCTTCAAGTAATTTAAATTCTAAATTTAATTGTTCAATTTTTGATTTTGTTTTTGCTTCATTAATAATTTGTTTAATAATTATATTTTTCATTTGTGAAGCAAAAAAAGTTATATTTGGTTCTCAAACAATTTTTGAAATATCTATATTTTTATAGATTTTTATAAAATTAAATACATCATTATTATGTAATGATTCCATTATTTCTTCATCTTCAAATTTCTTTTCATCAAATTCGATCATATTAATACCTTCATGATCAAGAGGAAATAATACTTCTCTAATTAATTCATTTTGTGAAAGGTCCATATTAGAAAGAATTATTTCTGCTTGATTAAAAATATTATTTTTTGTTCCTAAATCTATAATAGATGCTGTTAAATCTGAAAAATGATCTAAATTTGAATAATATTCTAAAGGAAATTTTTCAATAACATTTAATTCTAATTTTTGTGCCATTAAGTTAGAATGTTCACCAAAAGTAATTACATAATCATCTTGTGTTATATTTTTTGATAATAATTCTTGTAATTTTTTTAACATAATTGTTGAAATATTATCAATTTTTTCTGGATCAATTAAAAAATATAATTTTTTAATTTTTTGACTTTTTTTAATTTTATCAAAAATATTTAAATCAGGTCATTTATCATTAGCTTTCTTTAGAAAATTAAAATTTGTTGTTTTTAAATATTGAATATTTTTTAATTTTCTATTTTCCTCGTTCATTTTCTTTAAAACGATAATTTTAGAAACATCAACATATTTTAAAAAGAAAGATAAATTATTTTGTTTTTCTTTTAGTTCTTTAGTGTTCATAATTTTTCTTTTCTTTTTCCTTTACAATGTAATTATTTTGACACCTTTGTATTAATTGATGCTTTATTAAAAGCCACTGCAGCTTTTTCAGAAATATACATTGATGTTATTCCTGAAATACCTCTTACCATTGTTGTTTCTGGGAAAAATTCACATTCATGACCATTATTTAAAGCATTATCTAATAGAATTAAATAATTTTCTATAATAAATAATGATTTTTTATCACTTAAATCAACTACATTTGTTCATTCAATAACTCCTAATGGTGGTAATAATTTAGGGTTGGCAACTGTTATTGGTAAAACTTTGTTTTTATCAAATCTTATAATATCAACAATTAAATTTGGTGTTAAAATTACAGGATTTCCATAAATAATTTTTTCAAAAACTTTGTTTAAAAATTGAGAAATTGTATTTTCTATTATATTAATAGGAACAATTACTCCATCATAAATAAAAATATGTACTTGAAGACATAAATCTTTAAATGTAAATTTTGTATTTCTTTGTTCAATTTCTGAAAAATTTCAAATTGATTTATTTAAAACTAAATTATAGTTTTCATATGAATCGATTGATGACAATGGTTTTGCATTTAAGCTTTTATATTGTTCTTCAAGAGCATCTAATTTTTCTTTTCTTAATTTAGAGTCTTCTTCAATAAATTCTTTTTCTGTTTTAACAACAGTTAATGCTATTTCTTTAGTTTGAGAAATAATATCTTCATATGAAAGAGTTCCTCCGAATTTTTTTCCTTCAACTTGTGTTTTTGATTCAAAACTAATTGGCACTCCATCAACTACTAATTTTTCATTTGTATTTTTTTCTTGGTTACTCATTTTTTTCCTTTGAATTTTAAATATAGAATTTATATTAATTAAATAATAAAAAATTATAGCATTTTTTATTATGTTTTATTATTTTTTTTATTATAAAAATTTATTTAAAGTATTATCAAAAAATTTAGTGTATGTTTTTTCGGTTGATTTAAATTTTCCAATTCCTACAATTATTTTAATATTTACATTAATTAAATTGGTTCCTTGAACGACTTCAACTGTATTTATTTCAAATGAAATGTCTCTATTTTTTACTTTTTTCGGTAATTTTATAGGGGCATAAAAAACATTTTTAAATTTGTTTTGTTGTTCAACGATTTCTTGAGTTGTTTTTTCAAAAATAAGTGGATCTCTTCATGTTGGATTAAAAATTTTAGAAGAAGTATCAATATTATTAGCTATTTCTGTATTTTTATTAATATGATTTTTTATAGTTGTTTCTGAAGGATAAGCAAATTTTATGTTTGGTCTTAATTGATATTTAAAAAACAAAATATTTTCTAATGGATTTAATTTATTTTTATCTTTATCTTCTTGTAAAATATTTCTAATTGTAAAATCCTCATTCATTTTTTTTGGATTCATTTTAATATTTATTATTTCTTTATTTGGATCATTTTCATCAAAATCAGAAGTATCTATATTATAAATATATATATTTTTATTAATTTCAAATTCTCATGCTTTTGAAACAATATTGCTACTTTTTGCTTCTTCAAAAGATATATTAGATGTTAATTTATTTCAATCTATTACCAGATCACTCTTTAATTTTTCTTCACCAAAATAAAGATTTTGATATGTTTCAATATATAAATCTCAAACAGGAAGTGGAATATTTTCAAATTTATAATTTTCTTTATTTAAAGAAAAAGAAATTATTGCTTGATTATTTAAAATATCTGTGTTTATTGATGTATTTTCAATTATATAATCA
Source organism: Metamycoplasmataceae bacterium (assembly GCA_051645705.1). GTDB lineage: Bacteria > Bacillota_I > Bacilli_A > Mycoplasmatales > Metamycoplasmataceae > UBA710. The sequence continues at coordinate 488,887 of JBOFBU010000002.1, read as the reverse complement.
AATTCTTTAAAAATTTCTGTACCTTGTTGAATAGTGGTTGAATAAATTAATTTAATAGTTAATTGATTTTGTGCATTTAAAAAAACAGAATCTAAATTAATAAAAATATTAATTGGATTTCCATTAATATCATTTTTAATAATAGTTGGGTTTTTTAAACTAAAAAAACTATTTACCATTTCCTTATTATTTATTAAAAACGGAAGTCTAGTATTTATGGTCTTTTCATTAAGTGGGTTTGTATTATAGTTAATATTAATGTTTTTTTCATCAAATTCAGAAAATGCTTCATTAAAAATATTATCATTAATATTATTTGTAGTAGAACAAGAAGTTGATAATAAAAAAGGAACCGTTACCATTGAAAACGGAATAATTTTAAAAAATATTTTCTTTAAATTACTTTTATTCATATATTTTAAAAATTATATATTAAATTTAATTTTTAAATAATCTTAATGTCATAATTAATAAGTTTATAAAGTCAATAAATAAATTTAAGCCCATCATAATTGACAATTTAATAAATGTTTGTTTATCGCTGGTATCTACAAAATTAGCTGTTCTTTGAATCATTTGAAGATCAAATCCTATTCATAATGAAAAAACAATAAACCCAATAATGCAATATATTTTGTATAAAAAACTAATATTTGAAAATATTGAAGCAAAAAACATAACAAATGAAAATATCATTAGTCCAATTGTTGCTATTATTAAAAAAGGAAGAATTTTAGAAAAATCTAATATATTAAGCGTTCCTAAAATACCCATTATTGCAAAAACTAAACTTGGAATTAAAAATAGAGGAATCATTTCTCTGATTTGCACATTATAAATAAAAAATAATGATGCTAAATAAAAACCTTCAAAAAGAGTAAATATTAAATATAATGATATACAAACCAATAAACTGCTATCTTGTTTTTTTAAAATAAAAAACATTCCAATTAAAAGAGCTATATTTACTAAAGATAAAACTATAGTTAAGGTTGGATTACCTAAAAATCTTGAAATAAAATTAGCTATTATTGGTACATCTTGTAAATATAAAAGACCAAATGTTATTAAAAATATAATAGAAACAGAAAGTCCTAATCAAAATAATGAAAGGGATAAAAGTTTATTTTTTGTTTTTGTTTTATTAGTTGTAAAAAACAATTCTTTAAATTTGCTATCAGCATTTGTATGTTGTTCCATTGGTTTTATCCTTTAATTTAAAAATAAATTATTATTTATTGTAATATTCAACAATTAATAATTCTTTAATTTCTGTATTAACTTCTTTTCTTTCAGGTAATCTTGTTAATTCGAATGAAAATTCTTTATTTGAAAGTAATCAAGGAGCAGTTTCTCTTTTTGCTTTTGCTTCTAAAACTAATGGTATTTTTCTTGATTTTTCTTTTAAAGTTATTACATCACCTATTTTTATTTGCATTGAAGCAATGTCTGCTTTATGATTATTTAAAAGAAAGTGTCCATGATTAACTAATTGTCTTGCATGTCTTCTTGTTTCTGCTAAACCTGTTCTATATACTATAGAATCTAACCTTGTTTCTAACATTTGCATAAAATTAACACCAGCTTGTCCAGGTCTTTTAGATGCTTTTAAAAAAGTTAATTTAAATTGTTTTTCACTAATTCCATATAAAAATCTTAGTTTTTGTTTTTCATATAAATGAAGTCCATAATCAGATAATTTTGTTCTAGCTTGTCCATGTTGTCCAGGTGCATATTCTCTTCTTTTTCCTTTTGCAAATTCTTTTCCGTTTTCAAGAATTGAAAATTTATATCTTCTTGACTTTTTAAATGTTGATTGTGTATATCTTGACATGATAATTCCTTATTTTTAATATTATAAATTGCAAAGAAATCATTATAATTTAAGACAACTCTAAATTAAATATTTAAGATTAATATTTTCATTTATCAGCATATTACTTATAAACCTTTGCGGTCTTAAAAGTTTTAATTCATGTTGCTTGCTGCTTTGCAAATAAAATTTTAACATAAATAATTTTTTTATTTTATATATAATTTAATAAAGTCAATTTTATATAAGTCATTTGATTTTGAAAAGGAAATTATGTCAATAGTAAAAAATTTTAAAAAAGCTTATGTTGCTTCAACAGTAGTTATTTATTTTAATGATGATGATTTGGAAGATTTTTCAAATTTACATAAAACAATAAGAGAAAATACAAAATTTATAAAAATTGGATCTGATTGAAAAAATAATTTAGATAAAAAATATCAAGATAATTTATATTGTAATAAATTAGATGAAACTTTTTTATCATGAGATACTGAAAAAGTTGATGAATCTAATAAAAAAGTTCCAATGAGTGCTAATTCTTTTTTTAATATTAATGAATCTAAATTAAAAAGTATTTTATCAAATAAAGATTTAGCAATAATTGTTTATAAAGATCAAAATAAAACTGTTTTAGATTATATAGAAAAATTAATTTCATATTTAGCTAAATATGACGTATTTTCATTTCACTTTATAATTGATTCATTTATTAAATCTAAAAAAGCTCAAAAAGAATTATTAAATATTAAAAATCTTTGTGCTAAAAAAAGACAAGTAATTGTTAAAATTAGTGAATATAATGTTTTACAAGCGTATAAAATTAAAAATATTTCTTTAGATTCTAGAAACTTTTTTTCATCAAAATTCATAAGAGCTTCTATAGAATCATTTTTAGTTCCATTTTTAGATCCAGAATTAAATTGAGATCATTTTACTATCATTAAAAAATTATTTTATAAAGATACTAAAAATTTCACTTTTCCATGTATTCCTTCAATTGGATTTAGTGATTCAAAAATAGATTGAATAGATATTTCATTAATTAATGCTTTGTCAAATCCTATTTTTTATGGAGCTTATAAATCAACTAATAAATTTTTAATTACTCTAAAAAGTTCATATATAACTAATAAAATGATTGAAAGAATTAATTATATTTTTACTGAAATCATTGGTACAAATGTTGAACTTGTTATTTCTAAATATATTAGTGATTTTGATATAGAGATTTTTGCTCAAATAGGAATAATTGCTATTGGTGCAAATGAAGAAACTTTAATCGAAGATAAAGATATTATAAAAAAAGATGTTTCTAGAATGATTAGAAAGATTGAAGAATCTAAAAATATTTTTGATAATGATGAAACAAAAACATTATTAATGGATTTACCATTTAAAAAATTAAATATATAAACTTTATATTTATATATAAATATATAAAAAAATAATGTATAATAAAATTAATATATGAAAAAGAAATCTCTTCTTTTAACAAGTTTATTAGTTGTTTCCTCTACAGCATTAATAATAGGTTTTGCTGTACCTTGAAGTAATAATTTTCAAATTCTTAATGCGGCTGGTTCTTCTGCTGTTCAACCATTATTATCACAAATCTCAAATGTATATAAGGCGAGTGATGTAGTTACTCAGGCTGGTGGTTCTGGAGCTGGAATTCAAGCAATTGCAAACAGAACTAAAGATATTGGAATGGCATCAAAAGATCCTGGAATTATTAAAGAGGGAGAAAAAGGTAAATTTTACAAAAATTGAGTAGAAAATAAAATTAAAACAGTAACTATTGCATGAGATGGTATAGGAATTATTTATAAATCAAAAAATGCTAATCAAATTTTAGATATTAATGAAACAACTATAAATAATATTTATAATGCTTTTGCAGGAAATAAAGAATTTAGATTTAATGAAATTGATCCTTCATTTAATGATGATTCTATTATTTCTCCATATGCAAGAGCTGGAGGATCAAATATTTCAGGAACAGCTGGAGCATTTGCAGATGATTCTCATTTAAAACCTAAGATTGATCCAGAAATTAAGAGCATTTTAAAAGATGGTAGTTATGGAAGATATACTACATCAACTGCAGAAGCTAATTCTCAAGTTTGAGATTTTGTAAAAGATAAAGGTAATGGTACTATAACTTATCTTTCATCAGGTTTTATTTTAAATAATAAAGCTCAAATTGAAGGTGCTGGTTTTAAAATAGCAACCTATAAAGGTATAGAAATGAAAACAGATATTATTTCTAAAGGATATGATTGATATAGACCATTTAATCTTATGATTTCATTAAATGGAAACAAAGATATATTAGAAGCTAATAAACAATTAATAATTGCTATTTTGAATCTTGATGGTAAAAACCAATTTCTTCAAGATTTAATAAGTCGTGAAGGTTATGTAAATATTAACGAGAGTCAAAAAAATTCAATGATGATAAATGGAGACTTTTGAGTAGATGATATAACGTTGGGTCGTACGGGAGCAGCATAAAATATGGGTTTTTTTAATGAAATAGTTTTTCTAAAAAAGAAAAAAAGAAATGATGCTTTTAAAATAATTTCGATTATTGCATCTTTATTTATGGGTATTGTTTTTTTTGGATTAATAATAACTATTTTATTACAATCAATTAAAGGATTCCAAGAGTTTGGTTTTAAAAATATTTTATTTACAACTAATTTTAATTCAAATGAGAAATCTTTTTGAATTCCTTTTACCGTAACTATTTTAAGTTCCGCTATTTCTTTGTTAATAGCTGTTCCTTTAGGAATAAGAATTGCTATTTTTGCAAAATATCGATTAAACAAAAAATGGAGTAATAGAGTTGTTTTATTCTTTCAAACATTATCTGGTATTCCTTCTGTTATTTTTGGTTTATTTGCTGTTAATTCATTAGGTTTTATGTTAAATTTAATGTTTGGAATAAGTAAAAATTCAATATTTAACTCTGCAATAATGCTTGCATTTATGGTTTTACCATCAATTATTTCTCTTACTACTGAATCATTAAATTCAATTGATAAAAATATTTATAACAACGCTCTTGCGCTTGGTTCTTCTTCAACAATATCAATTTATAAAATATGTAAAAAAGCAGCAAGACAAGGAATCATAGTAGCTATTATTATTTCATTATCAAGAGCTATTGGTGAATCAATGGCGGTTTCTATGATTCTTCAATCTCAACCATCATCAGAATTATTTAATAATGATTTCTTTTCTATTTTAAATTCTAGTGGTCAATCATTAGGTGCATATATTTCAACAGCGATGTTTGCTGATTCAGATCCTGAAAAAATTAGACCTCTTTTATACGCTTTTGGTTTCATTATGTTAATAATTTCAATGATTTTAAATTTAATTGTAACAACTTTAATATATAGAAGAAAATCAGGTGAAAAAATTCAAAGGATAGCTGTTAAAAGTTTATATTTTATTTGTTTTGTTCCTTATTTATTAAGAGAAAAAATAGAATATGCTGCATTTAATTCAAAATATAAATTAGATAAAGATAATCTATCAAATACTTTTTCTTATATAAAAGATAGAAAACAAAACTATAAAATGAGAGATTTTTATTCTTGATATAAGAAGTTTTGAGAATACTTTGCAATTGTAATAGGTTCATTATTTTTAACTTGAATTACTTTTGATATTATTATTAATGGTTTTTTAGCAATTAATAATAGTCCAGACAGTTTTACTAATTTTGGAAAAAATTCTATTGCTCAATCATTATTAAATACATTTTTAATAATCACTGTAACCTTAATAATTGGTTTCCCAATTTCATTATTAATTGCAATTTACTTAAATGAATATGCTAAAAATAAAAAATTAAAAATTACAATTACCTTTTTCCTTGATTCATTAGGATCTACTCCATCTATTCTTTTCGGTATTTTTGGTTTATTATTCTTTATTCAAACTCTTGGATGAACCTATACTGGAAAAACAGGAAATTCATTAATTGCTGGAGCTTTAACCTTAATAATTGTTGTTGTTCCGTCATTTTCAAGATTACTTGAAAGAAATTTAAAAGCAATTCCAGAGGAAATAAGAATAAATTCATATGCTTTAGGAAATTCTAAATTTGAAACAATCAGAAAATTAATTCTTCCTCCAGCTATTAATGCAATATCTGCTTCAATAGTTTCTACAATAGGGAGAATATTATCAGAAACAGCTCCTCTTTATTTAACAGCCGGCCTTTCTTCTTCGGTGCAAACATCCTTATTAACACCTGGAACAACTTTAACCACAAATATTTATTCACAAATTTTTTCAACAAATCCAAATGCAACAAATATTCAATTCCAAGCTGCACTTGTTACTTTAGTTTTTGTTTTCTGTTTAATTTTAATGGCTTATGTAATAATTCCGAATTGAGGTATTGTTGTAGAAAAATGAAATTTTGTAAAAGATTATATTAAATTAAAAACAAAAAAAGGAGAAAAAAATGTTTAAGTGATGTAAAAAAAATAAAGCAAATGATAATAAATTTGAGGAAACTATTGAAAATCATAAAGAAAATAAAATTTCTAAGTGATGTAAAAAAATGTTTAAGTGATGTAAAAAAAATAAAGCGAATGATAATAAATTTGAGGAAACTATTGAAAATCATAAAGAAAATGAAATCTTTAATATTAAAGATTTTTCAATTTGATATGGACAAAAGCAAGCATTATTTAATATTAATACAACAATTAAATTAAAAAAAATAACTGCTTTTATAGGGCCATCTGGTTGCGGAAAATCTACTCTTTTAAGATCTTTAAACAGAATGAATGATTTAATAGATAGTGTTCGTTATGAGGGAGCTATTTATTTTGAAGGAAAAAATATTAATAATAAAAATGTACAAGTTCCTTTGTTAAGAACAAGAGTTGGTATGGTTTTTCAAAAACCAACTCCTTTCCCTATTTCTATTTATGAAAATGTTGCTTTTGGGCCAAGATCGAACGGAATAAATAATAAGGAAGTTCTTGATCAAATAGTTGAAAAATCCTTAAAATCAGCGGCACTATGAGAAGAGGTTAAAAATCGTATTCATGATTTAGGTACTAGTCTATCTGGAGGGCAACAACAAAAGCTTTGTATAGCTAGAACTATTGCAATAGAACCTGATGTTATTTTAATGGATGAGCCAACATCTGCTCTTGATCCAATTTCAACTTCAAAAGTTGAAGAGTTAATTTTAGAATTAAAAAAGAAATATACAATTATTATAGTTACTCACTCAATGGCTCAAGCACAGAGAATTAGTGATTATACAAAGTTTTTTTATAAAGGGGAAATAGTTGAAAGTAGATCAACAAAAAATCTTTTTTTAAATCCAAAAAAATCTTTAACAAAAGACTATATAAATGGAAAGATAGGATAAAAATATGTCAACAAATTATAAATTAGTAATTGCTTCAGAAAAAAAACTTAAAAAGCTTGTCTTTGAATTTATTTCTTTTTGTTATGAAACTCATAAAGGTATGTGAGAAAAAATATGAGAGAAAAAGGAATTTTTCGATGTAGTGGATTGAGTTAATAAAAGAGTTTTATTAGCACAAGAAATGGAAAGAGATTTAGTAGATGAATGTATTTGAATTATTTCTAAAGATTCTCCAAGAGCTAATCATTTAAGAATTATTATATCTTTTATTTATCAAACAAAAGATATTGAAAGAGCTATTCATTACGCTAGTTCTATAATGAAAATAATTTCAAGAACTAGTATTTCATTAAAAGAACTAGAAATGATTAAAGAATTAATCGAAAAGTATTTAAAAACAATGAAAGAATTAATTAATTTATATGATTCAAAAGTAAATGAATCAAAATTTGAAACATCAGAAATTATCGTCTCAAATTTTTCTGATTTTGCTTGAAACATTAATAAACCATTAAAAAATAAAATTAAAGATGATCTTCATAATGATGATAAATATTTCTTATTAAATTCAATAATGAAAAATGTAGAAAATAGTATTGGAAGACTTAAAAATATTTTCCATGTAATTTACCCTAATAAAGAAAATTAAAATATTTTTTCATTTGAAATACTTTTTAACTCTTTTTGTTTAATTGGGTTAGTTAGTTTTATTGCTCAATTAATTTTTTTGTATATTAAATAAGCAAAAAGTAATTTAGGTAATTGATTTGATTCTATTATAAATAAAATAGCAATAGGATTTAAATGTTTTAAATATCCCATAAATGAAAGTGGTGATAAAACACAACATCAAATAATAGAGATAAAGGCATCAGAAATAATTATTATTCTTGTTCCTCCAGATCTAATTGAATAATATAGAACAGAAAACATTCCTTGAGATAAAATAATAATCAACATAATAAGTTGACCTAACATTGATAATAAAATAATTTTTTTATTATCAGCAATAATTTCAGGACTTGGATTAATTGGAAGTGGACTTAATATTCCATTTACTCAAAATGACATAATACCAATAACTAAACAAACAAATATTGAAACTATAAAACCTCAATTAAGTAATTTTTTACAATTATCTTTTGCCCTAACTATATCTCCTCTTCCAAGATATACACCAATTAATACTGCTGAAGAAGAAGCCATTCCCGGTCATATAACTTCAGTAAATTGTAAAACAAGTGTTACATTAGTCATAACCGAAACATTTATTACTTCTTCCGGAGTTCCGGCCGAGTATCGAAGCAAGGATAAGATTAAAAACATATTTGTTACACCAAAAAATAAATCATTTAAAAAGATGGAATATGATGTCATATTTGTTTTTTTAAAAACCTCTTTTTCTATTTTAAGATTTTTAAAAAAATTAACGGGATCATTTTTTTTCAAAAAGAGATAAACAAGTAAATAAATTATTTGAATTATTCTCGCTATTCCCGTTGAAATTGCTACAAAAATAATACTTAGTTCTGGACTATCTTGAAAAATAAAAATAAAAATAGGATTAAGAATAATATTTATTAATATTCCAGCAATAGCTGCATATAATGAAACATTTGCTCTTCTTGTTTCTTGCATTGAAAAAGAAAGTCCTGTTGCAATTATATAAGGGAAAAAAGTTCATGCACTTCAAAATAAATAAATTGAGGCATAATTAATAAGTTTTTTAACTTCACCACTATTAGAACCTGAAATATCACCTGAGGCAAATAAAATAAATTGTTCAGGTATAGTCATAAATAAAACAACCATAGGAAGCGCTATAAGCATACCACTTCATATTCTATAAAATGTTATTTGCCGAGTTTTGGAAAATTCCTTGGAACCAAAGTATTGGCTCATCATAATTGATGTTCCACCTAGTCACCCCGTTATTACTATAATTAAAAGAGTAATAAAAGGATTAGCTAGTCCTAAGGCTGTTTTTGCAATTTCTCCATCTTGTTTTAAAAGAATTGCTAATGAAAAATTATCAACATAAATAACAGCAATTGAAAAAAATGCTTGAATTGCTGAAGGAAAAAAAGTTTTAGCTAGTGTTTTTAAAAATTTTTTATTACCAAAATGTTTTTCTATTTTATTTGTCGATATCATAAATTAATATAAATTATATATCTTTATTATTTTTACTATACTTATTAATTTTTATTCGCTTTTTTTTAGGAATATTTAATACTAAGCAAAACTCACCTTTTTGGTTTTCATTAGTTATTAAAGATAAAATTTCTTTTGCCTTCCCTTCAAAAAAAGTTTCATTAATTTTAGTCATTTCTTTTGCTAAAAATATTCTTTCTTCTCCCTTAAAAACATAATCAATAGTTTCTAAAGAAATTAATAATTTATGTGTTGATACAAAATAAATATAAGTCCCTGTTTCTAATTTATTTAACTCTTGTGTTATTGATTCTTTATTGTGTTTTAAAAATCCTTTAAAAAAAAATGTATTATCAAGAGAAGATCAAACAAAAGCAGTAATAACAGAACTAACTCCAGGAATTATTATTACTTCAATATTTTCTTTTTTAGCATCATTAATAATTGTAAAGCCCGGATCACATATTGATGGCATTCCCGCATCTGAAATAATAGCTACACTTTTGCCCTGCTTTACTAAATTAATAATTCCCTTAGAAGAATTTTTTTCATTAAATGAATGATAGGAAATAAGTTTAGAAGAAATTATTTCATAATGATTCAATAGCTTAATACTGTTTCTTTTATCTTCACAAGCAATAATATCTACTTCTTTAAGAGTAGCTACTGCACGATAAGTTATATCAGCAAGATTCCCAATTGGTGTTCCTACTATAAATATTTTAGACATCGAATGCACTTTCTAAAGTAATTAAATATTTTTCTTTTTGTAATGCAAAATTTCCATGATGATTTATTGCATGTTTAAAATCATTCCCCGCTACTAAAATAGTTTCAAGATTAAAATTTAATAATTTAAAATTATTAATTAATTTTTGATAATTTTTAAAAACAACTATTTCCTTTTTTGTAAGTTCTAAAAATAATATTTCTAATATATTAACTATATTTTCATAATTTTTTTTATTAAGTTTTAAATGAAGCATTGTTCTTAAGCTTTCTTTATTAATTTTAATTTCTTCTAAACTTTTTATTAAATCCTTAAAATCCTTTTCTAATAATTCAAAATTGTTTTCTATTTTTTCTTTATTATTTCCATAAATAGAAATTAAAATTTCTTCATATCCTTCGAATTTTTTTTCTTGTTTTAATGAATCTATTAAATATTGATTGGGTTTTGGTTTTATATATATGTTTTGAGTTCTAGATTTTATAGTTGATATTACTTTATTAATTCTATTTGTAGTCATTATAATAATTGTATTTTTTGTCGGTTCTTCTATAAATTTTAATAATGCATTTAAAGAATGCAAAGATGCTAAATCAACATCTTGAATAAAAAGAATTTTTAATTTATCTTTTACAAGCGATGTTTCTTGTAATTTATTTAAAGTTGCTAAAATGATTTCATTTTTTGAAATAAAATTATTTTCTGGTTTTATTATAGTTAAATCTGGATAATTTAAATCTTCTATTTTAATAATATTTTTATATTGATCATTTTTATCTGAGATTAGTATTTTAATAGCTTGAAGTGCTGGTGTAAAAATATCAGTTTTTTTATTTCCATAAAATAAAAAAGCATGAAATAATTTGTTGTTTTTTTTCATATTATCAAATATTTTTAATTCAGGGCTAATAGAATAGTTCATATAAGAATTATACTTATTGTTTTAAAAAAAATAAAATCAAAAAATAATTTATATATAATAATTAAATGAATGATTATTTAAACGTGTTATTTATTGGTGATATATTTGGTAAATCCGGTATTAAAAAAGTAGAAAAAGAATTAGCTAATATTAAAGAAAAATATCAAATAGATCTTGTTATTGCTCAATCAGAAAATGTTTCTGGAAGAAAAGGTTTTAATCAAAAAGACTATGAAAAACTAAGTCAAATTGGTGTAGATATTTTTACTATTGGAAACCATGTTTGAGCAAATAAAGATATATATAATTTTATTGAAAATGATAATGTTATAAGACCTTTAAACATAAATAATGAATATCCAGGAAGAGGAGCTAATGTTTTTGAAGTTAAAGGTAAAAAAGTAAAAGTGGCTTCAATTTTAGGTATAACTTTTAATGATTTATTAAAACCTTGAAAACAAGAAAAAGCTAATAATTTTTTCGATGCGATTGATATTGAAATTAAAAAAAATGATTATGATTTTTTTATAGTTGATTTTCATGCTGAAACAACAAGTGAAAAATATGTATTTGGAAATTATTTAGATGAAATGGGGATTGATGCAATGTTAGGAACTCATACACATGTTCAAACAAATGATGCAAAAATTCTTAAAAATAATATGGCATTTATATCTGATGTAGGTATGACAGGACCAATTAATTCTTCTATCGGCGTTGAAATAGAAGCAGTTTATCAAAAAATGAGATTTAATACTAAATTTGTTAAATTTGAAGCTTCTAATAATGAATCTGAATTTAATGGAGTCGTTTTAAATTTAAATAAAAAAGGAAGTAAAATTACTCCCCTTAAATTTATTTAATTTTATTCTTGATTTAATTTATTATATGTTTCTATTTTATTTTTAAAAACTGGTCTAGGTTTAGAAAGTGCTTCTAAAATTGGTGAAGAATTTATTTTATTGTCATTTATACTAATTGCAAGACCTGACATTCCTTCTAATAATAATCTTATAGCAGTATAACCCATCTCTGTTGCTAATATTCTTTCAGAAGCGGTTGGTATTCCTCCTCTTTGAATATGTGAAAGAACAACGCTTCTTGTTGAAATTTTTGTTAATTTTTCAACCTCTTTTGCCATTGAATCTAAATTATCATATAATAATTCTGAAACAACAATAATTACAGATTTTTTATTTTTAACATAAAATTGATCATTAACAATATCAACAATTTCATTAATATTTTTTTTATTTTCAGATGTTATGATTAATTCTGCACCACAAGCTATTCCGCTTTGTAAGGCTAAATCCCCCGCATATCTTCCCATAACTTCTACAAAAAAACATCTTTGATGTGAAGTTGCAGTATCACGAATTTTATCAATTGAATTAACAATATTTTCTAAAGCAGTATTAAATCCTATTGTAAAATCTGTTGAAGAAATATCATTATCAATTGTTCCTGGTAAAGCTATTGTTTTTACACCTAATTTATGTAAAAGTTGTGCTCCATGATATGAACCATCTCCACCAATAACAACTAAAGCTTCAATACCTAATTTATCTAAATTATTTTTTGCTATTTTTCTAGTTTCTTCTTCTTTAAATTCAGGATATCTTGCAGAATAAATAAATGTTCCACCTTTTGCTATATAGTCATCAATATAAACATCTTTTGAATTGAAAATATTGTTTTCAACTAAACCTTTATATCCATAATTTATTAAAAATGTTTCAATTCCAAACATTTTAGAGGATTTAACTATTGCTCTTATAGCATTATTCATTCCTTGGGAATCTCCTCCAGAAGTTAAAACAGCTATTTTTGTTATTTTTGTATTATTCATTATTTTCTCCTTTTATTATTTAATCTATTTTTTAATTAAAGAAACAAATGAATCTGGTAAAAGAGAAGCTCCACCTACTAAGGCACCATCAATATCTTTTTGAGAAATTAAATCATTAATTGTTTCAGGACTTACTGAACCACCATATTGAATAATTGTTTGTGGCGATGTTAATGATCTTATAAATTCACACATTTCTTGTGCATATTCAATTGTTGCTGTTTTACCAGTTCCAATTGCTCAAATTGGTTCATAAGCTATAATAATTTTAGATAAATCTATTTCTTTTAAGCCTTTTTCAAGTTGTTTTTTAATAATTTCTTTTGATAATTTCTTCTCATACTCATTTTCAGTTTCTCCAACACAAATTATTGGAGTTATTCCATGCTTAAGAGCTGTTTTTGATTTTTCATTAATTATTTCATCAGTTTCATGTTGATATTGTCTTCTTTCAGAATGACCGATAATAGAATATTTAATATTATAAGAATTAAGCATATTAGCACTAATATCTCCTGTATAAGCTCCGCTTTCTTTATTAGATATATCTTGTGAAACTATTTTCAAATATTCAGGAGCTTCTTGAACAGCTTCTTGAATATTTATAGATGGAACTGCTATCCCTGCAATTAAATTTTCTTTTAAAGAAAAATTCATTTTTTTTATTTTAGCAAAAAATTCTTTTGTTTCTTGCTGATTTTTATTCATTTTTCAATTTCCTACTATTACTATTTTTCTCATTTTTATCCTTACTTTAATTAATATATTTATTATTTTATTTTAACCTTTTTTTGAAGAAAAAGATAATTCAGAAGCATATTGAATTGTTTTTTCAGCTTTTTCTGAACAAATATAATAATTACCTTTAAAACTATTAGCTTTTTTGAAAATAAAGTTTGCATTATTTCCTATATTTTTAGTAAATAAAATTTTATAAAAATCATCAATAATAAAATTATTATTTAATTCAAATTGTTGATATTTAGGATTATTTACAATTTTAAAGTTTGTAAATCAAGAAACATAGGGGAATGTTAAAAAATGATTTTGTAGAAAAATATCAAAAACTATATTTCTAATCATTTTTGTATTTTGAATTATTTTAGATATTGATAAGTTTATTGCCAATCTTGCAATTAAAGTTACGTCAAAAATAGTTGAATAATGTTTTTCATTTGAACCTCTAAAAAATATTCTTATAAATGATTTGTTTGTTTTTTTATTTTCAATATCTTTATATATAAAAATATCTAAAAATACATCTAATTCATTAAATAAATTGTATAAAAGAGCTCTCATTCTTTCAAGAAATTCTTCTGGTAAATCTTTAAAAGAAATAAATATTGAAGAAATTGAAGAATAAGGAACTGTTACTAATTGTTTATTTTGAAAATAATTATCAATTTTTTTAATTAATAAATTTGGATATCTAAGAAAGTTTTTAACTTCTTCAGGATCTATTATTCGATATTTATCATTTACTTTTATAACATTATAAATGGAATTTTTATACATAAAAATATTTTGCTTATTTCTTGCTTTAATTGCTAAAGAAGAAGCAATATATTTTTCTTGATTAATTCTGTTTGGATCAAAAAAATCAATATCTCATGAATATTTAGAATTTGTTCTAAATTCATCTTTTATAATAATTTCACCAGCAAAATCTTTTGCTGCTATTTCGTTTGGTCCATAAACTAATTCTCAATATTTATAATAAAGAAAATTTTTTTGTTTTTTTTCTAAAGTTTTATGCAACTCATCTACAATATTTTGTTCTTTTTCTTTTAGTTTTTCTACTATTTCATTACCAATATTTTTGTGCTCTTTATCTTTTTTATTAATAAATTCAAGAATATTTTCTAGTTTGTCTTCAATAATATGAGTTTGTTTAATAACTTCTTGTGTTAATTCTTCAGAATGATCTTCTTTAATAATTTTATTATTAAAGTTTCCATTATTATAAGAAGATAAATTGTTATTTTGTGATTGATTTAAAATAAAATTTTCATCTCTATTTTTATTTAATCTTTCTTTTTCTTGAATTCTCTTAGTTTCTTCTATCTTAGCTCTATTTATTAAATCTGATATTTCAGATGGTGATATAAAACGATTATTGCTTTCATCATCTGGATTAATTGTTGTTCCTATTAAAGAAATAATTTGCTCATGAGAACCAAATTTATTTTTATTTTTTTCTCATTCTAGTTCAAATTCATTAGTCTTAACTGAATAACCTAATTCCTTTTTAACCGATCTTTCTATATCAAAAACATTAGTGTTTGTATCATACGAAATAGAATTTTTTAAAACATCATAACCTTTTTGTGTTTTTTTAAATCTATATTGATCTCCATCAATAAAAAATGGAATACTTTGATCAACGTAATCAGGCATTTTTTTCATAGTAGAACAATTTACCGGAATTCAATCATATCCTTCTACATTAAATATTGTTCAACAAAAATTAGAAGATGTATCTTCAAATAAATCAAAAGACATTTTTTCTAAAGTAAAATCATAAGAATAATTAACTATTCCTTTATTGTATTCAATCCAAATCTTTTTTGCTTTTTCGTTTAACATTTTAAAATTTAATAAATCTATTTTACCTTATACTATTTTTCTTTTTTGGCAGGAGGGGTTACTGATTTATTATTATCTGTATCATTAATAGCTTCTTTAACAGGAGGAGTTACAACTTTTTTATCATCCATTTTGTTTTCAGTTGGTTTAACAGGAGGAGTTACAACTTTTTTATTATCCATTTTGTTTTCAACTTCTTTTTCTTTAACTGGAGGAGTTACAACTTTTTTATCATCCATTTTGTTTTCAGTTGGTTTAACAGGAGGAGTTACAACTTTTTTATCATCCATTTTGTTTTCAGTTGGTTTAACAGGAGGAGTTACAACTTTTTTATCATCCATTTTGTTTTCAGCTGGTTTAACAGGAGGAGTTACAACTTTTTTAGTATCCATTTTGTTTTCAGCTGGTTTAACAGGAGGAGTTACAACTTTTTTAGTATCCATTTTGTTTTCAGCTGGTTTAACAGGAGGAGTTACAACTTTGTTAACTTCATTATTATTAGTTGTTGGTGGTTTAATAGTTGTAGTTCTTGTAAATAAACGTTTGAAAAATGATTCTTTTTTAGCTTTTAATTCCATTGTGTTTGTACTAGAAACTGGTTGCTTAATAGGCGCTGCTGAAGTATTTACTTTATTAAGATCTTGATTATTAGATGCTGCTGAAGTATTATTTGGCATTAAAGGTTGATTTGTTTGTGAAATTTTCTTTTCAACAATTAACATTTCTCCTGATTTGTCTTTATTTAATAATTCTGTTTCAACAACAGTTGTTTCATCTATAGGTAATTTTTTATTTGGGTGGTCTTCAATTTTAACAAAAATATCTTTATTTTTTTGTTCTTCATCTGATAACATTACATTTTTCTCTACTCTTAAAGGATGCATAGGTTTTTCTTTAATTTGAGGAACTACAAATGTTGATTCTTGAATTGCGTCAATCCCTGGTAAAGCTGCTCCTTCTAAAAATTGTAATGAAGCTCCTCCACCAGTTGAAATATGTGAAAAGTATTTTTCAAGACCTAAATTATAAACTGCAGCAGCTGAATCACCACCACCTATAATTGAAAAACAATCTTTTAATTCAGATATTTGATTTGCTAATGCTTCTGTTCCTTGTTTATAATTAGAAAATTCAGCAACTCCCATAGGTCCATTTCAAATAATTGTTTTTGCTTTTAATAGTATTTTTTCAAATAAATCAATTGTTTTAGGACCAATATCTAATCCCATAAATCCACTAGGAATTTCTAATGAATTTTCTGTATTATATTTTGGTTTTGAATTTGAAAATGAACTTGATAAAGCAGAATCAATTGGTAAAATAATTTTATGTGAATATTGTTTTAAGTATTGTGTAGCAAGAGGAATTTGTTGTTCTTCAACTAATGAAGTTCCAACACCAAATCCTTGAGCTTTTAAGAATGTATATGCCATACCTCCACCAATTATTAAATAATCAACTTTTTCAATTAAATTTGCAATAACTTTAATTTTATCTGATACTTTAGCTCCACCAATAATAGCTACCATTGGTTTTTGACCATGATAAACTGCTTTTGAAAGATTTTTTAATTCTTCTAATATTAAGAAACCTATTGCAGATTCTTTAATATTATTAGCTATTCCAACATTTGATGCATGAGCTCTATGAGAAGTACCAAAAGCATCATTTACAAAAACATCTGCAAGACTTGCTCAATATTTACCTAATGCTGGATCATTTTTTGATTCCGCATTATTATTTAAAACATCTTCAAATCTAGTATTTTCAAGAACTAAAACTGTTCCTGGTTCAAGTTCTTTAATTTTTTGTTCCACTTCAGGACCTGTTGATGTATTTGAAAAAATAACTTTTCTTTTTAATAATTGTGATAATTCTTTTGCTACTGGTCTTAAAGATTTTTTTAAAAAATCATCTTTAGATTTTACTCTTCCAAGATGTGATAATAAAATTACCTTTGAAGGCTCTTGATTTAAAATATAATTTAATGTAGGAATTGCTGCTGCTATTCTTGAATTTGAGGTTATTTTGCCTCCTTCTAAGGGAACGTTAAAATCAACTCTTATGATTACTCTTTTATTTTTAAAATTTACTTGTTCAATTGTTTTTTTCATTTTATTCTCCTGTTTGATTTAATTTAAATAAAAAAAAATTTATTTTTATTAAATTTATTCTAATAAAATTATAAACTAATTTTATTTTTCTTTTCATAGTATTATAGTATTTTATAATAAAAATATTATAATTTTTTTTATAACTACAATTATTATAATACTAGAATATTTAAATTATAATAATATAGATATTTAAAATAAAATATTATTTAGGAGAAAAAATGGATATATCAAAATTTATCGATCATACTTTATTAAAACCAGAAGCTACAGAAAAAGACATAGATAAATTAATATTAGAAGCGGAAAAATATAATTTTTATTCAATTTGCATAAATTCTTCTTGAATAAAATATGCAAAAGAGAGAATAAAAAGTAATAATCTTAAAATAACATCTGTAGTTGGTTTCCCATTAGGGGCAAATATAATGCAAAATAAAGTTCAAGAAGCCGAGCTTGCGATTAAGCATGGTGCCGATGAAATTGATATGGTTATAAATATAGGAAGACTTAAAGATGGTCAATATGACTATGTTTTAAATGAAATTAAAAAAATAAAACAAGCAATTGGAAATAAAATTTTAAAAGTTATTGTTGAAACATCATTATTAAAAGACTATGAAATAGAAAAAATAACTGAAATAGTTTTAAGTTCTGGCGCTGATTTTATAAAAACTTCTACAGGATTCTCTTATAGAGGAGCTAGTTTTTCTGATATTGAAATTTTTAATAGAATAATAAAAGGTAAAAATTTAAAAATTAAAGCTGCAGGTGGCATTAAAAATATTGATGATGCTATTAAATATATAGAAATGGGTGTTTCAAGATTAGGTACTTCTTCTTCTGTTGAACTTGTAAGCAATAAAGAAATTAAAGGTTATTAGAAAATGATTAATAAAAAAATAAGAACTAGATATGCTCCTTCACCTACTGGTTATTTACATATTGGTGGCGCTCGTACTGCATTATTTAGTTATCTTCTTGCCAAACATTACAATGGCGATTTTATTGTAAGAATTGAAGATACTGATTTTTCAAGAAATGTAGAAAGAGGAGAAGAATCACAACTTGAAAATTTAGCTTGACTTGGTATAATTCCTGATGAAGAACCTAGTAGACCTAATCCAAAATATGGAAAATATAGACAAAGTGAAAAAATTGATAGATATAATCAAATTATAGATCAAATGATAATTGATGGTTTTGCTTATAAGGCTTATGAAAATAAAGAGGAATTAGAAAAACAAAAAAAAGAGCAAGAAGAAAAAGGTATTCCATCTTTTAAATATAATAAAAATTGATTAAAAATCTCCGATGAAGAAAAAAAACGTAGAGAAGAAAATAATGAATTTTCTGTTAGAGTAGCCATTCCTTTAAATAAAGAATATAAGTGAAATGATTTAGTAAGAGGGGAAATATCTTTTAATTCAAATGATATTGGTGATTTTGTTATTAAGAAATCTGATGGTTTTCCAACTTATAATTTTGCTGTTGTAATTGATGATATTGATATGAAAATATCTCATGTTTTAAGAGGAGAAGAGCATATTGCAAATACTCCTAAACAACTTGCAATATATGAAATATTGAAAGAAGAAAAACCTTTTTTTGGTCATCTTACAATAATTACTAATATGGAAGGTAAGAAATTATCAAAAAGAGATTTATCTCTTAAACAATTTATTGAAGATTATAGACTTAATGGATATATTCCTGAAGCTATTTTTAACTTTTTATCATTATTAGGATGGACACCAGGCAATAATCAGGAGATTTTATCCAAAGAAGAATTAATTAAATATTTTGATGTTTCAAGATTATCAAAATCTCCTTCCAAATTTGATATTGGAAAAATGAATTGATTTTCAAAAACATATATGAAAAACTTAGATAATAATTTTATCGAAAAGAAACTTCTTTTTCCTAATGATAGAAATAAAGAATGAAAAGAAGTTTTTATTTCAACTTTTAAACAGTTTTCAACAACTTTTAGTGAAATGCAAGCATATTTGGAAGAATATAATAAAGATATAAATAAAATTAATGAAGAATATAGAAATAATATTGCTATTATTAGTTTTAAAGAAATATTTAAAGATAAAACTTTTACAATTGATAATATTCAAGAAACAATTAATTTAGTTGGTGAAAAAAATAAATTAAAAGGTAAAGATTTATTTATGCCTATTCGTCTTTTTTTAACAGATAAAAAAGAAGGGCCAGAACTTGCTAAATGTATTTATTTATATGGCGAAGAAAAAATAAAGGAAAGATTAAAAAATATTTAATATGACAATAGAATTTGAATCATGTTTTTTAAAAAACGGCAAAGAAGAAAAAATAAAAATGGTTGCTCCTCTTTTGAAACATGAATGAGAAGATGATGTTTATGTAATCGAATTCAAAGAAAAAGAAAATAATATTATTAATCGTTTTGAAATTAAAAATGATAATACTTTAATTATAATTTGTGGTCCTAGTACTTTATTTTTAAAATCAAGAGAAAATGTTTTAAATAACTATCAAACAGAATATGGAGAAATAAAATTATTTACAAGACTTCAAAGACTTGATTTTGTTGAAAATGAAAAACTTTGTTTTATTTATAAACTTTTAGATGAAAATAAAAATATTATTAATAAATTTAATATTAAAATGAAAATTTATTAATTTTATTTTTTAATAGAAGCAGAAACTCTTTTATTAAATCTTTCCACTCTACCTTTTGATTTTGCTTTAGTTTTATCACCTGTATAAAAAGCATGGCAACCAGAACAAACATCAACAACTACATTAAAATTTGTTGTTAAAAGTTCATGTTTTGTATTACATGTTGAACATGTTATTTCGATAATTTTGTTTTCAGGGTGTGTATTTTTTTTCATAATTTATTTTATTTTAACACATTTAAATATTATTTATCATTTTTTGCATTTTTCATTGATCTCATAACTTGTTTTATTTGAGCTTCAGATGGTTTTCTTCCCATTTGTAAAAACATTGCTTTTATCATTTTTTCATTTATAGGAGGATTTTCTCTTAATTGTTTTTCAAACATTCTTTTAGTTAAAAAGAAACCAACTCCTGCTCCTATTAAAATTCCAAGAAAAACTCCCAAACAAATCATTCCTATTGCTAAACCTAAATCCATATTTAAATAGCTCCTTTTTTTGTATATTTTAATACTAATTTTACAATAATAGGGAAAACTAATATTACTAAAATTGAAATAATAAAAATTCTTCTATATGCTTTATTTCTTTCCTGAACCATTTTATTGATTTCTAATTGCGAAATTACTTCATTTCCAAAAAACGCTTGAATATCAATTATTCTCTTTTTTCTAAAAATAGTTATAAAAATATAAAAAGATAAAATTCCTCCCAAAATACCTAAAACAATATATGCTATTAGTTCCGGTTTAGGACCTAAGTTTCTAATTCAAACATCAAATTCAAAAATTCATCAGTTAACATCCTTTAATCATCAAAAAATTATTAAAGAAATAGAACCATAAAATAATGCTGCTATAGTTATTCAATTGCTTGTAACTTGTTTTAGATTTAATTTTAAATATAAATTAGAAATAAATGGAGGCGTTATTTTTGATCCAATCCTAATGCTAGCTCGATAAGCGGTAATAGATTTTTTAAGCGAAAGATAATCTATCATATTAAATATAAAAAGTAATCCAAAAATAATAGCGGCAATACCTGTTAAAACGTAAAATAATCAGCTGTAATTGCTCAAAATAGTAGCAAGAAGAGAAATAAAAATAATTTGACTTGCAAATAAAATAAAATAAAGAATAAAACAAAAAATTTGTTTATTTTGTTCAAGTTTAAAAACTTTATAAATACCGTTAGGAATTAATCCTTCTGAATCTTTTATAAAATTTGATGCTATTTTCTTAGCAAGAACTGTATCTGGATTTTGAACAAAAGATATTGTTCCTGAATTGTAAATTGGTTTTATATCATTCATTTTTAACTCGAAACTATCTAAATTATAACTTATTTATATCAATTTATAATTAATAGAAATTATTATATAATAAATTAAGTATGGAAATTAAAAATGTCAGGAAATTAGGTTTTTTTTCAGCTCTTACTATTTGTATTGGTTCTGTTGTTGGTATAGGTATCTTCTTTAAAAATGCTTCTATTCAAGGTTTTAATCAAAATGATGGTGTTTCTTGACTTTTATCATGAATATTAGGTGGATTTATTGCTTTATTAGTAGCAATTCACTTTGGAAAATTATCAAAAGTAAAACTAGATAATGATAATACAGGGCTTGCTGGGTGAGCAAATCACTATACTAAACCTAAGGAAAAATGATTTTCCAAGTTAGTTTCAATTAATTATTCTTTATTTTATAATTCCTTACTTTGTGTAATTTTAATTTTTCTAACGGGGGAAACTGTCGTTGAATTTATTTATAATGCTCAAGGAATAGATCATAAGGATTTTCCAGTTTATGGTATTGCTATTATTTCGATAGCATTTGGAATTGTTATTTTTATAACTAATTATTTATCAACAAAATTTGTTGGAATAACTTCACAAATAACTACAATAATAAAATTTATTCCTTTGATCGTTGTAATTATATGTGGAATGATTTTATTTAATAATCATTATTTAGAAGCGCCTAATGGTAATTTAGGTGGTAATGGATTTGAAAATTTTATTTCTCCAGGAGAATCATTTCAAGGGATCTTAATTTCTCTTCCGGCTGTTTTATTTGCTTTTGATAATTTTATTGGAGTAGGTGTTTTAGGAGATAGATTTAAAGGTGGAGAAAAAACGGTTTCAAAAGTTATTTTTATAGGAATGATTGGTGTTATTGTCATTTATGTTTTAGTAGCTGTATCATCAATCCTTCACTCCGTAGATGGTGTTCCATCATTTATAGCTAATGTAATTCAAGATATTTTTGGTGGACAAGCGGCAAGAATTCTTAATATATTTTTATCATTAATTATTTTTATTTCTGTTTTTGGAACAACAATGGCAGTTAATGCTGTTTGTTTAAAAGAATTTCAAAATATTGTAAAGAAAAAAGTAATTTATAAAACTAGTTGATGAACTAATAAGTTTGGAGAAAATAAAACTGTAATTATTTTTTATTGATTGGTTATTGGATTTTGAACATTACTTATATATCTTCCTGCTGCCATATTAAATAATGACCAAATTGTTGATGGTTTTAGTAATTATCCAGTTATTTTATTTTTTCTAGTTTATATTATTCTTATATTTTTTTATTGAAAGAATGATTATTTACCTAATCAACAAAATAAAAAGAAAAAAATAATTTACTCTATTTTTGTTATATTTACTCTTTTTGCAATATCTGTTGTTATTTCTGTAAATGTTATTTTATCTATAAAAGAAGCTATTGTTGCTCCTTTAGGAAAAATTTCTTGAGGATTATATTTTACCAACGGAATTGGAATTAGTAATTTAGGAGCTGTTATTTTCTATTTAATTTTTATAATCTTCTTTTTTTCTACTCCATTTATAAATGATTATTTTGTTAAAAAATCTCAATTAAAATAAAAGTTTTTTTGCCTTTTCTTAAAATTAAATATTTAGAATTAATTAAGTCTTCTTTTTTATATATCAAATTATAATCAGTAGTTTTTTTACCATTTATAGTAATCGAATTTGTTTCAAAAAATTCTCTTATTTCTCTTTTTGAATTAAATATTTTTAATTCATTTAATATTTCTATAATTGGTTTATTTGCATCTTCTACATTAAAATGATTTTCTTTATGAAATAAACTTAATAATGTTTTTTCTTCAATATTTTTATAATCTTCTTTAAATAAAAACATTGCTGTTTCTTCACATTTTAAAAAGTCTTCTTTTGAATGAATTTCTGTAATTATATTTTCCGCTATTTTTTTATGAGCAAATCTTTTTTTAGGATCTTTTATATGTTCTACTAGTATTTCTTTTATTTCTTTTTCATTATAAGATGTTAGGAATTTAAATAATTTTTCTAAATCATTATCATCTTGTTTAATAATATATTGATATATTTCAAAAGGATTTGTAATTTCTCTATCTAAATAAAGTGCTCCTGATTCTGATTTTCCAAATTTCTTACCATCTTTTTTTAATAAAAGATTAATTGTTAAACCAACTGCATTATTTTTATCTCCATGGATTTTTCTTATAAAATCAGTTCCTGCAGTAATATTTCCTCATTGGTCGCTTCCCCCAATCTGAACAAAAACATTTTTTGTTTCATATAAAAGCTTTCAATCATAAGATTGTAGAATAGAATATGAAAACTCTGTATAGCTAATTCCATCTGCTAATCTATTTTTAACTATTTCTTTTTCTAGCATTCTATTAACTTGAAAGCTTTTTGATACATCTCTTAAAAATTCAACTACACTCATTTTTGATCATATATCGATATTATTAAAAATCTCATCTGAATCAGAATATTTTTTTATTTGTTTAGCAATCGATTCTGAATTAAAAAGAACTTGTTCTTTATTTAATAAATTTCTCTCACTATTTTTTCCAGAAGGATCACCAATCATCCCCGTTCCGCCACCTACAAGAGCAATAGTTCTAAAACCATATTTTTTAAACATTTTTAAAATTTTTATCATTACATAATTACCTAAATGTAATGATCTAAATGAAGGATCGAAACCTACATAAATTGCAAAATCATTATTTTTTTTAATAATATTTAAAAATTTTTTCTCATCAGTAATATTATTAATTAATCCTCTTCACTTCAATTCTTTTATAATGTCTTCTTTTTGCATATTTACTTCCTGTGAAAATTTATTAATATAATTATAATAGATTTCAAAAATATAGTTTTGATAATAAAAAATAAAAAATAATCATATTATTTATTGTTGTAAAATTAAATTATGAGCAATCAAAGAAGTAATTATGAAGAAGAAGTAAAAAATTTTTTTTATGAAAAATTACCTAATTTTAAAGATAAAAAAATTATTTCAATTGAAAAGATAGAAGATGGATTTACAAATAATATTTTTAAAGTTATTTTAGATACACATGAAAGTTTCAAGATAAGAAAAGCTATTTATAATAAATTTATAAATAGAAAATTAGAAAAGATAATAGAGTTTTCATTATATAAAGAAATAATATTTTTTTGAGATGAAAATGGAGACTATATTAAAAAATGAATCGAAGGAAAAACTCTTAAAAAAGAAAATGTTTCTTATAGTTTTTGAAAAGATATTTTTTATCAAATTTTAAATATGCAAAAAGTTGATATTAAAAATTTAAATATTGAAAAGTTAGAATATTTTGTTGAAAATCATAAAGTCGATTCAAGGCTGATAGAAGCATTTCAATATTATGAAACAATAATTAAAGAGGAAATACATAATTATGATTTAGTTTTAACTCATAATGATGTTTCTCAAAATAATATTATAGTTTCAGATAATAAGTTTTATTTAATAGATTTTGAATGAGCTACATTGAACCATAATTATTGAGATATTGGAAATATTATAAAAGATTTAGAAATAAATAAAAATGAAATAGAAGAGGAAACTTTTTTTAATGATTTTGATAAAGAAAAATTATTTAAAATAATTTTCTGTACTCATTTTTATACCTATTTTTGAACACATAAAGTCCCTAATACAAAAAGAATAGAAGAATATAGAGAACAAGTAATTAATAGAACGATTTATTGATTAAATATAATTAAAAAATAATTTATTTTTTAAAACTTATTTTGTTTTCTTTTTTCTGAATTATTTTTATAATATTTTTTTTATGAGCAATAATTACTAAAATTGATGATATTAAAATAGAAACGAATGATAATCATGAATAATTAGGCATCTGAATCATAGAATCCATAAAATTTCATAACGGGCACATAAATGCTAATGGGGAAATTAAAGATGGGGCAACTATAGAACCTAATGAAACATATTTACTAGAAATTACAATAATTAAAAATATACAAGTTCCTATCATTGTTATAAAAACAGAAATAGAACAAATAAGACCTAAAAGAGTAGCTGCTCCTTTACCACCTTTAAATCTATAATAAATTGGTCATATGTGTCCTATAATTACAAAAATTGTAGCTACTTGAGGTAATATTTGAGGAATTCCATTTTCTGGAGTTTGAAAAAAGGGAATATATTTTTGAAAAGCACCTAACATAAAAGCAAATCAATAAGCTTTTGATACATCTAAAAAGAAAATAAAAGCACCAAATTTAACTCCATATGTTCGCATTGCATTTGTCGCTCCAGGATTTCCTGAACCTAATTCTCGAATATTTTGTTTATTTTTTGAATGACTAGTAATTAATAAAGCAAAATTAATAGAACCAATTAAATATCCTAAAATACCAAATACTAATGTTGTTCAAATTCAATTCATTATTTATACTTTTTAAAAATCTCCTCTTTTAAATATTTTTCTATTTCATCTTTTGTTTCAGGATTATCAAGAGCATATGTAATATTAGCTTTTACAAATCCTTCAATTGATCCTAAATCAAAACGATTTCCAGAAAAATTATATGCATAAATTTTTTCTTCTTTAAGATATTTATCAAATACAGAAACTAAGTCAATTTCTTTTTTATTATTTTTATCGAAATTTTCTACAGCTTCTTCCAGATGTTTTACAATTGAATAATTAAAAATATATCTACCTAAAATAGCTTTATTTGATGGTGATTTAGTTTGAGTTGGTTTTTCTATAGCTCCTGATATTTCAAAAAATTTATTTTTTACTTCTGATTCTATTTTTGGAATAATCATTCCATAAAGATGAGTTTTATCATCTTGAACTTCTTGAACACCAATAACTGATGAATGTGAAATATTATAAAATTCCATTAATTGTTGAATAGCTGGTTGTTCTGATTTAACTAAATCATCACCTAAAACAACGGCAAATGGTTCATCTTTAAAAAATCTTGCACCAGTTAAAATTGCATGTCCTAACCCTAATTGCTCATATTGATAAACAATTTTAATAATTGGATGTCTATTTGTCTTAATAAGATTAGTTAATAATGTTTTCTTTTCTTTGAATTCTAATTCTTTTTCAAGTTCTATATTTGGTTCGAAATATCTCATTATTTCTTGTTTTCTTGTAGAAATAACTAAAATTATTTCTTCAATTCCTGAATCTAAACCTTCATCAACTAAATAATCAATAGAAGGGCGATTTAAAATTGGTAACAATTCTTTAGGAATAACTTTCGTCATTGGTAGAAATCTTGTTCCTCATCCAGCTGCTGGAATAATCATTTTTTTTACTTGTTGTTTTTTCATATTTATTAACTTAATTTTAACAAAATTATAAATATTTCAATATTTATAATTTTGGTTTGCTTATATTTTTTTAATTAAAAATTAATTTTTTGATATTTTCAAAAATTAATTTATTTAAATTTAAATGTATAATTTAAAAAATAATATAAATAGAAAAATAGCAAATTTAAAATGTACAATCATCAAGAAATAGAAAAAAAATGACAAAAATATTGATTTAAAAATAATGTTTTTAAAACTGGTTCTGATAATTCAAAGAAAAACTTTTATGTTCTAGATATGTTCCCTTATCCTTCCGGTTCTGGTTTACATGTTGGACATCCAGAAGGATACACCGCTACAGATATTATTGCAAGATATAAAAGATTAAATAATTTTAATGTTCTTCATCCTATTGGATGAGATGCTTTTGGTCTTCCTGCAGAACAATATGCTTTGCAAACAGGAAATAAACCCCAAAGTTTTACAAATAAAAATATTAAAATTTTTAAAGAACAATTACAAAGTTTAGGATTCTCATATGATTATGATAAAGAAATAAATACAACTGATCCTAAGTATTACAAATGAACACAATGAATCTTTTCTCAAATGTATAAAAATAATCTTGCAGAAATAAAAGAAATTGATGTTAATTGATGTGAGGGTCTTGGTACCGTTTTAGCTAATGAGGAAGTTTTAGTTGATGAAAAAGGAAATAATATTTCTGAAAGAGGATCATTTCCTGTAGTTAAAAAATCTATGAAACAATGAGTTTTAAAAATAACTAATTACGCCGATAAATTACTTGAAGGATTAGATGATTTAGATTGACCAAATTCATTAAAATCATTACAAAGAAATTGAATAGGAAGAAAAGAAGAAAATAATAAAATAACTTATCAATTAAGAGATTGAATTTTTGCAAGACAAAGATATTGAGGGGAACCCTTCCCAATTGCTTTTGATGAAGATAATAATATTTTATTAATTGAAAATTTAGTCGAATTACCTG
This sequence comes from Metamycoplasmataceae bacterium, assembly GCA_051645705.1. Lineage (GTDB taxonomy): Bacteria > Bacillota_I > Bacilli_A > Mycoplasmatales > Metamycoplasmataceae > UBA710. Next base: position 460,994 of record JBOFBU010000002.1, on the reverse strand, counting down.
ATTTAGAAGTAATAACTCCTTCAGGTAATGGTGAATCTCCATTAGCAAATGCAAAAGATTGACTATATTTTGAACATGAAGGAAAAAAATATAGAAGAGAAACTAATACAATGCCTCAATGAGCCGGTTCTAGTTGATATTATTTAGGATATATTTTAAAAAATGATGATGGAAGCTATTTAGATCTTAATTCTAAAAAAGCCTATGAAGAATTTAAAAAATGATTGCCTGTAGATATTTATATAGGAGGGCAAGAACATGCCGTTCTTCATCTTTTATATGCAAGATTTTGACATAAATTTTTATATGATATTAAAATAGTTCCTACAGAAGAACCTTTTTTAAAATTAGTTAATCAGGGAATGATTTTAGGAGAAGATAATCAAAAAATGTCTAAATCAAAAGGCAATGTAGTAAATCCTAATGAAATAATAGAAAAATTTGGAGCAGATACATTAAGAGTTTATGAAATGTTTATGGGACCTCTTACAGAAACCAAACCATGAAATGAAAATAATGTAGATGGAACAAGAAAATGATTAGAAAGAGTTTATAGATTAATTAAAAAATATATTGATAAAGAACTTATTTTTGATGATAAAGAAAATATAGAATTAGAAAGCGAATACAATAAATTAATAAAAGGCGTTACAGAAAGTATTGAAGAGTTAAAATTCAATATTGCTATTTCTAAAATGATGGTTTATATAAATTATCTATATAAATTAAATTCTCTTCCTAATAAAAAATATTTAGAATCGTTTTTAGTTATGTTTTCTACTTTTGCTCCTCATCTTGCAGAAGAACTTTTATTTTTATTAAATGAAAAAGAAATATTAAAACAAAAATGACCAGAATACTCAAATGAAAAAATAATTACTACTAAAAAAGTTCTTGCTATTCAAATTAATGGAAAAGTTAGAGGAACAATTGAAATTGATGGCGATTGAGACGAAGAAGAAATTATCGAAAATGCTAAAAATAATAATAATGTTAATAAATATATTAACAATAAAAAGATATTAAAGGTAATTGTTATTAAAGATAAAATATTAAGTTTTGTTATTGATAATTAGATTTATTAAAATTGTGGTTTAATTTATATATGGAGCTTGAACATAAAACTGAATATTCTAGCGATAGTTTAATTCAAATAGAGGATAATAATTTAGATTTTTTACATTTTATCAATGGAAAATTAATATCTAAAATAAGTGATGAATCAGGCTGTATTAATAAAAATAATATAGTTAAAATTTCTGATGCTTTTTATAAATATTTATTAATTAATCAAGTAGAGAATAGAAAAATTTTAATTGTTCCAGAAAACTATAAATCTAAGATATTTGCTTTTGATTTTTTTAATTATTTAAATTGCCATCTAGATAATATTTTTATTTTAGGTATTGATGTAAATCCTAGAATAGAAAATGTTTTTTCATATGTTGATGAATCTTATGAAAATATAATATTTTTTTCTGAAAATGAAAAAGAAATGATGATAAAAATTTATGATAATAAAGGATTAATTTTAGATAATAAAAATACTAAACTTTTAAATAAAGAAATTAAAAAAAATATTAATTTTAAAAGTGAAGAACAAGTTAAGAGTGATGTTAAACAAATTTTAAGAAATAAAGAAATTGAAATTAATAATTTATTACAAGAAAATGATAAATCTTTTTCTTTTGAAAATATAGATTCAACAATAATTATTTTTGATGATGAAAATAAAAAAGAAGTTATCAAAGATATATTTGACAATAATGGTAATTGTAAATTTAGAAATTATAAAAATTTAAAGCTTAAAAATTTATCTAATGTTAAAGCAAGATTTGGATCTTTAACTAAAAAATATGAAATTATTTATCAACAAGAAGCATCAGAAGAACATTTTGAAATACAAGTTAAAGAAAATAATAAATTTACTTTTTTTAATTATAATGATTTATCTATTATGTACTTATATTATTTAAGTCAAAATGGTTTATTAAATAAAAATCAAGTTATAATAAAGTCTAAAAATTCTAGTAAATTATTAAATGAAATAGCTAAAAAATTAAAGATCGAAATTATTGAATCTAATGATATTTTTGAAGAAATTAGAAAGTGTGAAAAAGAAATATTATTCGCTACCAATGGGGATAATTATTTTTATCAAAAAAATGATAAAAACTTTGTATCTAATTCTATTAAAAATTTCTTATTATTTTGTCACATTTCATCTTTTATTAAAAATCAAGGAAAAACAATAAAAGACGTTTTTCTTTTTTTATATGAAGAATTTTTTTATGAAAGAATACATGTTGAAGAAGAAAATATTAAACAAAAAATTTTAAAAAATTTTTTTGATATTATGAAAACCAAAACTGAAATTTCAGGAACTAAAATAACAAAAATAGAAGAAATAAAAATTTTTAAAAAATCAAGAACCTTAATTATTAATTTATTAGATGGAACATTTATATTTTTAAAATATAAATATGCTGAAGAAGTTTTGGTTTCCTTTATATCTACAAAAATTAAAAATAGTTCTTTAAATAAAGAACTTATTTTTGAATGTATTTCAAAAGAGAAAAAAATATTTGATTCTTTTAAAGAATATAAAGAAGATTTGGATTTTAAAAGAATAGATAACAAAACTATTTTTAAATATCTATTTTTATTCGCTCTGTTTGGTATTTTGTTATATATAATTTTTAGTTTCGTTTATAGTAATATAAACAATATTGGTAGCAATATATCTCAAATATTTTTAGAAAATAAAAATTTTTCATATGTCTTTCCTTTTATATTGTTAGCTAAATTTGGAACTTTATTTATTTGGGCTTTTATTCCTTATAGAATAATGAGATATCAAGGATATAAAGTAAAATATCTTCATTTGGTAATTAGTACAATAATTGGTATTGTAATTTCATTAATTACTCCTCTTGCAATAGGTGGAGAAATTGTTGTTTATTGGTTTCTTAGACGGAAGGGATATCCTCGAGCTCCCCTTATCACTAATGTTTTACTTTTAGGATTAATTCATCAACTTTTTGTTATTATAACTTCCATAATTTTTATACCTTATGGATTTAATAAATTTTCAGCATTTTTATTTGCTGACAATAGCCAATCAATAATTTCTGTTATCATGATTTTTCTTGGTTTATTTTTTAATCTTATTTCTGTATTTTTTATGTTAGGAATAGCATTGAGTTCAAGATTTAAAAATTTAATTTCAAAAGTATTTGTAAATTTTTTAGAATGACAACCACTAATAATTATTAAAGATACAAATAAATTGGGAGGAAATTTTAGATATGAAACAATGAAAATACATGAAGGAGTTAGAGCCGTTTTTAATAAATTCACAAATTTCCTTGAAATATTTTTCTATAGATTACTATTCTCTTTTATTAGTATAGAAGCTATTTTTGCAATCGTTGCGAATCTTAAAACAGATTTATTAAGTGATGGGCTTTTCTATTGAGACTTTTTAGTAATATCTAAATTTATAGAATTAGCTAATTCATTTTCTTTCTTACCTGGCGGATTAGGAACTGGAGATTGATTGTCAAATGTTCTATATGACCCTCTATTTCTTAAAAATGCTACAGAAACATTTAATGTTTTAAATAGAATTTTCTTTACTTTAATTCCCGCTATTATTTCAGGTATTTTATTAATAGTAGTATCTGTTGGGGAATGAAGAATTGATAAGTACAAAAAAATTCAAAATCTTTTAAATAATAATTTAATTAAAAAAACAAGATTATTTACAAGATATTACAAAATTGTTTGAGCTGTTTCTATATTTATTTTTGTATTTCTAATGTTTTTATATTATATGTTTGTATTTAATATTTTTTAATTGTAAAAAATGATTTTAATTGGAAAAAATAAATAATTCAAAAAATTCATCTAATATAAAAAGGGAAAAAATCGAATTTGAATTTTCTATTAACTGTTATTTTAAAATCTTTATCATATTTTAAAATTGCTTCTCTCAATTTTTTTTGACATAATCTAAATGCTGATATTTCTTGAGCACCGTTTTCAATTGCTGAAAATATTGATGCTAATTCAGCATCTAATCTCTTTTTATCTCATGGTTGAGACATAGAATTTCCTTCTCTATTAAAAAAATATAAGCTTGTTACTTTTTTTGTAAATTTTAGGCCATTACTATTCATAATAATTTGAGAAAAAAAATCAGAATCTTGATAAGCTACTTTTTCTTTTAATTTTTTTGTTTTATAAAACACTTGATTTTTAAAGAAATATATAATTGGCGCACATAACGGGGTAAGCATTTGTGTTTTATTAGTTAAATTTCTTTTTAGAAAAAAGAAAAATGGAATTTGTTTTTTCTTTTCTTTTAATCCGTTTCACTTTTTAAATGATGAAATATATAAGTCTCTATCTTCCCCTTTTTCACTTAAATTGTTTATGATTTGAAAAGCATTTGGTTTAAATTTATCATCGGAATCAAGAACAACAACTAAATCATTTTTTACTAATTTATTTTCTCTTACATAATTAATAACTGATCCTCAATTACCATTTTCTTTATTATAAAATTCAATAAAATTATATTTATCTGAATATTCTTTTGCTATTTTTGATGTATTATCACTCGAACCATCATTAACAATAATAAGTTGAATTTTTTCTTTTGGATAGTTTTGATCAATTACTGATGATATAGCTATCTTAAGATAGTTTTCTGAATTATATGCTGGAATAATTATTGAAAATGATTTCATTTTTATATTATAACTTAATCATTTTATTTATGTTAAAATTATGTAAATGAAAAACAAAGTCAGTATTTTAATTCCTTGTTATAATTCAGAAAAAACAATAAAAAAATGTTTAGATTCTATTAGTGAACAAACATATCAAAATTTTAAAATAATAATAGTTAATGATGGTTCAACGGACAATACTGAAAAAATTATTTCAAATTATAATGATGAAAGAATTGTTTTAAAAAATCAAGAAAATTTGGGTTTATCAGTAACTAGGAATGTTTTGCTTGATTTAGTAGATACACCATATTTCTTTTTTGTTGATAGTGATGATTATATTGATAAAAATTTAATTCAAAAAAATATAGATGAAATAAATAAAAATAATGAATTAGATTTAATATTTTTTTACGCATATAACGTAGTTAATAATAAAAATAAAAAATGGTTTGTAATGAAACCAAAGAAAAAAATAATAACTAAAGAACAATATTTAAAATCTAATATTGTTTTTGCTTGAAATATCTTTTATCGAACTTCTTTTGTTAAAAATAATAAACTTAGTTTCAATGATAAATATAGATTTTTTGAAGATGCTGGATCATTAAATTATTGATTTCTTTTAACTGAAAAAATTGCAATCATTAATGAAAGATTATACTATTATATTAACGATGGTAGTTCATTATCTAGAGATAAAAAAATGCCATATGAAAAAGTGAATTTTGCATATAAACAAATAAGAGATTTATTAAATAAAATAGATAAATTAAGAGAAAATAAAAAATATGATGGTTATCTTAAAAATCAAATATTATTTTATTTTTCTGTTTTACATTCGTATATTTGATTTAGTTCTAAAATGACTAAAGATGAAAAAAGAAATTTGAAAATTAAATTCAAAAAACTAATAAAAAGAGTTCCTGGTTTTCCTTCTAATTGATGAATGTTTTTTTACTATTTAATAGTTAAAATTATTAGATTTTAATATTTCATTAAGAGAAAATCACTTAAAATAATTTGTGCGGCTAAAGCATCTTTTTTTTGCTTTTTTGCTTTTTTAGATAAATTAAGATCACTCATAATTGAATCAGCATTTTGAGAGCTATATGTTTCTTTTTGTAAAATAATAGGTAAATCAATTTTACTTTCTAAAATCTCCTTAAAGATTAATACTTTTTTACTCATAATAGTTTCAAAATTTTGTTTTGAAATTGGATAACCTATAACAACACAATCAATAGGTTTATTTTCCTCCATTATTTTTAATATTTCATCAAGAAGAAAATTATTATCATTCGCTTCATGTCTAATTATTTTTAAAGCTTGTGAAATAATTTTTAAAGGATCTGAAATGGCTATACCTGTTTTTTTTGTGCCAAGATCTAGACAAATTATTCTCCCCATTATTTTTTAAATAATTCCTCAATATTTTTTATTGTAATTTCATCATTAATTTTTCCTTGTCAAGAAATTTCATTTCCTCCACCCGAGATTGAAAATTTTGTTTTTAATTTTTCAGCAAATTCTTTACAATTATCTTTTTTAGAAGTAATTATTATTGATTTATTTTTAGAGCATAAAAAAATAATTGATTTTGGATTTTTTTCTCTTAAATTAACTGATAAATTTTTTAATTGTTCTTGATTAATATCTGATAAAAAAATTAATGAATAAGAACCAATATTTGTTATTTCATAATCAACTTCATTTACATCTATTTTTTCTTTTTCTTTTAAATTAATTTTTATTAATTTCGCAATCTCATCTATTTTTTTATTTAATTCAAGGTTTTTTTCTTCTAATGAATTACTATATTTTATATTTTCAAATTTTTCTGCTTCTTTTTTATTAAGTTCTTTTAATTTTAGCAATGATCTTTTGAGTGTATCTTCATCTATATCATTTTGTTTTTTTCAATAATTATTAACTTCCTCATAAGATGTTATAGCTCTAATTCTTCAAATGTTTGTACCTTTACTTTCAACACTTATAATTTTATAGTCTTCTATCTCTTTAGTATTATTAACGTGGGTTCCTCCACAAAGATCAGTTGTTATTGTGCCAAATCTTACAACTCTTACTGAAGAAGAATCTAAATATTCTTCTTCTTCTATGGTTAATATGGCTCCTATTTCTTTTGCATGTTCTATATTAGTTACAATATATTCTCTTTCAACATTAGAAGCAATAGAATTTTTAACGAATTTTTCTATTTGACTAATTTCTTCTTTAATTGGTCTTGTTTTAAGTGGAAAATCAAAAGTTAATCTATCAGGATTATTATCAGAACCTAATTGAATAATTTCTGTATTATAAAGATTTCTAAGTGCAGCAAATGTTAGGTGAGTAGCTGAGTGGTTTCTCATTGATTTTATTCTTAGGTTTTTATCTACAGAACAAAATACTTTTTCTTTAGAATTAATTTCTCCATCAATTACATGAATATGATTTGTATATTTATCTTTAAAAACATCAATAATTTTTATTTTATTTTCTTTTTGTTGTATAAATCCAGAATCTGCTTTTTGACCACCACTAGTTGCATAAAATGGTGTATCTTTTAATATAAAATAAGAAATTCCTTTATTTTTTTCTAACTTATTTTCATTATCTAAAAGCATTTCTATTTTTGTATCGCATTCAAGATTTTCATAACCGATAAAATTATCTATTTTTTGAGGAATTAGCGATAAGGAATTAATTGTTTTAGAAAATCCGATTTCATTTTTTAATGATTTTGAAACGCTTGAATGTTTTTCTTTTAATTTTTCTATTTCTTCATCATTAAGTTTTAAGTTATATTCAATAAGAATATCTTTTGTCATATCAATTGGAAACCCATATGTTTCATATAATTTAAAAGCTACAATTGGAGAAAAGAAATCTTTTGATTTTTGAATTTCTATTTCAAGTGTTTTTTTTCCTTTTTCAATTGTTTTAGAAAATTTAATTTCCTCATCAAAAATTATTTTTTGAACGTTTTTAATATTAATTGGAAAAATTAAAGTGTCTTTAACTATAGGAACTAATTTATATAAAAATGCTTCTTCATTTATTCCTAATTTTCTTCCATAATAATAAGCTCTTCTTATAAGTCTTCTTATAATATATCCCCTTGAAAGATTAGAAGGCTTAACCCCGTCCTGAATTGCATTAACAAAAGCTCTTAAATGATCAGCTATAACTTTAAAGTACATATTTATTTTTGTTTGTTCTTCATTTTTTTCAAAATAATTTTCTTTTTTATAAGAATATTTTGTTTGTTTTTCTATTGCATTTATTATCGGAAGAAATAAGTCAGTATCAAAATTAGTAGGTCCATCTTGTATTATAGAAACTATTCTTTCTAATCCTGCACCAGTATCTATATTTTTTTGTGATAAAGGAACATATTCTCCATTGCCTAAATTATTAAATTCAGAAAATACAATATTTCAAATTTCTATAAATCTATCATTTTCAATATCTTTTTCAATTAGTTCTTTCCCTTTTTTATCATACTTAATTCCTCTATCATAAAAAATTTCAGTACAAGGTCCACAAGGTCCTTCTCCAATATCTCAAAAATTTAATTCTTTGCTCCCGGGTATAATATTTTCTTCTTTATAACCTAAAGAAAGTCATTTTTCTTTAACTAAATGATCTTTTTCATAATAAGTTATAAAAAGTTTTTCTTTATCAAATTTAATTATTTTAGTTAAAAATTCATCTGCAAATTCTATTGCCTCATCTTTAAAATAATCTCCAATAGAAAAATTTCCAAGCATTTCAAAAAAAGTATGATGTCTTGATGTTATACCAACATTTTCAACGTCATTAGTTCTAAGTGATTTTTGGGAATTTACAAGACGCTTTGATGGAGGAGTTTTTTTCCCTGAAAAATAATCTTTTAAAGTTGCTACTCCGGAATTTATTCATAATAATGAATTATCTTTGTATGGAACTAATGATTTAGTTTCTAAAAAAAGATGTTTTTTAGAAACAAAGTAATCTATTCAAGCTTGTCTTATTTCTTTTGATGTTTTCATATTTAATTATTTTAATGTAAAATAATAAGAATGAAAAATAAAATAAATTTTTGATTAATTTCTCCTGTAGTTGTTTTGCCTTTTTTGAGTTTTATTTCTTGTTCTTCAACAGCACCAAAAGAAACAAAAAATATAACTTCAGATCAATTAAATAATTTTATTAATTGAAATGAAATGTTAAAAAATTTTACTTTTAAAAATAATCCAGACGGAACTCCTTCAACTAATATTTATGATTTGCAATCAATTAAAACTTTTAAAGAAAATTTTACTTTTGAAAAATATAAAATTCCTCAAACAAATATTGTTAGTAATTTTTTAAATGTACCTATTCCTTTTTTTACATTATTTGATATTGATGTTGTTGAAGATGTTTCAATAAGTAATGTTGATAATGATGAAAATTTTGCTTCATTTATTTTCAATGTTAAATTAAATGGAAAAAATTTATATAAATATACTGGAAAAAATAATTTTTATTCATTAGATAATAATATTTCTATATCTATAGCTAATAATAGTATAAATTCTCTTTCGATTAGATATGGAGTAAATGTAAGAATTGGAGATACTTTTTCTATAGAACAAAATTATATAGAAAATGGTGTTTTAGAAAATTCTAATTTATTATATAACAATCAAAATACTCCTATTTCTGTAGATGAATTTATAGCTAATCCTCAAATAAATTTTGAAAAATATATTTTTCAACCTCTTCCTGTTCAACGTAATGGATGAGAAATAGATTTTACAAATAGTGTATTTGCTCCTTCTGGAAAAAATAAAAATATTCTTCTTATGAAGCTGGTTTTAATTAATCCAACAATCTATCCAGGAAAAACAATTATTAAAGAAAATATAAGAGTTTCTGGCTTTAAAGTTAATTAGATATGAAAACAATTATAATAATTTCTGATTCTCATGGAAATAATAATGCTATAAAAAAAATATTAAGTGAAAATTTTCATGATATTAGTGTTTGTGCTGGTGATTATGAAACAGATTTAAATTTTATAAAAGAAAATTTTACATATCATGTAAAAGGAAATAATGATTTTGATGAAAACAATACTGATGTTTTTTTTGAAGTTGATAATATTAAATTTTTTCTACAACATGGACATTTACTAGGAAACTATTCTCAATTAGATAATAAAGAATACATGAAAAAGTTTTTAAAATTATTTGATGTAGATGTAATTATTCATGGACATACTCATATAAATAAAATTGAAAAGATTGAAAAAAATAAATTTATTATAAATCCAGGTTCTATAACATATCCAAGAGGCAATTCTAAAGCTTCATTCATTATTTGCAGGGTTTTTGATCATAATATTGAATTTGAAATTAAGGAAATTTAATTTTAAATTTACTATATAATAATTAAATTATGATTTTAACAACAACTGACTTAATTCCAGAAAAAAAATATGAAATTATTGGTCTTATTTTCGGAAATAGAACTATAAGCATTTTCAATAAAACTGAAATGGAAAAAGCTATAAATAAATTAAAAGATGAAGCTATAAAATTAAGTGCAGATGCAGTTGTAGGAATTAGACCTTATACAGCATCAAATGGAAGTACTTGTATTATTGGTACTGCTGTAAAATTTGTTTAATAAATAAAATAATTTTATTCTTTAAATTAAAATGATATTTAATTAAGTTATAATATTTTTAAATTTAATTAATTAATTAAAATTAATTTTAAGGAGAATATGTTTGATTTTTTAGGTTCAAAAATTCAAAAAACAATGGCTAATATCAATAAGAAAACCATTCTTACTGAAACCGATATTTTAGAAATAACTAGAGAAATAAAAATGTCTTTATTAGAGGCCGATGTTAATTTAGCAGTAGTTAAGGATTTTACAAATTCTGTAAAAGAAAAAGTTATTGGACAAGAACTTATTAATAAACTTAACCCTTCTCAACAAATGGTAAAAATAATTAAGGAAGAACTTACTAAAGTTTTAGGAACTAAAGCACATGAAATAAAAGTTGAAAAAACTCCTTATATTTTAATGTTGGTTGGATTACAGGGTGGAGGAAAAACAACTACTGTAGCTAAATTAGCAACTTATTTAAAAAGAAAAAATAATATTAAAAATGTTTTATTAATAGCAGCAGATATTTATAGACCTGCCGCTATTAATCAATTAAGTAAATTAGCAAAAGAAATAAATGTTGATCTTTTTGAAATGGGTATTGAAGTAGATCCAAGAACAATCGTAGAAAACGGAATAAAAAAAGCAAGAAGTGAAAATTATGATTTAGTAATTATCGATACTGCTGGAAGGTTATCAATTAATGAAGAATTGATGACAGAACTAGTAGATATCAAAAAAATTGCAAAACCAAATAAAAGTATTTTTGTTTTAGATGCAATGAGTGGTCAAGATATTATTAATGTAGCTCAGATATTTAATGATAAATTACAGTTAGATGGATCTATTTTAACAAAGTTAGATTCTGATAGTAGAGGTGGGGCAGCCCTTTCTGTAACATACTTATTAAAAATTCCTATTCTTTTTATAGGTACTGGAGAAAAAATAAATAATTTAGATTTATTTCATCCTGAAAGAATGGCTGAAAGAATTTTAGGAATGGGAGATGTATTATCTCTTATAGAAAAAGCTGAATCAGTTATTGATAAAGATGAATCTAAAAAAATGTTTAGAAAAATGATGAAGGGAGAATTCGATCTTGATGATTTATTAAATAATCTTAAACAAGTAAGGAAAATGGGTAAAATATCAAAATTAATTAAAATGCTTCCAAATTCAATAAAGGTTGATGAAAATAAATTAGATAGTGCTGAAGATAAAATAAAATTATATGAAATATTAATAAATTCTATGACAAAAGAAGAAAGAAAAAATCCTAAGCTTCTAAAAAATGCTTCAAGAAAAAATAGAATAATTAAAGGGTCTGGAAGAGATATTAAAGAATATAACAAATTACTTAATGATTTTGAAAATATGAAAAAAAGAATAAAAGAAATAAGTAAGGTTGGTGGAAAAACTGGTGGATTTGATCCATCTGCATTTGGAATGTAATTTTTATTTGTTGTATAATAAGAATATAAAAATAGAAAATAATTTAAACTAAATTGGAGTAATTATGTATAAAACAAGAATAATAAATATTAATGGAGTACCATCTCAAGTTATTGAATATCCTCAAAATCAACCAAATGTTGTATATAATAATTCAATTCCTCAAACACAAGTATTTTCATTTGATCAAAACCCAATGATGAATCAACAAAATATGGTTAATCCTTATCAACAACAAAATAATGGGTTTCAACAAAATCAACCAGCACCTCAAATGTTTTATAATGAAAATCAAATGAATAATTCTTATAGCAACATGCAGGAAGAACCCTCTATTTTTGATGAACAATTTTGCTCAGAAACTAAAGAAAAATTAAACACAGTTAAATTTCTTTTTGAAACTAGAGAAATTGATTATGAACAATATTTAAAATTAACTAAAAAATTAGTAGTTGATGATCTTGAGAAAAACAAATAAATTCATTAATCTTCATTTAAATACCGAATTTTCTATTTTAGAATCTTCTATTTTGATTGATGAATATTTGAATTATCAATTAAATAATGGGTTTGAATATGCCGTTATAACTGAACATAATAATTTTTTTTCATTAGCTGAATTTAAACAAAAATGTGAGTTATTAGGTCTTAAACCTATTTTTGGAATTGATTTAGATATTAATGAATTAGATAAAAATTATAGAATTATAGTTATAGCTAAATCCTATGCTGGATTTCAAAAACTTATTAAAATTAGTTCCTCTATAACGAACAATAATATAAATTTAGATGAATTAAATACTAGTGATTTATTATTAATAGATCATCCTAAATATGGATTTTTTTCAAATTATAAAAAACAAATTCCAAAAGATTTTGTTTTTTATAATTCTGAAGAAATTAATGATAAAAGATCAATTTTAATAAAAGAACAAATATGTTTGAACGAATCTGGTAAAGAAATAATAAATGCATTAAACGAAATTAAAAATGGTGAAAAAATAAAGAAAGAAATAGATGTATTTTCCCCTTATTCAGAAAATGAATTAATGATTAATAAAACGAATGATATTGCTAAATCATGTTATTTTGAATTTTCTGTTGATTTTGGTAAATATAATTTTCCTACATTTGTAAATGATGAAAATTTATCTTCGTTTGAATATCTTAAAAAAATAATTAATGAAAATATACCTAATTATCAAAAATATTTTAACAATAAAGAAGAAGCGATTAGTCGAATTAAATTTGAATTAGATGTTATAAAAAAATTAAATTTTTCAGATTATTTTTTAATTATATTTGATATTATAAATTTTGCTAATAAATCTAATATTGCAATAGGTCCAGGAAGAGGTTCGGCAGCATCTTCTATAGTTTGTTTTATTTTAGGAATTACAAGAATTAATCCCCTAGAATTTGGTCTAGTATTTGAAAGATTTTTAAATCTTTCAAGAATATCAATGCCTGATATCGATATAGATATTCAAGATGATAGAAGAGAAGAAATATTTGAATATATAAGAAAAAAATATGGAAATGATCATGTCTGTTTAATAACTACATTTCAAAAATTAAGTGCTAAAAGCGCATTAAAAGATATAGCTAAAATTAAGAATATTAAATTTAATGAAATAAATGAAATAACTAAACTTATTAATATTGATCATGATTTAGAAAGTGCATATAAAAATGATGCTAAGTTTAGGGCTAAAATTAAATCAAAAGTTGAATTTGATAGTATCTTAAATTTAGCAATTAAAATACAAAATTTTCCTAGACAAACAGGAATACATGCTGCCGGAATTATAATAAGCAAAGAAAAGTTGAATAATACTATTCCCATTTATTTAGAAAATGGTAATTTTGTCAGTCAATTATCAATGGATTATTTAGAAAAATGAGGACTACTAAAAATTGATTTACTTGGTCTTAAAACATTAACAATTATTAAAAATATAATTGAATTAATCAAAAAAGAAAATCCTTTATTTAATATTAATAATATTAATTACTCAGATGAAAGTACTTTTAATTTATTAAATAATGGAGATACAATTGGTATTTTTCAAATGGAATCTCAGGGAATGATTAATACGTTAAAAAGAGTTAAGGTAAATAAGTTTCTTGATATAGTCGACATTATATCTCTTTTTAGACCTGGACCAATGCAAAATATTAAGCAATATATAGATATTAAAAATGGTATTCAAAAAATGGAATATGTTTCTGATGTTTATAATGAAATAGTAAAAGAAACTAATGGCATTATTATCTATCAAGAACAAATAATGGAAATAGCCAAATCAATTGCTCTTATGTCTTATTCAGAAGCAGATATTTTAAGAAAGGCAATAAGTAAAAAAAACTTAAAAGAAATTACTAATTTAAAATTAAAATTTATAGATGGTTCAAAATCAAATGGATATAGCGAAGATGTGGCAAATAATGTTTTTAATCAAATAGAAAAATTTGCTCAATATGGTTTTAATAAAGCTCATGCAGTTTCATATGCTACTCTTACATATCAAATGGCTTTTTTAAAAGCTAAATTTCCCGTTTTCTTTTATTGTTCTATTTTAAATCCTCTTCCAGGAATTGAAACTATAAATAATTATGTAATTGAAATGAAAAAATATAAATATGAAGTTTTATCTCCTCTAATAAATAAATCAAATATGACCGTTTATAACGAAAATAATAAAATTATATTAACCTTTCAACTTATTAAAGGAATAGGTCAAATTGCATCTCAAAAAATAATTGAAGAAAGAAACAAAAATGGTTATTTTTCATCTTTTTTTAATTTCATTGCAAGAGCTAAAAAAATTGGAATTGGTGATTCTATTATTGAAAAACTTATTCTCTCTAATTCTTTAAGAGAATTTGGAAATATGAAAACACTTATATCTAATTTAGAAGATGCTAATTATTATTATGAAAACATTAGTATTAAATCAAAAACAGATAAAACTATTACTCTGAATTTTGATGCTGAAGAAGAGCTTTCATTAGTTGAAAGTGAAATGGACTTTATTTTTGAGGCAAAAAACGAAATAGAACAATTAGGTGGTATTTATAATGCATTTCCTACAATTAAATTTGAAAGTGATGATAAATTAGCAAATATTAAAGAAGGTATAGAATATATACTATGTTTGATGATTAATAAAATTTCAGAAAAAAAAGATAAAAATCAAAATGAAATAGGAATTATAGAAGTAATGGATTCTTCAAAAAAAGAGACTTTTTTTCTATTTAAAGAAATATGGGAAAAATATAAAAATATTTTAAAAGAAAACCAAATAATTAAAATTAAAGTAATTAAATATTTTAATTCATTTAAAAATCAATATGGTTATAAAATTAAAGATATAATAATAAAAGATGAAAAATAAAATTTTATTAGTAGATGGAAATTTACTTCTTTTCAAATCATTTTATTCTGTATTTTTAAATAAAGTAGAATATAAAAATAGCAATGGAATTGATACTAGAACTATTCATAGATTTTTTAAAAGTTTACTTACAGTTATAAAACAATTATCAATAGAATTTTGTTTTATCGCATTTGATGCTCATGGAGATAATAAGAGAAAAGAATTATATTCAGAATATAAAGCAGGAAGAACCAAACCTGATCCTATTATTTTTGAATATAAAAAATATATATTAAAAATATTAGATGAATTAAATTTATTTTGATTTGAAAAAATAGGGGATGAAGCGGATGACTTAATAGCTTCAATAAGAGATCAACTACAAGGAGAAAATAATGATTTTTTTGTTTTTTCTGATGATCAAGATTTATTGCAATTGATTGACGATAATACAAGAGTAGTAAAGAAAAATAGTAAAGAAAAAAAATATGAAGAAATTAATGTGGATAATTTCATTTCTATATTTGATTTTGATCCTATTAAGATTGTTGATTTTAAAGCTATTTCAGGTGATTCTTCAGATAATTTACCAGGAATTAAAGGAGTAGGAAAAATGGGGGCTAAAAAATTATTAAAAGAATATAATACATTAGAAAATATTTATGAAAATATAGACTCTCTTCCTTTGAGCTTAAAAAATAAATTTATTGAAAATAAAGAAATGTCTTTTTTATGTAAGAAATTAGCTAAATTAAATCATAATGTAGATCTTAGTTTTATAAAAATAAATGATCTTAAAATAAATCATAATTATAATGATTCATCTTTTAAAACACTAGAAGAATTAGAACTTAAAAATATTATTTCAGAGATTTTAAATAATCATTAGCTAATTTATTTGCATCATTAACAAATTTTAATATTTCTTTTTTATCTTTTACTTTGGCTCCAGAAGCTAATTGATGTCCGCCACCATTATATTTGCTAGCAAGCATATTTATTGCAGGACCATTAGATCTAATTCTAACTCTATATGTTTTATCAAGATCTTCTATAAAAAATATTCAAATTGGAAAATTATCTATATTTGCTAAAAAATTAACTTTGTTTTTTTCATTTGCATCTAATTTTAATTTTTTTGATATCTCATTAGTTACTACATAATAAATTACATTCCCATTAGTTTTAAAGTTTTTAAGAACTTCACTATTAAATTTTATATCTTTAATATTTCTCTTTTTAAGCTTATTATGAAGTGAAAAAAAATTAAATTTATTTTCTTCAAGCAATAAGGATGCCATATTGTGGGTTCTTGATGATGTTTTTTCATAAAAAAATCAACCCGAATCAGTAATTAAGCCTAGATATAAATATTCTGCCGCTATTGAAGTAATTTTTCAATTTAAACTTTTTGCTAGTAATGTTATTTGTTCACAACTAGATGAAAACGTTGGATCAACTCATAAAAATTTATTTTCAGGCAGATCATCATCGCTTGGATGATGATCAATTCTTAAAATATTTTTAAATTTATTGTCTTTAATAACTTCTGCATTTTGAATTCTATCTAAATTTCCACAATCCACTACTATCGCAAGTGCTTGACTTATGCTTTTTTTTGAAGGTACTTTATCATGTTTAAAATCCATAAAATTTAGTACATTGAAACTATTACCAATGGCTAAAACTTTTTTTTGAGGAAAATTAACCTTTAAAAGTTCTTTTAAACCGAATTGAGAACCTAAACAATCTCCATCTGGATTAATATGATGAAAAATTATGATTATTTCATGATCTTCAATTAATTTATTAATTGATTTTTTTATTTTTATTTCCATTATTTCTTAATTAATTATAGTTAAAACCTTGTACTTTTGATATATTTTTATTGTAAAATTATTTTTTTGAAGGGAAAATATTGAAAAAACTTTTTAAAGAAGTAATAAAATCATTGGCTAATTCAAAAGTTCTTATGATTTGTTTGATGATATTAATATTTTTGTCATCAAGTTTTTTTACTTTATTTTCTGACATTTCAAAGAATTATTCTAATGATTTCAATAATTATAAAAAAGTTTCTAAGGTACACGATTTAACAGTTGACTTAAACATTAAAAATAATAATCAAAGACCAGATAAATTTTATTTAGAAAATTCTTCCACTTTTTATTCAGATGTAAATAGTGCAAATATTGAAAGTGATGTTGCTCTTTCTCCTTTAATTTTAGAAACTAATCCTTCTGATCCTAATGATAAAAATAAATATTTTAAAATATCAAATATTATTCCTAGTTTAGCAGGTGCTAATGATTTTTACATAAGTTTAGAGGAGTTCTATAATTTTTTAAAAATTAATCCTTTAATTTTTGATTTTATAAATGGAACAGTCTTCCCAACAGAACAAATTGAAATTAAAAATAACATTTTTTCTCAATATAATTTTAAAAAATTTTCTTCTCCGGGACAATTATTGGTTGGAAACTTATTTGAACTTAAAACATTGGATTCTTTTACTTCTTTGAATAATTCTCTAGGGCAACCATTAAAATTATCTGAATTAGTTACAATTATAAACAATGGATTTAGAAGTTCTGATACTATTTCAGGAGTTAAAAATATTTTTGTTAATATTGAAACAAAAGAAGCTTCTATTTCTTTAAATGACAAAAAAGAATGAGCACTTCAAAATGTGCTTTATATAATTAAAAGTTCTGATGTAGCAAAGTTTTTAGGGTTTAAAATTAAGGATCCTAGATTTGGTATTTATGAAGTTGATATGAATAATACTATTTCAAAAGATGCTTTTTTTAAAACATCTATAAATTCAACCTATGTAAAATTAGATCCTAATGCAAATTGAAACAAAACTTTCAAATTAAGTACAAATAATGTTTTTTCTCAAGAAATAATTGCGAGCCAAAAAGCAGATCCTATTTTTAACATGAATAATAATTTTTTCTTAAATAAAAATTGAATACAAAAAAAGAGAATTATTAATACATTTTTATTAAAGTTAGATAAATTAAATTATGATTTTAATACAGTAAATGAAATAAATAAAGCATGAGGTGGTTCATATTTAAATTTTATTAATAGTATTAAAAATAATAGTGTTAAGAAAAAATATTTTGATAAAAATGCTTTTTGAGAGAAAAAAAATTATATTTTCGACGCTGATATAAATGGACAAATAATAGATAAAAATAAATATACAGTAACTAAGGCAGAGCTATTAAATACTGATTTAAACAAAGAAATAATTTCCTCAAAAGATCCACTTATTAAAAGTAGTATATTATTAGAATTAAAAAATAATGACATTATTAATTTTGATGAATATACAAATATAATTAATAATATTTTTGGAGCTGAGGCTTTATCCTTATTAAATAATATTAAAAATAATGACGGAACAATAAAAAAAGTAAATGAAATTAATGCATTTGTTGAACAAAATATAGATTCAAATATTTTTGATAAAATTGAGTCTCTTATTGGAAAAGACAATATTTCATTAAGAGAAACAATGAGTATTAAGTCAGAAAATAGTTTATTTAATTTAGTTAATTTAGGAAATGAAAATAAAGAACTAAAAATTGGTAATAAATATTTTAATACAACAAATGTTGATACCCTTTATAACGAAGAAAAAAATGGTTCTAATTTATTATTTAATTCATCACTTTATTTTGATCCAACAAGCAAAACATCTTTACAATCTTTTACTCCTGAAATAATAAATAAAATTTTCTCTGGTTATTCTCTTGAAACTGACTATTTAAATCCTATATTTTATTTTGGCAATTATAAATTTTTTGATTCAAAAAATAATATTTATGTTACTTTAAATTCCCAAAAAATTCTTCTTCTTGAGAAAAAAATAAATAATGTTAAAAATTTTGTTGGGATTACATTAAATCCTATAGAAAATAAATTTGTTCTTCTTACATCAGAAAGCGCTCCTTTTTTAAATTGAAATGTGGTCCGAAATTCATCCTTTGATAATACAATAGAAAATCTTAATAAATTAATATTTGATGGACAATGAAGTTTTGCTGAAGAAAATCTTAGTGGTAAAAAAATTAAACTTATAGGAGACCTGGGTTGAGCTATTCAAGATAAAAATTATTCTAATAAATTTTATGTTCCTTTAAAAATATTACTTCCTTCTTCAGAAATAATTCAAGATTATCAAAATGGAAATGGATTTAAACATTTTAGTGATAATTTAGAGAATTATTTAACTACCTCTTTAGATGGAATTATTTCTCCTTTTGATATTAAAATTTTAACTGATGCAACTAACCAATCATTTACAAATTATGGATTTGGAAATGCTCTTATGCCTCCTTCAATTCTTACAAAAAATGTATTGTTAAAATCTGTATTAGGTATTCCATATCATGCTGCACTTTATGACCAAAAAGATTATTTAGGCAATTTATTAAATAGTGTTTTAAATTCTAAAAAAGGAAGTGTTGATGAAACACTTTCTTCATTATCAATAATATTTAAAAACTTTTTTAACATTGATATTAATTTAAATGAATTATCTACAAAATATTTTGTTGATAAAAATATCTTCTTTAGCGATATTTCTTCTTTAATTTCATCTATAAATGTTGATAAGTTTTTTATAGAATTTTTTGAAAGTTTCTTTAATAATCAAAATGTAAATAATAGATCTATTGGAATAGGAGATTATTTACCTTTCATACTTAAAAATACAAATGAATTTAAATTTAAAGAAAGTATTAAAAAAATAATAAGAAACATAAATTGAGGTAATATTTTTAAAAGTATTTATGATAGTTTAACTGTAGAAGATAGAGAAATTTATGGAAATATCATTCTTCAATTAAATGGTGGAGAAAATTATAAAAATGTTGGTGATGGACTAAGTGAACTTCTTGATTATTTCTCTTTAGATAGTTTTAAAAAATTATTAGATAAAAAAATTGTTAATAAAGAATTTTTAATTGTAGATGAAAATAATAATGAAAAAATGATTTCAACAAATACAATGAAATTAACGGACTTATTTTCTTCTCTTTTGGTTTCAATTTCTCCTGAAGGAGATAATAATGAAAATGTATTGAATTCTTTAATTAAATTATTAAATTTATCAAATAAAACAACTGGTTTTTTAGGAGTCTATCAACCTGCTGATGATCCAAATAAAATTGACTTATATGACTTAACATCTCTTAATGTTTCCAAATCACCAGAAATAAAAAAAGATGATGATATTTTAAAAGAATTATTGAAAAAAATAAATAATGGTTTTAATATAAATGATTTAACCGATATAGAAAAAAATGTTTTAAAAAAATATATATTAATTAAAAATGAAAATGATTTTTTAAGCTTATCTACTAATGAACTTAAAAATAGATTAATATATATATTAAAAATTATTGAACAAGGAAAATTAAATAGTTTTCAAATTGACACTGATTCATTTAATTCAACAATTCCAAAATCATTAGCTGACGATTTTTTATATTTAATTAATCCTAAAACTACAACTGGTGGATTTATAGAAAAAACGATTAAGCAACAAATTTATGATCAGTTTTATGGTGGAAATAAAAAAATTAAAGAATATGATATGTTACCTGAAATCTTAAATTATTACAATTTTTGATTATTATTTTCAAAACAATCATTAGAAAACGGATTCGATGCAATTGAACAAATTAATAATTTAGTAAATTTAGTAACTGGAACTAATAATAATTCTATTAAACAAATTTTATCTCAAAAAACTCATGAATTTAATAAATTTTTATTAGGAAAAGCACCTCTTTTAGATGGTTTTACTTCTACTAAAAAAATAGCTGTTGAATTGGCGGCAGAAACAGAAAAACAATTAAAAAATAATCCTAATTCTATTTGAATGCCTGAAAAAATAATAAAGCTATTTTTTAATGTTGATAATTTAAATAATGTTTCTTATAATGAAAATACTTTTTCTTTAGTGGGCGCACTTACAATGATTATGTCTAATAACAGTCAAGAACAAATTAATCTTTTAAAAAATAATTTTGTAAATGTTTTCTTAGGACAAGGAAGTGTAGAAGAAAAATTAACAAGAGTAGAGCTTGCTTTAAAAATGCAAAACAAATTAAATGGAAACACTTCTAATGTTTTAGAAAATATAGGTTTATCAAGTTCAATAATGTCTGCTTTTTCTGGAATTATTAATCCTTTTGTTGTATTGTGATATACCATTAATCAAAATGCTACAAGCACATCTTCATTAGGAAATCTACAATTTTTATTAAAAGAAAGACTTTATAAAATTAATTCAGCAAATAATAGTGTTGATGCTATTAATTTTAATGGTTTTGAAAACATAATTAATTTACTTTATAGTGGTCCTGAATTTATTGATAGTGGTTATGATCCGGAAGAAATAATTCCTTTAGAATTAGATTTTGCAACAATACAAAATTTATATGAAAAATTTAAAACTATTGATCCTAATGATCCGTTGAATAAAGTTAATCTTAAATTTTTCGGAATTGATATTAATAATTTAATATCATCTGTTCTTAATTCATTTGTAGAAGAAAGAAAAGAAGAAAATGTTATTGTTACATATAATGTAAGTTCTTTTGTGGCAAAGGTTTCATATGGATATTTAAAACAAAATAATAAAGAAGAATTTGATTTAAGAAAAAATATTAATGTTTTAAATGATTTAGATGCAATGGAAAAATTCATTAATAATCCTATAAATGAAAAATTTGTAATTGATGTTAATGGACTTAAATATTTAATTATAGGAGAAGATATTACAGCAGATTTTCTTTATCCAATAATTAATACTGAAAATATTCAAGTAGATTCTCGAAAACAAGCAATTGTATATTTAAATCAAACAGGATTTGATAGAGCCAGACAATCCAATGCAAATTCATTTATCGAAAAATATTTATTATTGAGAAAAGGTAATTTTCAAAAAAGTTTAGTAACCCTTAAAAATATGATTAATGTCATTGTATATAATGCGATTAATGGAACTAATTATGAACTTGGAGAAAATCCAGGAATTAATGATGTTGCATTTTTATACAATGAAACTAATCCTCTCAATCCTGAAAGATCTTTAAGAATTACTACGATCGAAAGAATGATTGATCTTATTGTTTCTTTGAATTTCATTGTAACAGCATCCTTATTAATTATTATTTCAGGAGTAATTATTTTAATAATTAAAAGATTTATAATGGCTAAGGCAAGAGTATTTGGAATTTTAAAAGCGCAAGGATATTCAAAACTTCAAATATCTATAGCATTAACAATTATTGGAGCTGTAGCGGTTACAATAGGGGGTATTTTTGGATATTTATTGGCTTTATCATTACAAGGAACATTTATAGGTGTTTTTAGTAGTTTTTGAGCATTACCAGTAAAACCTATATCATTTAATATTGTTTCATTTTTAATAACTATTGTACTCCCACTTATAATGGTATCTGCTTTAATAATCGTGATTTCTTTAATTGTATTAAGAATAAATACAATATCTCTAATTAATGAATCATTTGAATTAAATAAATCTAAAACTGGTGAAAAAATAAAAAAATCAATAAAACATACAAGTATTAAAAATAAATTTAGTGTTTCTTTATCAATTAATTCTGCAATGAAATTATTTTCTTTATTAATTTGTCTTATAGCTTCTTCTTCAATAAGTATTTTTTCTATAGCTTCAAATGGGGGGTTTGATAAATCAACTAATTTAACTTATAAAAATAGAAAATATAAATATAAAATTGATCTTACTTCTCCTACAATGGAAAGTGGTCTTTATTCAAAAATAGAGCTTAATGATGAACAAAAAACAAATATAAATAATCTTCTATTTGTTCCTACAGGTAATCCTAATGAAGGAAATACATATATAGCAGATTATTTTAGACCTGGGTTTTCATCAGTAATTAATGTTGATATAGATGATCCTAATAATCCTGGAGCATTAATTCCATCTAATGGAATTCCATTTATAGGCTCTCCTCATATAATTACAAAGTCTTCTTTAGATTTAACTGTGAAATCTTCAGGTATTAATATTAACACTTGAAATACGCTTTTTAATTCACTTCCAGAAGCACAAAAAGTAAAACTTTTAGAGGTTTCTGAAAATGCTTCTATTTTTATTGAAAAAACTCAAGATATTATTTTCCCTACCAATGAAGATAAATTTGCAAGAGATAAAATAACCGGCCAAAAAATAAACTATTTTAAATACATTAAAGAAAGTAATCCTTCTGATTCTCATTTTGTTTATAAAAAATTAAATCAAGATCAAAGCGATTATATAAATGTAAAAATAGTAATTGGTGAAACAGATCTAGAACTTAAATATCTTAGAAATATTTATAGAGACTTTTTAGTAAATGCATATAATATTATGTTTAATCAAAATACAGAAATTCAAGATTTTTCTTTACTTTTCGGTGGAGTTAAATTTGATAAAGATCAAAATGAAACATATACTTGAGCGAAAGCAAGAGATGCTAATAATAAAGAGTTGAAAGTATATGGTTATAAAGAAAATTCATCATATGTAAAAATTACTAACTCAAACGGAACTAATCTTTTAAATATTGCTAATGATTTTTATATTAAAAATAAAGATACAAAAATATATCCAATAATTATTAATGAAGTTGCTGCAAATTTAAGAAATTTATCAGTTGGCAAAAGAATAAACTTAAAAATTGAAAATGATTTTAAAAGAAATTTAAATAAGCTTGAAGAATCAATTAATAAAACAAATAAAATAAATAATAAAAATATTACTTTTGAAATTGTTGGAATAAATAATACTTATATTAATGAAGAATTTTCAACAACACAAAATGTTGTTAATGATATTTTAGAACTAGAAAAAAACGATAATCAAGAAGCATTTAATGGTATTTTTTCAAACAATGACAATCCATCAATTATTTCTAATTCACTTTCTTTATATTCAGAATCAAATTACTGAGCTGGTGATCAAAAAATAGATGTTGATTATAATTCCTCAACTGCTACTTCTGGTGTTTTAACAAGAAGTAGAAATATATTTAAGCAATTATTCTACTTAAATAGTATTGATGGTAGTGAAAACGAGGCTGTAATTCCCTTATCTCTTAAAAAAATTGATCCTAATTTTTATAAAGATAAAATAATAATTTCAGAAACAATTGAAAAATGACTTGGTTTTGAAATAGATATAAATAATGATGGTAATCTAGATGCAAATGAATTTTCTTTATTATCAAACGAAGAAATATTAATGGGATTAAAAGCCTTTGTTGATATTTATGGTTCTAATATATTGAATCCTTTAATTGAAAATGTTTTTTCACAAGATATAGAAGTGGGATTTATTTTAGGAACATCAAATGTTATGAATACTATAACAATTTTAATATTGGCATTTTCTCTTTCAATTTCAATGATTATTTTAATTCTTATGTCTACTTTAATAATTAATGAAAATGAAAGAAATATTGCTATTTTTGGAATCCTTGGATATAGCAACAGAGATAAAGCGAGAATGTTTTTATCTATTTATTTCCCAATATTATTAATTGCTATTTTAATTTCAATTCCCTTTTCTATTGGTTTAATAAGTTTATTTACTACTTTTATATTACAAACATCATTAACACTACTTCCTATTTCTTTATCTGCAATTAGTGTTTTAGGTGGATCATTATTTGTATTAGTAATATTTTCAATGTCATTATTATTATCTTGATATAACGTAAATAGAATTAAACCTATATTATTATTAAAGGGGAAATAAATGAAAAATAAAAATATTGTTAAAACGTTTTATAAAACTGGAAAATTAGATATTAATACCCAGCTTGTTATTTTGAACAAAAAAGATAAAAAAACTTTTTCATATAATAATAATCATAGAAGAAAATTTGATGGTCAAGAGTTAAGAAAAAATGAAAAAAATTACATAATAGAACTTGAAAATGTTTCAAAATTTTTTATTGACAAAGTTAAATTAGTTAAAACTTTATCAAATATTTCTTTAAAGATTGAAAGAGGAGAATTTGTTATTCTTTTAGGTGCTTCGGGATCTGGTAAATCTACTCTTTTAAATATACTTTCAGGTCTTGATCGTCCTTCAGTAGGAAATGTAATTGTAGAAAATAAAAATCTTCCTTATTTAACACAAAATGAACTTTTAAAATTTAGAAGAGAAAATGTTTCATTTATTTTTCAATCATATAATTTGTTAAATAATTTAACTGGTGAAGAAAATATTGAAACTGGAGCTTATCTTCAAAAAGATATAAATAAAAAAATTTTAATTGAACCCTTAATTAAAGAGTTTGGTCTACAAGATATAATTTACAAATATCCAAATGAAATGTCAGGTGGACAGCAACAACGTATTTCTATTTTAAGAGCTCTTGCTAAAAATTCTAATATTATTTTTGCAGATGAGCCGACCGCTTCTTTAGATCCTCAATCTTCACAAAATATTCTTTCTATTTTAAAAAAAATAAATGTTGAAAATAATAAAACAATTATTCTTGTAACTCATGATATGCAAATTATAAAATATGCTACAAGAATTATTAAAATTAGTAATTGCAAAATTGTTGAAGACTATAAAATAGGTGAAAATAAATATGATGACTATTAAATATTATTTATTATCTTAGGATTAACATTAAAATTTTTTCCATATTTATTAGTTAAAAATGAATTTGCTTCTTCAAAAATATAAAGTTCTAATCCTAAAAAATTAACAGTATTTCTTTTGAAATTAATATTTGGAATTCAATTTAAATTGATTGATTCTAAAAAATTATTTATTAAAAAAAATCCTTGGTGTTTTTCTTCATATAAATCATCGTAGATTTCAAAATAAGAAAGAGGACTAAATTTAATTCAAGGAAATAATTTAAAAGAAAGAAAGAAGAATTTAGTCTGAAAATTATTTTCTTTTTGATTTCCTAAATAATTTCCGTAAAAATATTTAATTTTATATTTAAGTTTTTTAATTTTTAAAACTTTTTCAATAGAAGTTGGTGTAATAATTATCAAATTTATTGTTATATCTGAATTATCGAATTTAAAACGAGGAGTTAAAAGAAAAAAACTACTTTCTGTATAAGGACTTATAAGATTATTATTATATTTTTTTTCAAGTTCTCTTAATGTTTCTATTGTAATAAAAATGTCAATAATTTTATTTCTTTTATAGTGCAAAGAATTTGTAACTGCAGATAATAATGTTATATCTCCTAAAGAATATCAAAAATTATTAATTTTACATATTTCATCAAAACGTTTTAAAACTTTATAATATTCTTTATCAAAATTATCTGTTAACATATTTATATATTATCAACTATTTCAATTAAAAATTATAAGTTATTTCTACTAAATTTTTCTTTTAAAACTAAAATAACACTATTTAATTTGATTATTATTATGCTAAAAATTGGAATTGTAAAAATTGATTTAAAAGAAATTCCTAGCATAATTGTTATAAATGGTTTTTTTGTAGCTGAAAGAAATTGTTCAGAAAATGCTATAAAAGCGTATGTTCCTCAAAATCATCTAAATAAAACAAAAACAGTTGCAACTATAATAACTTGATTAATAATATTTAAATACATTATATTATTTGTTTTTTTTCATAAGAAATAAAAAACAAAATATGATAAAAATATTCCTACAAAAATAATACTTGTAATAATAATACTTACATATGGATTTACTGGCTCTTTTTCATAATTACTTATATTGTTATATAAAGACAAAATAGTAGCTAAGTAAATGATTGTTAATCCTAAAAGTATTAAAAGTGGAAGTTTTGTTTTATCTAAAAATAAAAATTTTTCTTTATAAGTATTCTTCTCATTTTTAGAATTTAATGAAATGGCTATATTATTAGATTCATTTGTATTTAATTTATTAAAAAAATAAAATAAAAATCAGGATAATAAAGAAACAAAAATAGGAACTATTGCATATTGTCACATTCAAAAACTTATTCCCCCTGAAACAAGCTGATAAAATGTATCAAGAAAAAAAGAAAAAATTGCTCCTTTAAAAGGACCAAAAATTATTCCTGATAAAATGAAAAAAATAAAACTAGTAACTATGTTAAACGGACCAACAAGGACTTGTGAATTAAATCACTCTATAATTAAATAACAAGCTAATAAAATTCCCATTAAACAAATTTCAAACGTATTTAAAGAGAAGTATTCGGATATTTTTTTATTTTTCATTTTTTCCCTCCTTTATTATTTCATAAATATCTGATACAAAGTAATGAGAACCTAAAAAAATAATTGTTTCTTTTATTTTATTTATTTCTTTTATAAAATTATTCAAATTTTCTATTATTGGAAAGTTTTTTGGATAGTCTTCTATTTTTAAAGCTTTTTTACTGCTATTTTCATATATAAAAATATTGTTTTTATTTTTAAATAAATTCATTATTTTTTCTATATCGTTTCTTTTTGTTAATGATATAACAAAAAGAACATTTTTATTAGGTAATAACGAAAGAGTTTTTTTAATTCCATCATAATTGTGAGAAACATCTAAATAACAAATTTTGCCATTAATATTTTCTTTTGTAAGTCTTCCCTTGCTTAGAGATGTCATTATAGCTTTTATGTTCAATTCGTTTTTTAAAAAAAATTCTACTACTAAAAAATTTATTAGGTATATATTTTTTTCTTTTTTTGGAATTGGAACCAAGAAAAAACTATTTTTGTTGTTTTTTATTTTATTAAGTATTATTTGAAGAGAAATTGAATTCAAATTAGAAGGTATATAAACTTTTGTTTTTCCTTTTATAGCTTCTGATTTATCTTTAGAAATTTTATTAA
Organism: Metamycoplasmataceae bacterium; assembly: GCA_051645705.1. Taxonomy (GTDB): domain Bacteria; phylum Bacillota_I; class Bacilli_A; order Mycoplasmatales; family Metamycoplasmataceae; genus UBA710. Next base: position 432,899 of record JBOFBU010000002.1, on the reverse strand, counting down.
TACTGTTTCCTAAAATTTCTTGGTGATCAATACTAATAGAAGTAAAAATTGTAAAATCAAAATCAAGAATATTAACAATATCTTTTTTTGCTCCAATCCCTGCCTCAAAAATAACAATTTCAGGTTTTTTTTCTTCAAAAAAAATCAATGATGCCAATAACATTAAAGAAAAAAAATTAAAATTTTTTTCTTGATATTTTTTTAAAATAAAATTAATTTTTTCTAATAAATCATTATTAGATATTTCTTTTGAATTTAGTTTTATTCTTTCTGTAGGACTTAAAAGATGTGGTGAAGTAAAACTACCATTAGAAATATTATTTTTTGAGAAATTATCAGATAGAAATTTACATGTTGTTCCTTTTCCATTTGTTCCTACAACATGAATTTTTTTATAATTCATTTTTAAACCTAAATCCTTAATAATGAAAATTACTTCTTCATTATCTTGTTTATAAGTAAAATTAAAAATTTCTTTAATATCTATAATTTTTTGCATATTTAATAATTATAATTTATTAATATCTATAATGTAATATATTAAATATGATAAGAATAATTAGTGGCAATTTTAAAAGAAGAATTTTTGAAGAACCTAATAAAAGTAAAACTAGAATAACTATGGATCGAGTTAGAGAAAGTATTTTTAATATTATTAATTATGAAATTAAGGATAAAGTTATTCTTGATTGTTTTTCAGGTTCAGGAATTATAACAGGGGAATTCCTTTCAAGAGATGCTCAAAATGCATATGTAGTTGAAAAAGATAAAGAAGTTTTTAATGTTACAAAAAAAAATTTAGAAAGTCTTAATGTTTCAAATTATTATTTAGCAAATGAAGATATAATATTTTTTTTAAATAAAATAAAGAATGAAATAAAATTTGATTTTATTTATATAGATCCGCCATTTTCAAGTTTTCCTTTATTAGAAGAAGTTTTAAATAAAATTTATGAGAAAAAACTATTAAATAAAAATGGCCAAATTATTATTGAATGAAACATTGATATTAGTTCTTTTTTATTATTAAAATGAGATATAAAAAAAACTAAAACTTTTGGTTCAGTTTTAGTTTATTTTTTAATTGAAAAATAATTTTATTGTTCTTCTACTTCTGGTTCAATAGCATCATTTTCATCTTCAACTATATGTTCGCTTTGATTATTGGCATATGCATTTTGAGCACTTTGTTGTGAAAATTGTTCAACAATACTTTCAATTTGTTCTATTTTTGTTTTAAGTTCATCAATTTTATTTTGATTAATTAAAGTTCTTAATTCTTCAATTTCTTTATTATATGATTCTTTTGAAGCTTCATCAATATTTTCTCCCTGATCAGAAATTGATTTTTCAAGTTGATTTATTAAAGATTCTGCTTTAATAATAATCATTTGATCTTCTTTTCTTTTTTGATCAGCTTCTTTATTTTCTTCAGCATCTTTAACCATTTTTTCAATTTCTTCAGGAGTTAATGAAGTTGAATTTGTAATAGAAATTGTATTTTCTTTATTTGTTTTTTTATCTTTTGCTGTAACTTTTATAATTCCGTTAACATCAATTGAAAAACTAACTTCAATTTGAGGAATTCCTCTAGGAGCTGGCTCAATACCACCTAAATTAAATTGACCTAATGTTTTATTATCTCTTGCAAATTGTCTTTCACCTTGAACAACATTTATAGTAACTTCTGATTGATTATCTGCTGCAGTTGAAAAAGTTTGTGATTTTGTAACTGGAATTGTTGTGTTTCTAGATATTAAAGGAGTTGCTATTCCACCTTCTGTTTCTAATCCTAAAGTTAATGGAGTAACGTCTAATAATAAAACATCTGAAATATCTCCTGCTAAAACTCCACCTTGAATTGCTGCTCCTATAGCAACAACTTCATCAGGGTTAATTGTATGGTTTGGTTTTTTATTTAATGTATGTTGAATCATTGTTTGAATAGCTGGTATTCTTGTTGATCCACCAACTAAAAGAATTTCATCAATATCTTCTTTTTTTAATTTTGCTTCTTTTAAAGCATCTTCAATAGGTTTTCTTGTTCTATCTACTAAATCAGAAGTCATTTTATCAAATTCTGCTCTTGTTAATTCTAATTCAATATTTAATGGTCCTTTTGGAGTCATAGCTAAAAATGGTAAATTAATTTCTGTTTTCATTTCACCTGAAAGATTTATTTTTGTTCTTTCAGCTTCTTCTTTAAGTCTTGACATAGCCATTTTATCTTTGGTTGCATCAAAATTGTATTCTTTTTTAATTTTATCAGTTAATCAATTAACTATTTTATTATCTCAATCATCTCCACCTAAATGGTTATCTCCTGATGTTGAAAGAACTTCAAAAGTTCCATCTTCTAATTCAAGAACAGAAACGTCAAATGTTCCTCCTCCAAGGTCATATACTAATACTTTTAAGGATTTATCTTTTTTATCTAGTCCGAATGCTAATGCAGCGGCTGTAGGTTCATTAATAATTCTTAAAACTTCTAATCCTGCGATTTTCCCTGCGATTTTTGTTGATTCACGTTGTGCATTATCAAAATAAGCGGGAACTGTAATAACTGCTTTAGTAATTTTAGAACCAACTTTTTTTTCAGCATATTCTTTTAAATAAGATAAGATCATTGCCGAAATTTCTTCTGGTTTATATTCTTTTTTATTTATTTTTGTTTTTTCATTTGTACCCATTTTTCTTTTAATAGAAGCAATACTGTCTGGGTTTGTTTGTAATTGTCTTTTGGCTATTTCTCCAACAATGATTTCATCATTTTTAAAAGCTACAACTGATGGAGTTGTTCTTTTTCCTGCTGGATTTTCTAGAACAATTGGCTCACCATTTTCAATAACTGCTACAACAGAGTTTGTTGTACCTAAATCTATACCTATAATTTTTTCTTTTGCCATGTTGGCCTCCTTTATATAAATATTTTTTTATTTAATCATAATTATACAATAAAAATTAGCACTGTTACTATTTAATTGCTATTTTTTTTATTTTTTGTTTTTTTTATTAATGTAAAATTATAAATATGTTTAAAAAAATGTTTATTCCATTATTGATAAGTAGTGCTGTTATTTTGCCAATTGCTTTAACTTCTTCTTGTTCTTCATCTATTAATAATATAGAAGACGATGTTAATGCCAATGTAAATAAAACAACTTATTCTGAAGTATTTAATTATTTAATTGTTGGTCAAAATCCTCCCTTTAATATTGAAAATGAGCTAAATAAAACATTTTTTAATGGAAAAAAAGAATCCCTTGATAGTTTAAATGCTTTAATTAAAAACGAAATTGATAAAGAAAAAAATCAATCTGTTTTAAAAATCTTCTTATTGAAAGATTTAAGTAATATATATAGAAATATTTATAATGAAAGTGGAATTGCTATTTCTTTATCAAATATTGATGAGAATTATAGAGCATATGAAAAGATGATTGACGATGATACTCCTGGAAACTCAACTGATAGCGGAAAAGATACTCAAACTTTTGTTAATCTTCAAAAATTAATAGACAGTATTATTAATATTGAAATAAAAATATTAAATAATTATGAAATTAATTCTATAAATCCTAAATATTGATGAGAATATTCTTATCAAATTCAAGAAGGTTCTCAATTATTAAGTCTTTTCCAAGATGAAAAAGGAATAGAAAAACCTGTTTCAATATATAGAAATGTAAGTCTTAATAGTGACCAAGAAAAAATAATTAATAGTCAACCAACCACAGAAAGAAAAGAGCTTGCTCGAAAATATTTTCAATATCAAAGTACAACTAGATATTGAGACAATGCTAATAGAAAAATTATTTCCGTTCCTATTCAATCAAACTTTAATCTTTATTTAGAAAATGATAATATAGTAGAAAGTGGTTATGTTTCTTCAAAAGAAAAACAAACAAGAAAATTTTTTGCTTTAGACATGAAAAAAGTTGCTAATGATCAATATAAATTTTTTATAAAGTTATCAACAAAAGATTCTTTAACTTCTTTTAGTAGTAGTTCTGGTTGAAAAGATTATTTTGCAAAAGGTGAAAATAAAAAACTTCAAAAAGATATATATATAGACTTAAATCTTCCTATATTAAAAATTAAAAAATAAAATGATAACTGTAATTAAAAAAGAAAAGGGTTTATCTTCTTTTAAGGCTATTAAAGATTTTTCAAGAAAAAATAATTATAAAAAAATTGGTCATTCAGGAACATTAGATCCGCTTGCATCAGGTCTTCTTTTGGTTGCTACAGAAAATGATACAAAAATTTTAGAATTTATAGAAAATAAAACAAAAAAATATATTGCAGAAGCTGTTATTGGTTCTATTTCTGATACATATGATAGTGAAGGAGAAATAATTCCCTTTTCTAATTATATCCCTACAAAAGAAGAATTAAATGAATGCTTAAATTCTTTTTTGGGAAAAAGCTTACAAATTCCTCCAAAATTTTCTGCTAAAAAAATTAATGGTAAAAGAGGATATGAACTAGCAAGAAAAGGAAAAGATTTTGTTTTTGAACCATCACCAATAGAAATATTTAATATCGAACTTCTACATTATGATAAAAAATCTTTTTCTTTTTCTGTAGAGGTTTCAAATGGAACATATATAAGATCATTAATTTATGATATAGGACAAAAATTAAAATGTGGTTGCTATATGAGTAATCTTGAAAGAACTATTGTAAATGGAATAGGTAATGAATTTTTAGAAAAACCAATTCCTTATAGTTTATTATTCTCATTTAAAACAATTAATTTTTCAAATGTAGAAGAAGTTAAGTTTTTTATGAATGGTTTTATAAAGAAAGAATGGAATTTAAAAAATGGAATAAATGGTTTAATTTGAGAAAATTCATACTTTGCATTTATACTAGTTGAAAATGATAAAATTATAAAAAGAAAAGTTTTTTCAAATATAGTTAATGAAATAATTATTAATAAATAAGGGGATAAAAAATATGTATAAAATGGTTATATTTGATATTGATGGAACATTACTAAATCATGGCGACCAAACTGTTTCTAAAAGAACAAAAGATGGAATACAAAAATTAATGAAAAATGGTTATATTGTAGTTCTAGCAACAGGAAGAGATGAAATTTCTATTGGCAATGTTTGAAATGATTTAAAAACTAATTATTTCATTGGAGCCAATGGTTCTTTTTGCATTAAAAAAGAAAATGAAAATGAAATTAAAATAATTAATAATCCTATAAAAATTGAAGACTTTTTATCTTATAAAAAAAATATTTTAGATAATAAAAAATATGAACATAAAATATCTAATATTATTCTTTCTGAAGGGAAATGTGTATTTGTAAAAAATAAGGAAATTTTAAGGGATCATTGATTTTGAAAAGGTTATAAAGAATTTTATAGAGATTTAGGTGAAGCAAAAAATAAAATTAATGAAGAAAGTTTTTCACTTATTACAATTAATTCTAGTTGTAATAATCTAAAAAATGAAACGAAAAAATTTTTTGAAGAAACAAATTCTTCATTAAATTTACAAGCAAGCTGATTTAATGGTTTTTTTATATCAAATATTGGAGTTAATAAAGCTAAAACTATTATTGACTTAAGTCAAATAATTGGAATTGATAAATCACAAATTATAGCTTTTGGTGATGGAGAAAATGATATAGAAATGCTTCAAGAAGTGGGTCTTGGCGTTGCAATGAAAAATGGAGTTAATGAAGTTAAAAAAATAGCAAATAAAATTACTGATAAACCCGTTAGTGAAGATGGAGTAATTGATTTTTTAGAAAAACTTGGAATGATATAATGAATGTTTATAAATATAATGAAACAAAAAAAATTAAAGAATTAAAAGATGGAAGTATTATTTTATTAGGTGCTTTTGAATTATTTCATAATGGTCATAAAACTCTGTTAGATAAAGCATTAGAAGTTAAAAATGAAAAGCAAAAAATAGGTATTATTACTTTTTCAAACGTAGAAGAAGTATTTAGAAAAAATGATAAAAAAGCAGCAAGTCTTGATTATATGCTTGATTGTTTTTTTCTATCTAAAATTGACTTTGTTATTTTACTTGATTTTAATCAAATTAAAAATAGGGAAGCTAAGGATTTTTTGGATAATCTTAAAAATATATATAGTGCTAATTTATTTATTTGTGGAGAAGATTATCGACTTGGAGTGAATGCACAATGAAATTCTAAGGATGTAGCTAAAAATTATAAAACATTAATTCTAGATTTAGATTTATTCGACAATGTTAAAATATCTTCAACAAGAATAAAAGAATTAATTTCATATGGAGAAATTAATTTAGCAAATAAACTTCTTGTTTGAAATTTTGGAGATTACTTTGAAGTAATTTTTAATAGAATAAATTTTGATAAAAAAAACATTATTCCCCATGCGGGAATATATAATATTAAAATTGAAATTGGTGATTTAGTTTATCATGGAATTCTTCATATAAATTGAAGTAACAATGGATATATTAAACTTATAAATTATCCCGATGATTTAGTTGCTGGGAAATATAAAATTATTTTTTGTAGTTTAAATAGAATAATTGCTTCTTCTGCCTTAGATAAAATAATTGAAGCCGATTTAGAACAAGGTATTTCTTATTTTTATAATTTACAAAAATTATAATAAATCAGGTCTTTTTCTTTTAGTATTTTCTATAGATTTTTCTTGTTTTCACTTTTCAATTTTTTTATGATCTCCATTTAAAAGAACTTCTGGAACTTTCATTCCTTTATACTCTGCAGGTCTTGTATATTGAGGATAATCTAATATATTATTATAAAAAGAATCGTTTTTATACGATTCTTCTTTAATTACCCCATCAACTAATCTTATAATTGAATCTGCGATTGCCATTGAAGGAAGTTCTCCTCCTGTTAAAATAAAATCTCCTAAAGAAATTTCTTCATCTACAAGAGAGGAAACTCTTTCATCAAAACCTTCATATCTACCAGCTATAAAGGTTATTACTTTTTCTTTTGATAATCTTATAGCTTCTTTTTGATTCATTTTTTTCCCTTGTGGAGAAATAAGAATCACCTTACCTTTTTCACTAAGAGATTCAAGAGCTAAATCAATTGGTTCTATTTTTAAGAGCATTCCAGTTCCCCCACCATAAATTTCATCATCAACTTTTTTATGTTTATCTAAACAAAAGTTTCTAAAATCAACTACATTTATTTCAACAATTCCTTTATTAATTGCTTTTGCTATTATAGATTCATTTAGAAAGGGTTGATAGTAATTGGGAAAAATTGTAAGAAAGTTTATTTTTATTTTAGTCATCGTTATAAAAATTATATAAAAAAAACTATAATAATAAAATTATAGTTTTAATTTTTAAACATATTTAATTAGTTTTTCTTTAAAGAAATTTGTTTTTTGAATATGGTGAATAAGCATTGATTGTAACATCATTCAAATTCCTCCAACAATTCAGTATATTTGAATACCAGCTTCAAAAATAAGTGCCATAAATACAAATACAACCATTACTATATTTTGAGTTTTATTAGCTTTTTTAAGTGCTTCTTTTTCTGCAACGTTTGCTCTTTCAGAAACTCTTTTTTTATTAAGAAGTCTAGGTACTAATTGAGAACCGGCTTGAATTATTGCTGCTAATAAAATTAATGGTAAATATTGTCAAGCCCCTCCAAATAATTCTTGATATGATAATGAAGAGAAGTTTATTCCTAATCATTCTGTAGCTTTAAGCAGCGGAATTCCTTGAACAATTCTCCACATGGCAAGAAATATAGGAGCAGATACTAATACTGAAAGAAGAGGGGTTACCATACTTATACCGTTTTTCTTGTATAACTCAGCAGTTTCTTGTCGCTTCCTTTGCTCCATTGTCTTATTGCCTTTATATGCTGCATATTTTGCATCTATCTTTGCTTTTTTAGGAGCTAATGCTGCTTGTTTAGATTGAGCAAATGCAGATTTATAAGTAACTATTAATGTAAATAATCTTGCAATAATAACTGATATAGCTATCGATAACACTGATTCGAAACCATTTAAGTTAGGCATTGAGTAAGCTAAATCTTGAACTAATTTTCCAATTGGATAAACTACTAAACCATAAAATGGACCCAATGATCATGCATCTGAAAATGAAAGAATTGGTTTTTGTGGTTCTGGAGATGCATTAATTAAATAATTAGATGGATTGAAACTTTCTTTAGGTAAAAATGCTAAAGTTCTTGGTGTAGTCCATGCATCTGGTTCATCTCCTGAAAAATTAAGTTGTTTGAAATTAAATCCAGTATTTGCAATTATACCTAATATTTGAGTTAAATATGTTTCTATTGCTGTTTTTAATTCCGTATTATATAAATTTTGTTCATTAACAATTGTTGTGTTGTTTGGTGGAGTTTGAATATCTTTTAAATTAGTTAAATTTTGAAATCTTTTTACAGGGATTATAGTTTGACTTGGATCAACTGGTGATGTATTTGGAAGTTGAGCATCAAAGTGTTCAAATTGTTTGAATTGAATCATAACATTTGCTAATGATTGCAGATAATCTCTTGCAAATTTAGAAGCTGCTGAATCAGCAACATTTATTTTTAACATAACTTTTTCAAATTCAAAATTATATTTAAATTGTTTAATTCTATCTTTTCCTTCTTGAGTATTTTGATCAATTGGTTTGTCATTTCAAGGATCAATATATTTCCCTTTTGAATTTTCTTTATCAGAAATTACTACAAGTTTATATTCAGCGGGATTAGCAGGATTAGGTAAAAATGGTTTTCATGATTTATTCCCTATGGCAACTACTGGATTATTATAAGATGCTAATTCAGTTTTATCTGTTGGTTTTTCAATAGGTCTTTTTTGAACAAAAATAGGAATTTCTATTATTTCATTTGCAAGTTGATATTCACTAAAAGGATCTTCATTTAATGCATTCAAATAAATACTATTTAATATTATTATATTATTATTAGAATTTGAATTATTTGATCAAGATGCTCCTCTTGTTAATAAATCTTCTTCCGGAGATACAGATGTTATATCTAGTGTATTAGAAATAGTTTTACCTTTATTATTAACAATTCTTAAGGAAGAAGAATGATTTCCGTATTGACCATAATATTTAACATTATTTAATGTTAATTGCTTATGAATGGCTTCAATTTCTTTTTGATCTTTAAGAAGAAAATTATCCTTAGTATTGATTAAAAGTTTTTGGGATTTTATATTTCCATCTTTATCTAACTCTTCTTGAATAAAATAAGTATTAACGAAAGGAGAAATTTCGTTTTCACTTCTATATATTTCAAGACCAGAACCAACAGTTGAAGAAGTTCTAACGACAAATGATTGAATGCAACCCGTTAATGAAATACCACCCAAACAAATATAAATGACAATTTTAAATCATCTAAAAATATTTTTAAATATTTTTTTAGCTGATTTTTTCTCATTTTTATCTGGGTCTTTATCATTTTTAAAAAAATCGTATTTAGATGATCTTTTTATTTTTGCCATTTAATGTTAGTCTTTCTATTAATTTCAAAATTGCTTCTTCTTTTTGTTTAAAGGTTAAATTAATAAAATCCTTTCTAATAATTAAAACTACTCTATATTTTAAACTAAAATAATTACTATTTTTAATTATTACTTTAATTTGCCTTTTTAAATAGTTTCTTTTTACTGCGTTTGCAAATTTTTTAGGAATACTTATTCCTATTACAAAATTTTGGTTTGTTGGTTGATAATATAAAATTAAATATTGAGATACTATTTGTTTTTTTGTATTTAAAATACTTTGAAATTCTCAATTTTTTTTTAAAATATTCAACTTAGACATAAAATTATTTTTCGTCTGAAACAGTTAATTTTTTACGACCTTTAAGTCTTCTTGCTGCCAATACTTTTCTTCCATTAGCTGTTTTCATTCTTTCACGAAAACCATGAACTTTAGCATGTTTTCGCTTATTAGGTTGATAAGTTCTTTTCATTTATTCTCCTTTTTTTATTCTTATTTCTTTTAATCTTGTAGCTTTTCCTGTTAAATCTCTCATGTAATATAGTTTTGCTCTTCTAATTTTATTTCTTCTTACTAATTCAATTTGAGATATATTTGGCGAATTAATTGGGAATGTTCTTTCAACACCAATACCATAAGAAATTTTTCTTACTGTAAAAGTTTCTCTTAATCCACTATTTTTCATTGCTATAATAAGTCCTTCAAATATCTGGATACGAGTTTTTTCTCCTTCTTTTATACGAACATGAACTTTTATATTATCTCCAACTTTGAATTTTGGAAAATCTTTTCGAGTTTGTAAAACATCAAGTTTTGCTAGTTTTTCATTAATCATTGTTTTTCTCCTTTTTATTTAGTTTTTTTTATTTTAGTAGTTTTAGGTTTTGTTGATGTTTTTTTAGGTTTATTATTTTTTTCATTCATAAACTCTGCTCAAATTTTTTCCTTTTTAAAAAGATCTTTAACAACGCTTGTAGGTTGTGCACCCTCTCTTAATCATTTTAAAATTAAATCTTTTTCTAGTTTTAATTCATTTGAAATAGGATTAAAATAACCTAATTCTTCTATAAAACGTCCATCTCTTGGTGCTTTAGATTCAGCTGCAACAATTCTATAAAAAGCATTAAATTTACATCCCATTCTTTTTAATCTTAATTTAACCATCTATTCTCCTTATATATTTTATTTAAAAAATTAATATTTTTATTATACACTTTTTTTAACTGTCAAGCAAAAATACTTGACATTTTTTATGAATAGATAAAAAATATTAAAAACTATAAAAAAGGAGTAAAATACTTAGTTAAACAATACAAAAATTTACATAGAGTAATGAAAGAAGAAAAAATGAAAAAAATATTATTAGGAATAACAAGTTTAAGTTTAATAGGGTTAAGTATCCCATTAATAACAACTTCATGTAGTTCAGGAAAAGTTAATTTTGGAGCAAATTTAAAAACTTCATCTTTTGAAAGTATAATTGCCCCAATTTCAAGAGCGGGAGAAAAAGTTAATGTTGTAGATGCCAATATAAATATAAATGCAGAAAAAATGTTAAAAGAAGGTTTTTTTAGTAAAACAAATTTCACAGTAACTGATTTACAAAATGATTTTACTAAGGTTCTTTCAGATTTTTATGAAGTATACGAAATTGAAACAGGTATCACTGAAATAGAGCTTCTAAGTGTTAAAGTTAATAAAGAACTTGAAGCTGCTACTAATGGGAATAGAATGTTTGAATTAAATGTATCTTATACAGTAGAAACAGATACAAGAGATCAACAAACAACTCAATCAAAAGTAATTAATTGAGAATTAAGACCAGCATATATTAATAGTAATGAAATTGCAAGCATTAAAGAAAGCATTAGTGGAGCAAGTACTATTAATCCTAATATTGATCTTAAAGACCTTAAAGAATTCTTTTTAGGGGAAAAAGATGCAGATGAAGATGACGACATAGGTATTTTTGATAGAGTTAGTTCTTTAAATAAAAAAGAAAATCTAAATAATAGTGGTGTTTTAGTTGGTTACCAAATTACACTTAATGATATTTGAAAACATTTAGTAACACCTAAAAGACAAGTTATAACAGCAGATACTATTTTTACTGTTCCATCTATTTCAGTAAATACATTTTTAAAACCTACAACTCCTCCAACAAGATCATATGAATTAAATGCAGCTAATATTTTAAAAGTTAAAAAATCAGAATTTTTACCTTTATTTACAACGGCCGTTACTCCAGATAAACCTAATTTTACTAAATTTTTTGTAACTCCAGGAGCGTCAATCCTTTTAACTCCATTTACTCCTGAAGAAGTTGCTAAAATTAAAGACGTAATTGCCGAAGAATTAGGTGGATTTGTTAAAATTACTATTTCATGAATAGATACTAAAGAAGTTCCTGTTGCTTTTGGAATTTCATCTTCATTATTTGCTCCAGAAGCTACAGTTCCATCAGTAGAACCAACACCTAATCCTACAGTTTAATATTGTTCAAAATAAAAATTAATAATATTATTTAATTTAATATAATTAATAAATAATATGGAAAATTCATTTTTAAATTTTTGTAAAGAAATCAATTGAGAGATTCCTTTATATTTGCAAAAAACTATTATAACAAGTGCTTTTTTAAATGAAAACGAAGCTTTTGTTGTTAATATTTTTTTTAGTTGTTATCCAGAAATTAAAGATTTAGAATTATTTTTAAAAAAATCAAAAAAACTTTTTTCCGAAAAAATAATATTTAATATGTCTTTTAAAAGAGATAATTTAAATAAAGAAATTATTTATAAATATCTTTGTTTTTTTGCAAAAAAGAATTTTAAGTTATTGTTTGATGATTATGTTTTATTTTCAAATATTAATTTAATATTAGATGAAAAAAAAATAATAATTAAGTGTTTTGAAGAAAAAATAAACTTGTTCTGAGAAAAAAATTATGATAAAATTTCTAAAATTTTAATAGAAATTGGTCTTAGTGATTTTGAATTAGAAATAGTTAATTTTTTGAATAAAACAATAGAACAAGAAAAAGAAATTTATATTGAAAAAGAAAATAAAATTAAAGATTTTCTTTTAAATAAAAAAAATAATATTGAACCTGTAAAAAATAAAGTAATTAAAAAACAATATCAAAATAATTCTTTATTTTTTTCTAAAATAAGCGAAATATATGAATCATTTGATCCTTTAAATATGATTAAAGGAGAAGTTATATCAAAAGAGATTTTTGTAACAAAAACAGGTGTAACTATTTTTGATTTTTTAGTAACAGATTTTACTGAAGCAATACACTGTAAATTTTTTTCTAAGGATAGTCAATCTGAAAAAGAGATGAACAATGTTAATATTGGTTCTTTATATAAAATAGTTGGTAAAAAAAATTCTGATTTACGTGGAATTCCTTTTATAACTATTAGAACAATAGAAAAACAAGAAGAAAACGATTTAATTCAAAATATTGTTGATGATTCTGAAGAAAAAAGAGTTGAAATTTGTTTAAGAACAAATATGACATCAATGGATGGTTTTAAAACTCCTACAGAATATATTAACCATGCAAAAATTTTAGAACATAAAGTAATTGGAATAGCTGATAAAAATTCTGTTCAGTCTTTTCCTGAATTTTATTTCAAAAGTAAAAAAGAAAAAATAAAGCCTCTTTATGGTGTTACATTAAATGTAATTGATAAAAATAATGGAATTATTTTTAATAAAAAGGAAGGAGAAATAGCCCAAGAAAAATTTGTTGTTTTTGATTTAGAGACAACAGGTTTTTCTCCTATTTTTGATAATATAATTCAATTTGGTGCTTGTTTGGTACAAAATGGAAGAATTATAGATCAATTATCTTTTTTTATAAAAATAGATAGACCATTAAGTGAAATAACAAAAACATTAACTGGAATTAAAGACGAAGATTTAGCTAGTGGTTTAGATGAAAAAGAAGGATTAATAAAGTTTCTAGAGTTCTGTAAAGATTATACCCTTGTAGCTCATAATGCAAAATTCGATATTGGTTTTATAAAGGAAAAAATATATAAATATAATTTGAAAAAATTTGAAAATCAATGAATTGATACTATGTCATTAAGTTATTTTCTTTTTTCTTCAACTTCATATAGATTAGAAAAGATAGCAAAAAAAACAGGAGTTGAATATAATTCATTAGTTGCGCATAAGGCAGATTATGATGCAAAAGTTTTAGCTCAAGTTTTTATAAAATTAGTATCTCTTTTAAAAATTAAAAAAATTGAAACATTTTCAGAATTAGAAAACTTAAAAGAAAAAATATTTTTTTCAAAAAAAAGAGGACATGAAATGACTTTTTATGCCAAAAACCAAAATGGTCTTAAAAAGCTTTTTAAACTTGTTTCAAAAGCTCATATTGATGGTATTTTTGGAACAGAACCAAAATTATTTATAGAAGATATTCAAAAAGATGATGACCTATTAATTGGTTATATGGGTATTAGTTCTAAAATAATTGATCATATTTTTTCAGGAACAACAGAAGATATTAATAATACTATTGATCTATGTGATTTTATTTCTATTCCTTACTTATCTTTATTTAAATATAAATTTGAAAAAGATGAGTTAAATAAAGAAAATTTTATATCTATAACAAAAAAAATAATATATGAAGCAAGAGAAAAAGGAAAATTAGTTGTAGGAACCGGTGATGTTAGATATAATCGAGAATTTGAATCTTCTTTTCATGAAGTTTATATTAATTCAAAATCGTTGCAAGGAAGAAGACATTATTTATATAATGAAAAGAATATAAATGCTTCTTATCCTAAGCAATTATTTTTAAATACAAAGCAAATGCTTAAGGAATATGAATTTCTTAATAGTAAAGAATTAGCTTATGAAATTGTAGTGAAAAACTCGCAGAAATTTTCTTTACTTATAGATGATAATATTGTAATTGTTAAAGATAAATTATATTCTCCTGATTTTGATAATTCAAAAGAAAAACTTCCTAATTTAGTTTACGAAAATGCTTATAAAAAATTTGGAAAACCACTAAATCCTTTTATTGAGCAAAGAATAAAAAGAGAATTAGAACCTATTATTAAATATGGTTTTTCTGATGTTTATTGAATTTCTTATAAACTAGTTAAAAAATCTCTTGATGATGGTTATTTAGTTGGATCTAGAGGATCTGTTGGTTCATCTATAGTAGCTACTCTTTTAAATATTACAGAAGTTAATCCTCTTCCTCCATATTACTTTTGCAATCAATGTAAAGATACTATTTTTGTTGATTGAAAAAAAGAAAATATTGGGTCTGGTTATGATTTAGAAGATAAGAATTGCAATAAATGTAATACACCTTATGAAAAAGATGGACAAAATATTCCTTTTGAAACTTTTCTTGGATTTAATGCTGATAAAGTTCCTGATATTGATTTAAATTTTTCAGGAGTTTATCAACCAATTATTCACCAAGAAGTTCAAAATTTATTTGGAGAAAATAATTGTTTTAGAGCAGGTACTATAAGTACAATTGCACCTAAAACTGCCTTTTCTTTAGTAAGGGATTGAAATAATGGTAAGGAAGAAAAAAAATCATTAGCATATGTTGATATGGTAGCAAATAAAATATCTGGATCAAAAAGAACAACAGGACAACATCCAGGAGGAATTATTATTGTTCCTTCCGAATTTGATATTGAAGAATTTACACCTATTAATTATCCTTCTAATGATGAAAGTAAAAAATGAAAAACAACTCATTTTGATTTTCATTCTATCCATGATAACTTATTAAAACTTGATCTATTAGGTCATGATGATCCTACAGCTATAAAATTATTAGAAGAATTAACAAACACAAACGCTAAAGAAATTCCTTTTAAAGATGATTTAGTTCTTTCTTTATTTACTTCAAATAAAGAATTAAAACTTAAACATAAAAAATATTATTCTGAAGAAACGGGAGCGATGGGTATTCCTGAGTTTGGAACGAACTTTGTAAGAAAAATGCTTTCTATCGCTAAACCTAAATCGTTTGCTGATTTAATTTCTATTTCTGGTTTATCTCACGGAACAGGTGTTTGACAAGGAAATGCAGAAAATTTAATTAGTAAAAGGGGTTTAACTATTAAAGACGTTATTTCCTGTCGTGATGATATTATGACATTTTTAATAAGTTGTGGTGTTGAACCTATTAAATCATTTCAAATAATGGAAAAAGTTAGAAAAGGAATAAAACTAACAACTGAAGAAAATCAATTATTAGTTTTAAATAATGTTCCTAAATGATATATTGAATCATTAGATTTAATTCAGTACTTATTTCCTAAAGCTCATGCAACAGCATATGTTATGATGGCTTGAAGAATTGCTTGATATAAACTATATTATCCCCTTGAATATTATGCAACTTATTTTTCTACAAGAGCTGATTTTTTTGATATTAAAACAATGATGGGAACTGAAGAAGAAATATTTAATAAACTTAATGAAATTAAATTAGGAAGTAAAGAAAAAACTATTACTCCAAAGGAAGAAAAATTAATTCCAATTTTAGAAATTGTTTTAGAAATGTTTGCAAGAGGAATAGTTTTTGAAAATATTTGTTTAAAAAAATCTTGTGCCTTTAATTGAAAAATAAATAAAGAGAAGAATTCAATAATTCCTCCTTTTATATCAATTGATGGTTTAGGAGAGGCTGCTGCTTCATCAATAATTAAAGCCAGAGAAGAAAAAGAGTTTTATTCAATAAAAGAATTAACAGAAAGAACTCTTTTAAATAAAACTAATATTGAAAAATTAAGAGATCTTGGTGTTCTTTCATCATTAAATGAAACCAATCAAACAAAATTATTTTAATAAATTATTTTGATAAAAAAATTCAAGAGATTTTATTTCTATATTATCTAAATAATTTTTATCATTAG
The DNA here is from genome assembly GCA_051645705.1 of Metamycoplasmataceae bacterium. Taxonomy (GTDB): domain Bacteria; phylum Bacillota_I; class Bacilli_A; order Mycoplasmatales; family Metamycoplasmataceae; genus UBA710. The sequence goes on along the minus strand of JBOFBU010000002.1, from coordinate 416,472 downwards.
GAATAAAAAACTTTCCTTCATTTCCACTAAAAAAATATTCATTATTTGCTATTTTATTTTTAAAATATTTCTCTTTTAATTTAAATAGTCCATTAATTATAGAAGTGATATTATTTTGTCCAAATTTACTTTCTAAATCGTTTTTTTTGATTTGATTATAAATAGAAGAAATGTTTATTTTTATATCAGAATTATTTTTAATTAAAATTAATTCATTATAAAGAGAGTTCATTATATTAATACCTATTAATTTTTTATTTTCGATATAACATTCAGCATAAAATGTTCCAAAAGAAAAATAATAGAAATTGCTTTTTATTCTTGATAAAAATTCGATAGAATAATATAAATCAATTCCTATTTGGTTTTTATTAATAAAACTATAATCAATATTATTTTTTATTTTGTTATTGTAATAAAATTTTACAAAAGGAAAAATCTCTTTTATTTTTGTAAAAATTTTTTTATTTGTTGAACATACAAAAACTTTGATTTTTTCTTCTAAGAACTTTTTCTTTATTTTATCAATGCTTTCATATAAGTTTTTATTTTTAATTGTTATTATTTGTTTTTTTTTATACTCTTTTAAACAAATATTGGTATTACCTATTTTTAAAAAAAATATTTTCATTAAATAGCTTTAATTCCGTTCATATATGGATGTAATTTTTCAGGTATTGAAATTGTTCCATCTTCATTTTGATACAATTCTAATAATGCCGCAAAAACTCTATCAATAGCTAGTGCAGAACCGTTTATAGTGTGGGCAATTTGAATATTTCCTTCATTATCTTTATATCTAATTTTTGCTCTTCTAGCTTGAAAGTCAGTAAAATATGAAATCGAAGAAACTTCTCTATATCTTTGTTCAGATGGCAATCATAATTCTAAATCATAAGTTATTGAAGAACTAAAACCTGTATCTCCTGAACATAAAAGAATTTTTCTATAAGGAATTTCTAGTAATTCTAATATTCTTTCTGAATCTAAAATAGTTTTTTCAAATTCTTCAAATGCTTGTTCTTTATTTACAATTTTTACAATTTCTACTTTATTAAATTGATGAGTTCTAATAAGTCCTTTTGTATCTTTTCCAGAAGATCCTGCTTCTGATCTAAAACAAGGAGAATATGCGGTAAATTTTTTTGGTTTATCTAAATTTAAAATTTCATCATTATAGTAATTAGTAATAGGAATTTCTGAAGTTGAAATTAAATATAAGTCCTCATTTTCAATTTTAAAAACATCTTCTTTAAATTTAGGTAGTTGTCCAGTTCCTTTTAGAGCTAGTGATTTTACTATAAGTGGTGGTAATAATTCTTCATATCCTGCTTTTATATTTTCATCTAACATAAAATTTTCAAGAGCTCTAATTAATCTCGCTCCTATTCCTTTATAGAAAAGAAATCTTGTTCCAGAAATTTTAACTCCTCTTGGAATATCTAAAATATCTTTTTTTGTTGCTATTTCGTAGTGAGGAATAATATTATTAACTAAGCCTCTACCTAACTTGTTTTTTTCAAAAATTACAATATTATCATTTTCATCATTTCCAAAAGGAACTTTTGAATTTAATATATTAGGAATATAAAAAAGTTCTTCTTTTAATTCTTCTTCCATCTTTGTTAGTTTTTTTTCTAATTTTAATATTGCTTCTTTTTGTTTTGAAGCCTTAATAAAAAATTCTTTTTGTTTTTCTTTATTTTCCTTATTTTCTAAATTTATACTTATTTCTTTTGTTGTTCTATTTCTTTGATGTTGAATTTCAGAAAGTTCTTTTATTATTTTGTTTCTTTCATTGATTCTATTTGATAAAGAAATTAATATATCTTTTGATATTTTTCTCTTTTTAAGTTCTTCAATAACTACATCAATTTCTTTTTGTATTTTTTTAATGTCTAACATATATTTATATATTATAATAAATTATAATGATTTATAAAATTAACATTGTTCAATTACCTGAAAAAGTTTTAAGACAAAAATCTTTGGATGTTTTATTGCCTCTTAGTGAAGAAGATGAATTACTTGCTAAAAAAATGATTTATCACGTTACTGATTCAATTAAAAAAGGATCTAAATTTAGACCAGCTGTCGGAGTAGCGGCTGTTCAATATGGTATTTTAAAAAATATGTTTTTTGTCCATATTTTAAATCCTGATAATTCCGTTTTGTTTTCTGATGTTTTAATAAATCCTAGGGTTTTAGGCTTATCAGATTTTAATACAGCTCTTTCCACTGGAGAAGGTTGTTTATCTGTAGGAATAAATATTCCTAATCAAGCAGGTTATGTAAAAAGAGCCGGACATATAAAATTAGAGGCTTTTTCTTATTATCAAAATAAAAAAATAATAATTGATGCTTATGGTTATTTAGCTATTGTTATTCAACATGAATTAGACCATTTAGAAGGAAAATTATTTATTGATAGAATTGATAAAAAAAACAAATGAACCAAGGAAAAAGACTTAAATTTGTTATAATATATTTATTGACTTTAAAATTTAATATTTTAAATATTTATGTACTTTGTTTTGTTTAATAATTCAAAAAATATATAAAAAGAAGGGATTTAGAATGGGAATAACTAAATTTTATGGATTAGGTGGAATGCAAGAAATTGGAAAATCTACTGCCATAATTGAGCATGATGATCAAATATTTATATTAGATGCTGGTATAAAATTTGGAAATATTTCTATTAGTGGAATCAAGGGAATTATTCCTAATTATGGTTATTTAAAGGAAAATCAAAATAAAATAGCTGGTATTTTTTTAACACACGGACATGAAGATCATATGGGTGGTATTCCTTTTTTAGTAAAGGATGCTAATATAAAAAAAATATTTGCCCCAAGAATAGGAATTGAATTTCTTAAAAGTAAATTTGAAGAAGCAAAAATAGATTTTAAACCAGAATTTATTGAAATAAAAGAAGAAGATACTTATGAATTTGGAACTATGAAGGTTGATTTTTGAACTGCTCAGCATTCAATTCCTGATGCATTTGGAATTCGATTTACTTGTCCAAATGGAAGCATAATGTTTACTGGAGATTTTAGATTTGACTACTCTCCTATAGGAAATTATACAAATTTTGACAAACTTAAATTAATTGGTGATCAAGGTTTAACTGCTTTATTTTCCGATTCTACTAATGCAATGAGACCTAATCACTCTCCTTCTGAAAAAGATATTTTACAAGATATAAAAAAATATATAAAAGAAGCTGAGGGAAAAGTTATTTTAACTTCTTTCGCTTCAAATGTTACTAGAATATTAAAAATTATTGAACTTGCAGAAGAATTAGATAAAAAAGTTGTTTGTTTTGGAAGAGCAATGGTTAAAGGAATAAAAATAGGGAGAAAAATAGGTCATATTAATATTAAAGATAGTGTTTTTATTGATAGAAAAAAAATTGATTCGATTGAAGAAAATAAACTTCTTATTTTAACTACCGGTTCTCAAGGTGAAGAAATGGCCGCTCTTGCTAAAATGGGAGAAAATAAACACCCTCAAGTAAAAATTAAAAATAAAGATATTGTTATTTTTTCTTCTTCTCCTATTCCTGGAAACAGATTAAAAATAGAATTATTAATAAATAAATTATTTAAATTAGGGGCTGATATAAAAGAAAACGGTGTAGATGGATATCTTCATACTTCAGGTCATGCTTATCAAGATGAACATAGAAAAATATTTGCATTAACAAAACCTAAATACTTTTTCCCTTATCATGGAGAATATAGAATGTCAGTTGTTCATGGAAAAACAGCTATAGAATGTGGTGTTGATCCAAAAAATGTTTTTAATTCCAAAATAGGTGAAGTTTTTTACATGGAAAATAATAAAATTTGATTATCAGAAGAAAAAAGAGAGTCAAGTCCTGTATATATTGATGGAGATATTGCTTCAACATTAACAACTAAACTTTTAAATGAAAGAACTGTTTTGGGAGAAAATGGTTTTGTGCATGTAATTGTTTTTATTAATAAACAAGAAAAGAAAATTGTTCAAAGACCAAAAATAATTACAAGGGGAACCTTATATATTAAAAATTCAATGGATATAATAATTGAGACAAGAAAACTTGTTTATGGTTCTATTTTAAATAAAATTAAAAATGATGAGACATATACAACAAACCAATTAAAGAAAATAATAAAAGAAAGGCTTGTTCCGTTTTTTTATAGAACAAAAAGAAGACGTCCTTTAATCACTACAAGTATTATTTTTGTAGATGATATTAAAGAATTACAACCCCCTTTACAAAAAGAAATTACTAAATCTTAAAAATTATTAAAATGATATATATATAATTAATTTTATGTCTTATAAAAATTTGAATGTTTTTTTTGTTTGTGATCAACATTCAATTACAAATATAAAAAAATATTTAGAATATTCTCAAGAACAATTATTAATAAATCTTTATTTTCTTGATTTTAATGATATAAATACAAAAAGTTTTTTAGATTTTGTTAATGTAATTAGAGTAGATTTTTTATTTGTTTTTTATAAAAAAGAATTAATTTCTATTTTTAATTTAGATATGTATTCAAAACTTCATTTAAGTAATAAAGACTTCTTTTTTTCTTGAATTATTAAAAAAGATTTTTTAGATAACGAAAAAATGATTGAACTTTTAAAATTAGGAGCGGACGATCTAATAATTGATAATGAGGATGAGAGATTTTTAAAATGAAAGATTTTTTCTATTTTAAGAAGGAAATGAGATTCACATAATAAAAATAATACTTTTTATGCTGGTCCATTAATTTTAGACTGTCTTAAATTTGTTTTATATATTAATAATATTAAAATTAATTTAACCAAAAAAGAAACTTGCTTAATGAAAGTTTTGATTCAAAATTATAATAAAAATGAAAATTCTTTTTTAAAAAGATGTGAAATTTATAAAAAAGTTTGAAAAGTTGAAATTAGAGATGAAACAAGGGTTTTTGACCAAGTTTTTAATAGATTAACGAATAAAATTGGAAAAGGTTTTTTTATAATTAAAAAGTTTGAGGGAATAAAATTAAATATTGACCTAAAAAATAAAGTGGTATAATTTAACATATGAAAAAATTGGCTATTATTCTTGATTCCTTTTCGGGAAAAACAGAAAAATTTTTTAAAGAAAATTATGAAAATGTTTTTTTTCTTCCACTTCAAATTTTTATAAATGGTAAACAAATTTTAGAAGGAAAAGATAAAGATCCTGTTATTGAAGAAATTATTGATAAAAATAATGATATTAAAACTTCTTTGCCAGTAAGTACGAGTATTGAGGAAGTAGCTAATAAAGTTTTAGATGAATATGAAAATGTAGTTTGTCTTTTTATAAATTCTAATCTTTCTTCTACATATTCTGTTTTTACTGCTAAATTAGAAAATTTAAAAAAAGAAAAAGGTAAAAAAACAAATATTTTAGCTTTTGATAATCATTTTGTATCAGAACAATATTTAGTTGTTGTTGATTATCTTTTAAATTTATCAGAAACCCTACCTAAAGAAAAAAATTTAATGAAAGAAATTACTAATTATTTAGAAGAACAAAATAAAAATTGTTTAGGTTTTATTATTCCTTCAGAACTTTCTTCTTTTGCAAGAAATGGTCGTTTAATTGGAATTAAGAAATTTCTTTCATCAAGATTTTTTTTGTTAATTAAAATTTTTAATGGAGTTAAAATATCTGGAATAAGTAGAACATTTAATGGAGCTGTTAAAAAGGTTATTAATAAATTAAATGATTATATAAAAGAAATTAAGGGTCCTTCATTTAGTATTGATAACTTTAATTTAACTATTGTTTATGCATGAGATGAAAAAATTTTAAAAGAAGTTGAAAAGATTTTTAAATCATTGAATATTAAAGTTGATTTTATAAAAAAAGCTTGTGCTTCAACTACAATTCACACCGGTTATGGTGCTGTTTTTATTGGAATTAGTCCTAAAAAAATAATTTAATATTTATATATGATAATATAAATATTATGAAAAGAAATAATGATATTATTTTCGGAAAAGTAAGTGAAGTTAATCGTAATTGAATTTTATTTGATATTGATGAAGAATATACGGGTTTTTTACATATAAGTAAAATAACAGATTATTTTGTTTCTAATTTAAATAACACTTTTAAAATCGGAGACGAACTTACAATGAAAATTCTTTTTATAAAAAATAAGACCTTTTATTTAGATTTCAAAAATGAAAGGCCTTTATTTTTAAAAAATCCCTTTTCGTTTGATATCAAAGAAACAGAAAAAGGATTTAAAAATTTATTAAATTTTACCAAAGGAGAAATTAAAGCATGAGTTCAATAAAAATAAATGTTGAAAATATAATAAGTAAAGAAGAATTAAACAACTATAAAAAAGTTGTTTATGAAATTCATAATAAAATTGAAAAAGAGGAAGGAGAAGGTAATGAATTTTTAGGATGGAAAGATCTTCCCGAAAATTTTAATAAAGATGAATTTAAAAAAATAGAAAATAAAGCTAATTTTTTAATTAAAAATGGGATTGAAGTTTTAGTAGTTATTGGAATAGGTGGATCTTTTACAGGAATTAAAGCTGGAATAGATTTTGTTTTAGGAAACCTTCCTTCTAAAAATGAAAGAAAAATGGAGGTTATTTTTGCCGGTACATCTTTTTCTTCAACAGATCTTGCTCAAAAACTAAAATATGTTGAAAATAAAAAGTTTGCTATTAATGTAATTTCTAAGTCAGGAACAACAACTGAACCCGCTATTGCATTTAGAATGTTTAAAAAATTATTAGAAGATAAAATAGGTATTAATAATGCTAAAGATTTTATAATTTCAACAACCGATGCAAATAAAGGAGCATTATTTACTTTATCTAAAAATGAAGGTTATGAAATGTTTGTAATTCCTGATAATATTGGGGGCCGTTTTTCTGTTTTAACAGCAGTTGGATTATTCCCTTTTGCTTGTAGTGGTATAAATATTAAATCAATTATGAAGGGCGCTCAAATAGGTTATAAAAATTATAGAGCAGAAAATTTAGAAGATAATGATGCTTATAAATATGCCGTTACTAGATATAATTTATATAAAAAAAGTAAATTACCTGTAGAAGTTTTTATAGGATATGAACCAAATTTACTTTACTTTATTGAATGATGAAAACAACTTTTTGGAGAATCTGAAGGAAAATTACAAAAAGGAATTTTTCCTGTTGGTTCTATTTTTTCAACTGATCTTCATTCAATTGGTCAATTTATTCAAGAAGGATCAAAAGTATTATTTGAAACTGTTTTGCTTGTTGAAAAACCTCTTATTGATCTTCAAATAGTGGAGGATAGAGAAAATTTAGATGGATTAAATTACTTAATCAATAATAGTTTGCACCAAATAAATGAAATAGCTGCCGAAGCAACATTAGCTGCTCATTCTAAAATCGGAAATGTTAAATGTATAGAAATAACTGTTTCTCAATTAGATGAATATTCTTTTGGAGAACTAATTTATTTCTTTGAAGTTGCTGTAGCTATGAGTGGTTATTTACTAGAAGTTAATCCATTTAATCAACCAGGTGTAGAAATATATAAAAATAATATGTTTAAACTACTTAAAAAACCTAATTTTGAATAGTTAAATTTTATTATATAATATTTATGCCATCAAAACAATAACCCTGTAATTTGGTCAGGACAGAAATGTAGCAGCCATATCGGGAAGTGTTGTGTTTGGTGGTTTTTTTGTTCTCTTTAAATAATTTTCAAAAATTATTTTCTTTATAAAAAACTTATCAACATCAAATTTACTCATTTTTCTTCTTAAAATTAGGAATAAATAATAGTTATCCACATTTTCCACAGACATTATTATTAATGAATTCTAAATAAAAAAATAACTTTTAATTTTAGAATCATTTAAAGATGAATTATTTTGTTTATAATTATAGAAATGAAAATAACTACAAACAAAAATTTGCTTTTAAATTCTTTAGAAGAAATTGCAAGAGCTATTGATTCGAATAATGCTTATCTTCCCTTGAGAAATATATTTTTTGATATTAAAGATGAAAAGATGACCATCATTGGTTCTAACTCAATAATTTCAATAAAAAAAGATTTTTCTTTAAATAACAATAAAGATATAAATATAGAAGGAAATGGAAAATTCTTGTTATCTTCTACAATGTTTTTAAATACATTAAAAAAATGTGAAGGAAAAGTTGAAATTTCTTTATTTTCAAAAGAACTTGTTATTAAAAATAATGGTAATACATTTTTTTTAAATACTCAAGATGGGGAAGAATATCCTGAAATTGATTTTATCTTATACGGAAAACAAATAGAAGTATCATATAAAGATTTTAAAGAATGTATCAAAAATGTTTCTTTTGCAGCTAATTCGATAAATACAAGTTCTATTTTGAATGGTATTAATTTAAAGACCACACAAAATAAATTAACTTTTTCTGCAACAGATAGTTTTCGTCTTTCAACACAAGAAATTGAAATTAAAGAAATGGAAGGAAATGAAAATATAGATATTACTATTGCTGTAAAAGCATTAAAAGATATTGTTCCTACAAAAGAAAGCGAAAAAATTATTTTATATATTAATGATTACAAAATTAATATTGTGCAAGACGGATTTATTTATCAATCAAAAATAATTGATGCTCCATACATTGATTTAAGTAATATCTTTTTAAAAGATTTTTCAAGAAAATTAGTAATTTCTAAAAAAGAATTGCTTGATGCGATAAATAAAGCAGTTATTTCTTCTTCTACAGAAGTTACAAATAATCTAACAATAACAATTTCTGATGAAAACAAAATAAAAATAACTTCTTTTAAGGAAGAAATAGGAAGAACAGAAATATATATTGAAAACTTTAAATATGAGGGAGAAAAAACAGTTATTGTTGTTTCTTATAAGTTTTTAAAAGAAGCGATTTCGGTTTGTGAAGGAGATCTTACAATATTGATGAATGGTCCGATTGAAAGAATTACTTTATTTTGTAGTGAAATTCCTACATTAAAACAAATAATAGCACCACAAAGGATTTAAAAAATGGAAGTTAAGATACATGGAGAATTTATTAAAATAGGTCAACTTATAAAAAAAATGAACATCATTGATACAGGTGGTGGAGCTAAATATTTTCTTGAAACACACAATATTTTAATTGATGAAAAAAAACCTTTAGGTAGAAATACAAAGGTTTTTGTAGGTTCTGTTGTTTGAATTGATGGAGAACCTTTTAAAATAATAAATTAGATTTTAAATAAGTAGTATTATATTAATATATATAATAAAAATTTATATATAAATAATAATTTTATTTTTAATATTTTAAAAAAAAGGGAAAGAAATAATGGAAGTATTTTTTTATATAATGGGTACTTTATTAGTATTATTATCTTTATTTTTTTTATTTATATTAATAAAACATTTTATGAATGGAAATTATGAAACAGAAATCAAAAAAACAAAAATAAGTTGATTAATTTCTTTTTTTGTTAAAAATAAAGTTTTTTGATTAGTTGCCCTTATTATTGTATTTTCAATTTCGGGCATCATGTGTTTTGTTTTTCCTTTCAAACAATAAAATAAAATTATAGAAAGGAACCTTATGAAAAATATGCTTCGCGCTTTTAAAAATAAAGCAAGCAATAGAAATAAAGGTAATGTAAAGGAATTCATAGCTAAACTTTCTAAAGGTTTGATGCTTCCTATTGCAATGCTTCCTATTGCTGGATTATTTTTAGGTATTGGTGCCGCAATAGCGACGGGAGCGGGTTCTAATTTAGCTTTAGCAACATTTGGTAATTTTTTAAAAATACCAGGTGATGTAATTTTTGGAGCACTACCCGTTTTATTTGCTGTTGCAATAGCAATAGCTTTTACAAAAGACTCTGGACCAGCGGCTCTTGCAGCTTTAATTGGTTTTTTAGTTTTTTCAGGATTACAAGCCGCACTTTTAAATCCTGTTTTAAAAGATGGTAAATTAATTGGATATAATTTACTTTTTTATTTACCAGGATCATTGGGCGAATATTCTAATGGAGCAGGATTACCTAGCTCTTTAGTTAGTACGTCCCTTGGAATAACCTCATTATCTTCATCCATTTTTGGTGGATTTATTGTAGGATTTACAGTTTCGGCGGTTTATAATCGCTTTAAAGATATTCAATTACCAGCTATAATTGGATTTTTCTCAGGAATCAGATTTGTACCAATCATGGTTTTCTTAGTATTTTTCCCAATAACATTAATATTTTTAATAATTTGACCATTAATAGGAATTTTATTTAATATTATTGGTGAAGGATTAGGATCAAATTTATATGGATTTAATTCATTTATTTTTGGCTATATAGAAAGAGCATTGGTGCCATTTGGATTACACCATGCCTTTTATTCTCCATTATGATATACATCAGTAGGTGGATCACTTGATTTAACTAAAAATGCTGAAATATTAATTAATGGAGCTCTTGTTCCTATAACAATGGCAGGGGGAGCAGCAATTACAACCTGACAAGATTTATTTATAAATCTAAATCCAAACTTTGATAAAGGAATGACTACAATAGCTGGTGATCAAATTTTATGAGCAAATATCAATAATGTAGTTGGAGCGGAAGTTATGTTAGGGGATCAAAAACATATTTTAATGTTTAGTGATTTTACCTTTGCAAACGGATCTGCAGGTGTTAATGTTGGACAATATATGCAAGGTAAATATCCATTTATGATGTTTGGATTACCAGCCGCTGCTGCCGCAATGGTTTTAGCAGCGCCTAAAGAAAACAGAAAAATTTCTGCTTCAATAGTTGGATCTGCAGGACTAACCTCATTTTTAACAGGAATTACCGAACCTATTGAATTTACATTCTTATTCTTAGCTCCATGATTATTTTGAGGTGTGCATGCATTTTTCTGTGCATTATCTTTTGGATTTATGAATTGAATAGGATTAATTTTTCCAGCGACAGCTCCACATATTGGAATGACATTTAGTGGTGGTGCAATAGATTGAGTAATTTATGGTGCTATTCAAATTCCTGGTGGATCAAATGCGTGATGAGCATTAATTTTAGGTCTTGTCTATATTCCAATTTACTTTTTCTTATTCTTATTTTTAATCAAAAAATTCAATATAGCTACTCCTGGTAGAGGCGGAAATGAAAGATTATTTACTAAAGCTGATTATAAAAATAAAAATGAATCAAATACAAATAAAAATGGATTTGATCCAATTGTTTTACAAATAATCGATGCCTATGGTGGAATAGATAATATTGAAAATGTTGATGCATGTATTACTAAATTAAGAATACAAGTATTAAAACAAGAACTTGTTGATGAAAACAGACTTAAAAATGATTTAGGTGCCTTAGGTACAATTAAGCCATCTAAACAATCAGTTTATGCTATTTATGGAGCAAAAGCAGATAAATATAAAAATAGTATTATTGAAGTTAAAAAAGCAATTCATCAAAACCCAGAATTAAAAGATGAATTATTTAATTCTTTAAAAAGAACCGAACATAATATTACTAATAATGAAAATATTGAAAAATCTTTAGAAAAAGTAACAGTTTTTGCTCCTGCAAAATGTCAAGTAATTGATTTAAAAGATGTACCTGATGCAACCTTTAGTGATGAAATTGTTGGAAAAGGAATTGCTATTATTCCCCTAGAAGAAGAAATCTTTTCAATTCTAGATAAAGGAAAATTAGAACTTGTTTTTGATACAGGTCATGCCTATTCATTTGTTACTGACCAAGGAACACAAATTCTTTTACATTTAGGAATAGATTCATATGGATTTAAAGATGTTGAAGGAAATCCAGTTTCAATTTTTGAACCAACAATAAAAACTGGTCAAAATGTAAAAAAAGATACAAAATTATCTAATATTTATTTAGATGGTCTAAATGAATGAACTAAATCTCCAATTTCTCCAATAGTTGTTTTAAATGAAACAATTAAAGGAAGAACAATAAAAGTTTTAGCCAAAGGAATTGTAGAAAAAGGAACCCCTTTATTTATAATAGAATAAAACAATAAAAAAACAACCCCCTACTTTTAGGGGGTTTTTTAATTTTTATATTTATATTTTGCTAAAATTCTAATATGAAAAAAAATGAAGAAGAAATTACTATTTTCCTTGAAAATGGAGAAGAAAAAAAAGCAAAGGTAGTTTTTGCTTTTAATGAAGCAGGTGATGATTATATCCTTTATTCGTTAGAAGGAGCTATTTATCCTGCAATTATTAATGATAAAAATGAAATTCTGCCAATTCCAGAAGAAGAAATTGATATTATAGAAACTATATATAATGAATATTTAGATTCACTAGATGAAACTGATGAAGAAGAATTTGATGATGAAATAGATGATGAAGATTTTGATGAGGAATAAATTCAAATGTCAAATGATCAAATAAGACAAATATTAATAATTTCAGTTATTATTATTTCAACGATTGGTTTAATTTTAGGAGCATTCTTTTTTACAAAAGCTTTCTTATTAAGAAAAAAAATAAAAGATGAACAAAAAATTTTATTAGAAAAAGAAATTAATTCACTAGAACATGAAAAAGTTTTAAGCAGAGAAGATTTATTTGAAGTAGATTTTGAATTAAAAAAGATTTTTTCCGAATCAAAAAACTCTGATGAAACAATTGAATTTTGTATTAATACAATTATTAAAAATAACTACCAAAACATATTTTTTATAAATGATAATAATCCTTATGAAATTTTATCTCTTATGAAAAAAACAGGCAAAACTTTTTTTTATGAAGATCAACAAAAAAATATTGATTTAATAGAAAATTATTGTAAAGAAAATAATATAGAAAATTTATTTTTAAATGAAAAATCTTTTGATGGTTTTTTTGATGCTATTTTAGTTTTAAATTCATTCGATTACTTAAATGATTATTTAAATAATAAAAATAAAATAAAAGAAAAAGGAATGTTCATTATAACTAATATTAATAAAAATAAAAAACAAAAAAAAGAATTATTTAATTATTTATCAAAAGCAAAAGCCAAATTTGATTTATTGAATTGAGATAATGGATTTTTTTTAATAGTAAACCAATAAAACAAATTTTTTGTTTCAAAAAATTATATATAGATAGTTGAAAAAATATTTAAATGTAAGGCAGATAAAGTAAATTGATAAAAATTAAAAATTAAAATTTAAGTTAAAAACACAATTTTATTTTAATTATCTAAAGATAAAGTATAAAAAAATAATTTAAATACAATATAACAAAAAATTTTTTTCTTTCTTTTGATAAAATAAGATATAAGAAAAAAATAAAAAAAGAGAAAATTATGGAATCAAATCAAAAAGTTCAAATAACACAACAAAAATTAGAGGAATTAAAAAAAGAATTAAGACATTTAATTGATGTTGAAAGAGTAAAAACAATTGAAGAAATTAAGATAGCTAGAGAAAATGGAGATTTATCTGAAAATGCGGAATATGAGGCCGCAAGAGAAAAACAAGGATTAATAGAAGATAAAATTTCTGAATTAGAAAATTTAATTGATCATGCAGAAATTATATCTGGTGTTTCATCAACAATAAATCAAGTTTCTTTGTTTTCAAAAGTAACATATAAAAATTTATCTACCAATAAAAGCCATTCAATTCAAATAGTTAATACACTTGAGGCAAATCCTTTTGAAAATAAGATTTCTTCATCTTCTCCTCTTGGAATAGCAGCGCTTCATAAATCTATTGGAGATGTAGTGGAAATCGAAGCAAATCCAAATTACAAAATTAAAATTGAATCAATTAGTAAATAAAAGTAAATAAAAATGGATATATCAAAATTGCTAGAACATCAAAAATTATTAGATGAGGAAATTAAAAAAGCTCATTTAACAAATAATGAAAATGTTTGAAGCAAAAGAATTCTTGCATTATATGTTGAACTTTCTGAATTAGCAAATGAAATACAATCTTTTAAATACTGAAAAAAGAATAAAATAAAAGACCAAAAAAAGATTATTGAAGAATATAGTGATGGACTACATTTTTTATTTTCTTTTGCATTAGATTTAAATTTAAATCCTAATATTGAAAGTATTTTATTTTCAGAAGATATTGATATTCAATTTATAGAAATATATAACCAAATAAATATTTTTTTTAAGTCACAAAAAGCGAACGATTTAAAAAGAATAATAGAATTATATTTTGGATTAGGTTTATTAATTGGGATAAATGAAAACGATTTAATAGAGGGATATATCAATAAAAATAAAATAAATTTTTTAAGAATAAAAAATAATTATTAATTTTTATTTTTAGTATATAATAATTTATGGTAGCCATAGATAAAGGGAGCACCTGATACCATTCCGAACTCAGTAGTTAAGCCTTTAATCGCCGAAAATACCAGCAATGGGAAAATAGGACGCTGCTTTTTTTTATTCAATTTTGATAAAATTTATATATGAATTCTAAAACTAGACCAAAAATTTCTGTGTTAATAGCATGTTATAATGAAGAAAAAGGACTTCCTGCATGCCTTGATTCTATTATTGAACAAAGTTTTAAAGATATTGAGATTATTGTTGTAAACGATGGTTCAACAGATAATTCTTTAAAAATATTAAAAAATTATCAAAAATTAGATTCTAAAATTAGAATAATTACACAAAAAAATAGTGGTATAGCTAGTGTTCGAAACCTTTTAATATCGGAAGCTAAAGGAATATATATTACTTTCGTAGATGCAGATGATTTTTTAGAAAAAGAAGCATTAAAAATTCTTTATGAAAATTCAGAGAATGAAAATCAAGATATAGTTTTTGGGAAGAGTAATGTTATTTTTAATCAAAAACATAAAACAGCATTTTTAGTTCAAAGAAATAATAGCAAAAAGGTAGAAAAAGATAATTTCTTTGAATGAAATATTTGTGTTCCTTGAGGGTGAATTGGGAAAACGGATATAATTAAAAATTGCCCCCCTTTTTTATTAGGTTGAGTTTATGAAGATCTAATTATTAATTATTTTTTCTTAGAAGCTAAAAAGATAAAAATAATAAAAAACGTAGTCTATAATTATTGTAGATATGCAAACGGCAATCATATTTCTTCTTTTAATAAAAACAAAATATGAGATCTTATTTCAATTAAAAAACAAATGTCCTATTTTATTTCTAATCTTGAAAAAAATGGAAAATTAAAAGATACAAAAGTAATTGAATCTATTAATTCAATTTTAATACAACCATTATGAGTTTTAGTTTTATTAAAGAAATATTATGGATATAATAAAAAAATATCTAATCTTGTTTTAGCAGATGCATTTTCTCTTATTTCTAGTTATAATTTATATTTTCAAATTTCTCAAATGCATTGAAAATTTCTTTCCCATATCTTTTTTAAATTTATTTTTTATAAACCCAAAAAAATATATAAAAATAATAAACCTTTAAAAATAAAAAATAACAAAGTTTTTATTATTGATGAAAATATAAATTTAGAAAAATTTCCTAAGCATTGTTTCGTTTATATTAATTCGAATAAAAGAGCTGAAATAATAAATTTTATTAAGAAAAATAGTAAAAAAATAGAAATGCTTTTTATTCACAACGAAATTTTAACTTTAGAGCAAAGAAAATATATATTAGATTATGCTTTTTCTATGGGATTAAGCGTAGGTATATATTATGATAATACTAGTTACGATTTTGATGTAATAACAAAGAAAATAATGGCTCAAGATTTCTCAATGATTACCAATATTGATTTTTATAAAAAAATTAAACCTCTTTTATCAGATAATAGAATAATTTCAATTTATAGTCAAAATCAATTTGAAGAAGTTAAAATAGAAACAAAACAATTATGAAATATATTAATAACATAAAAAGTTTATAATATTTATTAATATGTTTTTAGGAATAGGTTTTTATCTTGCAATTTCAACAGCAATATTGATAATAGTTCTTTTTTTTGTAAATCCCTATATAAAAAAAGTAACTACTAATTATTATTTTTATTCAATCACTTCTATTGGATGCATAATTTATTTTATTACTTATAGATGAATGGGTGATATTATGGAATTAACAGGTCTTATTTCATCAAGTTTAAGTAAAAGTACATTGATATCAAAAGTTTTTCTTCTTGATTTATGTCCTTTTATTAGTTTTACATTACCTTTAAGTCTTATTTTTGATAGAACAAGAAACATTGCTAAAGTTTTATCTTTATACGGAATTATAGGTTCATCTATAACAATTTATGGACAAATAATGTTTGAAACATTAGGTCCAGGCGGAAATTGATATGGAACAACATCAATCATTGATTATATATTTTTTAATAATTTATATTTTTCAATGCACTGATATTCATTAATGTTATCTTTTTTAGTTATTATTAATTGCAAAACATTTACAATAAAATCACTTTTATCAACCCATTTATTTGCTGCTGGATACTTTAGTTATATAGGAATATTTATTTCATTTTTTGGAGTAGTTAATAATGCGACAGGTTTAGTTGAACAAGATTGAAATCCATTAGGAGGACAATATGGACAAGTTACAAAAATTCTTAATGTTCCTTGACCATATACACCTATATTAGCTTTTTCACTAGTGTGAATAACAATTTTAATCTTTATATTTCTAAAAAACTTTTTTACTTTTGATAAAAAAGAAAAAAGCCCTAAAGAATTAAATTTTTATCAAGCAAAATTTCAAGAAATAGTTTATAAAAAATTTAAATAGTTCATTCAATTTCGTAAATTTTTAATTCTCTTTGTCTATCTCTAATTTTTTCAGATCTTTTTAAATAAGAAGTAGTATTTTTAAAGAAATTTTTAATATCTACTGCATATAAAAATCCAGGATAATCGGTATCAGATTTTCTACATGAATTGATATTATCAATATTGTTATCAATTATTGGAAAATGAATGTTTTTATTTTTTTCAACATTAAAATATTCTTTTTTAAATTCATCAGTTAACAATAAAATAACTCCATTTATGTCTTTCATATCATTATTAAATAAAGAGGCTTTTATTTCCTGTTCCATAATTCCACCTAATAAATCTTTTTTATTTTCCTTTAATAAATCTTTTGTTAAAATTACAATTGTTGTGTCGCAAAAAACAATATTAGAATAAATTTTATTTCAATTTTGATCAATTTTAGAAATTTCTCTTGTTCTTTCTCCCAAATGGAATACTTCTTTTCCTAATTCATAAACAGCCATTTTAACTTTTTCAAATAAAATTAATCCTTCTTGACTATCAGAATGTGATATGTAAATTTTGTGTGTGTTCATAATATTTCTCCAAACTCTTTAATTTTAATAATTTTAACATTTATAATATAATTTAATAATATTTAAAATATTTTGCTATGAAAGGATTATAGTATATTGAAAAAAAATCTTCTAATTTTAACTCCTTTAATTCCACTACCTTTTGCTTTTGTTTCTTGTTCTGCAGTACAAGATAATATTTTTTCTCAACAAAACATTGATAAAGCTTATTATAATTTTTCAAATATAACTCTTTCAGCAAATGAAACAAAAAATGCAAATAGTATTTATTCAGTAGAATCGGCAAAGAAATTTATTCCTGCATTAAACAAAATAGATAATAATTTTATTCCGGTTTTTTTAGAATATAAATATTCAACAGATTATTCTTCAGTTGAAATATCTTTTGAACTTAGAAACGCTGAAACAAATGAAATATTAACTCCTTCTAACAATATTAGTAATAAATTTATTGTTAATGGGTTTAAGCCGGCTACAACAGATCAAATAAATAAAACAAATGAAGTTTTTACAGATGCCAAAACAAAAATTGTATATGAAAATAAAGGGACCCAAAATAATAACATTCTTGCTTCATTAATTTCTAAAGAAAACTTTACAATTAATCCATTAAACAACACTAACTATAATATTTTTATTGAAAATATAAATGGAGACAATGAAACTGGAATTCTTAATTTAAATTATATAATTACTGACACTAATAATATATTATTACCCTTTTTAACTTCTGGTAATTTTCAAACAATAAATACACAACTTCAAGAATTTCAATCTATAAAAATAAATGATTTTTTAACTAATAAAAAATTATCAGAAATTTTTGATTTTTACTGAAGTTCTTCAATATCAAATTCAATTAATTTATCAGAATATTTAAATGAAGCAAATCTAACAAACCTTCAAAACTCTCAATTTCCTTCTTCAATATATAACGAAAAAACATTAAAAGATTTTTTTACAATTATAAAAAATAATTTAATTCCTGGAAAAACACTAGTTGGTAATGTTCCAAAACCTTTTGATGGTGAAGTATATGGACCAAATCCAACAAATGATCCTAATAATTATTATATTTATCTTTCTCAATTTAAATATATTATTACTAATAATGATAGTTTGGGAACAATTAGGGTTTCTCCTTTATTTCAAATTACATTACCAAATGGTCAAAAAGTAGATGTAGAAAATCCTAATAAAGTTACAAATAAAACATTAAATATAAATTTTAGTTGAAAAACACCAAATGAAAAAGATGGAATTTTAGAAGCTATAAATAATGTATATCAAATTTTTAAGAATAAACAAATAATTTCTAAACAAACAAATCCTCCTAACCTATCATTGCCAATAGCTAATATTGATAATTCGACCCTTACATTTCCTTCTGAATTAAAATTTTATGAAGCAGATCCTACAAAACCTAGTTGAAATATTATACGAGAAACATTAATTAAAGAAACGCCTGATAAAAATGAAAATTACTATTTTAAAATAGTAATTACACCCCTTGAAAATTCATATAATAATAATTTAGGAAATATAGACGTTGAATTAAAATTATTTTTCATAGAAAAAACTATTGGAAATATGACTCCACCAAATGCGGCAAATATATCTAAACCCGGAATATTTATAAGACCACAAAATACTTATATAAATTCTGAAGGAAAAATAATTTTTCAAGATGCAGAACAAATTTTAAATTTAGCAATAGGTGGATATAAAAATATTTATCAAGATCAAATAGATTTTTTATATTCTCCAGCAGGAATTTTAAGTCAAATATCTACTTCTCCAATTAAAATTGATCCATTAAATTTTTCAACACTTGATAAAAATAATGTTCTTAATTATTGAATTCCACCTTCAGATATTGTTATTAATTCAGGACTTAAAATTATTTATAAAGTAAAAGAATTATTAAATTCACCAAATGCCCAAACAAAAACATTTAAAATTGAAATTAATATTGTTTCTTCAAAAAACGATTTAATTATTTATACACCTACAACAGGGACTTTTCCAACATTTAATCTTGTATTTTCTATTTAAAATTTAGAAAAAAATCATCCCGATAATGAAGAAATAATTATTACAAAAAGAATTAAAAAGAAAATTCTTTTTATTATTCTTCAAAAGAATCATTTTCTTGGAGTTTTAAATTCTTCATTTTTAACATCTACTTTAGAAAATAATTCGAAAAGTTTCATTACATCATGATTTAAAATTAAAAAAATTCAAGTATCAGATTGTTTATCAAAAAAGTTTTTATTATTAATTGTTTTTAAAATATAAACAAAAGCCTTATTAGGATTTTGTTTTAATAAAGAAGACAATTTTTGATTTTTTTCTTCAATAAATGCTTTTATTTTTTCTAGTTTTGTTTTATTTTCAACATTTGTTAATATTAAAAGATTTATTTTCTTTTCTATTGAGATAAAAAGAGAAGATTCAATAAATGCTCTATATATTTTTTTTGTATTTTTGTATTTAATAGAATTAATACTTTTTTGTCCCCCTATTCAAAATGTCATTCAAAAATAATTAAAAGCCATAATTCATGATTCAAAAGATTTAAAATTTTCATTTATTACTTGAGTATAATAACTTACTGATTCATTTCGATTTAAAAAAGAATCAATTATTGAATATATAGAATGTGTTTCTTGTTGTTTTCTTTGTTCTTTTTGAACAGAAGCATTATTTGATTTATTGGTAGTATTATTTAAAAGTTCTTGGTCATATTCTTTTCGAGATTTAGGATCACTAAGAATTTCATATGCACTATTAACTTCTTCAAATTTTTTTCCAGCATCTTTATCTTTACAAATATCTGGGTGATATAATTTAGCTTTTTTATAATAGGCTTTTTTAAGATCATTTCCATCTACTGTAGGTTTAACTCCTAAAATATCATAATAAGTTCGTTCCATTATTTATAAATTATAATACATTGTTGATAATACAATATTGTAAAATTATATTGTAGGAAAACTAATATGTTATATTAGCTTAAATAAAATGTTATTTTATTTTCTATTTTCTACAAATTTTTTATTAAGGACCAAATTAAATGAAAAAAATTTTTAATTATTTTAGGTTTGATGATAGAAAAACAATTTTAAAAAAAGAAATAATTGGTGGAATGTCAACGTTTCTTGCAATGATTTATATTTTAGCAGTAAACCCTTCTATTGTTGGGGCTTCATTATTAAATCCTGGCGTTAATCAAGATACAGCTGTTATTTATCAAGGAGGATTATTCCTTGCAACAGCTATTTCTGCTTTTATAGGAACATTAATAATGGGTTTATTTGCTAATTTACCTATTGGTTTAGCCCCGGGAATGGGGTTAAATACCTTTTTTGCTTTTAATGTTGCATCAATTATAGGTTTTGAATCTGCTCTTTCTGTAACCATTTTATCAGGTGTTTTATATTTTGTTGTTGTAATGACGCCGGCAAGAGATTTTATTTCTAGAAAAATTCCTAAGAATATTAAATTAGCTATAGGAACAGGAATAGGATTTTTTATTGCTTATTTAGGGCTTCAATCTTCTAATATAATTATTGAAGATACTGGCCCAGGGCTTACAACAAAATTAAACTCATTTACAAACCCTATGGTTATTTTAGCAGTTGTTATTCTATTTGTTGGACTAATATTATATTATCTAAAAATACCTAGCGCGATTATCATTACAATGGTTTTAGGAGCAATTATACTTCTTATTATGAAAGTAAGCGGACTAAATGAATTAAAGAATATTAATTTCTTAGGAAGTTATAGTGATTTTTCAACATTCCCAACAGTAATAAGTGCCGGTTGGAAGGGCTTTGCTAATGTAAAAATGTGAATATCTCCAACAACTTATTTAGCCATTTTATCATTTGTTTATCTTGATTTTTTTGATACAACAGGAACTCTTATAGCATTAAATAAAATGGTAGATTTAGATGAAAAAGATCCAAACTGAATTAAAAAAGCAAACAATATTGATGCTATATCAACAATTGTAGGAGCTTCTATTGGAGCAACTACAGTAACATCATTTGTAGAATCAGTAGTTGGTGTTTCAGCTGGAGCTAAAACAGGATTTTCTAATATCATTGTAGCTTTAGGATTTGTTTTAGCAATTCCTGCATGACCAATATTACAAATATTTTTACCATTAAATATAGGTGATACTTCATATCAGCCGATAGTTGGACCTATACTAATTATTGTAGGAACGATTATGATTGCACAAATTAAATTTTTTGAATGAGAAATAGCAATCGATATTCCGATGTTATTTTTAACCATTATTTTAATGGCTTTATCAAATTCAATTGCAATTGGTATTGGAGTTTCAGCAATTACTTTTGTATTATTAAACACCGCTGCAGGAATTTATCAAATAATAAGGGGTAAAAAAAGAGTAATTGAAACAATATCAATGAACTTTGCAGAGGAAAATTCTAATCTTAAAACAAAAGAATTTAAATATTTAAAACGACTAAATTGAACTGTAATTTTAGTGGCTTTATTTTCACTTATTTTTATTATAATTGAACAAATAATACATTAATGTATTTTTAAAAACCTTTCTTTAAAAACAAAAAAAAGAAAGGTTTTTTATTATAATTCAAAAAAAACCAAGCAATATAATAAAATAAAAATATGCCTTATCTTATTGTTTTTTCTATTTTAGGAATATTATTATTTTTAATAATAGTTTGTTTTTTTTCTACAAAACTTATTATCTTAAGACAAAAAAATTATTTTTTAAATTTAAAAAAAGAATTTTCTGAAGCTAAATTAATAAAATATAAAAATGAAATAGGATCAATTAGCAGTTTTAATTTAAAGCAAAGTGAAACAATAGAAATCGAATCACTATGATTTAATATTGAAAAATATACAAAAAAAAATAAAAAAAATATAGAAATAGCTTTGCAACTTTTATCAGAATATAAGCTTATTCAATCATATAAAATGTTTAAAAAAATTCAAGAATTAAATATTAAAGTTAAAAACTTTTCTTTTAAATTTGAAACCCTTTCTAAAAATATTTTAGGAAACGTAAAAGGAATCCAATCTAATATTACAAAATTAAAAAAAGGAATAAGAGAAATTAAAAATTATATTTCAAATAGTGAAAATAAATTATCTGAAAGAACACATGAAAAAATAATTAAAGAAATCAACTATATTTCCTCACTTATAAAAAAAATTGAGACTTTATTTAAAAACGTCGAAGAAGATAAATACAAACCGCTATTTGTAGAATTAAGTTGAAGATATAAAGAATTAATTATATTTATGAATAACATAAAAGAGATTGATAATTTTCTTTTTAATACTTATTTTAAGGAAATCACAGAAATTGATAAACTCGTTAAAGATATTGAAATTGAAACAAAAACTAATTTAACATTATTAGATATTGAAAATAAAAAGCAAGATATAAATATTAAATGAAAAGAAGCAATAGAAAAACTTTATCAACAAAATTTTTCATCAGATAATGTTATAAATTTAATAAAAGAAATAAACAAATTAATCTTTAATTTAAAGCACATAATTAATTTTGAGAAAAAATCTTATATTTTTATTCAAAATAATAAAAAAATAATTTATCAAATAGAAGGAGAAGTAAAAAAATCTTATATCCAAATTATTGGAGCAATAAAAAAAGCAATTGAAATCGATTCTATATGATTTAATAATGACATAAAAGAATATGAGTCAATAGAAAAAATAATTGAAGAAATAGACTTTTTTAAAGATAATATCGAAATGGAAGAAAAAAGTGAAATTTATTTATACTCAAAGCTTTTTTATTTATATAAAAACTTTTTAAATAAAATAAATATTTTAAAAGAAAAACTTAATGAAGCAAAAACAAAACTAAGAATATTTTATTATGAAGAAAATTCAACAAGACTAAAAATCGAATTGCTACATAAAATGTTTTTTGAAATAAATTTTAATATACAAAATTTTAATATTAATCAAACAGAAATTGATAAAATTAAACATCAAAAAATTAATAATATTTTGGAAACTATTCAAACAAAAAACTATTTAAATAATAATTCTAATTTAGATAATGACTATGCAATGCTTTATAATGAATTTATTTATTATTTTAAAGAAAATTTAATTAAAATTTATAAAGTAATTTTATTTCAAAAATTAATTTTTGAAATAGGATATTTAAGAAGTTCAAATTACTCATATCACAAAGAAATTTTAAAGGCTGAATTATATTATGAAAATTCTAATTATGATAGTGCTATCAAACATTTATTAAAATATACAAAATTGGAAGAAAATTAAAAAGGAAAATATGATAAAAAAAATATTAATAAGATATGGTGAATTATCTTTAAAGAAAAAAAATAAAATGACATTTGTGAAAATTCTTGCAAAAAATATCCAAGAAAAGTGTGGATTAAAAAAAGATCAAATAGAAATAAAAATAGATAGAATTTTTATTCCATATGAAGAAAAATTTTTAAATGATCTTAATTATGTTTTTGGAATAAGTTCTTTTTCAATTGTTGACCAAATACCTTCTAGTTTAGAAGACATAAAGGAACACCTTTTATCTTCTATTAAAGAAGATAAGGAAATCAAAACATTTAAAATAGCAGCTAGAAGAAATGATAAACAATTTCCAATTGAATCAATAAAATTAAATAGTTTAATGGGAGAATTAGTTTTAAATAATTCTAATTATAAAGTTGATATCAAAAACCCAGAAATAACTTTCAATATAGAAGTTCATAAAAATTACACATATATTTTTTATAAAAAACATTTAGGTTTGGGAGGATTGCCAGTAGGTTCTTCTGGTAAAGTGCTTCATTTAATATCTGGTGGAATTGATTCTCCTGTAGCCGCTTTTCTTTTAATGAAAAGAGGATTAAAAGTTTCTTTTTTATCATTTTTGACTCCTCCGCATACTGATGAAAAAACAAAAGATAAAATAAATCGAATAATTTCCTTACTTTCTCTTTATCAAGGCACATCAACTCTTTTTAGTGCAAATTATTCTTCAATAATGAATTATATTTCTCTTATTTCGAATGAAAGTTATCGAATAACTCTTATGAGAAGAAGTTTTTATAGAATAGCAACTAAAATAGCAAAATACAATAATTTCTTAGTTTTATCTAATGGCGAAAACATAGGACAAGTAGCATCTCAAACAATTGAATCAATGTCAGCCATACATGAACAAACAAATAT
Source organism: Metamycoplasmataceae bacterium (assembly GCA_051645705.1). Classification (GTDB taxonomy): domain Bacteria; phylum Bacillota_I; class Bacilli_A; order Mycoplasmatales; family Metamycoplasmataceae; genus UBA710. Next base: position 391,907 of record JBOFBU010000002.1, on the reverse strand, counting down.
GCCTGTTTTTTCTCCGCTTTTAACTTATGATAAAAATGAAATAATTAATTTAGCCATAAAAATAAATACATATGAAATATCAATAGAAAAAGCAATAGAAGCATGCGAATTCTTTGCTCCACCTAAACCAGTAACAAAACCAAAAGCAGAAATTTGTTATTCACTAGAAGAAAAAGAGCTAATAAATATTAAAAATTTAGAAGAAGATTTAATAAAAAATCAATTAAATCTTTATAAAATTAAATAAAAATAAATGAATGTTATATTTTTTTATTTTTATAACATTGATTTTAAATTTAAAAATGACCTTTAAAATATAATTTTTTATATTACAAAAATAAAAGGAACTATATATGAAAAATAAAAAAATGCTACTTGGTTTAGGAGTATCGGCAGTATTTTCTGCTGGGATTTTAGCAACAACTATTTCTTGTTCATCAAATCCAGATGCACCTAATCCACAAAATCCATTAATTTCAGGTGTAGATGCATTATCTAAAGAATATAATCAAAAAATAATCGATAATATTTCATCATTTAAAGCACAACCAACAAGATTAATAACAGCTGGTGGCAGAGTTAGTGATTTATCATTTAATCAATCAGTTTATGAAGGAATGTTAATTTTACAAAAACAAATAAGAACAATTTTGCCAGATAATCATAATTTTATTTCTTATACTGAAACATTAGATGATGGAGGACTTCTTAATGCATATAATGATGCTTTAAATTCAGGTCAAAAAGTTTGAGTTCTTACTGGATTTCAACAAGCAAACCATATTGAACAATTTTTAACAGATAAAAATAATGTTGATAAATTTATAAAAGATAAAATAAAAATTATTAGTGTTGATTGATCTGTTGATACAACTAAAGAATCTTCTCTTAAAAAATTATATGATGCAGGTTTAATAATAACATTAAATTTTAAAACTCAAGAACCTTCTTATGTAATGGGGTATGCATTATCAAAATATTTAACTTCAAGTTTTGCAAATGAAGCAGATTGAACAGTTAATTCTTTTGGTGGAGGTATTCTTCCTGGTGTTAGTTTATTTAATAATGGATTACTTGCAGGAATGGATGCATTTAATAAAGAAACAACAACAACAAAAAAAATTAAATTTGTTTCAGGTCAAGGGCAAAGCGGAACACCTAATGATACTATAATCATGGATTCAGGATTTAATCCTTCTGCAACAGTAGCTATTTCAACTATAGCTGCTTCAATAAATTCAAAAGCAAAAACATTTTTTCCAGTAGCGGGTTCTTTAACAAATGAGTTATTAACAAAACTAAATAAAGATCAACTAATTGTTGGAGTAGATTCAAATCAAGCATTAGCTATACCTTCTCGTAAAGATGCATTTTTTACATCTATAGAAAAAAAAGTTGGTGTTGCTGTATATGAATCATTAATTAAAATTCTTTTTCCTAATGTTAAAGGAATTTTAAATTCAATAAATGCAATAGATAATTTTTCAGAAGGAAAAACATCAATTCAAGCAAATGGTGGTTATGCTGAAGGATGAGTTGGAACATCATTAAATGTTGGTCCAAATGCAGAATTAATCAATAATCTTCTTAATGAAGCTAAAGATAAATTTTTCCCAGCAGGATCAACAAAACCAGTAATACCAGCAGAAGGACTTGTTGGATTTGATGAAACTAAAAATAAACAAATATTAGATGGATATATTAAAGCTATAAATACAAGATAAATATGGAAGAAATAGCAATAGAATTTATTAACCTAACAAAGAAATTTGGTAATTTTACTGCTAATGAAGATATATCTTTAATTATAAAAAAAGGTGAAATACATTCGTTAGTTGGAGAAAATGGAGCAGGAAAATCTACTTTAATGTCAATTTTGTTCGGTTTATATCAACCAACTTTTGGTTTAATAAGAATTTTTGGGAACGAAGTAACTATTAAAAATGCTAATCATGCTAATCGTATGGGAATTAGTATGGTTCATCAACATTTTAAATTAGTTAAAAATTTTACTAATTTAGAAAATATTATTCTAGGTTTAGAACCAACAAAAAGAATAGTAATAGATAACGATTATGCTATAAATAAAATATTATCACTACAAAAAAAATACAATCTTCATTTTGATTTATTTAATAAAACAAATGATGAACCAGTTGTTGTTCAACAAAAACTAGAAATTATGAAAATGCTTTTTAATGATGCAGATATTTTAATTTTTGATGAACCAAGTGCAGTTTTAACTCCTGAAGAAATAAAAAATCTTTTAAAATCAATTAAAAATCTAAAAGAAGATGGGAAAACGATTATTTTTATTTCTCATAAATTAGATGAAGTATTAGAAATTTCTGATAATATTTCTGTTTTACGTCAAGGAAAATTAATAAAAACTATTCCTAATGAACATGTTTCTGTAAAAGATATAACAAATGCAATGGTAGGAACTGAAATTTCAGAAATAAAAAACAATTCAGATATTGATTTGGAAAATAAAGAAATAATTTTTTCTTTTAATAATATTTCTGGAGAAAAAATTAAAAACATTTCTTTTAATATAAGACAAGGAGAAATATTTGCAATAGCAGGAGTTTCTGGGAATGGCCAAGAAGAAATTGAATATATTGCTTCAGGGATTAAAAAACAAAAAGAAGGAAATATTTATTTTAAATCTAAACCCCTAATAACAACAAATTTTTTTAAAAAAATATTAAAAAAAGAAGGTTCATTAACATTAAGTAATAATAATAATTTTTCATTAGAAGAAATAACTAAAAAAAGTATAAAACAAAGAATAAAATCGGGAATTTCATATATTCCTGGAGATAGACATAAATATGCTTTAGCTTTAGATATGGATATGAATGAAAATTATGTTTTAAGAACCATAGAAAATGAAACATTTCAAAAATATAAATTTATTAAAAATAAAGAAATTAATATTTTTTCTTCATCTATTAATGAAAAATACGATGTTCGTGGAGCCAATAATGGTTATGCAATTTCAAGATCTCTTTCTGGAGGTAATCAACAAAAAGCTGTTGTAGGAAGAGAACTAGAAACAGACCATAATTTTATTATTATAGTTCAACCAACTAGAGGATTAGATGTTGGAGCAATTAATAATATTCATAATTACATTTTAAAAGAAAAGGAATTAGGAAAAGCTATTCTTTTAATATCATTTGAATTAGATGAGGTTTTAGCTTTGGCTGATACCATCGCCGTTATTAATAAAGGTAAAATAGTAGAAACTAAAAATGCGAAAGACCTATCAAGAGAAGAAATAGGATTATTAATGGTTGGTATAAAAAAAGAGGTAGAAAATGTTCTCAACTAGTTTTGAAAAAATAAAAAATTACTTATCATTAGATAAACAAAAACAAGGGAGAAAAACCCTTTATTCTACTTTATGATCTTTATTTTTCTCTTTAGTAATTACAATTATTCTATTAGCATTTGCCGGAGTAAATAATCCTTTTAATTTTTTTACAGCACTTTTCAATATTTCATTCAATACAAGTGCAGGATTTAATAGGTTTTTCTTTTGGTTATCAATTTTCATCTTTGCAACACTTGCAATATCCATTTGTTTTAGGATAAAAATATTTAATATTTCTATTTCCTCATCAATATTATTATCTTCATTATTTTCTTTAATTATTATTAATAACAACCCAACAGAAGGAAGTGTTTTTTTAGCTCTTATTGTATCAATATTAATATCAGTAATTATTTCTTTAATAATTACTGTACTTAAAATTTATTTTAAAATAAATGAAGTTATTTCTTCTATTATGCTTAATTTAATAATTTTAAATTTATCAATTGTAATTATGAGAAACGTTCCTTTCATTCTTTCTTCTACAAATATAAATGCAACAGTAGGATTACAAACGGCAAATTTATTTATTTCAAGTTTTGACTTTATATGATTAATTTTATCTTTTTCAATTTTAACTGCAATTTTAGTTTGATTTATAATTAAAAGAACAACAATAGGATTTAAATTAGATGTAATTAAAAATAGTAATGATGTTGCTAAATATGCAGGAATAAACGAAAAAAAAACAATTCTTTATACAATGATTTTTTCTGGAATATTAGCAGGTATAGCAGGATTTTTATATATTATTTTTGTAAGAAGTTTATCTCTTTCTAATGAACCATTAAGTATTGGATTTGATACAATAGCAGTTACTCTATTAGCAAATAATAATCCATTAGGAATTGTTTTTTCATCATTTTTTTACTCTATATTAACTGTTAATCCTGATGCAATTCCTTCTCAATTAAATAATCAAATAAATAGAGAATTTTATCAAATAATAATAGGAATATTAATTTATTTTACAGCTATTATTTCTGTCTTTAACAGATTGGAATTATGAAAAAAATTAAAAACAAATATGTTTGTTTATTCTAAAAAAGAGGGATGAAATAATTATTCAAATTATTCAAAAAATAAAATTAAATTTATTAAATTATTTTTTGCTTCATTTTCATTTAAAAAAGCATTTAAGGAAGTATATCCAAATCAAGATTATTTCTCTTTTAAAGAAGAATGAAAAAACATAAAAAATGATTATAATCACAATAAAAAAAATCTAAAAAATAATTATTTTGATTCTTATATTGAAAATTTAAATAGAATAGCAAATATAAATAAAGAAAAATTAGACAATAAAAACAAAAATATTATTTTTCTTTATCTATCTAAATTTTTACAAAAAAAAGAAAAAGTAAGAGAAATTGAAAATCAAATTGTTGATGTTAAAAAAAATAATTTTGTTAAAAAAGAACTTTCTAAAAATAAAGAAAAAATAAAAGTAAATATTAATTATTTATCAAATCAAGATAAAATTTTATATTATAAAGATCTATCAAATATTACTAAAGAAAAAGATAAAAATTTAGCAGAAGCCTTTTATTTTATAAAAAAAGAATTAAAAATAAAAACAATTAATAATTTTAAAAATGCTCGAAAAGATTTTATAAATGAAAGAGAAAAATTAGCTGAGCATTTTTATAAAAACTCTAAAATTTATAAAAAATTTTCTAAAAAAGAAAAAGATATAAAAGGAAACGAAGGAGGAGTAAATGTTTAATTTTCAAGAGTTAATTCTTTTAACAGTAATGTTTTTTTCTTTTATTTCGTTAGGAGTAATTTCATCAACTATATCTGAAAGAGTTGGAATTATAAATTTAGGATTAAATGGAACTATCGTTATTGGAGCAACATTTTATATGTTGTTTGCAAGTATTTTTACAGATAAATTAGGAGCTGGTCCATTTGATGCTGCCTTAAATCCTTCTTTTCAAGTTATATTGTTTATAATTTCGGCAATTTTTGGATTACTCTTTAATTTATTGCATGGATTTGCTGTAATAAAATTAAAGGCCAACCAAATTATTTCTGGTATAGCTTTAAATATATTAGCGCCAGCTATCACAATTTTATTTTTAAATATTTTTGGAACAAATGATAAATTACCATTTTTTGTAAAGCATCTTACAGCAGGAGATGAAACTAATACTTCTGATCTTTTAAATATATTTTCATTAGGTGTTATTTTACCAATCATCATCATTATTGGAAGTGTTTTTGTTATGAATAAAACAAAATGAGGTTTAAGAGTAAAATCTATTGGAGAAAATCCAAACGCTTCTGATGCTGCAGGGGTAAATGTTGATAAAACAAAATGAATAGTTATAATGATAGCGGGAGCCATTGCAGGACTAGCAGGAGCGGTATTTATGACTCTTCCTTCTATAATAGCGGGTTCAAATACAGGAATAACATTTAGAGGAAATGTAAGTGGATTTGGATATCTTGCAATAGCTATAATGATTATGGGAAAATGAAGAGTGGGACTTGGAACAATTTCAGGATTATTTTTTTCATTAATATTTGCTTTCTCAACAATATTACCAACAATAATAGGAACACAAGCAAACCGTCTATATGGTAATTTAATTACACTATTACCATATTTAATTACAATAATTGTTTTAATGATATTTTCTAAAAAATCATTTGCTCCCGAAGCGCTCGGCGAACCATTTGATAAATCCAAAAGATAAATTAATATTATTAAAATATAATTAAATAGTGTTTTATAAAAAAAATAATAAAGAAGAAATAATAGAAAGAAAAAGCTACTCTAAAACATTTAGAATAGTTTTTTCTTCTTTTATGTTGGTGCTTATGATGATAACCAACATAATATCTAATTTTTTTCCTCTTTCTTTTTTAAATATTAATATAACATTTGTTTTTATTTTTTATTGTTTTTATATATCTGGATTTGGTTATGGAATGCTTATTATTTTTATTAATTTTTTTCTTTCTCCCTTTCTTTATTTTGGATGAGGTTTTACCCCTATTTTCTTATTTGGTCAAATAGTTTTAAATTTATCTAATTTTATTTTTTTAATAATATTTCGATTATTGATAGGCAAACATCTTAAATATGAAATTAAAATAAAGTTTTTTATTTTAATATTAGTTATAACTACAATAGCTACCGCTATTATAATGACAGCATTAAATATACTGTTATTTATTCCTATATTTTTTTATATAATTGATCCTCTTTCCTTTCCATATCTAAATTTCATTGATTTTAGTAAGCAATATGAGATAAGTAATAACATTAAAATATTTTTCTTTGGTATTCCTAATTATTATTTAGGTTCATTTACTTTATTATTCTCATTTAATATATTACAATACTCAATAATTTCAATATTGCTGCTATCAGTTCTAAAAATTCCAAAAAATATTAACATATACTAAAAAAAGTGTATAATATAAATTAGCTTATTATATGAAATAATATAGTGGGTTTAAATAAAAACGTCTTGAACTTATGTTCCCTTCAACTACTTAATACTTAAAGCTAAGAGGCGCTTCTTGGTTTTATATAAAAAAAGCTAGAGAAATTTTTCTAGCTTTTTTTATTTTATTAATTTATAAAAATTTTATTCATTTAAAATAAAAGTAATATGAATTTAAATGAATATATTGAATACTTAGCAAAATGAATTAAAAATCAAGTTTTGTTAGCTAATGCTAAAGGAGTTATTATTGGCATAAGCGGCGGAATAGATTCAGCTGTTGTAGCTACTATTGCTAAAAATGCTTTTCCTGATAATACTTTAGGTGTTTTATTACCAATTAATAATAAGAGAACTTTCGATCTTGAAGATGGAATCGAATTATGTAAAAAAAAGAATATAAATTACAAAGTAATTAATTTAGAACAAGAATTTAATAATTTTAAAGAATTAACTCAAATTAAAAACAAAATGTCTTTAGCTAATTTGCAAGCAAGACTTAGAATGGCAACGCTATATGCTCTTGCACAAGAAAATAATTATCTTGTATTAGGAACTGATAATTTATCTGAATATGAATTAGGATATTTTACAAAATTTGGTGATGGAGCTTGTGATTTATTGCCCATTGTAAATCTTTTTAAATCAGAAATATTTAAAATAGGAGAAATACTAGATCTTCCAATTAATATTTTAAATAAAAAACCAAGTGGTGGTCTTTGGGAAAATCAAGAAGATGAAGAAGAACTAGGATTTAAATATTATGATTTTGAACAATATTATAAAAACGAAGAAATTAATGATGAAATTAAACAAAAAATAATTAAACAAATTAATGCTACAAATCATAAAAGGAAAGCTATTCCTAGACCAGATATATTTCCTAAAAGATAACCGCTTTACTAAAAACTTCAAAAATTATAACAAAAAGTAAATTAAAATATAAAAAGGCATAAATAGTAGAATCAAATCTATCTAACACTCCTCCGTGTCCAGGAATAAGCGATGAATAATCTTTAACTTGAAATTTTCGCTTAATATATGAAAAAGCAAGATCACCAATAACTGCCATCAAAGGGATTGTAAGTGAAATTACCAAAATTAAAGAAATATTTTGAATTTCATTAATGCTAAATGTTGTAAGAAATATTTTTGAAAAATATAAAGATAAAAATAAAAGTAAAAAAGAAGATGAATAACCACAAACAAAACCAATTATTGTTTTGTTAGGAGATATTTTCGGAGCAAGTTTTTTGCTTAACATTTTTATCTTGCCAAGAGTTATTCCTCCAAAATAAGCAAAGACATCACAACAAATAATACTAGATAAAATTATTGTTAAAATAGTAAATTTATAGATTGTTCAATACAAAATAAATTTAATAGTTAAAGTTGTTGCAAAAATTATAATTCCTAATAAAATGAAATTAATTAATAATGTAAAAAAAACCTTTTTATCTTTGTTTGCTTTTTTCTCCGTATAAAAAATAAAACCAAAGGGAATAAAAATAGAAATAACAAATAAAAGATAACCAATAGCATGCACTCCACCAACCTTAAAAATAAATTGGCTTCTAAGATTTTTTATAATTTCTCTAACATCATCGCTATTATGATTGGAATTTAATGCATCAAAATTTTCTAAAGGAAATATAAAGATAATTAAAATAGGGATAAAAGCGACATAAAGTCTCCACCATCTTGAATTAATTAATAACCCGGAAAATTCATAAATAGAAACCATAGCAATTAATAAAAAGAAAATAGTTCCAATTCATTTGCCATATATTCCTCCAAAAACAATAACTATTAAAGAAACAGTAAAGATAATTGCTAAAAACAATGCCATAACTATTTTAATCGTTATTGGAGAAAGATTTTTTAAATTCATTATAGTTTTAAAAGATCCTTTTCTTTTTCATCAGAAAGAAGATCAATTTTTTTAATTTCAGCATCAACCATTACTTGAATTTTATTTTGATATTCTTTAGAAAGATCTTCACTAATTTCTTTATTATCTTTTATTTGTTTCATAAAGGCTTGTCTTAAATTTCTTATTTTAATTTTTCCTTCTTCTTTTAACTTAGAAATCTTTTTAGTTTCTTCTATTCTTCTTTGTTGAGTAAGGACAGGGAAAAGTATTCTTATTTTATCTCCTTCATCTTGAATAGATAAAGAATAATTTTGTTTTTCAATTACAGAAATAATACTTGATACTAATGATTTTTCATAAGGTTTAATTATTAGTTGTTGATTATCCGCTCTTGTTATTGAACATAAATCTATAAGAGGAGAAAAAGAATCAAAATATTTTATTTGTAAATGTTTAAATAACTCTGGATTAGCTCCAGATACAGTAATTTTTGCAAGTTGTTTTTTGAATCATTCAAGAACTAATTTGCTTTCTTCTTCAAGTTCTAATTTTAAAAAATCAAAATCCATATTATTTATTTGCCACCTTTGTAAATTTTCCTTTATTTTTTAGAACATTTAATATTGAGTCCTCACCACCTATATCAAAAACAAGTAAATTTAAATTATTTGATTTAGCCATAGTTGCTGCAGTAATATCCATAACTTGAAGATTTCTTGAAATAATTTCTTCGTATGATATTTCACTGAAAAATTTTGCATCTTTATTAATGTTAGGATCAGAATCATAAATTCCTTTAGTATTATTTTTTCCAAGCAATAAAACATCAAATCCTACTTCAGAAGCTATTAATGTTGCTGCTGTATCTGTTGTAAAATAAGGTCTTCCTGTTCCTGCTGAAAAAATTACTACTTCTCCTTTTTCAAGATAACATTTTGCTTTTTCTGTAATGTATGGTTCAGCTACTTTTTCATCAATTGAAAGAGAAGATTGAACTCTTGTTTTAATTCCCTTTTTTTCAAATACAGATTGAAGAGCAAGAGCATTCATTGTTGTTGCAATCATTCCAATATAGTCAGCTCTACTTCTAGGAATTCCATTTTTTTCAGCACTAGCTCCTCTTCAAAAATTGCCACCACCAACAACAATACCTACTTGATAATTTTCATTAACTAATACTTTAATTTGTTCGGCAATTTTATTTATTAAAAAATAATCAATTGCTAAATTTTTTTCTTTATTTGAAAGTCATTCTCCCGATAATTTAATTAGAACTTTTTTATACATATTAATTCCTTATTATTTAATTTTAATAATTATATATTTTTTAGCAATAAAAATAAAAACAAAAAAATAACAAGGCTTTTTTTCTTTATTTTTATATTCTAAAATTTTTAGTTTATTATTTAATAAAATTATTTAAATTATTTACTTTGATATAATTTAAATATATGAAATTTAGGAGATATAAAATTTATGTATCAATATAAAGCAGTTCTTGTTTCATCAAAAGAAGTTATTGTTGAAGGACATTCTATTCAAGAAATTGAAAATGGAATTAAAACATTTAAAAGAGGCCAAAAAAAAGGCAAACATACAAGCGAAAATGAAAAAATAGAAATTATTCATGTTTTTAGAAACCAAAAAGAAGGAAAAACAAATATAAAAGAAGAAATAATTAAAATAGTTTAATTATTTTGTTCCAAAAATTCTATCCCCAGCATCTCCAAGGCCAGGAATAATAAATCCTTTTTCATTTAATTTATTATCTTTGGCAGCAAGATAAATAGAAACATTTTTATGAATTTTTGAAACTTTATTTATTCCCTTTTCAGTTCCTACAAGAGAAACTAAAATTATATTTTTAAAACCTGTTAGTTTTAATTTTGAAATAGCTTCTGCAGCAGAACTTCCTGTTGCAAGCATAGGGTCAACAAGAATTATTTGTGCATTTTTATCAGAATCAGGCATTTTATAAAAATATTCTTTAATTTCTAATGTTTCTTCATCTCTATATAATCCAATGTGTCCTATTTTTGCTTGAGGAATTAAACTATGAATTCCGTCAACCATTCCAAGTCCGGCTCTTAAAATAGGAACAATAATTATTTCTTTATCAAAATCAGATCCATTAAAAACAATAGAATTAGGAGTTTCAACTTCTTTTGTTTTTGTTTTATAGTCACGAAGAATTTCGTAAACCATTAATGAAGCAATTTCATTTAAATTTTTTTTAAAGTCTATATGGTTAGTATTTTTATCTCTTAAAACAGTTAGTTTTATATCAATTAAGGGGTGGTTTATAATTTTTATCATAAAAAAAATTATAATTTATTTTATAAATATAATTAATATATAATTTATTTGTAAAAGTTCAGAGGTACATTTATTGAAAAATAAAGGTTGAGAAAAACTCTTAGAATCTGATTTGGTTAATACCAACGTAGAGAGAACTATATTTTTTCCTTTTACAAATTTTTATGGAAAATTATTATTCAAACATTACAAGAGAAATTGCAAAAGCGGGAGTTTTTCTTTCTTTAATTTTAGTAACTAAATTACTTTTTTGACATTTACCAATTTTAAATGGTTATTCATTAGATATATATTTAATAATCTATGTCATTTCCTTTTTGTTTATATTTAATAAACAAATAAGATTTATTTTTTGATTAGTTGCCCCTCTTTGTTTGTTAGTAATTCCTGATTATTTTTTTATCAATCCTATTCAATTTTTTTTAGAATACTTTATTTCTATTTGAGTTTTTGGATTATGTTTTTTTTCATATGAAGTATTTTTAAAAAAAATAAAAATGGGTACCCTTATTAATATAAGTCTTTTTCTTATGGCTTGAATGCTTAAATTATTAATTCACGTTATTGTAGGAAAATATTTCTACTTAGAAAATGGAACTTTTCTTGCCTCTTTTATAATTAATATACAAATTATTTTTCCAAATACTATAATAACTGTTCTTGTCTTTTTTATAATGGAAAGAATTAGTAAAAAAATGATTTTTCATTAATTTATTTTTCGATATAGGCAATTAAAATTTCTAATTCACCATTTAATTTAGTCTTATGATTATGTTTAATAATAAAGGAATCACCTTCTTTAATATTTATATTATCAACAGTTCCAAATCCTTTTATTACAGTTACTTCTAATCAATAAGCTTTTTCATTTTGTAGCTCAAACTCTTCGTTTGAAATATTTTTTTTAATTAAATTAAAATATTCACATTTTATTAAGTAATCTTTTTCTTTTCTTTCTTCCTTAAACTCATATTTAATAACATTTAAAGAATCCTTAATATGAAGCTCTCTCTCTTTTCCATTTTCTAATCGATTATAGTCAAAAAGTCTATATGTAATATCAGATGATTGTTGAAGTTCATATGTTAATACACCCCGAGTAATTGCGTGAACCATTCCTGGAGGCACATAAATAAAATCACCTTTTTTAATTTTTATTTTTTTTAATAAATGATCTCATTTTTCTTCTTTTATTAAATTTTCTGCTTCCATTCTATCTTTAGCATTAACTCCTAAAATTAATTCAGCATTTTCAGGAGCATCTAAAATATATCAACATTCTGCCTTTCCAAAAGAATTATGTTTTTTAAGAGCATATTCATTATTTGGATGAACTTGAATACTAAGATCATCATTTGCATCAATAATTTTAGTTAATAATGGATAATTCCCCTTATAGTTTCCAAAGAATTCTTTATTTTTTTCAAAAAAAGAAAACAATGTTTCACCTTCAACATTTTTAATGGTTGAACTTTTCCCCTCAATTGCACTAATTATTCAAGCCTCACCTATTTTAGTTTTTTCAGGAAGAGAAAAACCAAAATTTTTAAGACGATCACTTCCTCAAATTCTTTCGGAAAAATACGGTTTTAAAAATATTATATTCATATATTAATTATATTTTTTTTATAAAAAATTATTTTCTATTTCTTATTTTTTCTTTTAATCTTATTTTTAATTTAATTTTTGTAATTAATATATTTATTGGAATAACTGTTAAAGTTAAAGGTAAAACAATAAGAGATCTATAAAGAATATAATTAGGATCTGTTGAGTCAAGAAAAGATGATAAATAAATTGCCATAAAAGTAATCGCTACTGGAAGAGAAAAAGTAAATAAGGAAATATCACAAATTTTAAAATAATAAAATAAATAGGATAATAAAAAAACAACAATTATAAAAGATATTGAAATTAAAATTCCATATCCAAAATTAATAATATTTTGATCTCCTCCTCCAAAATCTTTTGATAAAAAAAACCATATCATAATTGAAGGAATAGCAACAACAAACAAAGTAAATAATGTTTTAATTCACGAGTTTTTTCTTGAGGTTAAATTACTGTTTTTATTTTTTTTCATTTTTTAATTTATTTAAATAGGGAACTAACTCATTTTTATTAATTTCTAAAATTTCTTCAGAACCAAAAAATTTCAATTTCAATTTATTAGTTTTTATTTCTTCATCTCCAATAACGATTTGAATTTTTGTTTTACTAATTTGGGCATCTCTAATTTTTTTGCTTATTCTTTCAAGTTTATCATCAACAAAAACATTAAAACCAGCATCTCTTAATTCTAAAAATAATTTATCAGCATATTCTAAATGTTTTTCATTATTAATAGGAATTATTCCAACTTGTTTAGGTGATAGTCAAAATTTTAAATTTCCTTTTGTTTGTTCAAGCAAGATAGAAACAAAACGTTCATATGTACCAATTAAACCTCTATGAACTAAAATTGGAGTTTGAATGTTTTCATCCTTATCAACATAACCAAGATCAAATCTTCTTGGAAGTAAAAAATCTAGTTGAAGAGTTGAAAGAGTAATTTCATGCCCTAAAACAGTTTTAATTTGAATATCTATTTTAGGTCCGTAAAAAGCTGCTTCTCCAACTTTCTCTATATATTCAATTTTTAATTCTTTTAAAACATTTTTTAAGTCTTTTTCAGCTTTTTCTCACATTTCATCATCATCAAAATATTTTTCTTTATCTTCTTTATCTCTTAATGATAAAGAAACATAATCTATTTCTATATCAAATAGTTCAAGAGCTTCAGTAATAAGTTTATAACATCATTTGAATTCATCAATTATTTGATCTTGTCTTACAAAAACATGACCCTCAGTTAATTGCATTCCTCTTACTCTTTCAAGTCCTGTTAAAGCTCCAGACTTTTCACATCTAAATAATGAAGATTGTTCGGAAAAACGAATAGGAAATTCTCTATAAGATTTTCTTTTTTGTTTATAAATTAAAATATGATGTGGACAAGTCATAGGTCTTAAAACTAATTCTTCATTATCTAATTTTATTAAAGGAAACATATCTTCTTTATAATGATCTCAATGCCCAGATAAAACATATAGTTCTTTTGAACCAACAACTGGAGTAAGAACTTCTCTAAAACCATATTTTTTATCAAGTTCTAAAATTTTATCTTTAATTGCATTTTTAATTTTCATTCCATCTTCTAATCAGATAGGAAAACCTTGACCAGCTAATTTATTAAAAGAAAAAATACCTAATTCTTTTCCAATTTTTCTATGATCTCTTTCTTTTCTTTCTTCAAGTAAATTTAAATAATTATTTAATTCTTCTTTTGTTTCTCAGGCTGTACCATAAATTCTTGTTAACTGAATATTATTAGAATCACCTTTTCAATATGCCCCTGCTAAACTTAATAATTTAAAATGTCTAAGTTTAGCCACACTTTCAATATGTCCGCCTCTACAAAGATCACTAAAATGTCTTTTTCCATTTGAATCAATTAAAGAATAATATGTTACTTCTTTTCCTTGAGATATTAAATCTTTAAAAAGTTCATTTTTATATGGTTGTTTTAAAAAATTATATTGAAAACCTTCCTCTTCTTTTTTAATTATTAAGTTCATAGAAATTAGTTTTCTCATCATTTTTTCTATTTTTGGGAGCTCTTCATTTGATAATGGAGTTTTAAATTCAAAATCATAATAAAAGCCTTCATCGGTTGGTGGACCAAAGGCAAGTTTGGTATTAGGATATAAACTTAATATAGCTAATGCTAATAAATGTGATGCTGAATGATTTAAATCCTTATTAGACTTCATAATTTCTCCAAAATATTTTATATTTTATTATTTTATAACTTTTTAAATAATAAATGTTATTAAATAAAAAATAGATTATAATTTTTCTTAAATGAATTCAAATACCTTAACTTTTATATCTTCAATAAAAATGATAAAACATTTAAATTGTGTAAGTAATATTATTTTAGATGAGAGTAAAATTAATTTTATTGAATTTGTTTCTTTTAATAAAACCAAATTAGAAAAAATAAAAGGAATTTTAATATTTTATTCAGATATTCTTGTTTTTTCATCCAAAAGAAGATTTGGGAAAGTAATCAATATTATAAATTTATCTGATATAGATAAAATTGGATATATGAATCAAAAAGTAGCAAAATTAGTTATTTTCTTAAAACAAGGTAAAAATATAACATTTTCAGGTTTAAATTTAAAAAAAACTGAAAGTATTGCAATAGAAATAAATAAAAAAATAAAACCTTCTTCCGTTTAAGAAGAAGGTTTTATATGGTGCCCGCAAAGGGACTCGAACCCTTATGAACTAAGTTCGGAAGATTTTGAATCTTCTGTGTCTGCCATTCCACCACGCGGGCGTTTTTTAATAATTTAAATTATACATATTTAAAAAAAATAGCAAACAAACAATATAATTTAAGTATGAAGAAATTATTAATTACTTTATTAACAATATTTTTATCTATGATGTTAGGAATTATTTTAGGAACAACTCTTAATTATTTTGGTTACAATCCATTTATTATGCCAAAATAAAATGATATAATTTTTTAGTTAATTATGAATAAAATGGAACTCGAAAAAAAAATTTTAGCTTCAAAAGCTTGTTTTGATAATAAACTTAAAATTGTTAATGAAGAATATGCTAAAAAAGACAGCTATATTCAAAGACCAGCCATTAGTAGAACTGGATTAGCATTTATAGGTTTTCTTAATGAAGATGATATTTCGAAAAATGTAATCGGATGAGGAACTATTGAATCTAATTGAATGGATAAACAAAAATTACCAAAATTAAAAGAAATAATTCAAAGTATTTTTGTTTTAAATCCCCCTCTTGTTATATGTTCAACAGGAATGAATGAAAAAAATAAAAAAATAATTTTAGAAATAGCTAATAAAAATAAGGTTCCTTTATGTTTTCCGGAATTAAAAACATCTTTTATTAATACAACATTAGGAGTTTATTTATCAAGTTTTTTTGCTCAAACAGAATTTGTTCATGGGTCATTAATAATAATTAATGGAGTGGGTGTTTTGATAATAGGAAAGTCTGGAATCGGAAAATCAGAAATTATTCTTGATTTACTTCATAAAAATCATGTTTTTGTTTCTGATGATGCAGTTATTATAAAAAAAGTAGGTAATTCCTTTTTTGGAGAATCGCCAGAAATTACTCAAGATCTTCTAGAAGCAAGAGGTCTTGGACTTATGAATATTTGTTCAATTTATGGTTCAAAAGCAATTAGAAAAACAACTCAAATTGACCTTGTTATAGAACTTGATTTACTAGATTCTTCATCTTCATTTGATAGATTAGGTAATAAAAACTTATATTATTCAATATTAAATGGTAAAATTAATAAAATAAAAATACCAATTACTCCAGGTAGAAATGCCTCTTCTTTAGTAGAGGCTGCAACCTATTTGTACATTACAAAACAATATGGAGAAGACGTATTAGATTTAATTGAGAAAAGAACAAAAAAAGAAGGGGAAAAATAAGAATGTTTGGAAATGGATTTACAACAGGACAAATTACATATCTTCCAGGAACACCTATAGCTGTTTATTCAATTACGATGATTTTGGGAATATTTGCTGCCATTATTACTGTTATGTATTTTTGAAAAAGAGAAAAATATTCTTTTGAAATATTATTAAAAATAATTTTAATTACAATTCCTTCTGCAATTATTGGAGCAAGACTATTTTTTATTTTTGAAAGATTAATTTATAATCCTGGCAATCCCTTTCCTGGAAGTAATTGGTGAGCGATATGAGATGGAGGACTTTCTATTCAAGGGGGAGTCATAGTTCCTTTAATTTTAAATTTAATTTATTTATCAACTAAAAGATCAGTTATTGATATTAAAATGGCTTTTGGAATTATTTTACCAACTGTTTTAATAGGACAAGTAATTGGAAGATGAGGAAACTTTGCTAATCACGAAGTTTATGGTAATCCTACTTCATATGAAAGTATTGCCTGATTAGGGCCCAATATTGCTTATAACATGTTTATTGATGGAGCATATAGACAACCTTTATTTTTATATGAATCACTTGCTAATTTAGTAGGATATATTTTAATTGTTTGAGTAATTTTAAATTTAGGTCTTTTAAAACCTGGTTCAACAGGTGCTCTTTACTTGCTTTGATATGGAATTGTAAGAACAGCAATGGAACCACTTAGAGAAGAGCAATATTTATATTATTCAATAATGTCAATAATTTCAATAGTAGCCGGAATTTTATTCTTAGCATTTTTTGAAATCACTGGAAGAAAAGATTATATTATTGAAAAAGTTGGATTAATTAAGTTTTATAAAAATAAAAGAATTAATTACAATTTAGTAACAACAATTTCTACAAGGTGAATAAATGAGTAATGTTCATAATGAACTAGATTATGACGTTATTATTATAGGTGCAGGACCAGCGGGACTTAATGCTGCTCTTTATCTTTCAAGATCAAACAAAAAAACATTATTTATTGAAAAGGGTGCTCCTGGCGGGAAAATGGTACAAACCTTTAAAATTGATAATTGAATAGGAACAAAAGAAATAAGTGGTGCAACACTTTCTTTAAATATGTTTAATCATGCTAAAGAATTTGGTGCAGTTTATAAATATGGTGAAGTTAAAAAAATTCACAATAAAGAAGATTATTTTAAAATAATTGAATTACAAAGTGGAGAAAAGATAACAACAAAAGTTGTTATTATAGCTTCAGGAATGACTAATAGAGTGCCAAGAGAAATTCAAGGAATAGAAGAATATGAAAACAAAGGAGTTTCTTATTGCGTTATTTGTGATGGACCATTTTATGAAGGAAAACCACAAGGAGTAATTGGTGGAGGAAATTCCGCAATAGAAGAAGCTTCGTTTTTATCAACGGTAGCTTCAAAAGTTTATATTTTTGTAAAAGATGAAAAAATTATTGCTGAAAAAGTGATTTTAGAACAAGCCTTAAGTAAAAAAAACATAGAAATTATTTTAAATTCTCAAATTAAAAAAATAAATGGAAATAATGAAGGGATTGAAAGCGTAGATGTTAATGTTGCCGGAGAAGAAAAAAACTTTAAAATAAATGCCCTTTTCCCATATATTGGTTTTATTCCTTTAAATAATTTTGCTTCTCATATCGAAATTTTTGACGAAAAAGGTTTTATAAAAACTAATGAAAATATGGAAACACAAATAAAGGGTATTTTTGCAATTGGCGATATTAGAAGTAAAGAAGTAAGACAAATAATAACAGCTGCATCAGATGGAGCAATTGTTGCAAAATATATAACTAATTTAATTTAATTTATCTAAAAAAGGATCTAATTTCTTTTTTGATTTTTTTATTGAATCAAAAACAGCACTTCTTGAAGTTGCTAAAATATTTGCTATTTCTTGAAGTGATAAATCTTCTATAAGGTAAAGAGACATTATTTGTAATTGATTTTGAGTTAAGACAAAAGAAAATTTATCTAGAGCATTAATATACTGATTTCTCTTTTTTAATTCTTCCATTTTTATAATTATATATAAAGTTATTTTATAATTTTAATAATATGAAATTTAATTTGATTAATGAAAAACTATATTATGTAGCATTAGGAGATTCAATAACAGAATCTTTAAACGTAGATTTTCAATACGGAATAGCCGGATATTATGAAAAAGCGGTGGAAAAAGTTCATGGAATTTCTTATCCTTCATATTTAACTTTAATGTATCAAAAACTTGGTATTGTTATTGAAAATTATCAAAATTTTGCTCTTTCTGGTTCAAAAACAACAGATTGACTATATTTTTTAGGAGAAAAAAATTATTCATATAAAAATTCACAAGAATACATTGAAAATTATACTTCTAAAGTAAAAACATTAATAGAAGGAACTGGCAATAGAGTTAAAAAGAGTTTTAAGAATTTTGGTAAAGAAGATAAATCAGATTTTGATTTTTTAAAAAAAGAAATTGCTAAAGCTAATTTTATAACAATGACAATTGGTGCTAATGATATTATAAAATATATTAAATCATCCAGTATAATGGATATTTTTTTAGGCACAACAGAAACTAAAATGTCTCTTGAAAATCTTTCTTCAATAATCTCTGAATTAAAAAACAATATAAAAAAAATTGTTACAAGAATTAAATCCTTAAATAAAAATAATGCAGAAATTTATTTATTAGGATATTTGAAACCTCTTAATAGAATAAATCCAATTATTAGCAAAATGCCTAATGGGAAAATTCTTAATGAATTATGAGAAACATTAAACAATACTATAAAAGAAGTGTCTAAAGAATTAAAAGTTAATTATATTAATTTTTTTAATGATGAGGAATGAAGAAAAGAAGCAAAAAAATTCACTAAATATAGTTATGATATTCACCCCACTATTATTGGTTATAAAAAAATAGCCCAACAAATTTTTATTAAAACAACAATGAATAATGCTTACTTTTCAGAAGCAAAAAATAATGAGAAAATTCAAGAACTTTTTCCAGATATTAATAAAGAGTATTTTCTTAAAGATCATAAATGTTTTGAAAGTTTTTTTAATTTTGGAACAAATGAAAAACAAGTTGAAAAAATTGTAAATATTGCTAAGGGGAAAGAAAAAGATTTTCTATCTGAAAAAGATTCAAATTGAACAGAATATTTAAAGTATTTTAATGCAAAACCTAATATATTTTTATACCTTTCAACTAATATTAATTTATTAGGAAAAGAAAGAATAGAAACTACCATAAGAATAATTGTCGAATTTTTCAAAACAAGATTAAAACAAGATATTCATTTGGTAGATAAATTTCTTAAAAAAGAAGCAAATTTTAAAGTTATTTCTGAAATTATATGAAGTTCTGAATATATAAATTATTTTTTTGAAGAACTTCAAAAAAAAGTTGATGAAAAAGATCCAAATTTAAATAATATTAATGATTTTAATGAGATTTTAATAATAATATTATCTGATGATAAATTACTATTTTTATTTTTTAAAAATATTTTAATTCTTCTAGAAAAAAATAAAAAAATTATAGATATTTCTGAACTTAAAAAAACTTTTTCTTTATTGTTTAAAAAAATAATAAGTAATGAAGAAAGAAAAGAAGAATTTATAAAAATAATAAATATAAAAATAAATGAATTTAATAATTATAATTCAATAGTTTTTCCTGAAAAAATAATTGAAATATTAATAAATAATATGTTCTCTCCAAATTTAATTGATAATACCATTGAAAGTATGATTAATAGTTTTACTTCATTAACAAAACAATCAAGGGAAATAAATGATTTTGAATCTTTTTTTAAATATTTTTTAAATATACTTTTATCAGATTTTAGATCAAATGATTATATATTTAAAGTT
This sequence comes from Metamycoplasmataceae bacterium, assembly GCA_051645705.1. Taxonomy (GTDB): domain Bacteria; phylum Bacillota_I; class Bacilli_A; order Mycoplasmatales; family Metamycoplasmataceae; genus UBA710. The sequence goes on along the minus strand of JBOFBU010000002.1, from coordinate 371,475 downwards.
ATTGATAATAATAAAAAAGAAATCATTAAATTATTCTCAAAATATCTTATTTCTTTTTTCAATATAGAAAATACCAATGAGAATGATTTAATGATTATTGAAAATTTTATTGAAAAAATAGTAAATAAAATTATTAAAACAAATAAATTAGATTTAATATTAATTAATATATTTTCCTTTTTTAAATTTAAAAAAATATATGAATCGAATTTAGCAGATTTTATTTTTATTTTATCACCAACAGAACTTAATAAAATTGTATTATCTCTTACTTCATTAAAACTTAATGATGAAGAAGAAAAATCATTATGTTTATTTTTAGATCTCCTTTTTTCAAAATCAAATAAATCAAAGGGACTAATTTATATTTTTATAAAAAACTTAAAACCTCCTAGTGCTTTTATAAAAAATAAAGATAAATCAATTTCACTTTTAAGTATGAGTAGAGCTATGTTTAATAAATTTAATTCTTTAACAGGATTGATTAAATTTATATTTAATATTGTTTATAATCAAAAAATAAAATTAAACAAAAAAAATACAGTTGAAAATGAATTTTATGATAGTTTAATTTATAGAATAACAACTTTAATTGCATTTTCGTCATATTCAGTTTTTCAAAAAAATAATAAGATAAACATATTTTGATATGGCAATGATGTTAAGTTAAATGTTTTTCCATCCATAATTTCCGTAATTCACTTTACACTTACAGAAGGAGGAACAAATCCTATTAAAACAGAAATAATTCATAAAATTTTTAATGATCCGATTAAAAAAATTAAAAATATGTCATTAATTAATGAAAATAATTATAGTCCAGACAATTTTTTATATATTCTCTCAACAAGTGAAAAATATCCTAATTATAAATTTAAGAAAAATAAAACTAAAACAGAAATAATAATCGATTCTATTATAGAAGGTAAGCCAATAAATAGAGTATAATATATATGGTGATTTTATGAATTTTTTATTAAATATTAATGAGTATAAAGAAAAAACATCAAGCCAAATATTTGAATCTGAAAAAAAATTTCGCCCTTTTTTTATTTCTCTTTTTATTTCTTTATTGTTTTTATTTGCAATGTATTTAACATCTTTAATTTTAACTATATTAAATTGAACAGATCCAGATTTTGTTCAAGCATTTAAAGATAATTTATTAAATAGTAGTAATAATTATACTCCTGCACAAATAGAAAACATTGTTCTTCAAACGAAGTTAATTCAAATATTTCAATCTTCAATTTTATTGTTAATAATAGTAGCTTCATTAGTCCTTTTTGTTAAAAAACTAGTTGATTGTTATAAGGAAAAAACTTTTTCAAAACTTTCTATAATGGCTTCTATGGTTATAGGTTTAATAGGGTTTTATGTAGTTGTTAATTTATTTTCTTTATTTTTTAATCCAAGATTATTTACTTCTTGAAGTGTAATTGATACACTTAATATAATTGCATCAGGAAGCACAATTTTTATATGATTTTTTATATCAAGATATATAACTTTAATAAAAAAAATTTCTTTACGTGCAGAGATGTTAGCAAAAGCAAAAGAACAACAAGAAGGAATTAATCAAATTTTTCAGCAAGCAAATACTTTCCAAACAAATGAAAATGAAAATGATTTAAAATCTGAAGAATATAGTAATTATGAAGATGGCAATAAAAATAAAGAAATCGTTATTGATGAAAAAAGTGAATTAAATCCTAATGCTTCAAAATTAAAAAATTTAAATAAAAATCAATTAATTCAAATAGCTAATAAATTATCTATTTCAGGGGTTGATTTAATGTCAAAAGAGGAATTAATTTATCATATTTCTCTTATAACTAATAATGAAAAAAAACCTACAAAAACAGCGAAACTAGCAAATAAAAAAACATCTTCAAAAGCAAAATCTAAAAAGGAAGAAGAACAAATATAGAAAAGATTTAATATGAAGGAAAAAACATTAATAAATAAAATAAGTCAAAAAAAATTTTCCTCTATAATAAATGGTTATTCTCCTTCGGAAGTAGATAAATTTTTAGATGAAATTTGCTTAGAAATAGAAGAATTAATTAATAAAAAATCCAATTTAGAAAAAAATAATTCTGATAAAAACAAAAAGGATGAAATTTAAAATTTGTTTATAGACAAAATTGTTAATGGATTAATAATTGATAAAATTGAAAGTAACGTTCAAAACGGGTTTTTATTAAAAGTTTTATCAGATGAAGGACTTTTATTTATAAAAGCAAAAGGAATTAAAAAACCAGAATCGAAAAATAGAATATCTACAGAAATAGGTGTATTTTCAGAATTAGAAATATTGGTTTCCAATAATACATATATTTTAAAAAGAGCAAATTCATTAAATGACTATTTAATAAAAATTAGAAATAATTCCATAATTTATAAAAAAATTATTGAATTATTTTCTCTTATAAAAGAAAAAAATAATTATTTTCTTAATTGCTTTAAGAATGTAATGCAAGAAATAAATAATTTTGAAGATGAAATACAATTTATTCAAACATACTTAGTATCTAAACTTTTAAAGGATAAAGGAATCCAATTATTATTTGATAAATGTATTTTTTGTAAAACAAATCAAAAATTATCTTTTTTTTCATTTAGTGATGGCGGAATGATTTGCTTTAATCATGCCAATAATAAAAAAACAAATTTAAAGGAATTGAAAACATTTTATTATTTATCTAAAAATTATCAAACATTTTTTTCTTTAGGAGATTATCAAGCTTGTCAAATAGTTTTTTTAAAATTAAAAGATTTTATTATACAAAATAGTTAAGGTCAAAACTGAAATGGCAAGGGCTAGAGGAATCGAACCCCCACAAGCAGGTTTGGAATCTGCGGTACTGCCGTTATACTAAGCCCTTAGTAAAATTATAAAATAATTTAAAATATTTTATAATGTAATAACTAATGAAAAAAGAAACTTTAATAATTGAAAAATATAATCATAATGGAGAAGGGATAGGATTCCTAAATAAAAAACCAGTTTATGTTTTTGGCTCTATAGTTGGTGAAACAATTGAAGTAGATATTATTGAAGAAAAAAAGACATATTTTATAGGAAAAATTAATAAAATAATTTTCAAATCTTTAAATAGAAGAGAAGAAATATTTGAAAATCAAGAACTAATTGGTGGATATGAATTAATTCATATGAATCAAGAAGAACAAATTAATTTTAAAATTAATAAAATAAAAGAAGCATTTAAACAAAATGCCAATTTTATTTTATCTAATATAGAAAAATATGTTCCTAAACAAGAGTTTTATTATAGAAATAAAATTACTTTGCACGATGGTTATTTTTACTCTAAAAAAACTAAAGAAAAAATAATGATAGAAGATTTTAAACTTTCAAAAATTAAACCTGAAACTTCTTTAAAAGGAGAAGTTATTATTAGAGAAATAGATAATCAGAAAATAGAAGGAAAAATAGGCGAGAAAAAATTTCATTTTATACAATTTAATAATTTTAAAATTAGATTATCTATTTCTTCTTTTTTTCAAGTAAATAATGAAGTATCAAATGAAATTTATAAAGATATATTATCTGAAGCAAAAGATGAAAAAATAGTTTTTGATTTATATTCAGGAATTGGAGTGCTTGCTCTTTTATTATCTTCCAAATCTGAAAAAGTATATTCAATAGAAAATAGCAATTTTTCTCATGGAGACGCAAAGTGAAATATTAAAAATAATGATATTAAAAATATTTCAATAATAAAACAAGATGTTATGAATTTTTTATTAGAAACTGATATAAAAGCAAATACAGTTATTTTAGATCCAACAAGAAGCGGACTTAATAAAAAAATATGTAAACTTATAAATGAAAAAATAAAACCAGAAAAAATAATTTATTTATCATGTAACGTTTCAACACAAGCAAGAGATTTTAGTTATTTTAAAGAATTTTATGAAATATCTAAAATAAAAATGTTTGATATGTTTCCTCAAACAAATCACATAGAAAATTTACTTATATTAAAAAGAAAGTAAAACTAAAGTTTAATATTACCTTTATAAATTTCTTTTATGAAAAAGTAAACCATAAGCATTGCTCGAACATCGTTTTCACAATATATTTTCAAATCTTTTTGAATTGTTTTTCATTGTTCATCACCAATAATGTCTAAATAACGATTTATAGCTGTTTCCATAGCCATTAAACCGTTTTGTATTTCTAGACTGTTATATGGATATATTAATACTTCTAATTGATATTTATTTTGGGTAATAAATTTTTCAACTTTTTTAATAGAAGAGAAACCATATAATTCTCAAAGAAAAATAGGAGGTAAATTTTTAGCACTTGAAACATTAAAATTATCAAGTAAATCGATTGTTATTGTTTCATTGGTAATAATATCTATTTTTTCTATATATTCATTTACCTTTTCAGTAAAACCTAAGGTCTTAATTAAGATATGTTTCATATCTTTTAATTTAGAATGTTCATAACTTTTATTATAAACAACGTAAAATGATGCTTCAGGATCATAAATAGCATCAATTATTTTATAAAAATCTTCTATTGAAATATGTTTTGGATCAATAACTATATTTTCACATTCACCGATGATTTTCTCATTAATCGTTTTTATAACTGAAACTTGATTAATTAATTGTTGATATGGCTTAGTATTTAACATAATTGGAAAGGGTAAAGAAAAACCTTCAAAATCATATCAAACAACCTTACTTTTTTCTATTTTTTCTATAACCTCATTAAGAACAACATTATTTACAAAATTCTTTTGTTCTAATATACATTTTGTTACTATATTTTCTTTCATTAAATTATTAAAATCATTTTCATTTTGATAAACATTTAATAAATTTTTAGCATTAATCAATTTACCGCTTAAATCAGGAATTTGGGGATAAAAAGTTTTTAGTAATTCTTTGAATTGAGGATTTCTACCAAATGTTGTATTATCATCATTTAAATTTTTATTTAAGGGAGTATTTTTTGCTTCTTTAATAATTTTTAAATAACTATCAAAGCTTTTAAGAAAAATTTCTTTATTAATTATTCCTGATCTAATTTTTTCAATTATTGTCTCTTTTTCTTTTTCTCCTAAAACAGCTTCTTTTCTTATATGAACATCATCATATTTGTCTTTTGACTTTCTAGAATTTTTAGTAGTATTTGCCTTGTTTGTTTCATCAAATGTTAACTCAATAGAATCTTCTCAATTTTTCTCTTCAATTGTAAAAATAGTTATTTCATTTATTTCTAAATTATTTTTTTCAGCAACTGAAAAATCAAAAAAACATTTTATATAATCATTTAATTTTGTTGATACTCCAATTTTGAAAATCGACAATTTTTTACTATTTTTATCATAAAGAAAAGGACGAGCAATTGCATCATCATATTCAAATACAGGAAATAATATTGCATCATAATCATTTATTTTTTCTATAAATAATTTCGTTTGATTAATTTTTTGTTCATTAGTTTTTCCAGTAACAAAAAAAAGCCTTTGATTTTCATATTTTTTAATTATAAAATTTTGAATTTTTTCTTTAACAATTTCAAAACCCTTTTTAGTAATTTTTATAAAATTATTTTCATCATCATCATCTTCAACAGAAATGTCTCAATAAATTCCAGAATCTTGATCTTCATCTTCAATAATATTTTTTTCATCTAAAGAATTTCAAATAAAAAACGGTTGAGATGTTAAATAAGTTTTTAAGTGTTTTTCAGAAATTTTATCATTCATAATCTAACTTTAATTTTCCTTCACTTTTTCATTTATTTAAAAGTAATTTATATTCCTCTTCATCTTTACATTTTAAATATTCAATTAAATCATGATCTTTAACAATATCAAATTGAGGAGATTCTCCCTTTTGAGTATGATAAATATATCAATCTTTAACTTTTTTAATATCATCTTTTGCAACTTCTTCATCAAATTTAAATTTATAGTTTTTTAAATACCTTTTTTCAATTGGAAAATTTTCAGGATCTAAATAATCTTCTTCTTTTAAAAATGTTGCTACTATTCAAAATTCCTTAACACCCATTAAATATGCATATAATTGAGCTTGCTTTAAATAAGAAACAGGAACACCATAAGAATTTCAATTTTTATAGTTTTTTTCTCCTGTTGTTTTTATTTCTATAATAATTCCCTTATCTCTTATAAAACCATCAGGAATACCACCTATTATTTCATCTTTATCACTAAAATAATCATAGTTATATTCTTTAACATCATAAGTTTCAACGTCTAATGAAAATTTTTTTTTTAAAACATCAATTACTTTAGGTTCTATAGCTATCCCGGCATCAACATATTTTCTATCTAAAACAGGTAAACCAAGTCATGAAAAATTTGCAAAGGCTGAAAAAGATGATTTATATTCATCGGTATTTAAAATATCACCAATAGATGAACCCCCTACTTTTTTAAAACCAAATTTTCCTCATAATTTTTTTTCGATAAGTTTTTTATGAAAATCTTTTTCTAAAATTATTTTTTTATTTTCTAAATCAAGAAAATATTCTTTACCATTATAAAAATGTCTCTTTGCAAGATTTATCATAACTTATTCCTTTTCTATTGTTTTTATTAATTTTTATAATTTCATTTATATTTATTTTTCTTTAAAAATTATTAAATATTTATATTTCTTAATTTTACTTCATTTAATATCATTTGATATTTTCTCTAATTAATTATTTATAACTATCTTATTTTGTTTATAAAAAAATTTTAGAATTCGACTTAATATATATAAAAATATTAATTTATTTTATAATTATGTATATTATTAAATAAATGTATATATTTAAAGGAGAAAAATGAAAACAATTTTGTCAGTAATTAAAGAAAAAATGGGAAATACAATAGAAGAATTTTCCTTTGATGATATTTATCAAGAAGTTGAAAGCCAATTAAATAATCAATGAAAAAATCAATTTCCTGAATTATCTTATGAACAAATAAAAGAAAACAAAATAGGAGAAACCTATAAAATATTAACAATTGACGGTTCATTCATTAGAACTCCTGAAGGTCTTTGAAGAAAAAAATAGTTTATGCTATTAACAAATGCAATAATAGCGAAATATTTTTGTAGACAAAAACTTTTAGTTTTTATTATTTTTTTTTCTTTAGTATTAATATCTAATATTTTATTTTATTCTCTTAATTGAAAAATTTTTTTAAATTTTGAAATTACAAAAGGAAATAATTGAACTAAATTATTAACAATTATTTTATTAACCTTTCTTTTTGTTTTTCCTTTTTGACCGCTTGTTTCTTTTTTGATTGATAAGAAAAAATTAAAAATAAAACTTAGTCAATTAAGTGAAAGAGATCTTTTTATATACAGTAAAATAAAAGTTTCTGAAGTATATAAATTAGCATCAAATGCCAGGCTTCAATTAACAATTTTTAAAAAAAATGAAACAGATCTTATGAAATTTCAAAACCTAATAAGCGATTGAATTAAAAATATCAAAGTGAGAATTAATGTTTAATAATGTAAAAATAGAAGATATTCCTGCTTTTACTAAAAAACTTTTAAAAGAAATTAAGTCTAAGAATATTCAATTCATTTTATTAAGTGGCGATATAGGAAGTGGAAAAACAACACTTACTAAAGAAATTGGGAAACAATTAAATGAAAAAAATGAAATAATTTCTCCAACATTTAATTTTATAAATATTTATAAAAATTTTATTCATATTGATGCATATAATTTAAAAGGTAGCACATTGGAAGAGTTTATTGATTATTTTGAGAATAAATTCGTAATTATAGAATGATGGGAAAATTTAAATTTTAATTTTGAAAATTATTTATCAATTAAAATTAAAATTATTAATGAAAATGAAAGAAAATATATAATTAGTTATAAATAATAAAATAAAAGAGGTTTTGTGAAAAAAAGAATAAGAAAATTAATAAGTATATCAACCCTAATAATGACACCTATTATTTTTTTATCATTTTCTTTACCTAAAATTGAAAAAACTGAAATAAATATTAATCATGATTTAAATTTAGTATTACCAAGATTTGTTCCTGAAACTTTAAGAATAAGTTGTAATCCAGAAGATGCTCAAACTATTGCATCAAATATTTATGAATACCAACTAGAAGACTATTCTCGTAATCTTTATGAAAATGATAAAGAAGCTCCTGGTTATGGTAAAAATAATATAAGAATAAAAATAGTTTCAATTAATAATTTAGAAGGAACTATAACTTATAAAGCATTCCCCGAAAAATATTTAGAAAATGGAGTTCTTACTAATAATGATTTAAATAATCCAACTTATTTTCAACTTTTTCAACTTTTTGGTCTTAAAAAAGTTATTCCTACTAAATTTAAAACCAATACTAACATTAATGTTATCGATTTGAATCCATCATTAAATAATCAATTGCCCTCAAAAATAAGAATTAATCAAATGAGAGCAGAAATTGCAAAAAAAATAAATTTATTTTTAGAAAATAATAATGAAGCTTTAAGTATTCCATCTAATTTAAGTCTTAATAATATTATTATTGATCCTGCAAGTATTGTTGATAATAACCTTACAGGAGAAAAACAATTAGTATTTAAATTAGATAAATATTTTGATGCTTCTGGAAACGAAATTGATGGAACATCTAGTATTCAATCACAAATAATTACTTTTAGTAATTTTGGAAGGGATTTATTAGGTAATGGTCAAGTTGTTACAGATAAAACAAATACTATTTTTAAAATAAATGATTTAACTGATGTTTTTGGAAAAGAAAATTTTTCTACACAATTAGCAAGCTCTTTTTTAAATAATGAATTAGAATTAAAAAGAATTATTACACAATATGGTGGTTTTGAAATTTCTTCAGCATTCAATTTTGATAGTTTTACTTTTGTATCAAAAAAAGCTGATAATTTTTTAGGTAAAATAGAAATTACTTTACAAATACCAAAATATATTGAAAATGGAAAAGTAATTGAAAGACCAATTAACATTACATCTATTATTTCTGGATTTGGACAAGCTTTATTAAAACCTGACCAAGTAACTGGAAATGATATATCTACTATAATTGTAGCTAAAGGTAATTATGATCTTAATTTAAATAATGTAATTGCTTCTAATTCAACAATAGAAGAAATTAAAGCTGGTCTTAGCAAAAAACAGATAGTTGTTAATGGTTTGAAAGATAATGATTTTGATATTATTTTAGAAGATAGAGATGATAGTCTAGGAATTGTTAATGCTCTAGTTGTTGTAAAACAATATATTAAAGATGGAAGATATATAGACGTAAAGGATAATGAATCATTATGATTAAAATCACCTATTAAAATAATTGGATTTGCACTTTTAAATTCAAAAAATTTAGACCAGATTTATTTATGATCATTTATATCAGCTACAATAGCTCTTGTAATTATTTCTGCAGGAATTATAACTTATTTAATGATTAGAAATAAAAAGAAATTAGTTCAATATGGAATTATAGAAAATAAAACAAAAAAAGTCCCTAGAAATATTGAAAATAAAAAACAAAACGAAGCAAAATTACTTACTCATACTACAACCTATGAAGAATATTATATTCCATCAATTGATGAGGAATTAGTAAAAAACGACATAAAATTTGACATTGATGAAATTATATCTAATACAACTATTGATTTCAATTCTAATCAAGAAGATACTATTGATAGAATGTTAAACGAAATTGATGATGAAGAAATTTAAAAAATAAATTTTTATTTTTTAGATGGAATAATATGAATGTGAGTATGAAAAATTACTTGTTTAGAAGATGCTTCATTATTAATAATTAAACGAAAACCATCAACTCCCAATTGTTTAATTTTTTTAAGTGCTAATTTTCTTGCAATAGAGATTAAATAATTTAAATCTTTTTCTTTAATTGTTTTTAAGTTTCGTGAATAATTTTTAGGAACTACTAAAAAATGTCCTTCATTTACAGGATTAATATCATAAAAAGCAATTACTCTTTTATTTTCAAAAAATATATTACTAGGAATTTCCTTATTAATTATTTTTAAAAATAAACTATTTTCTTCTTTCATATTTATCTACTTCTTCTTTAAGATCTAATTTATATTTTCCATTAGGTTTTGATATTATTTGGTTAAAAATATTTTTAAAAGAATCATCATTAATTATAGAAGATTGTCCACTAGTTATAGGTGTAAAATACGGAGTAGATAATTTATTCTCTAATCTTTGACTAGCTGTTAAAGTACCCAATCCTAATTCAGCAAAAACTCTACTTAATTGGCTTATTTTATAATCTAAACTATAATCATTTCAAACAAAGGCTTGTTTAACTTTATCAAATAAAGTACTATCAAATAAATAAAGTAAATTAGAAACAGAATATTTATCTTCTTCACTTCATTTAAAGTTTTCTATAGAGAATTTACCAAAAGGTAAAATTCTATTATTTATTTGAGTAAAATTAATACTTCCATCAACATTTGTATTAAATTTAAATTTAGGAACTAATTTAATAACATAAGATAAATCTAAAGCTTTCTTTTCATTATTTAAAGTATTTATTCCTTTTAAAAAGTATTTATTACTAATATCAACGTTTTTGATGTTAGTTTCATTAGCTAAATCAGAATAAATATTTGCACTATCAGGAATAGCATTTATATTTCATGTTATTTTAACATTATATTTATAGTTAATCCCATTACCTAAATCTCAATTCATATAAACAATAATTTCTTGTAAATCTGCTGAACTATTTGAAAAATTAGGAACAATTTGAAGAACAGTTTGTTTTTGTGCTGGATCTGGAAGAATTAAATCATTTTGAGTAATTTGATATGCTGCTTTTAATGTTGAAGAAGAATTAGGTTTAAGAGTTACTTTATGAAGAATCCCATTATTAGTACTAGAATTTTGAATAGTATTAATAGCATTTAATTGGTCAAAAGAAATTATTGTATCTTTTGTTTGTTCAATAGTTCCAAATTTATTTATAAAACCTGATAAAAATGATTGACTATAAATTAAATTATTTCTATCAACGTTTAAATCATTAACTAAACCTGTTGTATCAAGTTTTAAAGTTCCTGAATTAAATCCTTTCATTTGAGAAAAATTATTATTAAAAATACTATCACTTGAAGTTATTTTAATATTTTTATTTAACCTTTTATCAATTTCAATTGAAGGTTGTAATTTATTTAAAACTTCTTTATAGCTATCAAAAGTTAAAACTTCTTTAATTCCTGTAGGTCCTTGAAATTTCTCAATTGTTTTGGCATCTTCAGTTTTAATATTTCAAGTAATAAAAGGAGTATTATCTACTAAATATTTAATTAAAAAATAATTAGGATCATTTTCATCAAAATTAGTAGCTTGTCAACCTTCAAATGTTGAAATTGAAGAACCTTGAGGCTTATCTTTATTAAAAGTTGTTCCTCCTAAAACAAATTCACTAGAAGACTGATTGAAATAAAAACTAGTTAATAACATTTCTAATAATTTGTTTTGAACATCAGTTTCAGGGGTGTTATACAATTTTTTAAATGATTGCTCAAAAAACACATTAAATTTACCTTCAGCACTATCTGGTGCAGCACCTGGGAAAAAATCATAATCTGTATAAGTGTTTAAAAAATATTGAGGAACTAAAATATCAGATTTTTCTCATTTTTGAGTCGTTGCATTAAAATCATATATTTGAATATTTGATCAATTTTCTTTAAACTCTCCTTCGACTTCTGCTCCATTAACTTGGTTATTAAATCAATTATTATCTCTTGTTTTTTCAAATCCAACTCAATCTTTATAATTGTTAAAAATATTTGTTTCAAATCACCCATAAATTAAAGCATTTGTATTTAATGTTGTATTTTTTGAATCAAAATTAATATTTAAATCTTTTTTTGTTAAATTTGTTAAAAAATCGGAAATTGCAGTTATTTTAGCACTTGTTACTTCAGTTTTTAAAATGCTTTTTAAAAAGAAAGCACTTATAGTTGATTTTATTCAATTATTTTTATATATTTTTTTAGCAGATTCAGAAGTTAATTCAGCAATTTGTTCTGAAAAAGTATTATCAGTAAAAGGAATTTGACTACATGATGTTGTAACAGCTACAGTAGCTAAAATTGCTGGAGTTATTAAAGATAATGATGGTCACAAAAATTTCTTTTTATTCATTATTTGCTTCCTCCTTTAGTATTTGAAAAAGGTAAAACAGGATTTGGGCTAAAATTAACAATTACTATATTTTTAATTTTATCATTAACTTGTTGCATCATAAAATTCTCTTCCCCACCAATATTAATAGCAGAATTATATATAACTCCATTATTTAATTTTCAATATCAAAAACCATTATTTAAATTATTACTTCTATAAAAATCATATGAATTTTCAGGCAAAATAGCAGAATTTATTAATTCAGTTAGTCCTAACAAAGCGTCAGAATTTCCTTTTGAAAGAGTTAAATTAATTGATCCATTTAATTTAACTCCAATTTGTTTTTTAAGGTCTTTTGCTTTTTGTTCCAATTCAGGATCTGTTAAATTTGAATTAGTTTGTTTAATTTTATTTTTTAAAATATTTAATCAGTTATTATTAATAATAGCTTCTGAAGTACCTACTTGATTTTGATTATAAGAAATTCCATTTATTAGATCATCATTTTTTAAATTATCATACATTTTGTTAATTTCAAAAAAATCTATTCCATATCAAGATGGTTGTCCTACTAATAAATCAGAATTAGCTGTATAAAAACTTGCTCTTAAAGCATTATTAATCATTTTAGGCATATTTTGTTCATTAACTTTATTAATTGAATAAATTTTACTTCCTTCATTTCCCATATACATAAAAGTATTAGTATTTAATTTATATAAAGTTCATTTTTTTGGATTAAAGATAAAATTTTGATCAACAAAATTATTGCTTGCTCATTGATCTTTATCAAAAAATGTTTTTTGCAAAATACTATTTTGATTTATTTTACTTAAGAAAATATTACTATATTCTGTTTCGATAATTATTTTTTCAACTTCACTAATAAATTTATTATATTTTGTCATATCAGCATTTACAAAAAATGGAGAATTAGCATCAGCTGCTGGAGGAGTTGTTATCATTCCGTTAGTTAAATTAATGGTTGAAACTTCAGTTTGAGCATCAGAAGATATTGTAAAATTATAAGTTATTAATTTTCTTAATTGACTAAATCATTCAGGAGTTGAAGCATTAACAGTGTAATTTAAAAATTGGAATAATAATTTTCCTAAAATATTTACTTCAGCTGATTTAAATAAAGCCTTTGTAGGATCAGGTGCCCCTTCTCAAGTACTACCTGCCATATTTCCTGAAGTTAATGCAACCATATTTAAATATCTATTAGTATTTTCTTTAGATTTTAAAAGATCTGAAACTTTTGTAACAGGCATTTGTCCTAATAAAGTATTTTCTCCTTCTCTTGTATTTCCTTCTGGAGGAGGAGTTGTAGCGGTTCCTAAAGTTTTTATTAAAGCTTCATCTCTATTAACATTAGTTACATTAAGAGCGGCACCATCAATAAAAGATGAAACTCCAAGGAAATTAATTAAATCAGCAATAGGAAGTCCAATTTGAACTTTTCCATTACTATCATTATATTCATATGCTGTTACTAATTTTAAAAATGTTTCTTTAGGAAAAACTCAATTTCCTTCAGTATTTAAAGAAAGATTTAAATCAATTGTTGACATTGAAACAGAACGAAAGGCTTTAGAAAATATTTGAGAAAAAGCAGGAATAGGATTTCTTTTTCCAGGTAAATATGATTTTGTTTGATAAACTGTTATTTTACTTGTAGAAGAAGGATTAATATTGTTTTCTTTTCCATTAAAATAAACATAATCAGCATTTTTATTGAATTGATATTTAGTATCTAAATAAGCTTCACCAACTCCAATAACTCCTGTTTTTTCCTTTATTTCTTCAGTTACAGTTCAAGAACCATCATCTTTAACTGTAATTATTGGAGTAATAATATCATAATTAATAATTTCATTAGATTTAAGACTTAAATCAGAAAAAACTCATGATTCTGAATTAAATTCAGCACTTTGAAAAGGGGCAAAAGCAACCTCTTTAATTTTTTGAGATGTTAAAAAATTAACTACTAATGATTCAATATAACTTATATTTTCATTTGCATTATTTCCTGTATTAGAATTTAATGGAAGACCATATTTTTCATTTGTTAATAATTCATTTTTTCATCCAGCTTCTCATGTTCCGGGATTTGAGTTTTTATAATTAGTTCTATCTCTATCTAGTTGTGCTTGTGCTTCTTGTCTAATTTCTTTTAATGGTTTTGAAACATTATAACCAAATGCTTCATCTCCAGGACCTGAAGTTTCATTTTTAAATTTAGTATTTTTTAAAAAAGCAGCAAAACCTTGATAAGCTGCTCTTTCTTGTACATAAAGATATTGTGTTGAAAGGTTTTGATATTCATTCATATATTTAGTAAATTCTTTATTAGGAAGAGAATTAATATTATCTAAAATATCACCTATATTTGTTCCCCCATTAATTCCGCCAACTATATCTTTATCTGGCGGCAATGGTTGTTCAGATGTAATTACTTGTTGTGTTAAACCTAAAGGAAGACCAATACCTAAAGCAGTTACTGCTAAAATTCCTGCACCAAAAAATCATTTAACTCTTTTGTCTTTAGGATTAACTACAACATCTCCTCTTTTAATTTCATTAGAAGAATTTAAATTAGAAAAAAATTGTTTTATACTTTTTTTATTCTTTTTTTCTTTCTTTTTCATTCATTCTCCCAAAATTAAAATTTTAAAAACTTTTATTAATATTTTACAACAAATTTGTCTTTTTATATTTAACAAATAATATTTTTAAATAAATACGTGTTTTATTATAAAATTTATATATATATTTACAAAAATTGGAGTTTTAGATGAAAAAAAATATAAAGAAAAATTTATTAGGTTTAACTACTAGTGTTGCTGCAACTTCTGTTATTTTAGTTCCAACATTATTACTAGGACTTAATCAAGAATCATTAAATTTAAAAGACAAAAATTCAAAAAATTATGTAGATTCAGCTTGAAAAGATACAAAAATAGCTAATTTAGGCTTTTCTCCGGTAACTTGAAATAATAGCACAATTCTTCCTGTTAGTTATGAAAACCTTTACATTAGAGGTATTTTGGATATTTATAATTATGGACAAACTCCTTCAACACAAAACCCTTCAACAAGTATGTATATTCAAAATAATAATTTTAATTTAAATTTGTCAGGCACTAATCCTCTTTATAAACCTCGTCTTAATCAAACAGCTACCAGTAGAGGAACATCTTCTAGTAATTTGATGAATATTCAAGCTGTTAAAATAAATTCAAATTCTTTAATATCAAACAATGTTGTATATTCAGATATTTTTGGTGAAATTGCTAAAGATGATGCTCTTAGTAATGCTACTAAAGCAATATGACGAAATCAGCGTAATTTTACTTCAGCTCCTGAAGATAGATTAATAAGAGTAATGGTGAGAAAACCATTTGGTTTAGCTGATGATTTTGCTAAAAAAGCATATGGATCAAATCCTCCACAAGGATTAACTTATGTAACATCACTTCCAGGCGGTAAACCTCAAGATGCTGGAACAATGCCACAACATTATGGTGCTGTTAGTGGCGGGACAACTGTTGATCCTACTAATAGTCCATTAATTAGCATGACTTCAAGAGATACAAGCCCTGGTAAACAAATTGTATTTATGCTTTTAGATTTAATAGCATATGTGAATGTAGATAATTCATGAAATTTTTTACCTAACTTTCAAAATATACAGCCAGGAAAACCCGCAATAACAAAAAATGCTATAGATCAATCTAAATTTGATAAGAATTTAACTGCTAAAAAAGCCTTAGAAAAAGTAATAAATGAAAAAACAAAATTTTTAAATATTGATTCAACTAATGCTCCAAAATTTTGAGATGAAACATCAACAATAACTGCGCAATATGATGATGAACTGGGAAAAATAAAAATTAATTTTTCAGTAAAACAAGACCTTGATCTAATAAAAAAATATAATGATAATCTTTATAATAGTGATGTACAAGGTATTCTTAATACACAAGCTTTTAAAAATATGGCAGAATTAAATCCGGCAGATGGTACAAAGTTAGTTAAACCAGGAACACATAATTTTACATATGAAATATCAGGTTTTAAACCAAATATTCTTACTCCTGATAATACATATTTAATTGAAAAACCAGGAGCAAATAAAAATATTTTACCTTCTGCAATTACAAATAATCAAACAACATTAAGTACTTATGTAAATGTTTATCAAGATAATACAATAGTTAATGTTTTTCCAAACGGTATAGAATTAGTTATTTCTGCACAAGATGATATTTTAGGACAAGCAATTTTTTCTGTTTATAATAAATTAACTAATACAGTAATAGCTTCAATTACAATAAGTAATTTTAGAACAATCAATACTTCAAAACCTGTAACAAACCCCATTACAATAATTAATGATAATAATTATAATACTACATCAATAAAACCATATAATAATAATTGACTTACAGGAAATAATGCTACAGGTCTTTCTACTCAATCATTATTAAATCAAATTTTTGTTAAACAAACAATGATTCCTCCAGTGCCTGTTCCATATAATAATAGTTTTTTAATAGCTTCGGCAAATATTGGAAGATCACGTCATTCTTTTATATCTCTAGTTTCTCGTGAGGGAGAAATTATTTCATCAGCAGCGTTTCAGGCTACAAGTGGAACAAGATTAAATATTGTTGATGTTATGTATGATTCAATTAATAAACAAGCTTTAGCATGATTCGTTCAAGGGAAAACATTATATCTTGTAACAATTGGTTTAAATGAAACCAATGGACAACTAACTTATAAATCAATTACCCCAATTGAAAGTTATGATGGTTCAAATTCAGCTTCACTAGCAATTGATTTGGCTATTGCTCAAGTACCTAATATTAATACAACTGAATATTGAGTTGTTCATAGAGCTATTAAAGATAATAAAGATTTATTACCAACAACTGCTTCATTAGCTAATGGTTCTAATATATGAAAACCTTTAACAAGAGTTAAAATTACTAATACAGGTACTCAAATTCAAGGATGAGATACCATTAAAACTAAATTTGTAAATGCAATTATGGGAAAAAATATTTTAGTTAATCCAAACCCAGATCAAACATCTAAAGTTTTTACAAATAAAAGTATATTTAAGATTCATAATATATCATCTAATTTTATTAATGGTAATGAATATTTAGGTGTTGATATGTCTATTTCTTTTGATGGAGTAAATTATGAACACGGAAATAATATTCACCATATTTTATTTAAATTTTCTCCAGATCCAACAAATCCATTAACATCAAGTTCAGTATCTAATGATCCAAAATGAACTATGGAATATATTTATTCAGCATCTGTAAAAGGATTTACTAATTCAAAAATTTCTGATGTAAATTTAGTATCTACTCCAGGTTCATCTGTAATGGCTTACAATACGATATCAAATCCAAGTCAAGTTAATGATCAAAATAAAAAAGGTTGATTATCTAGTGCATCATTTTATGCTCAAGAAATGTCATATAATGCTATTACAACAGTATTACAATCATCATTTAATACTTTAAATCCAACAGTAATTTCTGGGACAACTGAAAGTTCAAGTGCGATGAATTTTTCAATTCCTACAAGTTATTTTTTACATCCTAGTTTTAATAATGGACCACAAATTCTTCAGCAACCTTATTGAAAAAAACAAAAAACTGATTTAATTATAAGAAATTCTGGTTTTAATTATGGCGATACTATTGATCCTGCTCTTCCTTCTATAAATGATCATAATCCTACAGGGAAAGACTTTTTAGAAATATCTTATAATAATTTATGAGCACCTAATATTACAAGTAATAACGGAAATGCTCAATTTGGTTCTAAAATTTTAGCAACAATTCCGACAGATAATAAAAGTTATTATAATGCAATTAATATTGTTAAAAATGAAAATCGTGAAAATATAACATCAATATTGTATTACTCAACAGAAAACTCATTACAAATTAATCCAAGTTTGAATGATGTTTTTGATAATAATGCTCCAACTCAATTAAGATTAAGAACAATAAAAGCAGATAATAATCCAATATGAAATACTAAAGTTATCAAAACAGCGCCAATAACATTAGATGCTAAAAACTTAATTTCTTTTAATGATGCTCAAAACTTAAATCAAAAATTTAAAGATTTTATTTGAACTAATAAAATATTTTCAGAATATATTACTACATTGCAAGCTCCTTCTACATTGGATTTAGTGCTTAAAGGAAATCCTGTTTGAGATGCAAGTAATACTAGTTTTACTGTAGAACTTTGATTTAATTCTTATTATGAAAATGGTATTATTAAAACGTTTTCTGAAGCATCATCACCAACTATTAGTATTAAATTAACAAATGTAAAAATAGAATTGTTAAATGTTTCAAAAGCTAATCTTTCAAAAATTATTTTTTCAGGAAATACAAAAAATATTGTAATTTCTAATGAAGATCAAGCATTAGTTTCGGCTTCAAATGATCCAAAATTAAATCAACTAGTAAAAGATAATGTAGAAATTTTATACAATTTTGATAATCTTAGTGCTGGAACTTGATATACAAAAAGTGATTTTATTGTAGCTTTAAGTAATTCTAGAAAAAATTTTTTTAAAGAAGATGTTAAAAACATAAAAATAAAATATTCAATTAAACCAAATGCAGGGGATTATACAGTTAGTGATGGTTCAGAAGAAATAGTAAAAGATTCACAATTAACAACTCTTATTCCATTTATTCATATGGATATTTATTATAATAGTTTAGTTAGTGCAGGAAGTAGTGCTAATGGAATAGAGGTAGTTGGAACAGATACTTCTAATATAACAGGTATTGTTTGACCATTTACTTTAGATACTGAATTTAATAAAATAATAGCTGCAGGAATAAAATTTCAATGAACAAATGATTCAACTCATGCAGATGCTAAGTGAGTAGATTATAATTTTACTGCTGGAGCTAGCAATCCAATAAATATAGGATGAAATCCACCTTATTTAGCTGTTAGAATTATTGCCGGAAGCAATCAAGTTCTATTTGATGCTACTAATTATGGAAAACCAGTAGATGTAACACCAAAAACAATAAAAATTAAATTAGATTTAACAAATGCTGATTTATCTAAAATTAAATTTACTGGAAATACAAAAGATTTAGTTATAGCAACAACTGGAATGACTGAATACCAAACATATCAAAATCTTGTTGATATTGAATATTCAGTTGGTTGAAATTTTGATACTAATCAACCATCAAATGAAGAAATAACATGATTTTCTGAAACAGAATTTTTAAATAAATTAAAATCAGAAGAATCATGAATGATAATTTTACAAACAGGATTTCCATCAAATTTTGCAAATAATTTTAAATTAAAATCAAGATTTAAAATTAAATCAGGTATTCCTAATGCAGATAGATATATTTTTGATTCCGCTACTAATAGTACAACAATTTCTATTGATTATGCTACAGGTTCAGAATCTATAAAAGATATAAAAAATTATTTAAATTTAAGTGCTGATATTTCTAATTCAGTAGGAACATTTAATATAATTAATGTTCTTACAAAAGGAATTATTAAATTTGGTAATAAAGATAGTTTAGTTAACATTACTGAAGTTAATTTACCAGCAGAGATTACAAATCAATTAAAAATTTATTTAGATACTCTTGGACTTACATTAAAATATGCTTTTGGTTCTGAAAATACCCCACCAGTTGATTCAGATTTTAAACATGATTGAGATTTTAATTTTGCAGTTAAGCCAGCAGCATTTCCTTTAGTAAATCCTGCTTTATATTTAAAATTTGTAGTTGTAGGAACAACAACAGTACTTGCACCAGGTAATACTGATGTCATTAAAAAAATTGAACCAACTATAGTTATTCCTAATTTCATAGATCTTAATGATATTAATTTAAATAAAGTTAAATTAAGTGGAAATAGTTTTAATAATTTTGTAATCGATGAAACGGAAGCTCTTGTAGGTAAAAACACTGTTGATAATCCATTAGTATTACAATTCATTGAAATACAATACAATATTAATAATATTGCTTTAGAGACAGGTTCTAATAAAACTTGATTTACAAAGGAACAATTAGCAAAAATTTTACCTCTTTATACTCAAAATATTTATAGAGAAGATTTAAATAATATAAAAGCTAAATATAGTGTTAAACCTAGTTCTCTTGGAGCATCAATTGATCCTAATTTAAGAGAAATAACATTAAATGGTTTAAAAGTAAAATCATATTTACATGTTACAAGTTACTATAATGATTTAGAAACTAAAAAAGTACAAGTTTCTGGAAATTCTTCAAACATTGGACAAATTACTTTTCCTTGAGATATAAATGATCCTACTTTTGTTAAAGTATTAGCAAATGGAGTAGAATTTCAATGAACAACTAAACAAACTCCAACAGATTCTGATTGAAACGCATATAATTTTACATCAACAACCGGAAACCCTACTGATATTGGTTTTCCACCATTTTTAGGTTTTAGAATCGTTGTTACAAGTTCTTACACATCTAATACTGAAATAAGTCCTAATGTTAATAATTTAGTAAACGTTACTCCAACAGATTTAAAAATTCTTATTAATTTAAAATCAACAGATTTACAAAAAATTACTTTTTCAGGTAATACTAAAAATTTAGTTATTAATGAAACAGGTATAACTAATTTTGATTTATATAAAGCAATTGTTGATATTAAATATTCAATTGGTTGAGATTTTACAACTAATACTGAAAGTGAAATTTGATATACACAAAATGAACTTTTAGATAATTTAAAAAATGCTACAACATGAATTATTCTTAAAAAGACAGGTTTCCCAACCAATTTTGTATTTAATTTTAAATTAAAATCTCAATTTGTAATTAAATCTGGAATACCAAATGAAAATAATTATATTTTTGATGATCAAAATGCTACTAGTGTTTCATATGCATATACAGAAGCGGAAACAAACACTATTAATAATTATGTTAATTTACAAGCTACAACACCAGATTCAATTAATGTTGTAAAAATATTAACAGACGGTATTATTAAATTTGGGGAAAAAGATTCTTTTGGAAGAATTACAAAAGTTATATTACCAACAGAAATAACAACTCAATTAAAAGATTATTTAGATGTACTTAATATTCAAATAGAATTTGCTTTTGGTACTATAGGTACAACTCCAACAGATGCAGATTTTAAAACTAATTGAAATACTGATCTTACATTAAATCCAGAAGGATTTACAAGTTCTACTCCTGCTTTATATTTAAGATTTGCTTTAAAAAATAAAACTTTAAATACAACAATTATTCCTACAATTCCTATAATTGAAAAATCAGGAGATAAATTATTATTACCTAAATTTATTCAACTTTCAAATGATAATTTAGATGCTTTAGTATTTTCTGGATCTACAATAGCTTTAAACATTAATGAAGACGCAGCACTTATTTCATCTGAGGCAGGTCAAGGTCCTACAGAATTAGTTAAACAAAATATCGAAATTGTTTATAACTTTAATAATAAAAAACTTGATCCAACAAAACCAACAGAAGTGTGATTTACAAAAGCGGAATTAATTAATCTTCTTCCTACCTATCAAGAAAATATTTTTATTAGTGATTTAGATGCTTTAACAGCGCAATATAGAATTAAACAAGGAGCAGATCCAGCTATAACTATAGATTCACCAAATCTTCCTCCAAAAGTAGTTGGTACATTAACATCAAATGTAAAATCATATATACATGTTGAAACATATTATAATGATTTATTAAAATTACCAGAGGGAATAAAAGTTAGTGGTCAAAATACATCAAATATAGGAAATATTACTTTCCCATGAGATATAGCAGATATTAATTTTAAAAACATATTAACAGCTGGAATAGAGTTTGAGTGAACAATTAATCCTCCTAGTACAACTCCTTCAAAATGAAATAAATATGATTTTAATGATCCCAAAACTCATCCAGTAGATATAGGATGAAATCCTCCTTATTTAGCATTTAGAATTTCTGTTAATACAGCAAACCCTAGAACAGTTATCGATGCAACTATAAAAGATAAAGAAATTGATGTAACTCCAAAAAATATTAAAATTTTAATTAGTTTATCTGAAGCGAATTTACAACAAATTATTTTTGGTGGAAGTACAAAAACATTAACAATTGATGAATCTCCAATAACAAACTTTAATTCATTTTCTTCAGTAGTTGAACTTCAATTTTCAGTTGGTTGAGATTTAGATAAAAATATAGCAACAGATCAGGCTAATGAAATTTGATATTCAAAAGCAGATTTAATAGCAAAATTAGATAAATTACCAAAAAGTTTATTCATTAAAAGAAATGGTTATCCAACAGAATTGCCGGATACATTTAAATTACAATCAAGATTTATTATTAAATCAGGAGTTACAAACGAAAAAAGATTTGTTTTTGAAAATGGTCTAAATGAAGTAAATCATACTTACACAAATGATGAAAAATTAACCATCAAAAATTATATTAATATTTCAGCACTTCAAACAAAACTTGAAACAGCTAAAATTACTTTTGGCCCTCAAGATAAACCAAATTCAATTAGCGAATTAAATATTGCTTCAGTTTCAGATGAAGAAAAACAATTATTAAAAATTCTAGGAATTCAATTAGAATTTGCCTTTGGTCCTTCAGCAACACCTCCTGATGCTTCTGCATATACAAAAAATTGAAATGATCCCTTTGGTGCACCAGTTGATCCTGGTCAACCACCAACTGTATGATTAAAATTTGTAGTTATTTCTACATCTGAAACAATAACAGAAATTTTTAATTCTTCATGATCACATAAAGCAGTGGAACCACAATTAGAAAAACCTAAATTTATTCAATTAGATGAAGCAAATCTATTAAAAACTGCCTTATCAGGTTCAACTACAAGTTTAATAATAGATGAAACTCTTTCACTTGTTCCAGGTGGTATTGGAAATACACAAGATGAAGTAACAGCAAATATTGAAATTATTTATAATATTAATAATAAAGCTCTTGATTTAAATAGACCAACAGAAGTGTGATTTACAAAAACAGAATTAGATACAATTCTTCCAAAATATACAAATAATATTTTTCTTTCAGATTTAGCAAATATTACTTCTAACTATAGAGTTAAACAAGCATCTGCTGATAATGGTTGAAGAATTCCTGCTATTACACCACAATTATTGAGTGCAACAAATGTTTATTCATTTGTTCATACAGAAAGTTATTTTAATATTTTAAAAGATAAACGTGTGAAAATTGAAGGTTCAGCTACAAAAGTAACAAATATTATTTTTCCAACTGATTTTGATAAAGCAGCATTTAAAATTTTACAAGCAAATGGTATTGTTTTACAATGAACAACAGTTAAAACATCTCCTTTAGATGGTGATTGAACAGATTTAGTTTTAGATGATCTTGCTACATACCCAACAAATATTGGAACTAATCCATATTTAGGAATGAGAATAACTACAAATCAAACTAGAGTTATTACAAGTGCTACAGTAAACAAAATTGTAATTGATGTAACTCCATTAAATATTAATATTATTTATGATGTAGATTCACAAATTTTAATAAATAATTTAATTCCAAATGGAAATACTAAAAAAATAGCTGATTTAGATGAAACAAGTTCTCTTATTGGTCAATATCCAGATTATGAACATTTAGAAATTAGATATAAAATAGGAACTACAAAATCAATAGAATTCGTTCCAGGGCAAGAATGATATTCATTTACAGATCTTAAAAATCAATTATTAAATTACAAAAAATTAATATTACCTAGTGAAAAACAAATTACAGCAAAATACTTTTTAAAAGCAGGAACACCACCTCCAAATCTTAATCCTCCTACAACACCATATATAAGTTATGAAATTAATTATTTAAACGCTTTAACAGAAGCTACTTTAAATATGACTAATTTTAAATCTTTTGTAGATGTAACTGACGCTCTTGCAAATTTAAATAAAAATGAAACATTATTTGCTCCTGGAGATACTACAGAAAAAATTACTGAAATAATAAAAACAGGATTAACTAATGAAGAAGCTGATTTATTATTTGGTTTAAATCTTGATTTAAGAGGAGATTTAGCAACTGAATTAACATCACCTAATTTTGCATATTGATGACAACCAGGTAAAAATGCAAATCTTCCAAAAAATTTACCAAATAAAGACCAAAATGGAAAACCAGTTTTAATGTGAAGATTTGCTTTAACAACAATTACTGATATTACATTTAATGCAGATGATAATGCAGCAGTTGTTTCTGATTCAGTGCAATTAAATGTTAGTTTACCAATTCAAATTAATATTAATTCAACTGACTATGACACAATTAAAGCAGCTATTGGCGGAAATACTAAAAATTTAGAATTAGCAGAAGCGATAGAAGCGGCAGCTATTACAACAATTAAAACTAGAGAAAATCTTCCACAAGATATTCCATTACAAATTTTATACGCTATTGGTGGAGGAACAAGTCTTGAAGGTCTTCCAATTGATGAAACTAATCCAACAAAAACTTGATTTACTTTAACTGAATTTAAAACTTTATTAGCTGCTAAAACAGTTGATTTTAATACAAATCAAATAAGAGCTAAATTCTATATTGACCCTAGTTATTCAAACGCAGGACAAAAATATGTGCTTTCAACAGAAATACCAGAAACTCTTCAAGCAGAAGAATTTTCAGATGCGGCAAAAGTTAAAATTTTTATTAATAAAGCAAATTATGAAACACTTCCAGCAGAAATAACTATTGTAGGTAGTTCTGATGATTTAACTATTACAATTCCTGATGGTTTAAAAACTTCTCCTAATGGAACATTATCTCCAGGACTTGAACTTGTTTGATCAATACAAGCAAATCCTCAATTATCAGATATTACACAAACTGATAATAGTATTTGAACATCAGTAGTTCCAACAATGATAGATCCTGTTACTAAAAAATTATCTGTAGCATATAGAGTTAAACCAGGTTATTTACTTGAAACATCTGCTAATAAAATTTATGCAATTGATACTTCAAAAATATTTGTTTATATAAATGTAGAAAATGCTTGATTAGATCAAATTGCATTTACAGGAAATTTATTCGAAGCAACAATTGATGAAGCAACATTTAATAATAATTTAACCACACTACCAGGTGGAGAATGAATTCAAATTCAATATACAGTTGATGAAAGAGAATGATTATTAAAAGATGCTTTTATAGCAAAATTAAAACAATTAGAAGGATCATTAGATGCAAATAACTTTATTCTTTTAAAAAATAAAATTAAAGCAAGATATTCAATAGATCCTGCTAAATTTACTGAATATCGTTTAAAAGTTGATGGAGTAGCTATTAACGATAAACCATTTGTTGAAAATCCTGCTTTATTTAGACAAATTTTATCAGCGGCAACAAACGTAGGATTTAATGGATATATTAATTTATCAAAAGTTCCTGATTTCAATACAAATGGATTTAGAATAACTGGAACAAATACAGTTCCAATTCTTGAATTTACTTCAGCGGGGGAAAAACTAAAAGCTCAATTCGCTCCTTATCAAAATCAAGCTATTTCTCCATTTGATATTTATTATACAGTTGATAAAGGAACAGGAAATGGTAACTTTACTTTAGATGATAACCATAAATTATTTGGGGCAACAGGATTTAAAACAACAGGATTTGATCAAATTTCAACTAACGTTGCAAATCAATTCTTTGGAATTAAAATAGTAGCAAGAGCGGGATATCAAATATTTAAAAATAATGTTCTTCAAAATGATGGATGAAGTTTTAGTATTCCACTTAATATTAAAACAATTAAACCTAATCCTTTTGGAACAAATAAATTAGTTGTTAAATTTGAAGGATATCAAGGATTAGGAGTATCTAGTCTTTGGTTTGATGGAGCAACTCCACCAGAATTAGCTTCAAGTGTTATTAATAAAGATCCAGATTTAGTTAATGAATATTATGTTGAATTTTATGTAAGTGATACTACATTAACTCAAGATGAAATAAATAAAATCCCTCAAGAAAATTGAATAAGAGTAGGTGCTCCTGATGGACAAGGGGGAACAGTTAAACCTCCATCTAATTTAAGAGTAGGACAATTTGTAATTGGAAGAATTAGAATGAAAGAAAGTTCTACATTTGAAATTAAAGACATTAAATTAAATGATTCAATCCTTACAAAAGTAACTAATTTATTAATTAAACAAAGTGATATTAAAATTAATACACCACAATTAAAAAATAATGAATATTCAAATCAAACTGAATTAATTGATGGAGATATTTACATTAATAAAGTAGATATTGAAAAAGATGCTAATGGAAATTATTTAGGAGCAGATTTAGTTCTTCAAGTACAAACAGAATTTTATAAAAGAGCTGATGGTAGTTTTGTTTTAGATAATAATGGATTGCCAATTGTAAAAAGAATTCCAACCGCATTCTATGATGTTTTTGGACCTGTAACAGGTAGCCCTTCAACAGAAGTAAGAATTTATTATACAGATAGTAGTAAAACTACTCCAACTGATCCTTTAGAAACAGGAACTCCAACAGATCTTAATTTAACTGAAGTTCCAGATTCATTAGCAACATTTATTTATGATCTTAATTCAGGTTCTATAAATGCAAAACAAGGAATATTATTCCAAAATCAAACATTTACAATAAAAATAAAAGTGAAAAAAGATTTTGTTTTTGATAATTCGGTAGCAATTCCTTTTGTAAGTAAAATTACAAATGCAAAATATCCATTAAATGTTAATAATAATATTACAATGTCTGTGCAAATTCCTGATCCTATTAAATATGAAACTACAGGAGAACTTACTCCTCAAAATGGAAAAGCCTTTATTACTAGTGATACAGATATTCAAATTCAATTTATAGAAGACAATGGAAATATAAGCAATACTCTTAAAGGAGAAGCTGCATATAATAGACTTCTACAAGAATCTAATGGAAAATTAAGAATTAGAGTAACTTTAAAAAGAAAATCTTCAGAAGATAATTTCTTTTATAATGGAACAAATCTTAATTTATCTCAATTACAAGATTTATCAAATGGAGACAGAATTTTAATATCATTAGTTCCAATTGATCCTAATTTTATTTTAATCGGAGCATCTTCTTCAATTGCTAGTTGAACAGTTAATTCATTAGAAATTGCCCCTCCTAATATAGATATTTTTAAAGACTTAAAAATAGTAACTAATATTAATGGAAGTAATTCTATTTGAGATGGACAAGGAACATTTTTTGTAGCAGTTAAAACTGGAAATGGAAATCCTCCTGAAGATCTTTCAGATGAATTATTAAATCCAAATAATGCCGCTCCAGGACAAACTAGATTCCATTTTGTTTATAGAGTTTGAGGTGTAGATAAAAAAGTTAGAATTAATTGAACACCTGATAAAAAAAGAATTTCTAGTTTAAAAAATGGTGAAAAAATTGAATGACGTTTAAAATCACAAAGTGATGAACCACTTACAATTGATTATTTCAATACAGTTGCTCATAATTCAGCTGAGAAAAAATTTGCTGTTATTAATGTAGATTCAACCGGATTAGCAACATATGATTCACAATTTGGTATTGAAGGTAATGAAAATAAATATGTTGAAGGAACTGAAATATATCCAGAAAATCAAGGATTTACAGTTAGTGGATTAGTTGAAAGTGAAATAGTATTAGAAGGTAATTTATTACAAAATATTGAATCAATTAAACTTTCATTTACAGGAACAAATGGAGCGGGAATCTTTAGTATTAATAATCCAGCAATAGCGGAAGAGTTATTGGCTCAAGGAATTATTATTTCTTGATATAGAAATGGTCAATTAATTTCTCCAGACCAATCAATTGCAATGTTATCGAATGGAGATGTAATTACTTATAAATTATCAACAACTAGTTCAACGGTTGTAATTAAAAATAATATTACAAATTCATTCATAGTTTCAGGTTTAATTGAATCATCTAATTTCGTTGCAACAATAGCAACTACTATTGGTGTATCAGTGGGAATTTTAACAGTTTTAATTGTTGCTGCACCATTAATTTATAGAAAATTAATCAAAAATAAACTTGAAGGAAAATTTAGTAAATAACAATAATAAAAATCTTATTTTTTATTAAAATTAAATATAAATGCCTAATTTATTATAAAATTAATAGATATTGTATAAATGCGAGGTTTTATGATAAAAAAAAATATAAAGAAAAACTTGTTAGGAATAACTACAGGTGTCGCTGCGGCTTCTGTTGTTCTTTCTTCAACATTATTATTAGAACTCAATAAAGAAAATTTAAATTTAAAAGGCAATAGGAATTATGTAGATTCCACTTGAAAAGATATAAAAATAGCTAATTTAGGCTTTTCTCCTATCAAATGAACGAATAATACAGTATTACCTGTTAATTATGAAGGTAATGATATTAAAAACATTTATGATACTTATAATTATGGACAAACTAATACATTACGTTCTTCAACAACAATTAAGAATTCAGGAACAAAACTTGGAATAGAGTTATATTCAAATAATCCGCTTTATGATGCCAAACTTAATCGTAGTGGTGCAGATGCAGCACCTTTAATAAATATTCAAGCTTCAAAAATCAATATAAATGCTTTAAATTCAACAAGCATTACTTATGAAGATTTTGTAAGTCAAGTTGCAACAACTAGAACTAATGCAAGATGAGCAATTAATTCATCTACAGCAAATGAAACAACTGCTACAGATAGATTAGTTAGAGTTTTAATTAGAAAACCATTTGGAGAAAACGATACATTCGCCCAAAAAGCATATGGAACAAATCCTGCACAAGGATTAACTTATTTAACAGATAATGGTAGTGGAACAATTGGTACAATGCCACAATATTATAGTCAAACCGGTAATGGTACAAGTATTAATCCTAATACTCAACCATTAATTAATATAGAAACAGGGACAAATGATCCTGCTTCAGCAAATAAATTTATGGTTTTAGATTTAATAGCCTATATGGATATAAATAACCAATGAAATTTTTTACCTAATTTTCAAAATTCTTCAACTTTAGCTAGTCCTACAATAACAAATAATTCAATAGATGAATCTGTATTTAATAAAGGATTGACAGCGAAAGAAGCATTAGAAAAAGTAATTACAGATCAAACAAAATTTTTAAATTTTACTGCTACTAATGCTCCAAAATTTTGAGATGAAACCTCAACTATAAGTGCACAATATGATGATTTATCTGGAAAAATAAGAATTATTTTTTCTGTAAAACAAGATATTGATACAACTAAAAAATATGATAATACAATTTTTGATAACAAACAATTAAATCCAATCACATTTAAAAATATTTCAAGATTAAATAATGATAATGGTCACTCATTAATTAAAGATGGTAGACAAAATTTTGTATATGAAATAGCAGGATTTCAACCTTCAAGTACATATGTACTTTCAAGTGCATATTTAATTGAAAAAACAGGGGCAAATAAAAAAGTTTTACCTTCTTCAATTACAAATGTTCAGGCAGCTAATTATGTTGATATTTATCAAAATAATGTAGTTAATAATACTCTTCCTCCTGATTATGAATTAACAGTTTCAATGAAAAATGATATATTAGGACAAGCTGTTTTTTCTATTTATGATAAAGTTAATAAAGTAGTTTTAACATCAATAATAATAAAAAATTTCAAAACATCGAATGTGGAGAAACCGGTAAGAGATCCTATTGCTATCCTTGAAGATAATAAAGCTCTTGATAATAGTGATTCTGGTACAGTTGCAGCAAAACCATATGATAATTCTTGACTTCCATCAGCTAATAATCCAACAGATATGACTCCTCAAGCTTTATTAAGTGAAGTTTATAAAAAACAATTAATAATTCGTCCAATATCAATTCCATATGATAATGGATATTTAGTAGTTGCAACAGGTGTTTCTGGAGTAAGAGGTACTTTTAATAATATTATATTATTGGTTTCACGCGAAGGAAAAGTTATTTCATCAGTTTATTTTTGACAAGATAATGTTAAAGTAAGTATTATTGATGTAACATATGATTCAATTAATAACCAAGTTATAGCATGATTTGTAAAGGGTAGAGAAGTATGAGTTTCACTTAGTCCCTTAAATCCTACTACAGGTGCCTTTACTGTTGGTAATTCATATATAATTGAAGCTTATGATGAGGGAATAGAAAGACAATTATCAAGCGATTTAGCAGTTGTTCCAATTCAAAATATTGATAAAACAGAATATTGACTTGTTAATAGAGCGCTTAAATATAATGATCAAATACAAACAAGTAGTACTACTTTAAATAATAATGGAGCTAGAGCAAAATGATTAACAAGAGCTCGTTTTAATACTTCAAATTCTACTCCTTCTGTTAAAAAATGAGGTGCTGATTTTAGTAGTAAAATTGTAGGAGCCTTATTAAATCAACAAATTTTTGTAAATCCAAACCCAGATCCAACTACTAAAACTTTTACAGCGGCAAGTAAATTTAAAATTCATAATATATCATCTAATTTTATTAATGGTAATGAATATTTAGGTATTGATATGTCTATTTCATTTGGAGGACTTGTTTTTGAAGGTGGGAATAATATCCATCATATTCTTTTAAAAGTTTCTCCAGATTTAGTAAATCCTTTAAATAATAGTCCAATAATGGATACTACTACATGAACATTAGAATATGTATTTTCATCAACTGTTGCCGGATTTACTTCTTCTAGATTTTCTGATGTATCATTAATATCAACTCCTGGTTCATCAATGCTTACTTTTAATAGTCCAACAAGTTCTAATCAGATTAATGATGTAAATAGAAAAGGATGATTTTCTCATGGATCATTTTATTCTCAAGATAGATCATATAATGCTCTAACAATGATAATACAATCATCACTTATTAAAAATCCTAATAATGTAATAATTTCTGGTATAACAGAAAGTTCAAGTGCACTTGATTTTTCAATTCCAAGTGGTTATTATAATAATGTAGATAATAATAATAATTCATTTTTAGTTCTTCAACAACCACATTGACAAAAAGGGAAATTAGCTTTAAATATAAGAAATTCTGGATTTGATTTTGGTAATGTTAATGGTCCATCTGCTGGTACTGGTAATATACTTTCAAACGGAAGAGAATTTAAAGAAATATCTTTTAATGATTCTTCATGATCTCCAACAATAACAAGTAATTCTGGAGGAGCGAAATTTACCGGTAAAACAATAGGAACAATTAATACAATTAATAAAGGCCCATATAATGCAATTAATATATCTAAAAATGAAAATGGTGAAGATATAACATCAATTTTATATACTTCTAATGAAACAAAATTGCAAATTGATCCAGCTGTATCTAATCTTGTTAGTGGTCATGGTCAAACTCAATTAAGATTAAATACATTAAAAGCAAATACTCCAATATGAAATACTAAAACTATAGCAAATACACCACCATTATTAGATGCACAAAATAATATTTCTTTTATTGATGTTAAAACTTTATCAAATCAATTTAAATTATTTATGAGAAATCAAAATGTTTTTTCTGATATTGTTATTGATTTAAATGATATTTATTCATTGCCTTTATCAATAAAAGGAGCTCCTGTTTGAGGTACAGGAAATGAATTAACTGTAAAACTTTGATTTCCTAAATATTATGAAAATGGTATACTTAAAACCTTTAATGAAAATACATCTCCAACTGTAGATGTTAGAATAAAAAATGTAAATGTACCAATATTAAATATTTTAAAAACTAATCTTGCAAAAATTATTTTCTCAGGAAATACAAAAAATATTGTAATTACTGGTGAAGATCAAGCTTTAGTTTCAGCTTCAAATGACCAAGCTCAAAATCAATTAGTTAAAGATAATGTAGAAATTTTATATAATTTAAATTCTCTTGATGCAAATTGATATACAGGAGTGGAATTTGTAAATGCTTTAAGTAAATCAAAAACCAATTTCTTCAAAAGTGATATTGATAGCATAAAAATTAAATATTCAGTTAAAGCGAATAGTGATTATATAGTTAATGATAATACAGATCAATTAGTATCGCCTTCACAAATAACAAACCTTCTTCCATTTATGCATATGGATATATATTATCAAGAACTTGCTAAAGTTGGAGCAAGTCCTGATGGGATAGGAGTAACTGGAACAAATTCTTCAAATATAACAGCTATTACTTGACCATTTACAATAGATAGTGAATTTGAAAAAATAATAGCTGCTGGAATAAAATTCCAATGAACAAATGATCCAAATCATGCAGATGGGAAATGAGTAGATTATAATTTTGGTGCTGGAGCAATTAATAAAATTGATATAGGATTAACTAATCCTTATTTAGCTGTTAGAATATTTGCCGATAATAATGTTACATTTGATCAAACTAATTATGGTAAACCAATAACTGTAACACCTAAAAATATTAAAATTTTAATTAATTTATCAGAAACAGATTTACAAAATATTGTTTTTGGAGGAAATACAAAAGATTTAACAATTAATACAAATGCAATTACAAATCTTCCTTCATTAAATGCAATAGTAGATTTACAATTTTCAGTTGGTTGAGATTTTGCAAATAATGTAGAAACAAATTTAAGTAATGAAAAATGATATTCAGCAGCAGATTTAATTGCAGGATTAAAAGCTTTACCACAAAGTTTATTTATTAAAAGAGTAGGTTATCCCGCTGAATGAAAAGACACATTTAAATTAAAATCAAGATTTATTATTAAACCAGGAATTAATAATAGTAATAATTATATATTTGCAAACGATAAAACCGAAGTAAATTACACTTATGCAGAAAACCAAAAATTAACAATTAAAAACTATATTAATATTTCAAATTTACAAGCAAAACTTGAAACAGGAAAAATTACTTTTGGTGTTAATGATAGACCTGATTCAGTTACTGAATTAAATCTAGCATCAGTTACTCCGGAAGAGAAACGATTATTAGCAATTTTAGGAATTCAGTTAGACTTTGCTTTTGGTCCTACAGATCCTCCTACATATACAGAAAATTGAAATGATCCTTTTGCAAATCCAGTTAATCTTGGACAACCACCTACTATATGATTGAAATTTGTAGTTGTTCCAGGATCAATAGCAATTACAGACATATCTAATCCAACATGAACACATAAAGCAGTAGAACCTCAAATAGAAAAACCTAAATTTATTCAATTAGATGAAGCAAATTTAGTAAAAACTACTTTATCAGGTTCAACTATTAATTTATTAATTGATGAAACTCTTTCACTTGTTCCAGGAAATAACAGTAATACTCAAAACGAGATTTTAGCACATATTGAAATTATTTATAATATAAATAATCTTAGATTAGATGTTAATGATGTATCAAAAGTTTGATTTACAAAAACAGAATTAGATGCAATTCTTCCAACATATCAAAATAGCATTTTTCTTTCAGATTTAGCAAATGTTAGAACAAATTATAGACTTAAACAAGCATCTGCTAATAACGGTTGAAGAATTCCTACTATTACACCACAATTATTGAATGCAAATAATGTTTATTCATTTGTACATACTTTAAGTTATTTTAATAGTCTTAAAGATAATCGTGTATCAATTCAAGGTACAGCAACAAATATACTTAATATTATTTTCCCAGCTGATTTTGATAAAACAACTTTTAAAATTTTAGAATCAAATGGTATTGTTTTACAATGAACAATTAATAAAGCAGCAACAACTGATGCGGACTGAAATAATTTAATTTTAGATGATCTTACTACATATCCAAAAAGTATTGGTGTTAATCCATATTTAGCAATGAGAATTGTTACAAATCAAAATAGAGTTATTACAAGTGCTGAAGTAAATAAAATTACAATCGATGTAACTCCATTAAGTATTACAATTGTTTATACTGTTGATTCACAAGTTTTAGCTAATAACTTAATTCCAAATGGAAATACTAAAAAAATTGATAATTTAGATGAAATATCATCACTTGCTGGAGCATATCCAGATTATGAACATTTAGAAATTAGATATAAAATAGGAACTACAAAATCAATAGAATTTATTCCAGGAACAGAATGATATTCATTTACAGATCTTAAAAATCAATTATTAAATTATCAAAAATTAATATTACCTAGTGAAAAACAAATTACAGCAAAATACTTTTTAAAAGATGGAACACCTCTTCCAAATCCTAATCCTCCTATAACACCACAACCATATGTTGGTTATGTTATTGAGTATAGAGGAAATGTTCAAGAAGCTAATTTAAATGTTACAAATTTTAAATCATTTGTAGATGTAACTAATGCTCTTGCAAATTTAAATAAATTGGAAACTACATTTGCTCCTGGAGATACTACAGAAAAAATTACTGAAATATTAAAAATAGGTTTAACTAATGAAGAATCTAATTTATTATTTGGTTCAAACCTTAATTTAAGAGGAGATTTAGCAACTGAATTAGTATCACCTAATTTTGCAAATTGATGACAACCAGGTAAAAATAATAACCTTCCAAAAAGTTTACCAAATAAAGATGCTGCCGGAAAACCAGTTTTAATGTGAAGATTTGCTTTAACAACAATTACTGATATTACATTTAATGCAGATGATAATATGGCAAACGTTTCAGCAATAACTCAATTAAATGTTAATTTACCAGTTCAAATTGTTATTAATCCAGCTGATTATGACACAATTAAAGCAGCTATTGGTGGAAATACTAAAATATTACTTTTAGATGATGCAATAAATACAGCAGCAATTGAGGCTGTTAAAACTAGAGAAAATCTTTCACAAGATATTCCATTACAAATTTTATACGCTATTGGTGGAGGAACAAATCCTGAAGGTCTTCCAATTGATGAAACTGATCCAACAAAAACTTGATTTACATTAACTGAATTTAAAACTTTATTAGCTGCTAAAACAGTTGATTTTAATACAAATCAAATAAGAGCGAAATTTTATATTGACCCTAGTTATTCAAATGCAGGACAAAAATATATTCTTTCAACTGAAATCCCAGAGAATATTCAAGCACTAGATTTAACAGCAAATGCAAAAGTTAAAATATTTATTAATAAAGCAAATTATGAAACACTTCCATCACAAATTGTTGTTTCAGGAAGTTCAAATGATTTAGCTATTACAATTCCTAATGAATTAAAACCTTCTCCTAGTGGAACCATATCACCAGGACTTGAACTTGTTTGATCTATAAAAGATAATCCTCAATTATCAGATATTGCACAAACCAACAATGATATTTGAACTTCAGTAGTTCCAACAATGTTAGATCCTACTTTGAAAAAATTATCTGTAGCATATAGAATTAAACCAGCTTATACACTTGAAACACCAGCTAATAAAATTTATGCAATTGATACTTCAAAAATATTTGTTTATATAAATGTAGAAAATGTTTGATTAGATCAAATTGTATTTGCAGGAAATTTATTTGAAGCAACAATTAATGAAACAACATTTAATAATAATATAACTCCATTACCAGGCGGAGAATGAGTTCGAATTCAATATACAATTGATGATAGAGAATGATTATTAAAAGATGCTTTTATAGCAAAATTAAAACAATTAGAAGGATCATTAGATGCAAATAATTTTATTCTTTTAAAAAATAAAGTTAAAGCAAGATATTCAATTGACCCTACTAAATTTGCAGAATATCGTTTAAAAGTTGATGGAATAGGTATTCTTGATAAACCATTTGTTGAAAACCCAACCCTATTTAGACCTATTTTATTATCAGCTGTTAATAATGGATTTAATGGATATATTAATTTATCTAAAGTTCCTGATTTTGATACAAGTGGATTTAGAATAACCGGAACAAATGCAATTCCTGTTCTTGAATTTACTTCAACTGGAGATAAATTGCAAGCTCAATTTGCTCCTTATCAAGATCAAACAATTTCACCATTTGATATTTATTATACTGTTGATAAAGGAACGGGAAATGGTAATTTCGTTTTAGATGATAACCATAAATTATTTGGAGCAACAGGATTTAAAACAACAGGATTTGACCCTATTTCAATTTCTGTAGCAGACCAATTCTTTGGAATTAAAATAGTAGCAAGAGCAGGATATCAAATTTTCAAAAATAATATTCTTCAAAATAATGGATTTAGTTTTAGTGTTCCACTTAATATTAGAACAATTAAAGATAATCCTTTTGGTACAGATAAATTAGTAGTTAAATTTGAAGGATATCAAGGATCTGGTAAAGTTAATTTATGATATGATGGTAAAAATCCTTCAGAATTAGCTTCAACTATCCTTGATAGAGATAATGATTTAATAAATCAATATTATATTGAATTCCACATAAGTAATACTCAATTAACAGAAGATGAATTAAATAAACTTCCTCAAGATAGTTGAATAAAAGTAGGTGCTCCTGATGGACAAGGTGGAATAATTCAACTTCCTTCTAATTTAAAAGTAGGACAATTTGTTGCTGGAAGAATTAGAATGAAAGAAAGTTCTAAATTTGAAATTAAAGATATTAAATTAAATGATTCAATTTCTACAAAAGTAATTAATTTACTAGTTGACCAAAGTAAAATTGTAATTAATAATGCTCAATTAAGAAATAATGAATATTCAAATCAAACCAATTTAATTGATGGAGATATTTATATTAATAAAATAAATGTTGAAAGAGATAGTAAAGATAATTACTTAGGAGTAGATTTAATTCTTCAAGTAAAAACAGAATTTTATAAAAGACCTGATGGTAGTTTTATTATAAATAATAATGGATTACCAATTGTAAAAAGAGTTCCTACTGCATTCTATGATGTTTTTGGACCTGTAACAGGTAGTCCTTCAACAGAAATAAGAATTTATTATACAGATAGTACTAAAACTATTCCAACAAATCCTATAGAAACCGGAACTCCAATAGAACTTGATTTAACTGAAGTTCCAGATTCATTAGCAACATTTACTTATAATTTATTTTCAGGAGCTGTAAATGTAAAACAAGGATTATTATTCCAAAATCAAACATTTTCAATAAAAATAAAAGCTAAAAATGATTTTATTTTAGATACTTCAACTCCTAAACCTTTTGAACAAAAAATTACAAATGCTAAATACCCATTAAATATTGATCAAAATCTTGTAATGTCTGTGCAAATTCCTGATCCTATTAAATATGAAACTACAGGAGAACTTACTCCTCAAAACGGAAAAGCCTTTATTACTAGTGATACAGATATTCAAATTCAATTTGTAGAAGATAATGGAAATATAAGCAATACCCTTAAAGGAGCAGCTGCTTATGATAGACTTGTAAAAGAATCTAATGGAAAATTAAGAATTAGAGTAACCTTAAAAAGAAAATCTTCAGAAGAAAATTTCTTTTATAATGGAACAAATCTTAATTTATCTCAATTACAAGATTTATCAAATGGAGACAGAATTTTAATATCATTAGTTCCAGTAGATCCTAATTTCGTTTTAATTGGACCATCTTCTTCAATAGCTAACTGAATAGTTAATGCATTAGAAATCGCCGCTCCTAATACAGATATTTTTAAAGATTTAAAAATAGTAACTAATATAAATGGAAATGATTCTATTTGAGATGGACAAGGAACATTTTTTGTAGCAGTTAAAACTGGAAGTGGAAATCCTCCTGAAGATCTTTCAGATGAATTATTAAATCCAAATAACGCAGCTCCAGGACAAACTAAATTTCATTTTGTATATAGAGTTTGAGGTGTAGATAAAAAAGTTAGAATTAATTGAACACCTGATAAGACAAGAATTTCTAGTTTAAAAAATGGTGAAAAAATTGAATGACGTTTAAAATCACAAAGCGATGAACCACTTTCAATAGATTATTTCAATACAGTTGCTCATAATTCAGTTGACAAAAGATTTGCCGTTATTAACGTAGATGCAGCTGGATCAGTAACATATGATTCACAATTTGGTATTGAAGGTAATGAAAATAAATATGTTGAAGGAACTGAGATATATCCAGAAAATCAAGGATTTACAGTTAGTGGATTAGTTGAAGGTGAAATAGTATTAGAAGGTAATTTATTACAAAATATTGAATCAATTAAACTTTCATTTACAGGAACAAATGGAGCTGGAAGTTTTAGTGTTAATAATCCATTAATAGCGGAAGAATTATTAGCTCAAGGAATTGTTATATCTTGATATAGAAATGGTCAATTAATTTCCCCAGATCAATCAATTGCAATGTTATCAAACGGAGATGTAATTTCTTATAAATTATCAACAACTTCTTCAACTGTTGTAATTAAAAATAATATTACAAATTCATTCATAGTTTCAGGACTTACAGAATCATCTAATTTTGCTGTAACAATAGCAACAGCGGTTGGTATATCAATGGGAATTTTAACAGTTTTAATTGTGGCTGCACCTTTAATTTATAGAAAATTAATCAAAAATAAACTTGAAGGACAAAAAATAGAATTAGATAAAAATTAATTTTAATTTAAAAAACAAATAATAATTAAAATAGCAAATTTTGTTTTGCTATTTTTTTTAATTGATTTTTTATATTTTATAAAAAACAAAATTTTAAAAATACTATTAATTAATTTATTTTATTTTTAAAATAAATTATAATAAAAGAAATTATATTTTAAGGACTTAATTATGCAAAAAGATTATAAAAATACTTTACTTCTTCCTAGAAGTGAGTTTTCAATGAGAGCAAATCTTGTGGAAAAAGACATCCATTTTTCTAATTTTTGAAAAGAAATAAATTTATATCAAAATCTTCTTGAAAAACATAAAAATAATCCTTCTTTTGTTCTGCATGATGGTCCTCCTTATGCTAATGGAGATATTCATATTGGTCATGCTATGAATAAAATATTAAAAGATATAATTATAAGATATAAAACATTAAACAATTTTTTTTGTCCTTATGTTCCTGGATGAGATACTCATGGATTACCAATTGAAAATAAAATGCTTCAAGAAGGTAAAAGAAGTCATAAAGATTTAGACCCATTAACTTTAAGAAAAGAAGCCGAAAAATATGCATTAGAACAAATTGAAATTCAAAAAAAACAATTTGAAAAACTTAATCTTCTTGCAGACTTTAAGAAAATTTATAAAACATTAGATCCTTCTTATGAGGTAAAACAATTAGAAATTTTTAAAAAATTAATCATGTCAAAACTTATCTATAGAGGTTTAAAACCAGTTTATTGATCTACCTCTTCTCAATCAGCATTAGCAGAAGCGGAAGTAGAATATCACGATCATCGTTCGCCTTCAATATTAGTTTCTTTTTTAATTGAACAAGGACATGGAAATATTGAAAAAAATGATAATCTAATTATTTGAACAACAACACCATGAACATTACTAGCAAATAGTGGTGCGGCAATTGGTAAAGATTTTAAATATATAAAATTTTTATATAATGATAAAAAATATATTGTTGCAGAAGAACTATTTGAAAAAACAATAGAAGATCTTAAATGAGAAGGCGCTTCAATTATTTCTTTAATAGATAATAATGAACTTATAAAATCTAAATATCGTTCTCCTTTAAATAATTTACTATGTCCAGTTGTTTATGGGCATCATGTTTCATTAGAAGTAGGAACTGGAATAGTTCATATTGCTCCATTATTTGGAGAAGATGATTTTTTAATTGGGAAAAAAGAAAATCTAGAAATGATTATGCATATAGCAGATGATGGAACAATTACTAATGCCAAAATGTTTAATGGAATATTTTATGAAGAAGCCAATAAAGAAATCGGTTTATTTTTAGATGAACAAAAAAATTTATTATCACTTAAATTCATAAAACATTCTTATCCTCATGATTGAAGAACAAACAAACCAATTATTTTTAGAGGAACACCTCAATGATTTGTTTCAATAAAAGATATTAAAGATAAAATAATAAAACAACTTGACAAAGTTAATTTCTATAATCAATGAGGAAAAAAGAGAATGAAGTTAATGATTGAGAATAGAGACGAATGAACTATTTCACGTCAAAGAACTTGAGGAGTTCCATTAATTATTTTTTATGATGAAAATAAAAATCCGGTTTTAATTGATGAAATTTTTGATTATGTAATTAATCTTGTAAAGGAACATGGAACTAATATTTGATTTGAAAAAAATGTTGATGAATTATTACCATTAAAATATAGAGGAAAAAATTGAACTAAAGAAAATGACATCATGGATGTTTGATTTGATTCAGGTTCATCATTTTATGCAGTTGATATTGATGGTAAAGTAAATTATCCTTATGATTTATATTTAGAAGGAAATGATCAATATAGAGGATGATTTAATTCTTCACTTATAAATTCTGTAGCTTTTAATAATACAGCACCATATAAAGGAGTTATTTCTCATGGATTTGTTTTAGACCAAAAAGGAAATAAAATGTCTAAATCAAAAGGAAATGTTGTCGATCCACAAAAAATTATTCAAAAATATGGTTCAGATATTTTAAGGTTATGAGTTGCAAATAGTGAATATATCTCTGATATTTCAATAGGTGATGATATTTTAGAACAAAATATTGAAATCTATAGAAAAATTAGAAATACTCTTAAACACATGCTAGGAAATATTTTTGATTATAAACATAAAGAAATAGTTAAAACAGGGATTCATCTTTTAATCGAGGAAAGAATTAATAATGTAAAAATTCGGGTTAAAAAATATTATGAAAATTACAATTTTATTTCAGTAGTTAAAGAGCTAAATAGTTTTATAACTGATTTATCTTCTTTTTATTTATCAGTTACTAAAGATATTCTTTATTTAGAAAAAGAAGATAATAATGAAAGAAGACAAGTACAAAATAACTTATATCAAATAATTGAATTTATTTTAATTTCATTAGCTCCTATAATTCCTACGACTTGTGAAGAAACATATCAATTTTTTAATAAAGAGAATAAACAAATTTCTATTCATATGGAAAATTTTTATAAAGTAAATGAAAAGGAAATTTTTGTTGAAGAAGAAAAATGAAAAGAATTTTTCACATTAAAAAATCAAGTTTATAAAGTTATTGAAGAAAAAATAAAAGAAGGTTACATAAAAAGATCTAATGAAGTAATTGTAAAAGCTCCATTAAAATCTTCGTTTTTAAAAACTCTTAATTTAAAAGATCTTTTAATGATAATTGATATAAAAGACGATTCATCTATAAGTGTTGAAAAAATAGATTCTTCTAAATGCATTAGATGTTGAAATCATTTTAGAAAAGAAGATATAAAGAACGATTTATGTTTAAGATGTGAAAATGTTGTTTTATCATCTTCTAAATAACTAATTTCTTATATGTTTGTAAATATTCTTTTCCTTTAAAAGTAATTGTTCTACCTTTTGAATTTTTTATAATATATCCATGATTTAATAATTCAGGCTCAATATCATTTTCAATAACTTTTTTATCATCATTTAAAAGAGATGAAATTGTATTAATAGATAATCCTGATTTAGCAAAATTTTGATTTAGTATTTTAAGGTATTGTATATGATTATTATTTAGACCATTTTTATATAATGATAATGATTGAAAAACTTCATAAATCAAATCATCAGTTAGATTTTTATGTTTATAAAAAATAAAAAAATCATAAATTCTTTTAAGCAGTCTATTAGCAATTCTGGGTGTAAAGTTAGAATATTTAGCAATTATTAATGCTTGTTGTTCATTAACCTTAAAATTTAATTTTTTAGCAGAATTTATAATAATTTTTTTAATTTCTTCATTAGAATATTTTTCTAATTTTAAAACAAGACCAAAGCGATCTTTTAATGGTTTAGAAATAAAAGAAATTTTTGTAGTTGCAGCTATTAATGTAAAAGGATTAACTTTCATTCTCATTATTTTTCTTTCGCCATCAGGACCAATTGGAATGTCGATCACACAATCTTCTAAAATAGAATAAATTAATTCTTCTAAATTTTTACTCATTGTATGAATTTCATCAATAAAAACAATATCCGCTTTTTGCAAACTAGCAAATAAGGACAATATATCAGTTTTTTGTAAAAGCAAGGAACCTTGAATATGAATTATATTTCTTTTGGAAAAATTAGCCAATATATTAGCTAATGTTGTTTTACCAAGACCTGGCAGACCGTAAAAAAGAATATGTTCAGGATATGTTTTTCTTTCCATCGCTGATGAAAAAACTATTTTAAGGGTTTTAATAATATTTTCTTGCCCAACAAATTCTTCAAAAAAATTAGGTCTTAATAAGTTGTTTTGTTTTTCTTCCTTCATCAGCAATAATTCTTATAGCCTCCTCAATCA
Organism: Metamycoplasmataceae bacterium; assembly: GCA_051645705.1. Lineage (GTDB taxonomy): Bacteria > Bacillota_I > Bacilli_A > Mycoplasmatales > Metamycoplasmataceae > UBA710. The sequence goes on along the minus strand of JBOFBU010000002.1, from coordinate 328,817 downwards.
TATTTTCTAAATTATCATTATTACTAGTTTTAGTTAAAGCAACTTCTATTTGATTGTTATTAAATCCAAGAATTTTTAAATTTTTTTCTAAAGCTTTTCTATTAACAAATTCTACTGAATCATTTTTTGTTACATTTTCTTCATCAGTTCATTTACTATATTTAGCTTGGAATTCAAAAATTAATTGTCTTGCTGCTTTAACTCCAATATACGGATATTTTGATATTTTCTCTCAATCACCATTTTTAATTAATAAAAGCAATCTTTTAATTCCTTTAGCAAGAAGTGAAAGAGCTGTTTTAGGACCAATTCCTTGAATATTTAAAATATCGCTAAAAAGAACTCTTTCTTTAATTTCATTAAAGCCATAATACGTTTCCATATATTCATTTTTATAATGAAATAAAAATAATTTTTTATATTTTAATACCTCAAAATCATCAATATTTGCTACATGAATAATATACCCAGTTTTATTTGATTCAAAAATAATATAATTATTTTTTTTAGAAACAATTTTGCCTCATTTATAAATCATTTTTCCTCCATAATAATTGAAATAGTTTAAATCTATTCAACTATATATGTAAAGAAAACTAAAAATAATAATAAAATCAGTATTTTTAATATTATTTTTTTTATTTTAAAATTACATTTTTAAATTTCTTACTGTTCTTGGATATGGAATTACATCTCTTATATTTTCTATTCCACAAACATACATAATAAGTCTTTCAAATCCAAGACCAAAACCAGCAGTTCCAGGATTTCCAAATCTTCTTAAATCTAAATATCAATTTAAATCTTCTTTATTAATACCCATTTCAAGAAGTCTTTTAGTAAGTTTATTTATATCTTGTTCTCTTTGAGAACCACCAACTAATTCTCCAATTCCTGGGACTAAAATATCAAAAGCAGCAACAGTTTTTTCGTCTTGATTATTATGCATATAAAATGCTTTAATTTCTTTTGGGTAATTTATTATAGCTATTGGACCGTTTGCATATTCATTTGCTAAAAACTTTTCATGTTCTGTATTTAGATCAAGTCCAAAGAAAATATCTTTATTTTCAAAAATATCTTTATTTTTTTTAAGAATTTCAATAGCATCTTTATATTCTAAACATTTAATTTCATTACTTAAAAACAATTTTAGATTTTTAATTAATTTATTATCATTTTTTTCATCTAAAAAAATAAATTCTTTTGGTAATTTTTTCATTGTTTTTTCAATAACAGTTTTTAATAATTTATCTGCTAATTTAATTATTTTTTTCAGATCATAAAAAGCAACTTCTGGTTCTATCATTCAAAATTCTGCAGCATGTTTTGTTGTGTTAGATTTTTCTGCTCTAAATGCAGGACCAAACGTATAAACTTTTTTATAACCTAATGCATATGATTCTGCATGTAATTGTCCAGTAACTGTAAGGTTAGCTTTTTTATTAAAAAATAAATCATCTTCTTTATCGCTAATTTCAAAAACTTCTCCAGCTCCTTCACCATCATTTGAAGTTAATATTGGCGAATGTAGAAAAAGAAAACCTTCTTTTTCAAAAAAATTATGAATTTCATAAGCTAAAGTAGAACGTACTAACATAACTGTTCTTAACAAATTAGTTCTATGTCTTACATGTGGAAGTTCTCTTAAAGTTTCTAAATTAATTTCATTTTTTTGAATAGGATAATCTACATCTGCTTTACCTAATAAAGCTATTTCTTTTACATTTAATTCTTTATTTTGTTCTTTTCCTAAAGAAGAAATAATATCTCCTTTTGCTGAAATAGCAGAACCAATAGTTCATTTAAGAACTTCTTCAATATTACTTTTAACAACTAATTGAAGGTTTTCATTTGTTGAACCATCATTAATCGATATAAAAACAATATTTTTATTTCCACGAATAGAAGTTATTCATCCTTTAACTTCTTGTTCATTTAAATTATTTTCTAATAAAATTTTTTTGATAGTCATAAAAACCCCTTATATAATATTTATTAATTATTATATTTTAAAATGTTAATTTTATTGATATTAATAATAAAATAATATAAATGAAATTAATAGCAAAAAATAAGAAAGCATTTTATGATTATCAAATTCTTGATACATATAATGCGGGAATATCTTTAATGGGTTGAGAAGTTAAATCGATAAGAGCCGGTAGAATTAATTTAGCTAATTCTTTTTGTTATTTTAAATCAAATGAATTGTTTGCATCTAATATCCATATTGCATTGTGAATGGGGATAAGAGATATAGAAACTAAACCTAGAAAATTGCTTCTTAAAAAATCAGAATTAAAAAAAATTAAAAATAAAAAAGATACAGAAAAAGTTACCATCATTCCATTAGAAATTTTTTTCGATAGATCATATGTAAAATTAAAAATAGGAATCGCAAAAGGGCGTAAAAATTATGATAAGAGACAATATATAAAAGAAAGAGATGAAAAAAAAGTAAGTAGATATAAAAAATAAAGTTAAAAGAGTGTTATTATAAATACATGGGGGTATAAAGGATTTGACACATATTCATTAATCTTTTTTGCAGTAGTTTAGTAGACTATAATACTATTTTTTCTAAATGGAAAACAAGAACAAAAAACAGAAAATCAAGCAATTGATTTTATCAGTTTTGAAAACAATTACAATCTAGCTTTTGCTTAAGAAATAAAGCGCTAGTCATTTAATAAGAATTTCTATAACTTATTAAAATGTTATATTTAGAATATATAATATTAATTTAGTTAAAATATTACGAACTCAAAATACTAAACCCTAATAAAATATTTTGCTAATTTAATTTTTTTAGGTTAAATAAAATTAGATAAACTGTAGATAGAAGGAATCTAATAATATTTGGACACGGGTTCGACTCCCGTTACCTCCACCATATGCGAATGCAAAAATTCTAGAAAGGTACTAATGAAATATTATTGTTCATATGATAAAAAATTTGATCCATATTTTTGAAAATTAAAAAAGGTTAATAAAGAACCGCATGTGTTTTTTAAAAGTAGACAAGATGCTATTAATTATTATTTATCTCAAAAACATGAAGGAGTTATTTGATTTCAAAAAGATAAAAATGATTTAGCAAGAGGATTCGTTCCTCAATATGAAGGATATATAAATTCAACATTTAAAAATAATAAATTAGTACACGAAATAAAATTATTTAATTCAGTAAAATTACTTAACCCAGAAGAAACAATTAAAAAACTTTATAATACTTGAAATTTAAATCAAGAAACAGGTGAGGATATTCTTACTTTAAATAAAATAGATAGATTAAAAACAATTTTAAATTCCTATTTAACATCTTATGAAATGAAGAAATTTCTAGAGAATAGAAAAAAACAAAAAATTAAAAAAGAAGTAAATTCAATTGAAAATGAAGAATTAAATTTTAATGAAATACCTTTTTTTAAAGAAGAACAAAAAAACAATTTTGAATATAATTTAGAAAGTGATTTTAAATATAATGTAGAAGATGACAATTTTTTAAATTATAATGAATTAGATAATTTAATATATAATAGTTATAAAAATAATAAAGGCCAAAATATGAATATGAAAAAGAAAATTTATCAACCAGTTGGATATATAATTCCACCAAATCAAACAGGAACTATTGAATATACTGTCGTTCCAGGACAAACATTAAATACAGCAATTAATCCATTGGGTCAAGAAACAATGATTATTTCTTCACCAACTCCACAATATAATTATGTAGAATCAATACCACAACCTATGTATGTAGCAGCTCCACAATTTATACCACAACCTATTCAAGTTGTTCAACCTACTCCTAATCCTTATAATTATTATTCAAATCCTGTTTATGATTATCCTAATTATTCAACTCCACAACCACAATCTAATATTGTAGAGAGCTTAACAAATGAAATAAAACATATGAGAAACGATTTATCTCAAATGCAATCAAAAACACAATCATTATCATTTTCAAGACCACAACAAATTAATTCTTTAGCAATAACTTCAGAAATTAATAATAGTGTTGAAAATTTTAAAAATGAAATTAAAAAAGAAATTCATGATGAATTTTCTTATCTTACATCACAATTTAATTTTTCAGATATGGCTCAAACAGACAGAAAAATTTCTGATTTAAAAGAAGATTTAAGAGATATTCAAGAAAATTTAAGAATTTTATTATCAAATAGAACTAATACTACAAATAGTAATAATTATTATAATGATATTGTTGATATTAAGCAAGAATTACATAATTTAAATACAACAATTTTAAATACATCATCTTCAAAAAATAATTACCTTTTAAATGATTTAAATAAAATAAAAGATAAAATTAGAGATTTATCTAATAATTCAGGAAATTCTAATACATTAGAATTTGGATCTGATTTAAGATCAATAAGAAATGAGATTCAAGATTTAAAACGTGCTCTTTCTTTATCAAATAAATCACAACCAACACAACCAACACAACCAACACAACCAGTATCACCATATTCTTATTTAAGTCCTGATGTTAAATCACAAGACCCAGTAGTTGTTGCTAAAAGTAAAAGAGAAACAAAGATAGAAGCTAAAGAAGCAAAACTACAAGAAAAAGAAGCAAAAATACAAGCTAAAGAAGCAAAAAAGGCAAATAAACAAAAATTAACTAAAAAAGCAAAAGTTGGATTAGGATTTTTATTTACATTTACAACCTTATTATTTGCAGGTGCTGTAACTGTTGTTGTACTTTTCTTCCTTGGAATAATTTAAAAAGAATAAAAATAAAATGAATAAATGAACTCCAAAGAAAATGGCCTTTGTTTCAATTCTTATAGCAACAAGTATAGCATTTGTTGTAATAGGAGCTCAGCTTGCAGCCATTTCGGCTATTCCTAGCATTAAATTATCACTTGCCGGATTACCTGTTAAAATTTCTGGTTATTTATTTGGCCCATTAGTAGGTTTTATAGTAGGTTTTTTTACAGATATACTAACTTTTTTATATATTCCCACTTTTTATTATCCATTATATTCAGTAGCATTAGGAATTTCTGGATTAATTCCTGGAATTTTTTATTGATTTTATATTAAAAAATATGATAATAAATTTTCTAATGAAAACCAAATAAAAAAATTAGAATTAAACTACATTAAACTTCATCATATTTTAATTGTTAATTTTTTAAACGATTTAAATTCTTCAAAAGCAATTAGATTAGAAAATAAAATGAAAAAAAATCAAGATAATGTTATGAAAATTAAAAATAGCAAAAAAAATAATAAATGCTTAAATTTTAATTTAACTACAGGTGTTATTTTTTCTATATTTTTATGGTTTTGTTGTTTTATTTTTATTTTCTTTATTCCTCAAGAACACTTAACTTCGGAATTTGGAAATCATAGATTCTTTTCTTTCCTTGCTAAAAAAGAATATTTTCATTTATTTATTGGTATTTCATTTCTTATTGTTATTGTATTTTTTATAGTAACTAGATTTGCTTTTTCAGAAAAGATTTATTTAAAAATGGTTCCTATTTTTGTTTTTGTTTTATTTACAGAATTTATTAATCTTCCTGTTGTAGCTCTAGCTGATCAAGAGTCTTTAGATATTAATTTTATGGTTTCTTTAGTGGCATCATTAGCAACTTCTCCTATTAAAATTTGATTTAATTTATTAATTATTTCTTTTGCAACTAAAATAATTGTTCCTTTGATCATAAATAAAGAAAACAATTCATTTTAAGTTTTAAAAAATATAGTATAATTTTATTGCTTTATTGTAAAATAAGCAACTCTTAGCTGGTTGTGGAAGAAATTAAATTTTCGTCTGACCACGGGGAATCAGAATAAATTAAAGGAGCTAATATGGCTAAAAAAGTAGTACGTATTGCTAAATTGGAATTTAATGCTGGTCAAGCTAAACCAGGACCTGAATTAGCAGGTCTTGGAATTGTTATGCCAGAGTTTACAAAACAATTTAATGATGCAACAAAAGATAGAGGAAATGAACCAGTTCCTGTCGAAATAACAATTCACGATGATAAATCATTTATTTTTAAATTATTTACAGCACCTGCAACTTATAAATTAATGCAGGCAGCAAATATTAAAAAAGGTTCAGCAAATTCAAAAACAACAAAAGTAGCAACTATTACAAAAAAACAACTTGAAGAAATTGCAAGTTATAAATTAGTTGATTTAAATACAGATGATCTTGAAGCTGGAATGAGAATTATTGCTGGAACAGCAAAAAATATGGGTATTTTAATCGAGGGATTTGATAACATAGATGAAGCTAATAAACAAGCAAAAGAAGCACAACTTCAAAAAATTAAACAAGAAGCAAATGAAGCTAAATTACAAGAAGAAATTAAAACTAATGCTGAAATGAAAGATGCAAAAATAGAAGTTGAAGTTATTAAAGAAAAATCAAGTGAAAATGGTGATAAATAATGGCTAAAAAAATATCTAAAAAAATGCAAGAAGCATTATCAAAATTTGAACCAAATACTCATTATTCAATTTCAGAAGCAATCGAAATTTTAAAGAAAATAAATTTTGTTAAATTTGATTCTTCAATGGATTTATCATTAAACTTAAATTTAGATACAAGAAAAGCTGAACAACAATTACGTGGTGCAGTTCTTCTTCCAAATGGAACAGGAAAAAATATTAAAGTTTTAGTAGCTGTTGATGATTCAAAAATGCAACAAGAATCAAAAGATGCTGGAGCTGATATTGTAGTAGGAAAAATTGAATTAGAAGAAATCATTAAAAAAGGTGAATTTAATTTTGATGTTATAGTAGCAGAACCAAAAATGATGATTACATTAGGAAAATATGGAAAAGTTTTAGGTCCTAAAGGTTTAATGCCAAATCCTAAAACTGGTACAGTAACTCCTACTCCTGCAAAAGCAGTAGAAGAACTTAAAAAAGGAAAAGCTAATTATCGTGCTGATAAAGCAGGTATTGTAAATACTTCTGTAGGAAAACTTTCAATGCAAACAAAAGCATTAACAGAAAATATAGAAACAGTTATTTCTTTAATTAAAAAATTAAAACCTAATACAGTTAAGGGAACATATATATATTCAATTACATTAAGTTCAACAATGTCACCAGGTGTTAAAATTAAATTAGATTAGTTTAGATAAAAATTATGAAAACAAAAACAACTTCTAATAATTTATCAAAAAATATTTTAGAAATAATATCTAATGCTGAACTTGCTAAAAAACATTGTTTTAATGCTTTTAATTTATGTAAAGAAAAAGAATTTAAAAAAGCTGAACAAGAATTAAAATGTGCAAACAAAAAAGTAATTTTGGCTGAAAGAGTTTATTTTAAATTAATTCAAAAAGAATTAAAGGAGAAAAATGTTGAACATTCTCTCCTTTTAATTCATGCTGAATCACAATTTAGTAATGCAAGAATGTTTATTGATATTTCATATGAAATAATGAGTCTTTATAAAAGATAATAATAAATTATCTTTTATAATAAAATATATGTAATATGATGAAATTAAACAATAAGCTTTTTAAACATAAAAAAAAGAAGAACATGGGAGTTTTAATAAAATCTTCCGAAATAAGATTTGTTGAATCAATTTTGAAAAAAATAAATTTTATTGAAAAATCAATAAAAAATTTAACCGATGATCAATTAAAAAATAGAACTCGTGTTTTTAAACAAAGATTAGAGCAAGGCGCTAAACTTGATGATATAAGAGCGGAAGCTTTTGCTGTAGCAAGAGAAGCTACTTATAGAGTTCTTGGAAAAAAACCATATGATGTTCAAATGATTGGTGGGCTTATTTTAGATTTAGGTTCAGTTGCAGAAATGAAAACCGGAGAAGGTAAAACTATAACTTCTATAGCTCCAATATATTTAAATGCCCTTGAAGGTAAGGGTGTTATAGTTTCAACTGTTAATGAGTATCTAGCAGAACGTGATGCAAAAGAAATGGGAGAAGTTTTTAATTGATTAGGTTTATCAGTTGGAATTAATAAGGCAAATGCTTCTAAAAGTGCTAAAAAGAATGCTTATAATGCTGACGTTACATATTCAATTCACTCTGAATTAGGTTTTGATTATCTTCGTGATAATATGGTTATTTCAAATAATGATAAGGTTCAACGTGATTTGAATTTTTGTTTAATAGATGAGGTTGATTCAATTTTAATAGATGAAGCTAAAACACCTTTAATTATTTCTGGTGGAGAATCTCAAGGAGATACAGTTTATGAAATGGCCGATGCTTTTGTAAGAACACTTAATCCATCAAAATATGATATAGATCATGAAACACAATCAATATTTTTAAATTTTGAAGGTGTAAATTATGCAAATGAATATTTTAAATATAAAAATTTATATGATATTGAAAATTCAGAAATGGTTCATAGAATTCAAAATGCATTAAGAGCACACTATATAATGAAAAAAGATGTTGAGTATGTAGTAATTGAAGACAAAATAGAATTAGTTGATTCCTTTACTGGAAGGATTATGGAAGGAAGAGCATATTCTGAAGGACTGCAACAAGCAATCCAGGCAAAAGAAAAAGTTACAATTGAACCCGAAACTAAAACATTAGCTACAATAACATATCAAAACTTCTTTAGAATGTTTAAAAAACTTTGTGGAATGACAGGAACTGCTAAAACAGAAGAGCAAGAGTTTCTTGATATTTATAATATGAGAGTTAATGTTGTTCCTACAAATAAACCAATTCTTCGAAAAGACCATCCTGATAAAATTTATTTATCATTATCTGCAAAATATAAAGCAATTATTGAGACTATAAAAGAAATTCATAAAAAAGGACAACCTATTTTGCTTGGAACATCACAAGTTGATGAATCAGAAATATTACATGAATTTCTTTTAAAAGAAAATTTGCCTCACAAAATTTTAAATGCAAAGCAAGATAAACAAGAAGCGATTATTATTTCTAAAGCAGGAGAATTAGGTTCAATTACAATTGCAACTAATATGGCCGGAAGAGGAACAGATATTAAGCTTGGTGAGGGAGTACGAGAAGTTGGTGGTCTTTTTGTTATTGGAACAAATAGAGCAGAAGCACAAAGAATAGATAATCAATTAAAAGGACGTGCAGGAAGACAAGGAGATATTGGTGAATCTCAATTTTTCCTTTCAATAGAAGATTCACTTATTAAAAGATTTTCTTTACAAGATAAATGAAAAGAAATATTTAAATCATATGGTGACAATGAAATTGAAGGAAAAACAATTAAAAAAGCATTTATTAGAGCCCAAAAGAAAATAGAAGGATTTAATTATGATTCAAGAAAATCTATTTTAAATTATGATGATGTTATAAGAAGGCAAAGAGATTTAATTTATAAACAAAGAAATATTATTTTGGCAAAAGATGATAATTTAGGAATTATAAAAAGAATGATTAAATCAACATCAAAAGAAATTCTATTTTTAAATGGCGTTTTAGAAGATAATGGAATGATTAATTATCATAAATTAGTAGACCAAATAAATGAAATATTTTTAAAAGAAATTTCTTTTAAATTTAATTATGAAGATGTTTTAAATTTAACTTTTGAAACAATCCCATCATTTTTTGAAACTGCTTTATTAGAAATTTATCTTCTAAATAGAGAAAATGCTATTCAAGATTCTTCTATTGAATGAGTTCAATCAAATGAAAAAAGTTCAATAATATCTGCTTTAGATAATCAATGAAAATATCATATTGATATAATGGATAAATTAAGATCATCAACTAATGTTGTGCAATATTCTCAAAAAAACCCTTATCAAGTTTATGCAGAAGAAAGTACTTTAAAATTTAATGAAATGGTTAATATTATTGCTTTAAATACTATTCAGGAATTATTTAATAATATTAATCTTATTAAAGATAAAGAAACTAAAGTATTAAATGTTGGAGGAGTTAAAGTTAATATAGGTAAAAACACTCCAAAAATTTTAGAAAATTTAATAATTAAAAGAATTGAAAAACTAATTAAAAATAATACAAAAGATATAAGAAATGAATTGAATCAAGAACCTAATGAAGAAATAGTATTTGATAATGATTATGAAAAAGAATTATTTTTCCTTGATTCTTTTTTATAATATAAAGTATTAAATATCGAAACGGAGATAATGTGAGCGATAAAAAATATGTAACAAAAATTCTTTTTTCAGAAAAAGAAATCGAAAAAAAAATAAAAGAATTAGCTCTCTGAGTAGATGAAACATACGGTAATTCTAAAAATTTAATTCTTATTTCAATTTTAAAGGGTTCAATTCCTTTTTTAGCTCAATTAATTAAATCAATTAAAACCAATCATGAAATAGACTTTATGACTATTTCTACATATAGTGGAAGTCAAAAATCTTCTGGAAATATAAAAATTGTTATGGATTTAGCTAATGATATTTCAGGTAAAGATGTTTTAATTGTTGAAGATATTGTTGATAGTGGTCTTTCTCTTAATAAAGTAAAAGAAAATTTAAAAAGAAGAAACCCTAATTCAATCAAAATTTTAACATTACTTGATAAAAAAGAAGGAAGAAAAAATAATTTTGAAGTGGATAAATATGGATTTATTGCCCCAAATGAGTTTCTTATTGGATTTGGTCTAGATGTTAAAGAAAAATTAAGAAATCTTCCATATATAGGCATTTTTAATAAAGATTTATTCGACGAAATTTAATAATATTAAAATTTTAGTATTTTAAAATAAAATAAATTAGAAAAATTATTTATAATTATATTTATTTAATTAAAAAGAAAGAGGAATAATGCATAATAATACTCAACTTCCTTATTTTACAAATAAAATAAGTAATTCTTATAATATTAATTTCCCAATTAGAAGACCAATTAATTCAAATTTTGGATATAATTCAAATCAACAAATTCTTACAAGAACAAATAATGGATGAATTATTCAAGGTAATACTCAAGCACCAGAGGAAACACAAACATTATCTTTAAATATTATCGATAAATATACAATTCCATTAAATAATATGAATAAGCAAGTTCATTATAATTATATTCCTCAACCACAATCTGTATTTGTTCCGAATGTTAATTATAATTATATTCCTCAACAACATTGTTTTTTTTCACATACTCACTATAATTGTGTTCCTCAACAACCACCAATTACTAACGTTCAAAATCCAACATTAAATAATACTAACAATAATACTAATACTAATACTAATACTAATAATACTAATAATAATTCTTATCCTACATCAGAAAAATTATTACCTTTAATTCATGAAGCAATGGATATTATTAAAGCTCAAAAAATATTACTTGATAAATTTATTGATATTAATTCTCATCATGAAGACAAACAAGAATAAAATTATTGTAGTTGGTGCAGGAATTTCTGGTGCATCAATAGCAAGATATTTAGCAGAAAAAGACTATGATGTTGAAATTTATGAAAAAAGAGATGTAGTAGCTGGACATATTTTTGACGAAGAAATAGAAGGGATAATTGTTCAAAAATATGGTCCGCATATTTTTCATACTTCAAAAGATAAAGTGATTAATTTTATTAATAAATTTATGGAAAAAAATAATTTTAATAATCGAGTTGAAGGTTTTGTTCAAGGAAAAAAAATTCCTATACCCTTTAATTTTACGGGTATTGATACATTCTTCGCAAATGATGCTGAAGAAATAAAAAAAATTTTATTAAATGATTTTAAAGATTTAAAATCTGTTCCTATTTTAGAACTTGAAAAACACAATAATCCTTTAATTAAAAAATTATCAAAATTTGTATATGAAAATATATTTGAAAATTACACTACTAAAATGTGAGGTTTAAATCCCAATGAAATTGATAAATCAGTTACAGCAAGAGTTCCAATTGTTTTATCATATTATGATCGTTATTTTGTTGATCCATTTGAAGGCATTCCGATCTATGGTTTTACAAAAGTAATTGAAAACATTTTAAATCATAAAAATATTAAAGTTTTCCTATCGAATGATGCAGATGAAAAAATAGTTTTTAGTGATGATAAAGTTTTATTTAATGGAGAAGATAACTTAATTATATATACAGGCCCTATAGATAAATTATTTAAGAATAAATATGGAATACTTGATTATCGTTCTTTAAAAATTGATATTGAAAAATTACCAGTTTCTCAATATCAAGAAACTGCTGTAGTAAATTATCCAGCAGATCCGAAAATGACAAGAATTACTGAATTTCAAAATTTTTATCCTGATAAAGAAAGAAAACCATATACATACATTTCAAAGGAATATCCTGGAGCATATCATCCTGATGATAAAGTATTTAATGAACCATATTATCCATTAGCATCTAATGAGGCAAGAATAAAGTATAATAGATATTGTCAATGTGCTAAAAAATATAAAAATCTTTTACTTTTAGGAAGACTTGCTAGATTTCAATACATAAATATGGATGAAGCAATAAATCAAGCTCTAGAACTAGGCGAAAAAATAACAAACAAATAATAAAATAAATAATAAGGAATAAAAATGATAGGTGTTGATTTAACAAAAATTTCAAGGTTTGAAAATCTAGAATTAGATTTGATTTCAAAAATTCTTAGTCCAAAAGAGATAACTGCTTATAAAGCATTAAATCCAGATTTAAAAGCAAAATATGTAGCTACTAGATGAGCTATAAAAGAAGCTATTTTTAAAGCGAATAATAAATATAGTAATTTTTCTAAAATTTATATTAATAAAACAGAAAAAGTATACTCATTTAAAGAGTTTCAAATTTCTGTTTCTAATGAAGGAGATTACATTATAGCATTTGTTATAATAATATAATTATGGATAATGATAAAAAGAAAATAAATAAAAAAGTTATTTTAACAAAACCATTTTTTGATTTTACAGCATTAAGATGCAAAGGGAAAGCAAAAAGAGCTCAAGCGGAGCCTAGTAGATATCCTCTTGAAAATAGATATATGTTTTTATTAAAACAAATAAAAAGAATGCTTAAAATTTTAAAAGTAAAAATTATTGTAAAAGGCTATGAAAATGTTCAATCAAGTGGCCCAGCTTTTTTAATTTCTAATCATCAAGATAATTCAGATCCAATAATCATAGCTTGTGCTTTAGCCAAACAAGGACATGATAAAGAAGAAAAAGAAAAGTTAGTAACATTTCTTGCAAAAGAAGAATTAAAATATAATCCTAAAACAAGATGACCATTAGAATTAATTAATACATTTTTTCTTGATAGAGATAATCCAAGAGCAGCTTATGAAACATATTTAAATTTTGGTAAATTTGTTAAAAATGAAAAAACATTTGGACTTATTTTTCCAGAAGGAACTAGAAATACAGAAGGATCAATATCTCCGTTTAAATCTGCCGCTGTTAAAGTTGCACAAAAAGAACTTATTTCCATTATTCCTGTTACAATAAATAATTCAATTTCTGGTTTTACACATAAAAGAAATGTTCCATTAGTTGTAGAAGTTATTTTTCATAAAAAAATAAATGCTTCTTCTTTTGTAAATCAAACATCACAAGCTTTAGCTCAAAGAGTAGAAAATATTGTAAAAAGTGAATTTAAAAAACCTGAATATAATTTTGAAAATTCTTTAACTGAAAAGAAAAAAGAAAAACTTTTAAAATTAGAAACAAAATTTAAAAAACAAGAACAAAAAATATTTGTTAAAGAACAGAAAAAAAGACAAAAAGAAGCAGACCAAGAAAAAAAGATTTTAGAACAAGAAGAAAAAGAACTTAAAAAATATATGGAAAAAGAAGAAAAGAAAGAAAAGAAATAAATTATTTTATTTCATTTTTAATTTTTAATATTTCTTTAACTTTATTAGTTTTTTCTCAAGGTAAATTAATATCAGTTCTTCCAAAGTGACCATAAGTTGCTGTTTGAAGATAAATAGGTTTTCTAAGATCTAAATCTCTAATTATTCCTCCAGGAGTTAAATCAAATACTTTTTTAATTATTTTTTCTATTTTTTCTTTAGCAATTTTTTCTGTTCCAAATGTTTCAACAAAAATAGAAATAGGTTTAGTTATTCCTATCCCATAAGAGATTTGAATTTCAAGTTTATCAGCTATTTTAGCAGCTACTAAATTTTTTGCAACTCATCTTGCAGCATATGCAGCTGAACGATCTACCTTTGTTGGATCTTTTCCACTAAAAGCACCACCACCATGTCTAGCAGCTCCGCCATAAGAATCTACTATTATTTTTCTTCCAGTTAAACCAGTATCTCCAATTGGACCACCAATTGTAAAACTTCCTGAAGGATTAATTATTATTTTATATTCTTTAGTTGGTAAATATTCATTTATAATTGGCTCAATAACTAGTTTTTTAACATTTTCTTCAATTGTTTTTTTAGAAACATTTTCTTTATGTTGAATTGACATTAAAATAGTATCTATTTTTTTTTCGGATTCATTATATGAAATAGTAACTTGTGATTTCATATCAAACTTTAAAAATGATAGTTCTCCACTTCTTATAAGTGATTCTGTTAATTTATTTAATTTATGAGCAATAACTAAAGTGATAGGCATAAATTCTTTTGTTTCGTTCGTAGCGTAACCAAAAATTATCCCTTGATCACCCGCTCCAATAGTTCCATCTAAATGTTCAACAGAATGAAGAATTTCTTTTGATTGAGAATTTACATTTGAAAGAATAGTAAAATCATTCTCGTTGTATCCTAGTTTAAGTAATATTTCTCATGTGGTAGCTGTTATATCAACATATGTAGTAGTAGTTATTTCTCCCCCTACAATAATTAATCTATTAGAAGCCATTACTTCTATTGCAACTTTAGCTGTTGGATCTTTCTTTAATATCTTATCTAAGATGGCATCAGAAATTTGATCACATATTTTATCAGGGTGTCCAACACCAACAGATTCGGAAGTAAAGTAATATTTCATTTTTCCCCAAAAATTTATTTTTTAAATTATATCATTTATTATAAACTGAAATATTTTATAATATTATAAAAGTATGCAAAATGAAATAATTGATGATAAAAAATATAATCATAAAAATGTAGAGAAAAATATAAATAAAAAATGAATTGATAAAAAATTTTTTTCAACTCATGATGAAACAAAAAAACCATTTTGTATTATTCTTCCTCCTCCTAATGTAACCGGTAAATTACACTTAGGACATGCATGAGATGGATTTATTCAAGATTCAATAATAAGATATAAAAAAATACAAGGATTTGACGTTTTATTTTTACCAGCTACAGATCATGCTGGAATTGCAACGCAGACAAAAGTTGAACAAAAATTAATTGAAGAAAATATTGATAAGCATTTATTAGGAAGAGAAAAGTTTTTAGAAAAAGCTTTTGAATGAAAAGATTTATATGCAGGAATTATAAAAGAACAATGAAATAAATTGGGTCTTGCCTTAGATTATACAAATGAAAGATTTACATTAGATCCTGAAGCTAATAAAGCAGTAAATAAAATATTTATTGATTTATACAATAAAGGTTTAATTTATAGAGATAAAAAACCAATTAATTGAGATATTAAATTAAAAACTGCCATTTCTAATATAGAAGTTATTAATAAAGAAAAAAATTCTAAAATGTATTATATAAAATATTTTTTAGAAAACGAAAATGATTTTATAACTATAGCTACAACAAGAATTGAAACAATTTTTTCAGATGTAGCAATTGCTTTTAATCCAGAAGATAAAAATAAAAATAAATATTTAAATAAAAAAGTTATTAATCCATTAACAAAAAATGTTCTTCCTATTATTACAGATGATTATATTAAAATTGATTTTGGTAGTGGATTTATGAAAGTTTCAGCACATGCTGTTAATGATATTGATATTATTAAAAAAAATAATCTAGAAATTAAAGAGTGTATTAATGAAGATGGAAAACTTAATGATTTAGCAGGAGATTTTAAAGGATTAAGTAGAGAAGAAGCAAGAGAAAAAATAGAAATTTTTTTAAGAAAAAATGACTTAATTGTTGAAATAAAAAATATAAAAAATAATATTGGAGTTTCAGAAAGAACAAATGAAGTAATTGAGATACTGGTAAAGTCACAATGATTTTTAAAAATGAAACCATTTTCAGAATTAGTGTTAAATAATTTGAATTCAAAAGATAAAGTAGAAATAATTCCAAAAAGATTTGAAAAAATACTTAAGCATTGAATGAAAGATACTTATGATTGAAATTTATCAAGACAACTTTGATGAGGTCATAGAATTCCTGTTTGATATAAAGGGGAAGAAATTTTAGTACAAGAAACAAGTCCAGGAAAAGAATGAGTTCAAGATGAGGATGTATTAGATACATGATTCTCTTCCGGGATTGCTCCCTTTTCTTTTTTAGGTTGACCAAATGAAGAAAAATTTTTAAAACGCTTTTTTCCAACATCAATTTTAGTTACAGGATATGATATTATTTTCTTTTGAGTTGCGAGAATGTATTTTTTTTCATTAGAATTTATGAATGAAATACCATTTAATAAATTATTATTACATGGTTTAATTAAAGATGAACAAGGCAGAAAAATGTCTAAATCTTTAGGTAATGGAATTGATCCAATGGAAGTTATTGATAAGTATGGTTCGGATTCTCTTCGTTGATTTTTATTAACGAATTCTTCACCGGGAAATGATATAAATTATAGTCCAGAAAAAATTAATAATGCCTGAGCTTTATGTAATAAATTATGAAATATTAATAGATATATTATTAACATGCCAGACGATAATAATACTGAATTATTTTTTAGTGATAAGTGAATAAATTCAAAGTTATTTAATTTAGAAAAAAATATAAAAAAATTTATGGAAAAATTTAATTTTTCATTTATTGGTAAAGAAATTTCTAATTTTATTTATAATGATTTTTCATCATATTATGTTGAATTTTTAAAAGTAAATCCAAATAAAAAAAATGCAAAGGAAATTCTTGAAAAATTATTAATAATGATTCATCCTTTTTTACCATTTATAACTGATAAACTTTATTTAAATTTAACAGAAAAAGAACTATTAGAATCAACAGAATATGAATTAAAAAATTATTCTAATGTAAGTTATATTGATAGAGCAATTGAAATTATTGATATGATAAAAAATTTTAGAAATACTTATAATATTTCAGTTAAGGAAAAAGTCTTTTTTAACATATTAAAAATAAACGAAAAAAATATAAATGAATTAATAAAAATAGTTAATAAATTAGTTAATGCAGAAACAGAAGAAAATAATGGTGTTTTATATAAAAATTCTTCTTTAGAAATAAGTATAAAATTAAGTGATGAATTAATAAAAATGGAACAAGAAAAACTTCTAAAAGAAAAAGCTTTTATTGAAGAAGAAATTAAAAGAGCAAACAACATTTTATCTAATGAAAAATTTATATTAAAAGCACCAAAAGATAAGGTTAAAATCGAACAAGAAAAACTAATATTATTTAAAGAAAAATTAATTTTAATAAATAAAAAAATAAAAGGGTAATATGAATATTTTAGATGGAGTTGCGCTAAGTAAAAAAATAATTGAGGAAATAAAAGAAGAAATAGAAAAAAACAATTATAAAATTACTTTTTGTATCATTCAAATTGGAAATGTATTTGAATCAAATAAATATATTAATAACAAACTTAAAAAAGCATCATATGTTGGAATAAAAACAGACCATAAAAAATATGATAATAATATAAGTTTTGAGGATTTAAAAAAAGAAATAAATTTATTTAAAAATCTATATGATGGAATTATTATTCAATTACCTATTCCTTCAACATTAAATAAAAAAGATGTTCTTGATCTAATCGATGTTGAAAAAGATGTTGATGGTCTTACAACAAAAAATAAAAAAAACTTTATAAATAATGAAGGCTTTTATTTTATTCCGGCAACAGCAAAAGCTATAATAACTTGTTTGGAAGAAAATAAAATAGAAATAAAAAATAAAAAAGCATATGTAATAGGAGAATCAGAACTTGTTGGTAATCCTACAAAAATATTGCTTAATAGATTAGGTGCTATTACTAGATCATTTAATATCGAAACAGGAATAAAAGGGAGCGAAGAAGCAGATATTCTTATTGTAGCTGCAGGATGTGCTAATTTAGTTAAAAAGGAAAATGTAAAAAATGGATCAACAGTAATTGATGTTGGTATAAATACATTTGATGAAAATAAAATAGTTGGAGATGTCGATATTCAAGACGCTAAAGAAAAAATTAATAATTTTTCTCCATCACCAGGAGGAATAGGTCCTCTTACTGTTTGTTCTTTAATTCAAAATATTATTTTAGCTTATAAAAGAAAAATTAAGTTTCAATAAATTCTTCTAATACATCAATAAAATATTCAGGAGTTTCTTTAAAAGGAATATGACCTATTTGTTTGAAAAAATCAATTTGAATATGTGGTTTTGATGATTTTTTAAAAGCGAAAATAATAGAATTTCTAGGAATTATTTTATTTTCAAAACCACTAACTATTAAAGTTTTTTGTTTTATTAAAGATTCTTCTTTCCTTGTTGCTATAACAAAGTTATAAAAAGAACAAATATCATTACCAAGACTTTTTAAAAATGCTCTATTTTCTAATCTATATTTTGTATCTTCTCTAATAATTTTTTCGATATTATTTTTATTTAATGTATTAATAATATTGAAATAAAACATATTATTTAATTTCAGATTTTTATCAAAATTTTTAGGAGTAAAAGCAGGTCTTTTAAAAAGAAAATCAAATCACATAAAAGAATTCATTGGGGAAATTAAAAATAATTTTTTAACTCTTTTTTGAAATCTATTAGCAACTCTTGTAGCTATTAAAGCACCAAAGGAATGCCCGATTAAAATAACTTTTTCAAGATTTTTATTTTCAATAAAATCATTGCAATAATCAACCAAATATCGAACATCAATTTCTTTTATATTTTGATCTTTTGAAATTTTGTTATATTTACTTCCAGGAAGTTCAATTCCATAATAATTATATTTATGAATATCTTTATATAATAAAATAGCATCATTAAAAAAATCGCAATTCAGAGAATACTCATGAATAAAAACAATATTTCCTTTTGGATTATCAACTTTTGCTTTTTGATAATGAAAAACTTCTTTTTTTGTTTCTATTAATTTCATTTTATATATTTTCTTTTGCTATTTTTTCTTTAATAAGTTTAATTTGCTCTTTAGTTGATAAATTAGCATCTAAAACTATGTAATTAATTCCATAAACATTACATACTTCAACAAGATATTTAGTGTAATTAATTCATAAACTTTTAAAATATTGTTCATTAACATCAAAATTATCTATTTCAGAAGCTCTTCCTCTTTTTAAAATTCTTTCTTTAAAGTGATCTCATTGCAAATCAAGAATTATATATAATTTAGGAACTCCTATAGAATATATTAATTCTTTAACTTTATCATGTCACATTGAATCATAAAATCCAAAAAGAATTGGATCAGCGGTCATATTTTGATGTGCAAATAATCTATCTTCGAATATAGTTCTATCAAATATAGTTAATTGATTACTTGCATTAGCTTCTTTATATTTGTCAAATCTTGAACAAAAAAAGTAAACTTGAAAAGCTATTGCTGAAGTTTTATCTCCTTCATATAATTTTTTTAATAATAAATTTTGTAATTCATCATTTTCATTTAATTCAAACACAATAGAGGCCTTAATTTCTTCTCCTAAGGCCCTTGAAAGAGTAGATTTACCTGCTCCAATCATTCCTCCAATAGCAAAACTATTTGAAATTCTTATTTTATTAAATTCTGATTTTAACATCTCTTCTACCCCTTCTTCTAATTAACTTTTATTATATAAAATAATATTGTTATAAAAATATTTTTATTAAAATTAAATAAGATTTAAATAAAAAGTATTTTTATTTGTAAAATAGAAATATGGAAAAAAATACAAAAAAAGATGAATTATCCTTAAAAAACAATATAAAATTCATTTTTTGGTATGCAAAAACTTATAAATTGAAATTAACAATAATTTTTATAATGACTTTTTTCTTAACACTTATTTTAGCTGGAGGATTAATAGCTCAATATTATTTTATGCAAATGCTTCAAAAAGCAGCAGTTTTAAATCAAATAAATAATACTGAATTGATAGGTTATAGTATTGGGATTATTTTGGGTTATGTTTTACAAGTAATAATTTATATATTGCAAGTTTTCTTTATGACAAAAATAGCTCAAAAAATGGGAAAACAAATAAGACTTGATTTATATTCTAAGATATTAGATCTTAAGTTAGCTTATTTTGATACAAACCCTTCAGGTGATATTATGTCAAAATTAACTAATGACGTTATGAATATTACTAACTCATTAACTCAAAACACAACACAACTTTTAACACAAGTTTTTCAAATGTTATGAATGTTAATTACAGCATTTTTATTTTCTCCTATTTTGGCATTAATAGCAATAGCTCTTACTCCATTACAATTAGGATTTATTTTTGTAATGACAAAAAAAGCAAAACCATTATTTTTAATAAAACAAAATACAATTAGTGAAATGAATTCATTTGTTGAAGAAATGGTTTCAGGACAAAAAGTTATAAATAATTTTGGGAAAGTAAATTTAATTAATTCTCAATTTAATGTTGTTAATGAAAAACTTAAAAAAATAGATAAAAAATCAAACATAATATCAAACTCAAATGCTCCTTGAATAAATTTTATAAGTGGGATGGCAATTTTAATTTCAGTAGTAAGTGGAGTGTTGATTTATAAAAATATAGAAATAGGAGGAATTACTCCTGTGGGAGATGATCCTCTTTTATTAGTTTCATTATTATTTGCTTTTAATATGTTTTATAATGGATATTCAACTCCAATGTTCCAAATATTTGAAATGTGAAGTGTTATTCAAGCTGCACTTTCTGGTACTCAAAGGGTAAGCGTTGTTTATAAAGAAAAAGAAGAAAAGAAAGAAAATGAAATTATTGATGTAAATGATTTAAGTGGAGATGTTAATATTAAGAATTTAAATTTTTCTTATGATGGTAAAAAACAAATATTAAAAAATATTAATATTCATGCTAAAAAAAATCAAGTAATTGGAATAGTAGGACCAACAGGAAGTGGAAAAACTACTATTATAAATTTATTAACTAAGTTTTATGATATTGAAGACGGAGATATAATTTTTGATAATGTTTCAATTAAAGAAATTTCTAAACAATCTTTAAGGGATAAAATTAGTGTTGTTTTACAAGATACATATATATTTGAAGGATCTGTTTATGATAATTTAAGATATGCAAAACCAGATGCGACAAATAAAGAAATTGAAGAAGCTTGTATCTTAGCGAATGCAGACCATTTTATTATGGCTTTAAAAGATGGTTATAATACTGTTTTAAAAAATAATGCCGAAGAATTTTCGCAAGGAGAAAAACAACTTTTAGCAATAGCGAGAGCAATATTGAAAAAAGCATCAATTTTAATTTTAGATGAAGCTACTTCTTTCGTTGATACAAAGACTGAAAAAGATATAAGAGAAGGAATGGTTTTTGCTTCAAAAAATAAAACAACATTCATAATTGCACATAGACTTTCTACAATAAAAAGTGCAGATATGATAGTTGTTTTAAAAGACGGAGAAATCATTGAAAAAGGTAAACATAGTGAGCTTATAGATTTAAAAGGATTTTATTATAATTTATATAATTCAGGTGTTGATGTACCAGAAGAAGTTATTCCTGTTAATAATGAATTTTCAGCTGTTTAGAATCTTTTTTAGGTTTTTTTTCACTTAAAATGACTAACTCTTTTTTTCCTAAATTATTATTAATATTATTAATAATATTATGAACTATAGAATTATCCTTTTGTTTATCAAATATATTACTTTGTTTCATAAATAATGATATATCAATTATATTAATTAATTTTATGTCAATTTTATAAATATATTCATCATTTCATTCACTTAAAAATAAGTTTTTACAACATGTAAAAATACTTTCAAAACTTTGAAAATAATTATCATTTTTTTCTTTTAATTCAATAACTTTTTCAGGAGAATAAAACTTTAATAAAACAGTTTTTGCAACATCGTTTCTCTCTAATAAAATTAATGATAATTCAAATGTTAAAGAATAAATTTCATGAATAATTTTTTCTTCATTATTTGTTGATCCTTCTTTAATAACTTTGCTTTTAGAAATACTTTTAGATAATTCATTTTTATCATTAATAATATCATTACCAATTCCATTAGAATTGTCAATAAAAATAGGAGTTAAATTTTTAAAAATATTATTTAAATTTTTATCATTTTTATTAGCGTTTGCAAGATCTCCAATAGTTTTAATTTTAATTTCATGAAGTTTATTAATTTTTTGTTTACCAATTCCAAAATATCTTTCTATTTTTAGTGGCCATAAAAATTTTTCTATATCATTTTTATTTTTAATTAAAAAAATGCCGAAAGGTTTTGCTAAATAATTTGCCATTTTTGCCAAAAATATATTATATGAAGCTCCAATAGAAACAGGAAGATTAAAACTATTTAAAATATCATCTTGAATAATCTTTGTTAATTTTTTAATCGAACCATATTTTTCAACTATGTTTGTAACATCTAAAAATCATTCATCAATTGAATAAATTTCAATTTGCCGGGTATATTTTTTAAGAAGTAAAAAAATTTTTTTTGAAAGATCATAATATAAATCATGATTAGGTTTAAATATATGTAATTTTGGGGAAACTTTTTCAATTCTTTCAATTTTTTCAGGAACAAAAATTCCCCTTTTTTTAAGAGAGTAACTGATTGAAAGAGCGATTGAAGAAGTTCTACTTGTTGAAATAACAATATCTTCATCTTTTAAATGAGGTTTATCAATAATTTCGGCATTAACAAAAAATGAATCTACATCAACGTGAAGAATCACTTTCTTCATTTTTATTTAACCTCTTTTTTTCCTACAGGATTATCTATAAATTTATTTATTGATTCAATAGGAGCACTAGTATTTAGCATTAAATAAGAAAGAAAACCACTTTCAATTAATGAACCATCAGCTAAGTGAAAGATATCAGGATTTTTTTTAACTAATTTTTTAGCCATTTCATATGAATTTCCTAAATCTGAAAAAATAATAATTTTTTCTACTGAATTAATTCTTTTTTTAAGTAAAAAATTGTAAATACTTTCTTCGCTATCCTCATCAATTCCAAAGCAATCAAAAAAAATAATTTCATTTTTAACATTATTTTTTTTATAAAAATATTCTTTAATAGCTAAAGAAAAATTTTTATAACTCGTAATAAAAATAAGTGAATACATATTTGTTCCTTTTGATTTTGAAGATTGATAATGAGTATTTTTATTTAACAACTCATAACAATAAAATTATAAACTTAAAAAAAATATAAATAGTTTAAATTTATTATATAATTTCATTAAATTTAAATAATATATAAAATTAATTAGGGAGAAATATATGTCAAGAATAGTAAGTATTCACGGAAGAGAAGTATTAGATTCTCGTGGTAATCCAACAGTTCAAGTTGAGGTTATGACTGAATTAGGAGGATTTGGATCAGCAATAGTTCCTTCAGGAGCATCAACAGGTTCAAGAGAAGCTTTAGAATTAAGAGATGGTAATTCAGCAAAATATAAAAATAATTGATTCGGTGGAAAAGGAGTTATGACTGCCGTTGATAATGTTAATAATGTAATAGCGCCTGAAATTGAAGGAATAGAAGTTACAGATCAAAGATTAATAGATAAAATGATGGTTGATTTAGATGGTACTCCAACAAAATCAAAATTAGGAGCAAATGCTATTTTAGGAGTTTCATTAGCTGTTTTAAAAGCTGCAGCAGATGAATTAGATCTTCCTTTATATCGTTATATAGGAGGAACAAATGCAAGAAAACTTCCAGTTCCTATGTTAAATGTTATAAATGGTGGAGAACATGCATCAAATACATTAGATTTTCAAGAGTTTATGATTATGCCGCTTGGAGCAAAAACTTTTAGAGAAGCAATGCAAATGGCAAATAAAGTTTTCCATAATTTAGCAAAATTATTACATGATGCTGGTCATGGAACACAAGTTGGAGATGAAGGTGGTTTTGCTCCTAATTTAAAATCTCATGAAGAAGCATTAGACTTTTTAGTAAAAGCTATTGAAAAAGCAGGATTTAAACCAGCTAAAACAGGAGAAAAAGCAATTGCAATAGCAATGGATCCAGCTACTTCAGAAATTTATGATGAAAAATCAAAAAAATATATATTTAAAAAATTAAATGAAGCTATTAAAAATAAAAAACCTGGTTTTGAAAATATGGCTAATGTTAAAACAGAATTTACTTCTTCAGAATTTATTGATTATTACAAAATGTTAATTGACAAATATCCAATTATTTCAATAGAAGATGGATTTGCTGAAAAAGATTGAAATGGATTTGAAGAGGCTAATAAAGCATTTGGAAAAAATAATCAAATTATGGGAGATGACCTAACAGTTACAAATCAAGAAATTTTAGCTGAAGCTGTTAGAAAAAATTCAATTAATTCAATCCTTATTAAATTAAATCAAATAGGAACAGTTTCAGAAACAATTGATACAATTGAATTAGCACATAAATCAGGAATGACAGCAGTAGTATCTCATCGTTCAGGTGAATCTGAAGATACTACAATAGCAGATTTAGCTGTTGGATTAAATACAGGACAAATTAAAACAGGTTCAATGTCAAGAACAGATAGAATTGCAAAATATAATAGATTATTAGCAATCGAAGAAGAATTAGGTCCAGTAGCTCAATTCGATGGTGTTAAGACATTTCATAATTTGAAATTACATGTTTCAAAATAAATATATTTTATAAAAGAAAAAATAAATATAATATATAATTCTTTAATATAAAATACAAAATTAATTAATTTAGAAAATTAAACAAGGAGAAAAAAATGGCAAAAGAAAATTTTGATAGAACTAAAGAGCATATTAATGTTGGAACAATCGGACACGTAGATCACGGAAAAACAACTTTAACTGCTGCTATAGCTTCGACACTTGCAAAAAAAGGATTAGCGGAAGCAAAAGATTATGCTTCTATTGATAATGCACCAGAAGAAAAGGCTCGTGGAATAACAATTAATACTTCACATATTGAATACTCAACAGAAAAAAGACACTATGCTCACGTTGACTGTCCAGGTCACGCCGATTATGTTAAAAACATGATAACAGGTGCTGCTCAAATGGATGGAGGAATTTTAGTTGTTGCTGCAACAGATGGTCCTATGCCTCAAACAAGAGAACATATTTTACTTTCAAAACAAGTTGGAGTTCCTAAAATTGTAGTATTTTTAAATAAAATAGATATGTTAGGTTCACCTGAAGAAGCAGAAGAAATTATTGAATTAGTTGAAATGGAAGTACGTGGATTACTTTCTGAATATGGATTTGATGGAGAAAACACACCTATTATTAAAGGTTCAGCTTTAAAAGCTCTTGAAGGTGTAGCTGAATATGAAGCTAAAATTATGGAATTAATGGATGCGGTTGATTCTTATATCGATGCTCCACCACGTGAAATCGATAAACCATTCTTAATGGCTGTTGAAGATGTATTTACAATTACAGGACGTGGAACTGTTGCTACAGGACGTGTTGAACGTGGAGAATTAAAAATCAATGATGAAGTTGAAATAGTAGGGATTCACCCAACTAAAAAAACTGTTGTTACAGGAATTGAAATGTTTAGAAAAAATCTTTCAAGTGCTATGGCAGGAGATAATGCTGGTCTTTTATTAAGAGGTATTTCAAGAGATGATGTTGAAAGAGGTCAAGTTTTAGCTAAAACAGGATCAATTGTTCCTCATAAAGAATTTAAAGCAGAAATTTATGCTCTTAAAAAAGAAGAAGGTGGACGTCATACACCATTTTTCAAAAATTATAAACCACAATTTTACTTTAGAACAACTGATGTTACAGGTGGAATTGAACTTCCAGCAGGAATTGAAATGGTTACACCAGGTGATAATGTTAACTTAACTGTTAAATTAATTTACCCAGTAGCTGTTGAAAAAGGAACAAAATTCTCAATTCGTGAGGGTGGAAGAACTGTTGGTGCCGGAACAGTAACAGAAATTATAAAATAATTAATAATTTGTAATTTTAAACAATAATATAAATAATTAACATTTGTTAATTATTTTTTTTATTATTTTTTTATAAAAACTAGTACTTTTTAACATTTATTTTTTTAAAAGAAAATTTATTTACATATATAAATGGAGGTAATTCTCCATATAATAAAAAATATAATATAATAAATTAAGATGAAATATAAATACATTTACCTTTGTGGTCCAACCGTTTATGATAAAGTTCACATTGGAAATTTAAGACCTATTATAACTTTCGATACTTTTATTAGAGCAGCCCGTTTTAATAATGAAAAAATTTATTTTATTCACAATATAACAGATATAGATGATAAGATAATTCAAAAAGCTAAAACTGAAAAAGTTTCTGAAAAAGAAATATCAGAAAAATATTTAAATTTATATTTAAATATTTTAGATATTTATAATATAAATTCCATTGATGAAATGCCTTTAGTTACAAACAAAATGAATGAAATAACCAATTTTATTAATCTTCTTATTGAAAAAAATGTTACATACAAAAATGAAACAGGAATTTATCTTCAAGTAGATAAGGATAAAAAATATGGAAATATTTCTAACAACAAATTAAATAATCTATTAACACAGAATAAAAATGAACTTAATAAAGAAAATGATTATGATTTTTGTTTATGAAAATTAAAAAATAATGAAACAGATAAATCATTTTCTTCTTCCTTTGGCGAAGGAAGACCTGGATGACATACAGAGTGTGCTGCTTTTGTATTTAATACTACAAAGGGAAAACCATTAGATATTCATGGAGGAGGAATAGATTTAAAATTCCCTCATCATGAAAATGAAAATTCCCAATTTAGATTAATTACAAAATCAGAAATTGCCAATGAGTGAATTCATATAGGAATTGTTAATTTAAATTCTAAAAAAATGTCTAAATCTGAAAATAATTTACTTTTTGCAGAAGATTATTTAAAATATAATGAAAATTACAAATTTAATCCAGACATACTTAGATTAATATTTTTGAATTCTAATTATAAATCAACAATAAATTTTGATGAAACCTTATACGAACAAAACAAGAAACAATTAAAATTACTTTTAAGAATAAAAAAAATTCTTATTTTAGAAAATAAATATAAATCAGAAATAAAAATGAATAATAGTTTTAAAGAAATCATAATTTTATTTAGTTTAATTGAAAATGCAAAGGCACTAAAATTATTAAATAACTTTGTAAAAGAATTTAATAAAACAAAAGATCAAGATTTAGGAAATCAAATTTTAAATATTTTTAGTATCTTAGGATTTAAATTTCCTGATTATAAAATAGATGAGGAATTATTAATTTTATATAATGATTGAAAGCTAGCCCTTAAAAATAAAAATTTTGAAAAAGCTGATAATTTAAGAAAAATATTATTAGAAAAGGAAATAATATAATGAATAAAAATTTTATTTTTGGTAAAAATACAGTTTTAAATGCAATTAATAATAATGAAGAAATTGAAGAAATTTTTTTATCTAAAAATAATTTTATAAAAACAAACATTAAAAAAACAATTTTATCGAATAAAGAATTAGATGAAATGGTTGCCGGAAATCATCAAGGATATATTGCGGTAGTCAAAGAATTCGTTTATTATCAAGAAGAGAAATTGCTTAAGGATAAACCTCCAATAATTTTAATTTTAGATCATATTGAAGATCCACAAAATTTAGGAGCAATTATTAGAACAGCAAATTGTTTAGGTATTAATAATATAATTATCCCAAATAAAAGATCAGCTACCATCAATTCAACTGTTACAAAAGTAGCATCAGGCGGACTTGTTGGTTTTAAAGTAGTTCAAACTTCTTCATTATCAAGCTTTATTATTAAAGCAAAAGAAAATGGATATTGAGTTTATGGAACTAGCTTAAATGAAAAGGCAAAAAACATTGAAAAAGCTTCATTTAATTTTCCTCTAGTATTAATTGTAGGAAATGAAGGAAAAGGAATTTCTAAAACTAATGAAAAACTTTCAGATGAATTAGTTTATCTAGATATGAAAGGAAATGTTCAATCCTTAAATGTGTCGGTTGCCTCAGGTATTTTTTTATACGAAATTCTTAAAAAAGGAAAGTAAAATGTACTCATTTAATAGAGAACAATCTAAAATAGGATTTATCTTATACAATAAATACAAAAATGAATTAGAAAGACTTGCTAGAAAATGTTTATGAATTAATAAAAATAATCTTCCATTTAATGAATGTGACATAATTAATTATTCTCTTGCTCATTTTTTAGAAAATGATCTTGAAAAATTTAATCCAAGTTTAAACATAAAATTTGAATGCTATTTTTTTATTAAAATAAAAAATATCATGCTTAATTATTGTCGAACTTTTCATAAAAAAAATTACGAAATAATGAATAATTCAATTGAATTTGATGATGATATAGAAAATATAAAAAGTGAAAGAATTCATATTGATTTCTCAGAACTTTCAGTAATTGAAAAAAACATAATAAATAAACTTTACTATGATAACTATAAAATAAAAGATATTTGTAATGAATACGGTACTAAACAAAAAAGAATTGAAAATATGCTTGATAAAATATATGATAAAATGAAAAAAAAATCTTATTTTTACTAAAAAAACTTATAATAAATATTAAATGAACTTTAGAAAGGACTAATTAATGAATAATTATTTTTTTTTACCAACGAGAAGTGAAATTTTTTTTGAAGGAACAAAAGCATTAATAGATTTTGGGCGTGATAAATCAGTTAGAACTATTAGTTTATTAAGAAAACTTAATATAGATGTTGTAGTTTTAATTCCACAAAAATTATCAACTAAAAATACTATAGAAAAAAAAGAGGACCTTAGAGAATATGGAATGCTTTGTAATATTATTGATATTAAAGAACCATCTAATTTAGTTTATAAAGTTGAATTTAAGGCAATAGAACGTGTAAAAATTAATGAAATTGTCGAATTTGAAAATGAAGAAAAAGAAAATTTAGAAGTTTTTTTTGGAACTTTTAAGCAATCTAATTTAATTATTGGAAAAAATGATGTTAAAAAAGAAGCTCTTTGATTAAAAGTTATTGAAGAACTTCAAAAATTACCAATTGAAAATAAAGCAATTTTTGATAGTCTTTTAAATGATGATTTAAATGAACCTGCTGATTGAGAAAGAAGAATAGGAGTTTGTAAATCTTTAGTTCAAATTCTTCAACCATCTTTTGAATCCAAATATAATTTACTTGCCTCAAAAAATATTTCAGAATTTTTAGAAAATTATATAAAAATTTTATTTGAACGTAATACAATGTCTCAAATTGAAAAAGAAATTGATGATGATGTAAGAAAAAAACTTGATAGTCAACAAAAAGAATTTCTTTTAAGAGAAAGAATGAGAGCCATAAGAAATAAATTAGGTGAAGAATCAGATAATGAAGATAAAATTGAAGAAATTTTAAATTCAAAAGAGCTTAAGGAAATTATTCCTGAAGAAGTAAGAATTCTTATTAAAAATGAAAAAACAAAATTAAAAAATATGATGTCTTCTTCTCCTGATGCTAATATTACAAGAACATATATTGAATTACTTTCCGAGCTTCCTTGAAGACAAATTGGTAAAGAAGAATTAAACATTAAAAAAGCTAAAGAAGTATTAGATTCTTATCATTATGGATTAAAAGATGTAAAAGAAAGAATAATTGAATTTATTGCTGTTTTAATTAATAATAAAGAAAATGAATCTAAAAATAAAACGAAAAAAATAATTGATCAAGGAAAATTTGAAATTGATTTAAATTTATTCAATAAAGTTAATGGAGCAAATGTTTCTTCTGTTCAAAATCCTGCACCTATAATTACATTATTAGGTCCTCCAGGAACAGGTAAAACATCATTAGCTAAAGCAATAGCAGAAGCGCTAGGAAGAAAATTTATAAAAATTTCTTTAGGTGGAATTAGAGATGAAGCTGAAATAAGAGGACATAGAAGAACATATATTGGAGCTATGCCAGGAAAAATAATTAGAGCAATTAAAAAAGCTGGTGTTTCAAATCCTTTAATTCTTCTTGATGAAATTGATAAAATGGCTTCAGATAATAAAGGGGATCCTTCTTCTGCAATGCTTGAGGTTTTAGATCCAGAACAAAATGCAAATTTTCAAGATCATTATTTAGAAGTTGAATATGATTTATCAAAAGTAATGTTTTTAGCAACAGCTAATTATTATGAAAATATACCAACACCATTATTAGATCGTGTGGAATTAATTGAACTTAATTCATATACATTACAAGAAAAAATTAGTATTGCTAAAAAATATTTAATTAAATTAGTTTTAAAACAAAATTCTCTTGATGAAAAGTTTTTTCAAATTTCTGAACCTGAAATAGAGTTTTTGATAAAACATTATACTTTAGAAGCTGGAGTTAGAAATCTAAAAAGAACATTAGATAAATTAGCTAGAAAAATAGTTGTTAAAAAAATAGAAGGAAAACTAAAATCCGAATTTATTTTAACTAAAAAAGAAATAGAAACTCTTTTAGGTCCGATAAAATTCTCAGATGATGAAAATGATATCGAACCACAAATAGGATCTGTAAATGGTTTAGCTTATACGGCTTATGGTGGAAGTACTCTTGCAATAGAAGTTACAACATTTAAAGGAAAGGGAGAATTAAAATTAACTGGTCAATTAAAAGAAGTAATGCAAGAATCTGCTCAAATTGCTATTGCTTTTGTTAGAGCTAATTCTAAAAAATATGATATTGATTTTGATTGAGATGAAAACTCTATTCACATTCATGTTCCTGAAGGTGCAGTGCCTAAAGATGGTCCAAGTGCAGGGGTAACATTTACTACAGCTATTATTTCAGCCCTTTCTAAAAAACCTGTTTCTCATTTAATAGGAATGACAGGAGAAATAACCTTAAGAGGAAAAGTATTACCAATTGGTGGTTTAAAAGAAAAATCATTAGCTGGATATAGATTTGGAATTAAAACAATTTTTATTCCAAAAGAGAATAAAAGAAATTTAATTGATATACCTAAAGAAGTAAAAAACGAAATTAAATTTATTACAGTTTCACATTATGATGAAATTTATAATTATATTTTTAAAAAAAATAAATAAAATTAATTTTTTTCTTTTTTTCTTTCATTAATATAATTTATATGTCTTTCAATTGTAGACGATATTTTATTTGTTTTATAATTTGGAAAAAATAATATTGTTTCTAAATCATTATTTAAGTAATTATTTGAAAAAGCTAAATCAACTTCGTAAGCTAAATCAAATTCACTTCTAAAAGAACGAATTAAGAAATTAACTTCTAATTTTTTAGCTAGTTGACTAGTTAATTCATTTTCATTAACTAATACTTTTATTTTTTTATTTTTATTATAAATATTCTCAATTATTTTTTTATTTTTATAGAAATCATTTGTTTCATTTTTATCAGGATTTAAAGTAACAACAATATAAATAAAATCAAATAATTTTAATGCTTTTTCAATAATAGACATATGTCCTTCATGAAAAGGATTAAAACTTCCTGGATAAATTGCTTTTTTCATTTTTGTTATATAATTATTATATATATAATATATTTAATTTTATATATAAGAAAGAGGAAAATTATGTCATGTAAAAATTCTTGTAAAATAAAAGAAGAAAAAAATTGCCTTAAAAAATGCGATTCATGTTCTTCAAATGATAAATCTGAAAAATGTACAAAAAAAGATTGTTGTAAAGATTCTTGTTGTAAATAATTAAAATAATAAGATTAAATACAAATTATTTATTTATTTAAAAATAAATAAATAATTTTTTATATTTAAATGAAAATAAAGGAAAAGTAATGAATATAAAAAATAAAGAAGAAATGTTTCAAGAAGGCGAAAAAATCAAAAAAATTTCAATAGTTTCTATTGTTTTGTATTGTTTATTTATTTTAATAATTCCAGTAATTGTTGGAGCGATAATTAGTTTAGTTTATTCAATTAAAATTATTAGCAATAAATATTATGATGAAAGTTTAGAAAAAGATAAAATATTATGAGGACTTTTAGGTATTTTATTAATTGGTCCAATTGCTACATTAATTTTTGCTAATAAAATGATTGAAGTAGCTAAAAATTCAAATCAAGATATTGTAGCAGAAGTTGAAGAAATAAAATTAGAAAATAAAACTGAATAATAAAACTGAAATATATAATAATTCTTTTGTTTATTAAACCTTTTTAATAAACTTTATTATTATTTCTTATATAATGATAATAAATAAATTTTTAAGGGGAAAATATGCCAGCAGTAGGTTTAACATTAAGATGTGAAGAATGTAAAATGGAAAATTATATAACTAAAAAAAATAAAAAAAATACAGTTGAAAAAATAGAGCTTAAAAAACATTGTCACAAATGTAATACTCATACAACTCATAAGGAGAAAAAATAGTGAGAAAAGAGCATTTAAATAAAATTTTTCATGAAAAAAATTTAAATGCTATTTTTTCTTCCTCTCCTCAAACAAGACTTTGATATACAGGTGTAGCTACATCTGATGGTTTTTTAATAATAGAGCAAAATAAAGCAAGTTTATTTGTTGATAGTAGATATATTGAATATTGTCAAAATAATGCTAAAAACGCAGAAGTATTTTTATTAGGTGAAAATGTTTTGAAAAATTTTTTTCAAGAAAGAAATTTTTCAAAAATTGGAATAGAAGAGGAATATATAACATATAAAGATTTTGAAAAATTAAAATCTCTTTCTCCAAATTCATTATTTGAACCAATAAATTCACAAAAACTTAGAATATTAAAAGATGATCAAGAAATAGAAATTATGCAAAAAGCTATAGATATTTCTTTAGATGCATTTGAAAAAATAAAAAAATTTTTAATTGAAGGAGTTTCTGAAAAAGAAATAGCTTCTAAATTTGATTATTTAATGAAAAGAATGGGCGCTGAAAAGACAGGATTTGACTCTATCGTTGCTTTTGGTGCAAGTGCTGCAGAACCACATCATCATCCAACAGATAATAAATTAAAAAAAGGTGATATTGTTAAATTAGATTTTGGTGCATTATATTTAGGTTATTGTGCCGATATAACAAGAACATTCTTTTATGATGATGAAATTCAACACCAAGATCCTAAATTAAAAGAAATTTTAGAGATTGTAGAAGAAGCGGCAAGACTTGGAAGAGAAAGCGTTCGTCCTGGAATATCAACATTAGAAATAGATAATATTTGTAGACAATATATAGCAAGTAAAGGTTATTTAAATTTTTTTCTTCATTCAACAGGGCATGGTCTTGGAATTGATGTACATGAGTTACCAAACGTTTCTAAAGCAAGTGATGTAATATTAGAACCTGGAATGGTTATAACTGTTGAACCAGGAATTTATATTAAAGGTCTTGGTGGAGCAAGAATAGAAGATGATATTTTAGTTACTGAAACAGGACATAGAGTTCTTTCAAGAAAAGAATAAAAGGAAAAAATGATAAACGTTAATGATTTAAAACCCGGTACTACTTTTAAAATAGATGAAAATATTTTTATTGTTTTAGAAGCTTCTCATTCAAAACAAGGAAGAGGACAAGCCAATGTTAAAGTAAAGGCAAAAGATTTAAGAACTGGAACAACAACAGTTAAATCTTTTACTGGAGGAGAAAAAGTAAAAAAAGCTCATATTGAAAAAACAGATATGAATTTTTTATTTGATGATGGAATGAATATTTTTTTAATGGATAATGAAACGTATGAACAAATTGAATTACCATCAAAAAATTTTAAATGAGAACTAAATTTTCTAAAAGAAGGACAAGTAGTTAAAATTCGTAAATTTGAAAATGAAATTTTAGATTTAGAAATACCTCTTAATATTGAACTTGCAGTTGATCAAGCATTTGATGCTGTTAAAGGAAATACAACAACTAATCCTCAAAAAAAAGTTATTTTAGAAACAGGTTTTGAAATAGAAACTCCAATGTTTATAAAACAAGGAGACATAATAATTGTTTCAACCGAAACAGGAAAATATGTAGGGAAAGGGAAAAGTTAAAAATGTTTTTATCAATTAATAAAACATCTATAAATATTTTAATAAACAAACAAGCATACTTAGATTTATTTAATATTTTAGTTAAAGAAATAAATGATATTAAATTATCTTCACAAATAGATATCGATTTTGTTAAAGACTACAAAAATGTAAAAATAAAATTTAATTTTAAAACAAAAAAAGATATTGATTTAGGAAAAAAAATTATTGAAATAAAATCATTTTTAAATAATAGTATTTTTTTATTACAAGGAAGCAAACCATATAATTTAATAATGAATTGAGTAGGTTCTTTTTAAATATAAATATATTTATATTTAAAATTTAATTATTTTATGGAAGATGAAGAAGATAAAAAACCAGATTTTTGACAATTATTTTGATTATTTTTAAAAATTTCTTTTTTTAGTTTTGGTGGTGGAAATTCTATGTTTTCCATGATTAAAAGTTATTGTGTGGATAAATATCATTTTATTAAACAAAAAGATATAGATGATATTTTAATAGTAACTAATTCAATTCCTGGCGCGAGTGCTATTGAAGGAATTTATTATATTTCTTTTTTAATTATAAAATCTAAAAGGAAAGCGGCCTTAATTACTATCTTTTCTCTTATTCCTCATACTCTCCTTTTTCTTTTCTTGTTTATCTTAGGAATAAACTATATTCCAGAAAAATATTTAAAAATAATTTATGTAGCAGTTATTCCCATAATTATTGCTTTAGTTCTTAATTTAACTATTAGATATATAAAAATAAAAAAAAACGGTATCCCTGTAACTATTCATTGACTTATTTTTGTAATTACATTATCATTTTCTTTTTTTGTTCCCGTACCTTGAAATATCCCTATTTTTATAATTATATTTTTTGTTATTTGTCTTTTAATTTTTAACTTTTTTAAAAAAAGAAAAAATAAAAAAAAGGAAGAAAATAAATGCTAGCTTTATTTTTATCAGCTATTGCTGTTTTATTAGGATGTTTAATTATATCTATTATTGTTTTTGGTGGCGCCCAAGTTTTTATACCTTATTTTAAAATTCTTTTAGTTAATGTATTAGGTATCGATTTAGATACATGAGAAAATCTTTTATCAATTACAAATGCAACACCAGGAATTTTTGGACTTAAAATGGCGTTGGCTTCTGGTTATTTAGCTGCTCAAGGTCATTGATGAGGATATTTATTAATGTTTGGAACATATTTTGTTTTCTCTTTAGTTCCTATTTTTATAATGACAATCGTTATGAAAAAATATAATAAACTTAAAAAAACAAAATTTATGATTTTCTTTCTAAAAATGATGAGACCTATATTATCTGGAATATTAATATCTGTAGTTCTTTATTTATTAATGAGTTTAGTTGTCCCTTTTATTGGTTTTAATGATTTAGGAAGTGAATTTGGTAATATGGATAAATATCTTTATTTTAAACAACATTCCTTTTTTATAGGCTGGAGATATTGGGTTTTACTTGGGTGATCAATTATTTCTATTCCAACAGATTTTGTCCTTATTAGAAAATATAAAATAAATATGATATTTCTAATAATTACAAATATAGGATTATGTATGATTTTATTTGCTCCTTGAATAAATTAAATATTTAATTTAAGTTTCTTTCAAATATTGTTTATTTCATTTACAGCTTTATTATATTCATTTATATATTCTTCATCAATATAAAAAATAATTTTTTTGATAAATTCATTTATTTCATTCTGTTCTAAAATTATAAAGTTATGATGAACTATTTTATTTCTTAATTCTGCAAATTTAAATAAATCATCATTTGTAAAAATCGTTCAAAATTTCTTTTTTAATTTTTCATGTTTAAAATAAAAATTAAGAAGTTTCATTAATTTAATTTTTTTTGAAAATGATAATTTATCTGGTAATTCATAAAGCTCTTTAAATTCAAAATTTCTTAAGCTTTTACTAAACTTTTCCAACTTATCATTATAGTTATTAGGAATTTGAATAAATTCACATTTTTTTATTATATTTTTTACATCTTCTTTTTCAATTATTAAATACGATACTAATTCAGCACCTAATTTATTTTCTATATAAAATAAATATTTCAAAAGTATTCTTTTAAGTCTTATATCTTCTATAAAAAAATTATTAATAGAATCAAAATCATTAAAATAGATTTCTTTTTCTTTTGCTTTTTCAATTAATTTTATATATCTTGTAATACTTCATGTTTTAAAAACTTTTTTATGATTTATAAAATCAATATCAGGAATTAATCTTTTTATATCTTTATCACTTAACATTTATTTTTTATTATTTTCTTCTGACCTATCATTTATCTTTTTTAGTTCTTGTAAAATACCATTTAATGTTTTATCAATATTACTTAAATTTTCGTTTGTTTTTTTCATTTGACTTATAAAAGTACCATCTCAAAAATTACTCATATTAACCTACTTTCTTTAATTTTTAATACTATTTTCTGTAATTTCTTTAAATTTAGTTTCTCCTCATTGAGAAAGAGCAATATCCCTATAAATTCCATTTTTCATAATTAAATTATTATGAGTATCAAATCCAACAATTTCTCCATTATCTAAAACAATAATTTTATCCATATCTTCAATTGAAGATATTCTTTGTGCAACTATTATTGTAGTTGCATTGAATTTCTCTTTCATATTATTTCTAACTTTTTTTTCGGTAACATTATCAAGTGCTGATGTTGAATCATCAAAAATAGTAATAAGAGATTTCTTTGCTAAAGTTCTTGCTATTGAAACTCTTTGCTTTTGTCCACCTGATAAATTTTTTCCTCTTTGTTCAATATAATAATTAAATTTATCATCTTTAGATTGAATAAATTCTCATGCTTCAGCAGCCTTTGCTGATTCAATAATAGCTTTTTCTTGTTCTTCTGGATTTAAATCATCTTTAATACCCATAGCTATATTATATTTTATTGTTCCTGAAAATAGAATAACATCTTGAAAAGCCATAGCAATATTTTTATTTATTTCATTAAAAGAAAAATTTTTAATATTAACCCCATCAATAAATATTTCTCCACTAGTTACATCGTAAAGTCTTGACATTAAACTTACTAAAGTAGATTTTCCTGATCCTGTTTTTCCTATTACTCCAATTTTCTCTTTCGGATTAATTTTAATATTTATATTTTTTAAAAGAGGTTCTGATTTTTCACTAAAAGAATAATAAACATTTTTAAATTCAATTTCTCCTTTACTAATAATTTCTTTTGAATCCTTATCATATTTAACAGATGGTTCTCATTTTAATATTTCATAAGATCTTTTAAAAGAAGGAATTGTTGAGAAAATTTGAAAAAAAGCAATGATTGTAATTATCAGTCCAAATAAAACTCTTTGTAAAACTAAAATAAATGAAATAACATCTCCCAAGTTTCCAGAAGAAATATTAGCACCTGCAATTATTAAAACAACTATAACAGAAACATTTACTAAGAATTGAATTATTGGACTTAGAAGACCTGAATATATAAATGCCTTAGTTGAAGAAGTCATTAAATTTTCACTTTTTTCATTAAAAATACCTTTTTGTTTTTCTTCAAGGTTAAATGATTTAATAACTCTTATTCCTAAAACTGTTTCTCTTGATTGACGGTTAACAGCATCTACATTTTTTTGTGTTTTCATAAAATATGGATATGAAAATCTACCTATAACTAAAATAACAATTAAAAATAAAGGAACTAATACAGCATAAATTAATGAATATTCTGTTCCTGAAACAGAAGTAGAATATGAAATACCAAAAATAAACATGGTAATCCCTCTTACTAAAAAACTAAAAATAAAATAAAGTCCAGTAAAAATAATTTGCATATCATTTGTCATTCTTGTTACAAGAGAAGAAGTAGAAAAACTATCAATATCTTGATATGAAAAAGTTTGAATTTTGGCAAATGTTGTCTTTCTTAAACTATAAACATAATTACTTGCTACAGTTGTTGCTAAAAAAACCCCTAATATTCCAAAAATTACACTTCCAAATAAAGTAATAACAATTTTGGTTACTAACATATTATTTATCCCACTATTTGAAGAAGTAATCATCTCTCCTATATATTGAGCTTGAAGAATATTACAAATTGATTGAAAAACAATTGATAATAAAGCAAAAAATATAATAAACCAATTTTTTTTATCAATTACTTTAATTAGTTTTTTCATATTCCCTCTATTATTAAAATATATTTTAATTTTAACTTATTTTTAATAAATTTATATTCTATTTATCTAATTCTTAATTAAAATTATTTTTTATTTTTTTGTTAAATTAAAAAGATATTTTTAAAAAAAAGTTTTATATTTTATTTTTTCTTATTAATTTTATAAATTAATACTTTTTTAAAATTTGTACCAAATAAAGCATTATAATTTATATGTTTATTAAAACAAAATTTTAAGGAAGTTAAAAATATGAATAAATTAAATGCAGTTCTTGCAAGAAACGTAAAAAATGCTCCAGCAGCTATTTGTGATTTCTCTCACACGGTTGCTTTTTCCCATTATAATCACCTTTCAGCACAATTACCAATTGATGTAACAACAAATAAATTGGTATCTGGAGGTATTAAGGAGCAAGCTATTCAATGTTTTAAAAATATTGAAGCAGTTATAAAAGGGATAAATCATGTTATGGATGATGTTGTTAGAATAACAATAATCACTAAAAGCGTAAGTGATGTTGAAGTTGCTAAAGAAGTACTTAAAACATTTTTTAAATCTTATTTACCAACAACAACTACAATAATTGTAAAAAACATTCCAATGAATGCTTTAGTACAAATTGAAGCTGTTATAACATGTGGAGAAGGAACAATTCCAAATGCTCCACAAGCGGGAGATTTAATTAAGGTTGTAAATAATACTGATAAAGCTCCTAAATGTTGTGCACAAAGTCAATCAGTTGCCTTTTCACACTACAATAACATTTCAACTCAATTACCAATTGATCCAAAAACTAATGAAATTGTTAAAGGTGGAATTTCTGAACAATTAAATCAATGTTTAAGAAATGTTAAAACTATCCTAGAAAGCATCGATGTA
Organism: Metamycoplasmataceae bacterium; assembly: GCA_051645705.1. Taxonomy (GTDB): domain Bacteria; phylum Bacillota_I; class Bacilli_A; order Mycoplasmatales; family Metamycoplasmataceae; genus UBA710. The sequence goes on along the minus strand of JBOFBU010000002.1, from coordinate 289,486 downwards.
CCATTTGATGATATTGTTAAAGTAAATATATTCGTAAAAAACATTAAAGATAGAGAAATAATTAAACAAGAATATAAAAAATTCTTTCCTGATTCAGCAATAGCTAGAGCAGCTAATTATTTTCCTGCTTTATCAGTAATTGAAGTTTCTGATATTTTAAAAGGTGCTTTAGTTCAAGTTGAAGTTGTTGTTTCTCATGGTGATGGAACTCCTCCACAAGCAGTTGAAGACCGTCATGGAATAGTTATATATGCAAATAACACTCCAAAAGCTCCACAAAAATGTCATTCAACTCAAACAGTTGCTTTTTCACATTATAATAATATTTCTATGCAATTACCTATCGATGCTAAAACAAATGAATTAGTATCAGATGATTTTGAAAAACAAACTTCAAAATGTTTAGAAAATATTAAAACTATTTTAGAAAGCATTAATCACAAAATGGAAGATGTTGTTAAATTAAATATTTTTGTTAAAGATATTAAAAATATAGATTTAGTTTCAAAAACTTTAAAACAATTTTTCCCTAAAACATTACCTGCTGGAAGAATAGTAGAAGTTTCTAATATAGAAAAAAACGCTCTAGTTCAAATAGATGCAGTTGTTTCTAATGCAGAAGGAACTCCTCCTAAATTAAAATTCTGTAATGGTTAATAAATAATTAACTAAATAAAAAAATGTTTAAATCTATTTAGGTTTAAACATTTTTATTTATTTAAAAACTTTTTAAATATAAACTTTTTTATAAAGCATATATTTCATTATGTTTTAAGAAAAAAATTTTATAAAATGGTATATAATTTTTTGAGTAATTGTAATAAATTATGGTAGACATGGTGAAGTGGTTAACACAGCGGTTTGTGGTACCGTCATGCGCGGGTTCGAACCCCGTTGTCTGCCCCATTTTTTTTGCTTTTTTTAAAAATAAAATATGATATAATTAATAAATAATTAAAATTCATTTAAGGTATTATGAACAACGATAAAAATAACAATTCAGACGAATCTCCTTCCGAGAAGGAAGAATATTTAAAAACTAAAATAGACCAAGGATTAAGTTCAGAAGAAGTTGAACAAAGACAAAAACTTTTTGGCTTAAATTCGATAAAAAAAGATAAACAAGTTTCTTTTTTTATTTTATTTTTAAGACAACTTACAGAGTTGATGTCACTTTTATTATTAGTAGCAGGAATTCTATCTTTAGCTCTTTCTATTTATCAGCAAACAAGAGGAGAAGATGTAGTTCTTCAATATACTCAAACAGCAATTCTTTTATCAATAGTTTTTATTAATTCATTATTTGGTTCTATTCAGGAAATAAAATCGAATAATGCAATAGAAGAACTCGAAAAAATGACTTCAAGTAATGCAAAAGTTATTAGAAATGGAATAATTACATTAATTAATTCCAATGAAATAACTATTGGAGATATTTTAATTGTAGAAGCGGGAGATACCATTCAAGCAGATGCTATGCTTTTAGAAGTAAATAATCTTCAAGTTATTGAATCTATTTTGACTGGTGAATCAAATGCTATTGATAAAAATCTTGAAAAAACTGAAGGAGATATTCCTTTAGGAGATCAAAAAAATAAAATTTTTTCAGGAACAAATGTAATAAATGGTAGAGGTGTTGCTATTGTAGTTTCAATAGGAAATAATACAGAAATAGGGAAAGTTGCTAAATTAATTTCTGATGATAAAAACAAAACTAAAACTCCATTACAATATAAATTACATAATTTAAGTAAGTATTTAGGTATTGTTGGAATAATAATTACAATTTTAACTTTCTTCTTTTCTTTATTTATAATAGAAAATGTTGTAAATGAAGGATTTAAAGCCGTTCAACCATCACTTATTTTAGCAATATCATTAGCAGCGGCAGCAATCCCTGAAGGTTTAAATGCTGTAGTTAATATAATTTTATCTATAGGTGTTAAAAAAATGTCTCGTAAAAATGCCATTATTAAAAAATTACCAGCTGTAGAAACCTTAGGATCTACAAGTGTTATTTGTTCAGATAAAACCGGAACACTTACAATGAATAAAATGACTATTACTAATTTATGAGCATTTAAAAATAATTATGTAGAAAAACAAAACTTAATAAAGCTTTCTAAAGAACAAATAGAATTACTTAAATATGCTGTTCTATGTACAGATGCTTCTATCGATGAAAATAATTTAGAAGAAACACCTGTTGGTGATCCAACTGAACTTTGTATTTTAGAATTAGCCTTAAAAAATAAATTTTCACCAATTACATGAGATAAAGAATTTCCAAGAATAACAACAATTCCATTTGATTCTAATAGAAAATTGATGACATCTATTAATCAAATAGATGATGAATTTTATGTTATTGTAAAAGGTGCTCCTGATGTAATTTTTAGTAAATGTAAAAATATTGATGATGATACAGAAATTAAGAAAATCAATAACAGTTGAAGTAATAAAGCAATTAGAGTTCTTGGTGTAGGTATTAAAAAAATTAATAAGAACAATTTAAATATAAATAATTTAGATATCAATGAAATTGAAAACGATTTAGATTTTATAGGTTTAATTGGGATGATTGATCCTCCGCGTGAAGAAGTTAAATTATCTATTAAGGAATGTATCAGTGCTGGAATAAAACCAGTTATGATAACAGGTGATCATTTAAATACAGCTGTTGCAATAGCTATAGAATTAGGAATTATAACTAATCCAGAAATTCAAAAATCAATAACAGGAACTGAATTAAATTTACTTTCAGATGAATATTTAAAAGAACATATTAATGATTATTCAGTTTATGCAAGAGTTTCTCCTGAAGATAAACTAAGAATAGTAAAAGCTTGACAAGCAAATAATCAAGTTGTAGCAATGACTGGAGATGGGGTAAATGATGCTCCTGCATTAAAAGCTGCAGACATAGGATGTGCTATGGGAATAACTGGAACAGATGTTTCTAAAGGTGCAGCTGATATGATTTTAACCGATGATAATTTTTCAACAATTATTGAATCAGTTAAATCAGGAAGAAGTATTTATGAAAGTATTAGAAATATAGTTAAATTTCTTTTATCATCAAATATAGCAGGAATAATTTCAATAGTACTGGGGATGATAATTTTTTATTTTGTTTTTGAAATAGGAAATTGAGGATATTTAAACGAATCAACATTTAATGGAGTTAATATAACAATAGATCAAGCAAATGCTATAAATTCGAATATTAAATTCCAAACTACATTAACAACTATTCAAATATTAATTAATAATATAGTAATAGAAACTCTCCCCGGCGTTGCTTTAGGTATTCAAGAAAATACTTCATCTTTAATGAATAGAAGACCAAGAAGTAAATATGAATCAATATTTGCTGATAAGTTAATTATTAAAATTTTTGTTACAGGAATAATTAATGGGTTACTTACAATTTTAGCTTTTACTTTAGGAGTATTTGTAGCAATTGAAACTGGAGTTCCTATGTTAAGATTTTTCTATGGAAATATTGCAGCATTTATTTCTCTAACAATTGGAGGAATATTAAAATCAATTTCAATGTCTTCAAAAATTTCAATCTTTAAAACAAAATGAGGAGAAAATAAATGAGTTTATTTAGCTTGTTTTGTTTCATTTGCAATTATCTTAATTTCAACTCTTATTCCTCCGGTTGCTTCATTATTCGGAGAAAGACCAGTTATTAGTGAAGAACTAATTAAAAATACAAATTTAAGTATTGAACAACTTAATAAAATAATTTTTAACAATTCAACAGTTAATGATATGCTTAATTGAGAATTATTTTTAATTGGATTTTCATTTGGTTTAATACCTTTAATAATTTTAGAAATAGAAAAATATTTTAAAAATAACTATGGAAGTCATAAAATTATTTCAAATATTACAACTTTTGAAATAATTCCAAAACCACTAACATTTCAAGAAAAATATCCAATATTTAAAAAGTTTAAAAAGGATTAATCATATTTAAAAAAATAATATTATTGTGTTATTATATAATAAAATAAAAATATATAATTAAAGGAAGAAATGAAAACATTTACAGCAATAATAATTGATCCAGTAGGACTACATGCTAGACCAGCATCAATCACTGTACAGGCAGCTTCTAAATTTGTCTCAGAAATTAAAATTAAGTCAAATGGAAGAGAAGGAAATTTAAAATCAATAATGAATATTATGGCTCTTGGAATTAAAACAGGTCATGAATTTACAATTGAAGCTTCAGGTGCTGATGAAGAAGAAGCTATTGAAGTAATTAAAAACGAAATGAAAGCAAATAAATTAATTTAATAATTAATTTAGAAAAGGTATTAAATTGAAATTAAGTGGTATTGGAGCATCTAACGGAATAGTTATTGCTAAGGTTTTTGAATTAAACGAACCAGAAATTAATATTTCTAAAAAAAATATTAATGATGTTGAAGCAGAAGTTTTAAAATTAAAAAATGCAATTAAAATTTGTATTTCTCAAATCGAAGATTTAAAAGAAAAATCAATAAAAAATATTGGATTAGAACATGCTATGATTTTCGACGCTCATATTCAAGTTGCTTCTGATCCGATGATGATGGAAGAAATGGAATCTTTGATAAGAATAGAAAAAGTAAATTCTGATTATGCAATTGATTCTATTACAAAAAAATATATAGAAATGTTTTCTCAAATGGATGATGAATACATGAAAGAAAGAGCTGGAGATATTAAAGATGTAGCTAAAAGAATAATATATGCTATTTTTGATATTAAACCGGTTGATTTAACTAATATTAATGAAGATGTTATTATAGTAGCCTATGATTTAACACCTTCAGAAACATCACAATTAAATAAAAATTTTGTAAAAGGATTTGTAACAGATATTGGTGGAAAAACTTCTCATTCAGCAATTATGGCAAGATCTCTTGAAATTCCTGCCGTTTTAGGATTAAAAGATATTACTAAAATGGTTAATGATGGAGACATTTTAGCAATTAATGGAGAAACTGGAGAAGTATTTATTAATCCTTCAAAAGAAGTAATTAAAAACTTTAATGAGGAAGCTCTTAAAAATATTAAAGAAAAAGAATATTTAAAAACATTTAAAGATAAAAAGTCAATTTCAAAAGATGGAATTCAAATTGATATTTCAGCAAATATAGGTTCTCCAAAAGATATGGAAGGAGTAATTGAATCTGGAGCAGATTCAATTGGTTTATTTCGTTCAGAATTTTTATATATGGATAATGAAGATTGACCAACAGAAGAAGAACAATTTAAAGCATATTCTGAAGTAATTAAAAGAAATAATGGAAAATTAGTAGTAATTAGAACATTAGATATCGGTGGAGATAAAACTCTTAAATATTTTAAGTTTCCCGAAGAAATGAATCCATTTTTAGGATATAGAGCAATTCGTTTATCTCTTGATAAAGTTGATGTTTTTGAAACTCAATTAAGAGCATTAATAAGAGCTTCAGAGTTTGGTAAATTAGGAATTATGTTTCCAATGATTGCAACAGTTGATGAATTTAAACAAGCTAAAGCAATTTTTGATAGAGTTTATTCTGAAGTTAAAAAAGAATATAAAAATATTTCAAATGAAATTCAAGTAGGAACAATGGTGGAAATTCCTTCTCTTGCAGTTACTACTGATATAATTTGTAAATATGCAGATTTTGTATCAATTGGTACAAATGATTTAATGCAATATTCAATGGCTTCTGATAGAATGAATGAAAAAGTTTCTTATTTATATCAACCACTTAATCCAGCTATTTTAAGACTTATAAAAATGACAATTGATGGTGCACATAAAGCAGGAAAATGAGTAGGTATGTGCGGAGAAATGGCAGGAGATATTAGTGTAATTCCATTACTATTTGCAATGGGGTTAGATGAATTTTCAATGGCTTCTTCTTCTATTTTAAAAGCAAGAGAATTAATTAGTAGACTTTCAAGAAAAGAAATAGCACCTATTTTAGATAAAGTTTTAAATTCTGAAAATGAAGAACAAGTTATTGAGATACTAAAAACAAATTTTAAATTTCTTACTTATTAAATTGTTATAATTTTAATGAAATGAAATGAAAAGGCTCAAAATTAGGAAATTTCTTTAATGTAATTTTCTTTATTTTATTAGGTACTGGAATAGGTACTGGAGTTTTTTATTTAACAAAGTATATAATTCAAATTCAAAATGAAAATAATAATAATACTTTTAATTCCAACGAACAAAAAATAGAATTATTAAAAGATATTAATAATCCTATTAAAATAGTTGAATATACAACTTTATATGATAAAAATACCAAAGAACCTGTTTATTTTTTTGGAGAAGAGGGAATTAAATTATTAAGTCAAAGAATTAAACAAGATTTATCATTTGGTCCAGAAGTTGAAGATCTTCAAGTTATTTATATTAATAGAACTGGCATACTTAATAATAATGTTTCAGGTCAATATATTCCTTTAACAAGAGAAATTGATTTAAATATCAATCAATTTCTTCCTGATGCAGCAAATTACCCAATTGAAGAAAAAATTAATCTCGTTTTTCCAACATTATTTCATGAATATTTTCATCATTTTGAAGCCTTTTATTTAAATAATGTTGAATCTAATGATTCAAATTCAACTAAATTACTTTTAAATAAAAACATTTCTAAAAAATTTTTAGATGAATGAAAAAAAATTTTTCATTATGATGATGAAAGAAAACTAAATAATTCAGGAACGATTTCAAATTTTTTATCGACAAAAGAACTTTTTTATGGAGCAAATATTCCTGGTTACAACTTAGATAAAATGCCACCGGGAACTAGATTTAAATATGGGGCTATAAATAATAATGGTATAGATAAAAATGATGCATTATATTTATATTCCTTTTCAGAATTATTTACAAGAAAAATAACTGAAGCATTTTATCCAATTAATTCTCATAATAATTCGTCTTATCCTTGATATGGTTTTGAAAGAAAAAATTCTTTAACACCTAATTCTTTTTCAATTGAACTAATAAGAAATAGAGATTTTGTTTTTAATGCACCTATAGAGGCAGCTAAAAATTCTTGAAATCAATCTACTCGTCTTTATTCTTTAGATACAATTTATGGAGGAGAAGCGGTATTTAATAATAATACTAAAGAAAAAATGGCCCCCGTTTTTAATGAATTCAATTCATTAGTAAATTCAATTTATGGTGTTGGTTCAAATATTAGTCAAGTTTTTATTAAAAATAATCTTCAAAGCAAACTAAGACCTAATGGAAGTTTAATTATTGATCCAACTTCAAAAGCAAATTTTAATTTAATTAAATTTACTGGTTTTATTAATACAAATGATTATGATTATATTAACTCAATTCTTATAGATAATGATAATAATAATCAAAACAATACAAATAGTGAAATAAATAGTTTTGAAGCAATAGAATTAGCCAAACCAAATTATACTTATTCAATTCCATCTGCAAAAATAAATCCATTCGGAACAACAAAAGTTGTGCCACCAAATTATAAACCATATATAATTAATGAATATTTAGATATAAACAAAATAAAAAATAAATCACTTTATTTTTGATTAGATAAAAACAAAAATAATATAAGAGAAAGTAATGAACTTATTCAAGTTAAAAATAATATTAATTTAGAAACATATAGACCAACCTCAACATATAGAAATTTTTTTGATCCTTCATTAGTAAAAAATAAAAATAATATATTATTTAACAACAATATATTTGTAGAAAAAAGGTGAAGTTAATTTATGAAGCCATTAACAGAAAGAGAAAAAAAAATCTTTAAATTAATCGTTTTTTCTTATATCGAAAATGGTCTTCCATTAGGTTCAACCAACTTAATTCAAAAATATAATTTATCTCTTTCATCAGCTACGATTAGAAATGTTATGGCTTCACTTGAGAAGAAAAAAATTATAGAAAAAACACATTCATCTTCTGGAAGAATCCCAACAACTGATGGATTAAAATTTTATACAGAACATTTTAATAATAATTTAGATGATAAATTGTATTTTAAAATAAAAGATATTTTTTCAAAAAGAAGAATAAATATTGAAGATACAATTGATGAAGCTGCTAAGTTAATTTCTGATATAAGCGGATTAACTCTGGTAACGTCTAATAAAAATGCTAATGAAACAGAAGTTTTAAAAAGTATTACACTTACTAAAATAAACAAAAATGAAGTTGTTATTGTTTTGATAACTTCTATTGGAAGAATTATAAATAAAACTATTTTATTAACTAAAACTGTTAAAATGGAAGATTTAAGAATAGCGGTTAGAATTTTTCAAGAAAGACTTATTGATTCGCTTATTATTGAAATAAGAAAAAAACTAGAATTTTTATCACCAATTTTAAAAAAAGAAATTAGTAATTATGATGAACTTATAGAAGCTTTTGTTAATAATGTTTTTTATTTTGAAAAAAAACAAAAAAATAAAGTCTTTGGAGAAAACTATATTATTCAAGATAAGCAAATTGAAAGAGAAAAAATAACTGAAATTATTCATATTATAGAGAATAAATCAATTTGAGAAATGATGGAAGAATTTGTTTCTGAAGATGAACAAATTAAAATTTCAATTTCAAACTCTAATAATATTTCTTTAATTTCAAAAAGAATTACAATTGATAATAAAATTAGAGATATTTCTATAATCGGAACAAAAAAAATGGATTATTCAATAGCTAAGAATTTTCTTAATACAATAGAAGAATTTATAAAAAAAGAGAAAAATTAAATTAGTTTAATTATGTTATATAATAATAAGAGTCTATTAAATAAATTTAATTGCGTAAAGCAATTTTTTTTTTAAATAGACAACAAAGGCTTTATTTTGTTTAAAAAATTAATAGAAAAATTAGAATTCAATATTAATAAAATATCATTTGAAACAAGGGATAATTTACTATTTTTAGATATAGAAATAAATAATACATCACTTGAAGAAATAGTAGAAAAAACAAAAATAATTTCATCTGTTTTAGATGAGATTGATTTTTCAGACAAAAACTATTTTTTAAATGTATTTTCTCCAGGAATTGAAAAAGAAATTCCTTGAGAGGATTTATCAAAGGTAATTGGTAAAAATATTTTTATAGGATTAAGGGAAAATATTTTTAACTCTTTATCTTTTGAAGGAGAGTTATTAGAATTTGATTCAGAAAAATTAAAATTAAAAATCAATAAAAAAGGTTTAATTACAAAAAAAGAATTTTATAAAAAACATATTTTATATGTCAAAGAAAGTATTAAGGTAAAAAATGGCAAATAATAATTGAAAAATTAAAGAACTAAACGAAATATTTAAACATATCGAGGCTAAAAATAATATTAGTGTTGATACATTAAATAGTTTGTTATTAAAAGCAATTTCCTATGTTATTAATAAAGAAATTGATTCCGATGCGGAAATTGAACTTCAAAATACAGAAAAAAACATTATTAAAATTATTAATACAAAAAAACTTATTATTTCTGATGAAGAATTTAAAGAAGAATATGAAGGGGATAAATTAACATCAATTTATTCTATTCCACTTTCTAAAGCAAAGGAAATAAATCCCAATGCTAAAATTGGAGAAACTATATCAGAAGAAGTTTTTAATGAAGATTTCACTCCTAAAATTAATACATTAATTCAATCTGCTTTTAAATTAGAAATAAGTAAAAATCAAAGAGAAAAAATTTATAAAGAATATAGTAATAAAATTAATCAAGATGTAATTGCAAAATTTGTTTCAAGAGAAACAAATGGAGCAAGATTTGTTTTAGAAGATGGAGTTGAATGTTTCCTTCCGATGAAATATTGAAATGAAGCGATTCCTATTGATGGTCAAATTACTAAATTTGTAATTGAAGAAGTATTAGAAATACCAGAAAAAAAATATAATTATTCTCAAATTTTAGTTTCAAATTCATCTACCAAAAGATTGTTAGAATTATTCTCAATAGAAATTCCAGAAATTGGTTCAGGATTTATTGAAGTAGTTTCAGTTTCTAGAATACCAGGTATTCATTCAAAAATTTCATTTAAACAAAGTCCTGAATATATAGGTCAATTAGATATTTTAGGATGTGTTATTGGTCCAAAAGGTTCAAGAATAAATGCAATTTCTGAAAAACTTGGAGGAGAAAAATTTGATATTGTTTTATTTAGCGAAATAAATGAACAATATATTGCAAACTCACTTTCTCCAGCTAGAGTAGTTAGTGTTAATAAAAGAACTAAAAACGAAGATTATTTAGTAGTTGTTCCTGATAGACATTCAACACTTGCAATTGGTAAAAAAGGATTGAATGTTAAATTAGCTGTTGAATTAACAAAATTCAATATTGATATTTGTTCATATAGTGAAGCTGTTGAAAATAAAATTGAAATTCTTTGAAACGGAAATATTGATAATGTTAATGAATTAAATTTAATTGAAAAACAAGAAGGAAGAGTAAATAGAAAACCAAATTTACAAACACCTAAAAAATCAAATTCATGATTTAATAAAATTGACTTTGAAGATTATGAAAAAGAAATTGCTGAATATCAAGATGAAATAAATAATTTTAAATCTGATTTTAAATTTGAATCAAATATGGATTTTAATTTACCAAAAGCTCAAGAAATTAAATCAAATAATTTTACAGAAAAGCAAGATCAAGATAACCACGAATATTCTCAAAAAGAAATGAATAAAATAAAAGATAATTTTACTTATGATAAAGATCTTTTAGAAGGAATGGATTTTGACGATATAGATTTTTCAGAATTTGAAAAAGAAGATGAAGATAATAAATAATAGAAAATGTATTATTACTAATCAAATTTTACCAAAAGATAAAATGGTAAGATTTGTAAAAACTAAATCAAATGAATTTTATTTTGATTTTAAAAATGAAATAAAAGGCAAAGGTGCCTATATGATAAATGATAAAAATCAAATTATAGAAGCCTTAAATAAAAGAATTCTTAATCGTTCTTTTAAACAAAAAATTGAATTAGCAATTTATAAAAAACTAATTGAGGAGGTGAATGAATGTCTATAAAAAAAATAAACAAAAATAAAAATAATGAAGACGAAATTAAAAATCAATTAAAAAAAGTTCAAACAGAATTAGTTGATGGTGTTTTTATTTTTACAGGACCTATGTCTATTAGTGAGTTTTGTAAATCAACAAAACTTAGCGCAAATACAATTATCATGAATTTTTTCAAAAATAAAAAAATGTATAATTTAAATAGTATTTTATCTGAAGAAGAAATTGCCGAACTTTGTTTTGAAAATAATTTTGATTTTCAAAAAAAATTAGAACTTAATGAATCCAATTTTATGGAGCATATTGTAATTAATGATTCTGAAGAAGATTTGCAAAAAAGACCTCCAATTATTACAATAATGGGTCATGTTGATCATGGGAAAACAACTTTAATTGATTTTATAAGAAAATCAAATATAACTAAAACGGAAAAAGGTGGAATAACACAACATACCGGGGCTTATCAAGTTAAACATAAAGATACAATAATAACATTTTTAGATACTCCTGGACATGAAGCATTTACAGACATGAGATCAAGGGGTGCTAAATTAACAGATATTGTTATTTTAGTTGTTGCGGCCGATGATGGAGTAAAACCACAAACTATCGAAGCTATAAATCATGCAAAGGCAGCTAAAGCACCGATTATTGTTTTTATTAACAAAATGGATAAACAAGGTGTTGATCCTGAAAAAGTAAAGGCAGAATTATCGAAGCATGATATTTTAACTGAAGAATGAGGTGGGAATAATCAATTTATTTTTGGTTCTGGAATGACAGGAGATGGTGTTGAAAAACTATTAGAAGCAATTGCTGTTGAAGCTGAAATGCTAGACTTAAAAGCAAATTTTAATAGAAATGCCTTAGGAATCGTTTTAGAATCAAAAATAGATAAAGGTAAAGGTGTTATTGATACATTGATTGTTCAAAATGGAACTTTATATAAAAGAGATTTTATTGTAGCTGGTTCGAATTATGGAAAAATAAGAACATTACAAAATATTAATTTTGAAGATATTGATTCAGCTACTCCAGGAACTCCCGTTCTAATTACTGGAATAAATTACTCTTCAAATGCAGGAGATAAATTCTTTTGTTTTGAAGATGAAAAATTTGCAAAAGAGCTTGCAAATAAAAAAGCATTTATTGATAAATCAAATAGTATAAATCAATTAAATTCATTAAGAAATAATGATGAAAATTTAAGAAAAATAAATATTATTTTAAAAACTGATGTTCAAGGAACATTAGATGCTTTAAAGTATTCTATTTTAAAATTATCTTCAGATGAAATTACTATTACTATAATTCATTCTTCTGTTGGTGTTCCAACTAAATCAGATTTATTGCTTGCAAAAACTACAAATTCAATTATTTATACATTTAATTTAAAAACTGATCAAAATTTAATTAAAGATGCAAGAGAACAAAAAATTAGAATTGAAAATAAAAATATAATTTATGAAATTATAGAAGATATAGAAAAAATTATTAAAAAAGAAATCGGGCCAAAATATAAAGAAGTTTTATCTGGTAAAGCCCTTGTACAAAAAATATTTTTCTATTCCAAAGTTGGAAATATTGCAGGTTGTCTTGCAACAGATGGATATATTAAATCTAATTCTAAAGTAATTGTTTACAGAAATAATAAAATAGTTGCTGAAGGAAAAATAGATTCATTACAACATGGAAAAAATAATATTAAAGAAGTGGTAAAAGGAAAAGAATTTGGTACACATATATTGTCATTTAATGAAGTTCAAGTAGATGATATTTTAGAATTTTATGACAATGTTTTAATAGAGGATTAATATGAATGAAATTACAAGAAGAAAAAAAGAATCTAATTATCAACAATTTATTGCTGAAATTATTTCAAAACATTTAAAAAATACAAACATTTCAAAAGTTACTACAGTTGTTGATGTGGCTCTTACAAATGATAATTCACAACTAAAAGTTTTTGTATTATTTTCGGAAAGAGAAGATCATTTTCTAAAAGAACTTAATGCTGCTAAAGGTTATATAAGAACCCAATTAGCAAATCACATAGATTCAAGAAAAACACCAGAAATTATTTTTGAAATTGACACCGTTTCAAAGAATGCAGAAAAAATCGAAAAGATTTTATCTTCACTTAAAAAATAATTTTTTATTATAATTTATAAGATAACAAAAAGAGAAAAAATGGAAAAAGAAATTACACAAAATATAATTGAAGCTATAGAGCAAATTCCTGGGATTATAGGGTTTGTGGAATTAGATTTAGAATCAAATATTAAAATTGAAAATGAAAATGATTATTACAAAGCAATTTCAGTTGAAATAAATAAAGATACTAAAACAGTTTTAATTAATATTTCTATAATTATTTCTTTACTAATAGCAATTGAAAATATATCAAATCAAGTCAAAGAAAGCGTTAATTTTATTCTTAAAAAAAGAAATTTAAAACTTGAAAATATTAATGTTTTTATTAAAGGAGTTAAATAATGAAACAAATAAACTTAAAAACATTAAAGGAAGTTTTATTAAGTGCTTCTAATAATTTAGTAAATAATGTAAATAGAATAAACGCCTTAAACATATTTCCTGTTCCAGATGGAGATACAGGTTCAAATATGTCTTCTACATTAAGAAAACCAATTGAATCTATTGAATTTAAAGAATATAATTCAATTTCTTTATTTATGAAAGAACTTTCAAAACAAATGTTACTAAGTGCTAGAGGAAATTCGGGTGTTATCCTTTCTCAAATTTTCAAAGGTTTTTATGAAGGTTGAAAAAATGTTGAAGTTATTAATTCAAAAAATTTTCTTGAAGGATTTAAAAAAGCTAAAGAATTAGCTTATTCATCAGTTTTAAAACCTATTGAAGGAACAATATTAACAGTTATTAGAGAAACATATGAAGGTCTTGAAAAAATAAAAATAACAGATAGTATGGAAATAACTGAAATTTTTAAAAAAGCTATGGAATTATCAAGAAAATCTTGTGATAATACTCCAAATCTTCTTCCAGTTTTAAAAGAAGCTGATGTTGTAGATTCTGGTGGTGAAGGTTTATTTATTATTTTTGAAGGAATTTATAATTCACTTATAAATAACCCAGTAAAGATTAATGATAAATTTATAGAACAAGAAGCATTTATTTCTGATTCTGAAATTTATGATGGTGAATTTGGTTATTGTACCGAAACAATTATTAAGTTAGAGAATGCTGAAAAGTTCAATAAAGATTCAGTTGCTAATAAACTTTCAAAAATTGGAAATTCTTTAGTTATTGTAAATGATGTTGAAATTTTAAAAGTTCACATTCATACACTTAAGCCTGGTGAAATTTTAAATTTTTTACAAAAATATGGTGAATTTATTAAAATAAAATCAGAAAATATGACTATTCAAGCTAGTGAAACTAAGAATAAAGTTAATAGTGAATCATCTAAAAAACAAGCAAAGAAAAAAACAGGAATTGTTTCATGTAATTCGGGTTCTGGAATTATTGAAACTATGAAACAATATGAATGTGATTTTATAGTTGATGGTGGACAATCAAACAATCCATCTTTACAAGATTTTTTAGATGGAATTAATCAAACAAATTCAGACAATATTATTATTTTGCCAAATAATAAAAATATTATTTTAGTAGCACAACAGGCTGCTAAAATGGTAAAAGATAAAAATGTAGTTGTTATTCCTACTAAATCGCAAATTGAAGGACTTACAGCAATTATAAATTTCAGTGGAGAATTAAATTTTGAAGATAATGTAAATGAAATTAAAACATCGCTTAAAGATTTACTTATTGGTGAAATAACTAAGTCTATTAAAGATACAAAAATTGATAATATATCTATCAAAAAAAATTCTTATATTCAAATTCAAAATAATAAAATAATTGGATGTAAACCTGATTTATTAAAAGCTGCTAAATCGCTTATTAAAAATATGTTGAAACAAAAAAAGGATCCAGAAATAATAATTGTTTATTATGGTGATGATACAACAAGAATGGATGCTGAAGAATTAGAAAAATTTGTCGAAGAAAATTATGATGTAGAAATTGAAATTCATGCAGGTTATCAACCAATTTATAACTTTTTAATTTCAATCGAATAATAAAGGAAAATATGAAAAAAATAATATTCGATATTCAAGGAAATGATAATGGAATAGACGCTAGTTTATCTGCATCAAAAGACTTTATTAAAAATAATAATAATAATTATAAAATAATTCTAGTTGGAGATGAAAAAGAAATTTTAGAAAAAGAACCTTCTTTTTTAAATAATAATCAAATCGAAATTATTAATGTTTTAGAAGTTGTAAATAAAGATTTATCGCCGCTTGAAAATTTAAGAATCGATAACTCAATGAATATAGCTTTAAAACTTTTAAAAGATGGCGAGGGAGATGGAGTTATTTCTTCAGGTGATTCTGGTTCTTTTTTAGTTTCTTCTATGTTTATTTTAAAGAAAATTAATAATATTGAAAGAGCAGCTTTTATGCCAATAATTCCTACAATTTTGGAAAACAAGAAATTTATATTATTAGATGTAGGGGCAAACATATCAGTAAAAGAAAATCATTTAGTTCAATGAGCGAAAATGGGAAATATTTTTTCAAAAGAAATTCTTAATATAAGTGATCCTAAAGTTTATTTGTTAAATATAGGAACTGAAGATAATAAAGGATTAGAACCGCAAATTAAGGCTAATAAAATATTGAAAGAAGATAAAACTATTAATTATCAAGGTTTTATAGAACCAAGATCTTTATTAGAAGGAGAAGCTGATGTTGTTATATCTGATGGTTATGCAGGTAATATAACATTAAAAACTCTTGAAGGTACTATTTTATCTTTTTTAAAATTAATGAAAAAAAATTTAACAAAAAATATTTTTAGAAAAATATCAACATTAACATTAAAGGGTGCTTTTAAAGAAATTAAAGAACATTTAGATTATAGAAATGTTGGAAGTGCTTGAGTATTAGGAGTAGATGGAATAGTTTTAAAAACTCATGGATCATCAGATAAAAAAGCATATTTAGGTGCTCTTAATCAAATGAAAAATTTTATTGAAAAAGATGCACTAGTAAAAATTAAAAAGGAATTTTTAGATGATAAATAAATACCCAAAAGAAGCAATTGAAAATTTAAAAAAACTATTAAAAACTTTTAATCTAGATGAAAATATTGATGAAAAAAAAACACTAAATTATTTAAAATCATTTACACACTTATCTTATGCTAATAAATATAATTTAATTTCATATGAATCATATGAGTTTTTAGGAGATGCTATTTTGCAATATATTGTTTCAGAATATATTTTAAATTTTTTAGGTTATGATAAAAAACTTGATGAAATAGGAACTAAAATAAGATCAAAAATTGTTAATAAAGAATCTCTTTCAAATTTAGCTAAAAAATTTAATTTAAATAAATATATTTTAGTTATTAATGATGAAGAAAAAAACAATGAAAAAATATGTTCTGATTTATTTGAATCATTTGTTGCTTCAATTTATTTAAATTGTGGTTTGGAGAAAGTACGAGGTTTTCTTAAAAAAACATTATTTAAAATATATACAAAAGAATATATCCAAAAATTAAATTTAAACGATATTACTGATAATAAATCAAAATTTCAAGAAATTATTCAAGGAGCTTTTTCGAATAAAAAAATTAAATATATATGTAAGGATACTAAAGATAAAGAGTGACAATGTTCTGTTTGTTTAATTGATGAACAAAATGAAAAAGAAAAACTATTTTATGGCGAAGGTATTGCATTAACTAAAAAAGAAGCGGAACAAAAAGCAGCTGGTGAAGCTCTTAAAAAATTAAAAATTTAATTTTCTATTAAAATTTTTTTTGAAATCAATAAAGAAATAGCGATATTAACTGCTTCATTTCTAATTTCATTTCTATTTCCTTTTAATGTATATTCGAAAACCTCTTGATTAATTCCAATATAAATTAAACCAACAGGTTTATTTTCTAAATTATCAGGACCTGCATTTCCGGTAAAACTAACACAAATATCAGATTTTAATTGCTTTAAACCAACATTAGTCATTTGTAAAGCCATATCTTTATTAATGACTCCATTGCTAGTATCGATTTTAAATATGTTTTTAACTTCATTTTGATATAAAACTAATGAACCCTTAAATCAATTAGAAGCACCTTGATTTTCAATCATTTTAGCAGCAAAAAGTCCACCCGTAAAAGATTCTATTGAGGAAATAGAATAATTTGATTTTAAAACAATATTATCTTTATTTTTTATTTTCTTCTTTATCATCTTCAATTATTTTAAATTCAGTGGTTTTTATTTGATCCATTCTTATTTTTGAAATTTTATTTTTCATAATAATTATTACAACTAAACTAATTGTTGCAATTAAAAACATTGATGCAGAAGCGATCGATAAATACATTATTTTTTCATTTTGTGTAAAGTTTCATTGTGGAAAAATATTAGTATTCATTTGTGATTTATTTAAATTTTGATCATTTTCAGATACTGACATAGAAGTTGTTAATGATACAACTACCGGTACAGCCACAACAAAACTAGATAAAAGCATTATTTTACCTATTGATTTCTTTTTCATAATTCTCCTAAATATAAATAAATATTAAATTTTATTATTTATATTATAATTCAATTTTAGTGAATAAAGAAAAAATGATTGTTGATATACATCAACTACCTAAATCGAGAATAAAAACTATTTTTTTAGCTATCCAACATGTATTTGCAATGTTTGGTGCAAATGTTTTAGTTCCCCTTCTGGTTAATCAAGCGGCAGGAGAAGAAGTTATCCCAATTCAAGTAGCTTTTTTTGCTTCAGGACTTGGAACATTAATTTATTTAGCAATTACAGGATTTAATGTACCCATTTATTTAGGATCTTCATTTGCATATTTAGGAGCAATGACAACTCTTTGGATTAGTTCCGGTTATGTTGTTTTTGTTTCTTTAATGATAGTGGGAATAATTTATCTTATTGTAGCTTTAATTATCCACCTTACAAAAGGTGCAAGTTATATTAAAAAATTTCTATCTCCGGTAATAATCGGACCCGTTATTATTATGATTGGATTATCTTTAATGGGAAATGCTGGAAATGATTCATTTCTTAATCCTAATCAAAATTATTATGGAACTGATATTAAAATAAATACAAATGATTTATGATCTTTATTAACAATTTCGATCTTAACTTTTTCTTGTATTTTATTTATTTTTATTTTTTCTAAATCTTTTTTAAGACTTATTCCTATTTTGATCGCAATTTGTTTTGGTTTAATTTTATCTTTAATAATTTGATCAATAGCTTTAAGTTTGAATAATATTAATTTAGCAAATACCATTTTTAAACCAGAAAAAATAAAAGAAATAATGGATTATGAAAATTGAAAGTGATATCCAGATATAACTAACATGTGAAATATGAGTCCGAACTTTAATAATAATTGATTTTTTAATCCTGAAACTCTTCTATCAATTGTTCCTCTTTCAATAGTTACGATTTCAGAACATATAGGCGATCATATAAATATAGGACATCTTACAAATAATGATTTTATTTCAAAAAAACCTGGTCTTTCTAGAACATTAATTGGTGATGGTCTTGCAACTATTGTATCTACTTCAATGGGAGGACCTCCTAATACTTCGTATGGAGAAAATACTTCTGTAATAGCAATGACTAAAATAGCATCAGTTTGAATTATTGCAATAGCTGCCATATTTTCAATATTAATTGGATTTATACCTCCTATTTCTAAAATAATTTCATTAATCCCAACCCCTGTTATTGGAGGAATTGAAATTATTTTATTTTCAATGATTGCCGTTAATGGATTAAAAATTTTAATTAAAAATAATATTAATTTTTCAAATCCAAAAAACATTTTAATTTTTGCTATTTTAGCTGTTATGAGTTTAGGTGGAGTTGTCTTTAAGTTTTCTGAATCAATATCATTGGCAGGAATTGGAGTAGGAATTATAATTACTTTAATTTTAAATATTACAATAAAATATCAAGACAAAGAAACAAATGAATTTATTGATAGTGTTGATTTATCGCCAATAGATATTTTTTCAGTTTTTTCAAAGAAAAAAAATAAAAAAAATAAAAAAAATAAAGACTAAAATATTAATATTAAAACTTAGGAGGAAATATGGGTTATAAAGCAGGAATAGTAGGGTTACCAAATGTCGGAAAATCTACTTTATTTTCAGGTTTAACAAAAATGAAAGCAGAAGCATCAAATTATGCTTTTACAACAATAGATCCTAATATAGCATTTGTTGAATTAAATGATGAAAGAATAAAAATACTTTCTAAAATGGTAAATACAAAAAAAGAAATTAAAGCAACCTTTGAATTTGTTGATATTGCAGGACTTGTTAAAGGAGCATCAAAAGGAGAAGGGCTAGGAAATCAATTTCTATCTAACATTAGAGAAGTAGATTTAATTATTCATGTAATTAGATGCTTTGAAAATAAAGATATTTTACATGTTTCGAATTCTGTTGATCCAATTAGAGATTATGAAGTTATAATGTTAGAATTAATTTTAGCTGATCTTCAAACACTTATAAATATTAGAGCTAGAATATCAAGAAGAGCCCAAAATACAAACGACCCAAAACTTAATAGTGAATATGAACTTCTTAATAAAGCAATTTCTCATTTAGAAGATCAAAAACCTATTAAAACAATGACATTAACAGACAATGAAATACAAATAATGAAACAGTTTCAATTATTAACAAGCAAGGATATGTTATTAGTTGGTAATGTTGATAGTGAAAATGCAGCAAATCCAGAAAATGAACCCAACTTTAAAAAACTATTAGATTTTTCAAAAGAAAAAAATTTAGACCTTATAAGTATTTCAATATCAATTGAATCTGAAATAGGATTTTTAGATGATGAAGATAAAGAAGTATTTTTAAATGAATATAATTTAAAAGAATCAGGACTTGACAATCTTATAAAAAAAACTTTTAAAAAATTAAATTTATCTACGTATTTTACAGTTGGTGAACAAGAAACAAGAGCGTGAGTTTTTGAAAATGGAAGAACTGCCCCAGAATGTGCAGGGATTATTCATACAGATTTCCAAAAAAACTTTATAAAAGCTGAAGTAATTTCTTATGATGATTATATTAATTATGGCGGAGAAAAGGGATGTAAAGAAAATGGTAAAACAAGATTAGAAGGAAAATCTTATCTTGTTAAAGATGGTGATATTTGTCATTTTAGAATTGGTAAAAACTAATATTTTTTTGTTTTAAAATATTCTTTAATTTTTAAAGCGATATTTTTGGAAACAACTTTTTCTAATTCATTTAATTCTGCATTATAAATTGCTGAATAAGAACCAAATTTTTTTAAAAGCATTTCTTCTATTTTAGGTCCTATTCCTTTTATTTTTACTAATGATCCTTCTAACGAATAAGAAATTTTTTCTTTTCTAAAATAATTTTTAGCAAATTTATCTACTTCTATTTGTATTGATGATAAGAAATTATAGATATCCTTATCTTCAATTTCTATTTTTTCATTTTTAATATTAATTAAATAATTAGTTTTATGATTTTCATCTTTAACAAGACCTATAATAGGTAATTTTATATTTATTTCATCAATAGCATTTTTTGCAACTTTTAAATGTGCAGAACCTCCATCAACAATTAAAATATCAGGTATTTCATTTTCACTTTTTCGAAAATATTTATTTATTCCAATATCCAAATATGAAAGATCAGAATTACCATATTTCTTAATATCATTTTCCTTAATAGAATACTTTCTACATTTATTAGAAATTTTTAAATTATTTTTATAAAATAAAAAAACAGAAACAGGAAGCTCGTTATGAAAATTAGAATTATCAACTATTAAAAATGTTTTTAGTTCTTTTATATTTGTTATTTTTTTAAGAAAACTATTCGTTTTTTCATTTCTACTTTTATTATTTTCATATTTTAATTTTATTATTTTCATATTATTTTCAGCATTCTGCAAACAAGTATCTAAAATGATTTTTTTTGATCCTTTTTTAGGAACAATAATTTCAGCTGAAAAAAATAAATCTAAATAATCACTATCATAATTAGAAATAATTATTTTAGGTAATAACTTATTCTTATAATATTGATTTATAAATTGTCTTATTGTTTCTTTTTCACTAATATTAATTTCAATAATTTCATTATTATCATCAATTAACATACCGCCTCTATAAAGTTCAATATTAATGTAAAAGAAATTTTCGTTTTTAATAAAAGCAAGAACATCAAAATTAACATTTTCTCCCAATTGAACAAGCTGTTTTTCTTTATTTTTTTCAAAAAATTCTATTGTTTTTTTATAATCATTCGCAAGTTCATAAAGTTCTAAGGATGAAAATTCCATCATTTTTGTTTTTAAAAAATTAATATAATTTTTATTTGATGAAAGAATTTTTTTACATGCTTCAAATTTTTCTTTTCATTTTTCATAAGAAATTTTTTTTCTATCTATTGGTAATCCCTTTTCATATAAAAAACTATATTCAAGATGATCTATTATTGAATGGTAATTATATCCAATAGGGAATGGTCCAAAATAATAAGAATTTTTTTCTTCTTTATAAATATATTTAACTTTGATTTCTAACTCTTTTTTAAGAGATATATTAATATATGGATATTTTTTATTATCGAGCAATAAAATATTAAAAAATGGACGATGTTCATCAATTAAATTTCTTTCTAAGATTAAAGCATCCTTTTCAGAATTAGTAATGATTGTTTTAATAGAAGAAGCTTCTTCAAGCATCTTTGGAGTTTTGTATGAGTTAACACTACCACTAAAATATTGATTTATTCTTTTCTTAATATTTTTAGCTTTTCCAATATAAATTATTTCTTTATTTTTATTTAAAAAAAAATAAACACCAGGATTTTCTGGAAGGGCAAAGTGTTCTTTATCTTTAATGTTCATATTGCTAAATTAATTTTTTTATATTTTCAATTAATAATTCTGCTGGTTGGTATTCATAAAGTATTTCTTTAATTTGACCATTTTTTAAAAAAACATGAGCAGGAATTTTTTTAATATTATAAATACTTTCTTTTCTAAAAAGTCCTGATTCATCAGCATCTACTATAATTAATTGAAAATCATTTTCATCATTCATTTTTGCCCCTACTTCTTCAATAATAGGTCTCATCATAAGACAATCTCCACATCAATCAGATTCAAAAATTAGATAGGTAACTTTTTTCTTATTAAGTAGTTCTTGAGCATCGTTTCATTTAATTTTTTTCATTATAATAATTATATAAATATTTTAAAAAAATATTTTTTTTTATTTAGAAACATAATTTCTTTTTACTTTTTTATTTTTTGTTTCTTCTTCGTTAATATCGATAATACCAGTTTTTCATTCCTTATTCTCTAAATTATCTTTTGAAAAAGGATCATCAAAAGGAAATAATTCTGTTACATCAACTTCCCTTTTTTCTTCAAATTTTTTAGGTTTTTCAATATCTTCTCTATTAGCAATTGCTACTTTTTTACTATTTATTGGATTAACAACATTATTAATATGTTCATTAAATTGTTTCCATTCATTTTTCTTTCTTTTTTTAATTGTTAAAACATTTTTAATTAAATCTTTTTTAAAAATTGTAATAATTTGTACAAATAATAATATAAAACAAAAAATAATTAAAACAGCAAAACTTGTTCAAAATTCAAAAAGAGTTGTTATAAAAATAATTAAAATTCCTGAATTAAAATTATTTATATTTAATCAATTACCACTACTTGAAAAACTATTTCATCAATCATTATATTTTATACTTCATAAGTCGATTCCAATAAAAAGTTGTTTCATCATTATTCAAGACGTAAAACTATCAATAATAATAATAATTAAAAAAGAAATAATTACTATATTTTTAAAATTCAAATTAATTTTATTTTTTTTATCAAAGGATAATTTTAATTTTCCACCTATATTAAATGCTCTATCTAAACAATAAAAAATCATTAATATATAAAAAAGAAAAGAATAATAACCAAATAATGCACCGAAAGTATATGAAGAAATAAGATCTACATATTCTAAATTTATAATTGAAGTTATAAATAAAAAAGAAAAAAATATTGATAAAAAAACAAAAAAAATTTTTTTACCGCTATAAAGGTTATATTTAAATTTTTCTTTTTTCTCTTTTTTCTTTTTTTCTTGTTTATTCATTTTCATTTGTAATAATTATATTATAATTCATTAAACAAAACAATAACAAAAGGTTCTTTTGATGTTATTTTAAAAATTAATTTTTTAATTAATTTTTTCAAATTATTGTTTAATTCCTTAGATTTATTTTTTACATCAGTACTAAAAAATTTTGATATAACTAATTTTTTAATAATTTCATCTATTTTTGGTCTATTTTCTGAAGGAATAACACCAATATATTTAATATCAATGTTGTTATATATTTTTTTATAATTTTTATCTGTAATGATTGAAATAATAATTACTCCATCTCTAGCTAGTGTTTCCCTTTCAAAAATTACCTCAGAAGAAATATCTCCAACACCAAAACCATCAATTATAATATCTCCAATATTTTTCATCATTTCATTTTGAGATATTAGTTTTCCGTTTTCTATTTTAGCAACTTTACCATTCTTTAATATTGGAATAGTAGCAATATTTTTTCCTGTTTTAACAACTTCTCTTTGAGTTGTAATCATATGTCTATATAAACCTTGAATAGGGAACAAGTATTTTGGTTTTAATAATGTACTAATATCAATTATGTCTTGTTTTGCAGGTCTATAATTATAATGTTCTAAAGAAGAAAAATCATAAATATTAGGAGTTATTCTAGCGATTTCATCAAGCATAAAAGCACTTTGTGCTTCTAATCCATTTATTGGAGGAGCGATCATAATAACGTGATCATTATTTTTTAATTTGATATAAATATCTTCTCCCTCTGTAATTCTTAAGAATCTTTTATATAATCTTTCAATCATTCCCGATATTAATACAACAACTTTTTCTTGTTTTTCAATTTCTTTATAATAAAGAATTGGAGGAAATGATATTTCTTCATTTGTAGAAATAATTAGATCTATTAATTGATTAAATGTTTTTCCATAAGGAATAATTTTTCTGTTATATTTTTTAGCTAAAGTAATTATTTGAAATGCAGAATAAATATCATTATCATATACTCCAACAATTATTCTTTCATCATCTTTTGATTTATTAAATGTTTCTTCAAGTGAGTTTGTAAGATCTATATGATCGATTGATCTTCCATTAAAATTTGAAGCGCCTGAATCAATTATCAATGCTAATAAGTTTTCATTATTTTTCTTTATAAATTCTAAATTTGTATTTCCGAAAATACCAAGCTCTCCAACAACAAAATTACTTAAAAATAAAATATTTCCATCATTAGTATTAAATTGTAAACCTAGATTTCCAGGAACAGCGGAAGCTAGAATATATGGTTTTATAAAAACATTTCCAATAGTTAATCCTTTTGGGTTAATGCTTAAAACCTCATAGTCATTGTGTTCAATATTATATTTTTCTAAACGATTATTGATTACAAAGTTTGAAAAAGAAGAAGAATAAATTTTAAGTCCTCTTACTTGCATAATTAATCAAGGTAAACCTGCTAGATTATCATTATCAATATTTGTTATAAAAACACCTTTAACTCTATGAGAATTTTTTTCAATAAATGTATAATCCGCTATTAGAGTATCTATTCCGTTAGTTGAAGAAATAGGAACTTTTTTTCCGTAATTGATAATAAAAATGTCATTATCTATTTCTAAAATATAACAGTTTTTACCGTTTTCATCCAGCCCCCCTAATGCAAAAAAATTTATTAAACTCACTTTTTCTCCTTGATTTTTTTATAAAATATATAAAAAGATTTTAATTTTTAAGAAAATTACTTTAACTTATATTATAAGTTATCAAATATTTTTTTAATAAAAATTTATAATTTTAAATATAAAAGGATTAAATATGAAAGATAAAGAAATAGAAAAAGCAATCAAAAATGAATTAGAAAGACAAAAAAATCATATTGAACTAATTGCTTCTGAAAATTATGTATCTATGGATGTTTTGGAGGCAAATGGCTCTATTCTTACTAACAAATATGGTGAGGGATATCCAAGTAAAAGATATTATAATGGTTGTGAAAATGTTGATATTGTAGAAAAACTTGCAATTGAAAGAATTAAAAAACTTTTTAAAGTTGACTATGCCAACGTTCAACCTCATTCAGGTTCTTCTGCAAATGCCGCAGCTTTTGCAGCACTAATAAAACCGGGAGATAAAGTCTTAGGTATGGCTTTATCTGCTGGCGGGCATTTAACACATGGTTATAATATAAATTTTTCCGGTATATTTTATAAAGGTTTTACTTATGGAACAAATGATTTAGGTTTAATTGATTATGATGAAGTAGAAAAAATAGCAATTGATGTTAAGCCAAATTTAATAATTTGCGGAGCAAGTGCTTATTCAAGAGAAATTGATTTTAAAAGATTTTCAGAAATTGCTAAAAAAGTTAATGCCTTTTTACTAGCTGATGTAGCACATATAGCGGGCGCTATTGTAACTGGATTACATAATTCTCCAGTTGGATATGCTGACATAATTACTTCAACAACTCATAAAACACTTAGAGCATCTAGAGGTGGAATAATTTTAACAAATGATAAAGAAATAGCGGAAAGAATTGATAAATTAGTTTTTCCTGGACTTCAAGGAGGACCTTTATTTAATATGATAGCTGGGAAAGCTGTTGGTTTTTATGAAGCATTAAAACCTTCTTTTATTTCATATCAAAAACAAATAAAGAAAAATTCTCAAAGTTTCTGTGATGAATTTCAAAAATTAGGAGCAGAAATAATTTCTGGCGGGACAGATAATCATTTATTTATTATTGATGTTTTAAAATCATATAATTTAACTGGTAAAGATGCTGCAAATATTTTAATGAAAATAAATATTATAGTTAATAAAAATACAATTCCAAATGAAACTAAATCTCCATTTATTACTAGCGGAATTAGAGTAGGAACTCCTGCAATGACAACTAGAGGATTTAAAGAAAAAGATTTTAGAATTCTTGCTAATTTAATAGATAATTGCCTTAAAAATTATAAAAATTCAAAAACTATTTTAAAACTAAAAAAAGAAACAGAAAAAATGTTATCTTCATTCCCTATTTATCAAAAACTATAATTTTGATATGGTATAATTAATTTAGATATATTTATAATTTTATAAGGAGATAAAATGTTTTCATTAATAATTTTGGTTTCCTCTGATAAAAAACTTAATAAATTTATATCTCATATGTTAACACAAACTTCATATAATTTTGAGTTAATTTTATTAGTTCAAAATTTTGATCAATCTCTTATTAATTCCATTTCAAAACTACAAAAAGTATTTGAAAATAATAATTTAAAAATTGTTTTTAATACTAGAAAAATTTCTTTTGTTCATTTTGTTTTATCATCAATATCATTAATAAATAATAAATATGTTATGTTTTCTTCTGTTGAAGATTTTAAATCAAATAAATTTGTTGAAAAAATAAATAATATTTTAATAAATGAAGAAACTGATATATTAGAATTCCCTTTAGAAATAAAAGGAATTTCTTCTTGAAGTCCAAAATGAAGAAATAATTTAGAAGATAATGTAACATATGAAATCTTAAAAACAACTAATATAATTCCATATGTTTTTCCGTTTTTATTTAATAAAATAATTAAAACTTCTATTTTTAAAAAAATAAATGAACTTCCATATGAATTTGTTGAATCTTCATCTACATGAGCTGAAGATATTGTTTACTTGTCTTTATTATGTGCCAAAACATATAAAAGAATTAATAAAAATGTTAATTCTTTAACAATTCAAAAAGAAGATTTACCTTTACTTTCTAAATCTATTCAGAAATGAAATTCTTTAGAAACTTTATATTTACAAAATGGTAAATATAATTTAGAATTCTACTATGCAAAATTATATTTTTTTAAAGTTATTTTATTAGGTTTTTATTCTAATAAAAATGTTATTGTTTTTTTTAAAAATAAATTAATCATGCCAAATAAAATTCAAAATTATATTAATAAATTAAAAAAACAAAAAAACAATTCATTTAATATTTCAAATCCATATATGTTTCAAAAAAATAATGAAACAAAAATATTGTTGAATAGTGAAATAAATACAAAAACTTTTAGTTTATTAGAGGAATAAAATGGAAGAAAAAAAAATAAACAAACCCGCAAATTTTATTTCACGCTTATCTTCCGTTTTTATTAATTCTTTTATTATTATTTTAATAGTAGTTCCATTATCATTAATAGCAATTGATAATAAAAATGGGGAGTTAATTTTAAATAATGTTTTTTATTATATTTGATTACTTTCTTTTATATTAATTATTTTTATATATTTTTTTATTATTCCATTATTTTTTAAAGGCAGAAATATAGGAGAAATAATTTTATTCATAAAACCAATTAATGATAATTTAGAAGAAAAAAACAATTTATCTTCTAAATTATTTTTAATTTTTAAAAAAAATTTTATGGGATCTTTTTTATGAATTTTTATTCTATTATGTTTTATAAGTTTTGTTCCTCCTTCGTCGGCACAAAAATTATTTACTTTACAAAATGATCAAACTACTAATCAGATGACTACATTAGAAATTATGGGAATTTCAATACCAGCTATTTTATCGCCATTAGTTATTATTATAAATTTATTTAGTTTGGTATCAATAAGTATAAATAAAAATTATCAAGGTTTTTTTGATAAATTAAATAATATAAAGTATATTTTCATTAATAAATTTGAAAAAATAGATTTAATTTCTTCAAAGGATATTTTTCCTGAAAAAAAAGAAGAAATAAAAATAAATTGAAAGGAATAAATATGAATGAATTTTATAATAAATTAATAGCAAACTTAAATCCAGAACAAAAAGAAGCTGTTTTAACTATTGAAGGACCGATAAGAATTATAGCTAGCGCAGGAAGTGGGAAAACCTCTATTCTTTGTAAGAAGATTGCTTATTTAATTTATCATAATAAAATACTTCCTGAAAAAATTTTAGCTCTTACTTTTTCAAATAAAGCAGCTCATGAATTAAAAAATAGAGTTATTGCTTTATTATCAAATCAAAAGCCTCCACTTATTCATACATTTCATAGTTTATGTTTAGGAATTCTTCGTGAAGATATTTGTAAATTAAAAAAATATGAATTAAAAAATGATTTTGTTATTCTTAATAAAAAAGACCAAAAATCAATTATTATTGATATTTTAAAAGATTTATCAATTGATTATAATATTATTGATATTGATAAAGTAATTCAGTTTATTTCTTATAATAAAATATTAGGAAATTTACCTGAAGATGATAAAATAAATCCTAATATTTCAATAAGAAGAAAAGTATTTTTTAGATATGAAAAATTCTTAGAGAGTAAGAAGTATTTAGATTTAGATGATTTATTAGTTTTTACAGAAAGATTACTTATTGAAAACAAAGTGGTTAGAAATAAATGAAGCAAGAAATTTTTATATTATTTAATTGATGAATTTCAAGATACATCAGATATACAGTATAGAATAGTTAAATTATTACTTTCTACTAATAATATAACTATTGTTGGTGATCCAGATCAAACTATCTACTCTTGAAGAGGTTCTGATATTAATTTAATTAATTATTTTGATCGTGATTTTCCTAAAACCAAAACGATTATAATGAGCTCTAATTATAGATCTGATGAAAAAATAATTAATGCAGCAAATAAACTTATTAAAAATAACGTTTATAGAATCCCTAAATCTTTAGTATCTAAATCAGGAGAAAAAGGAAATATTAATTTCTTTTATTCTTCATCTCCTGAAACAGAGGCAAAATGAGTTATTGAAAAAATTAATCTTTTAAAACAAGAAAAAAATCAATTAAAAGATATTTGCATTATTTTCAGAAGCAATTTTTATTCAAGAGCAATTGAAGATGCGCTAATTGAATCTTCTACTCATTTTAAAATTATTGGTTCAGAAAAGTTTTTAAAAAGAAAAGAAATAATGCAGGTATTTTCTTTATTAAGAACGATATATGATTTTTCAGAAATTTATCTTCTTGCCATAATAATAATTCCTTCTTTCCGCATTAGTAAAGAAACTATTGAATTGCTTATCAAAAAAGGAAAAGAACTAAAAATATCTATTTTTGAAGTTATTAAATTACATTGAAAAGAATTAGATATATCAAAAGATGAAAAAGTTAATTTAGTAAAATTTATTAATATAATAATTAAACATAATAAATTGCTGTCAAAATATAATTTTGATGTTGTTTTAAAATCTTTATTAAAAGAAATTAAATTTTTCTCATTGTTTGAAATTAATGAAGAAGACTATAGATTAGAAAATATTAATGAACTATTAAAATCAATGGAAACATGAATAAAAAATAATCCAAATAAAAAACTAATAAATTATTTAGAAGAAATTGCCTTAACTACTGAAAAAGATGAGGGAGATTCAGAAGAAATTTCTGCAGTAACTCTTATGACAATTCATAATTCTAAAGGAACAGAGTTTAAAAATGTTTTTATTATTGGTATGAATGAAAATATTTTTCCTTCAGCTAAAGCTATTGAATCAAATGATATTGAAAAATTAGAAGAAGAAAGAAGAATAGCTTATGTAGCGATTACAAGAGCAAAAACAAATTTATATATTACATGTTCAAGTGGTTATGATTTAAATAATAAACCAATAAAACCTTCAAGATTTATAGAAGAAATGGGATTAAATATTGATAAGTATCATTTTGATGTTCCAGCTAAAAAAACAGATAACGGATATATCTTTGATTTTATGATAGGTGATAAAGTTAAACATAGAATGTTTGGAATAGGTATAATTATAAATATAACTGATGATTGTATTTGAATTAAATTTGATAGCAAAGAAGTTGGCGAAAAACAATTTTTAAAAACACATAGTTCATTAGAAAGGATAATAAATGATTACTAATATATTATTATTTACTTTATTATTTATTATTGTTTTTATTTTTATCTTTTTATTTTTATTTTTAATTAATATAAATAAAAATATATTACACAATGAAAAAGATGCTATTTTTTTTATTTTGGATGAACAAAAAAAAAGAATAATAATTAAAAATAACATTTTTTTTGGGAATAAAAATTTTCCACTATTTCCTATAGTAAATAATCAATGATTTTCATATGATAAATTTTTTGAAAAATTTAATAGTGAAACAATAAAAAAAATAGAAAATGCAGTAAAAATTTTACAAAAAAATAAAGACTATATTTATTTATCTTTTGAAGAAAAAAATGAAAAATTAATTAATTATAATTTATATTTTCATTATAATTCCAATCAAAATATTAATGGTTATATAGAATGAAAGATTCAAGAAGAAGAGCCAACTATTTTACATAAAAATGATCTAATAAATATGCCTGGGAAATATATGCTTTTTGTATCTTTTAAATTAGATTCTTTCAATATTTCTGATAAAAAAAATATTATATTAAATCTTAAGAAATTATTT
Source organism: Metamycoplasmataceae bacterium (assembly GCA_051645705.1). GTDB lineage: Bacteria > Bacillota_I > Bacilli_A > Mycoplasmatales > Metamycoplasmataceae > UBA710. The sequence goes on along the minus strand of JBOFBU010000002.1, from coordinate 258,724 downwards.
TTTTTAAAAAAAGAACCCAATTTTTTTATTATTAATCAAATTCTTTCTATTATTTATTATTGTGAAACAAAAGAGGAATTGTTTATTTTAAAACAAAAAATTAATAAATTATTAATGAAAAATAATGTTAGTTCATTTATAAAATTAAATTTTAGAGGAACATCTTTAGTTGAAGGAAGCGACATTTCAAATTTAGAAATTTTAAATAATTTTATTTTAAGAATTAAATTTTCAATAATTAAGTCTCTTGAATTAAAAATTCATTTTGAATTTTGTGAAAAAAATATTTATTTCAATGAATTTGAAGAGTTTAAGTTATTATTCTCAAAACAAATAGAATCAATTTCTTCTAAAAATATAAAAGAATACAAAAAAATAGATATTTATGATGAAAATCAAAAGAAAGTTTTAATGTATATAAAACCAACCGTTAATATAGATGAATCTTTATTTTCGAAAGACATTTTTAATAATTTAAATTTATCAGAATTGTTAGTTGATAATTTCTTAAAATTTTCATTAAAAAATTTAAAAGGTCCTTATATAGTTGATGTAAATGATTATGATATATTAAATTCAATTGAATTAATGAGTGAAAATAAAAATAATATTTATCATATTAATTTTATTAATAATATTTCCAATTCTGAAATTATTTCTATCCTTAATCTTTTAAGTAGAAAAAAACTTTTAATTTCAATAAATACAAAAAATATTTCGAGTTTTTTTGATTTTGTTTCTATTTTATTAAATACAGAACCACATATTATTTTTTTAGATAGTACCGAAAAACAAAAATGAATAAAACCAGAAATTATTAAAATAATAAAAGAAATAATCAAAGATAAAAAAATAAATATAGTAACTGATTCTAATACATTTTTAAATAATATTGATATTGATACACATATTTATTTAGCAAAATAATTAACTATTAATATCCTTAAAAAGTAATTTAGCTATTTTTAAATATTTATTATAATTAGAAATTGAACTAAATAATTTTCTTTTTTTATTTTCCATAATATAATTGCTTGTAAAAATAAAAACTGCTTGTTTTAATGAAAAATAATATTTTATATAAATATTATATTCTTCATTAATATCAACTATTTTAAATAAAGTAACTTCATCATTATCGCTTTCATCAACAATTAAATTTCTTTTAACTTTTTTAAATTTATTTTCGTTTTCTTTTATATTAAAATAATTAATTATTTTTTCTTTTTCAATTTTAAAGAAAAAATAATATCTAAGTGATTTTCCATATATTCTTGAAATTTTTTTCAGTTCTACATTTATGTTAGAATTTTGTGTTTTTAAGTAATTAATAATTTCAGATAATTTAATTAAAATATGATGAAAACTATTTTCTATTAATTTATCATCTCCAAAAACAAATTTATTATCATTCCAATAAAATAAAAGATTATCATTTGCTCTAAAAGTAGGAACATTATCTACAAAAAATTTAATATTATATTTATTTATTAATTTATCAATTGAAGGAGAAGCGGGAATATCGCTTGCTAAAAATGTTTTATCTAAATTAATATTATTTCTTTTTAATTCAGGAATGAAAATATTTAAAAAGAAAAGAGGAAATAAATAATTATCAAAATAAATAAGAGATCTTTTTTCTGTTGAAAAAAGAAAAAGTTTAGAAGAATTATCTGGTGAACAAATTAAGAGATCACATTTATTCTTTTTAGCAAAAATTATTTCTTTTCAAAAAACTCTTTTTTCTAAATTTGATTTGTTCATATTAAGTTTTTGATGTTTTTTATATTTTTTATAAACATAAAAGTAATCCATATTACCAAATATTTTTTTTAAAATTTCACCAGTTCCCGGATTGTTGCAAGCGATAGCGACTCTTAAGTTTTTTTGGTCATTTTCTCTAGTTTTTATTTTTAAAATAGTATTTACATATTCTGTAATTACTTTTGTATTTGATAAAACACTTGGATTAGCATTTTCATCTATTTCAATATTAAATAAATCAATTTCGTTAATTTTGTTAAAAATATTTTTAATATTAATTTTTTTTTCTTCATTTATAAAAAACAAATTAATAATTTTATTATCATATTCATTCGTTTCAATAAAAACTAAATTTTTAATATTAAGTTTTTTCATTGTTTTTTTAGCAAATTTTTTATCAAATGGAGTATAGTTTTTAAAAATAGTTCCTTCACATTTATTAAAAGATAAAACCTTAACAAATTCTTTTAATAAAAAGTCATTTTCTTCTTTATCACATACTAAAAGAATATCAATATTTTCTTCTTGATTTTGTTTAAGTTCTTTTATAAGAGCTAAACAAATAGCTCTTATTGTTAAAATATTAAATTTTCCATAACCAAGCCCCTTTTCTCCATATAAAAAATTATTATTAAAAGAAATCTTTTTAAAAAATTCATGATTTTCTGATATATTTTTTTTAATTAATCTATTTAAATATTTTTCTTTTTTTGGAAAAAAAGAAATTCATTTTTTTAATATTTCATTAATATTATTCATAATTTTATTTTATTCTTTTTTCTTTTTAATGAAACTAAATCTTTTTTTAGGAACAACTATAGATTCTGTATATTTACAATTTGGAAAATTTTGACAACCAATAAAACTTGAATTATTTTGTTTAGAATTTTTAAAAATTAATTCATGACCACATTCTAAACATTTTCTTCCAACTAATTTAGGAATTAAAATTGTTTGTTCTAATGTAACTTGTGCTGTTTTAAATGTTTCATCAAATTTATTTCAAAAGCTTTGCATTATTTTTTTATAATCTACAATCCCACTTGCTATTTCATCTAAATCTTTTTCTACAAGCGCTGTATAATTTTCTGAAAATTGTTTTTGAAAACCTTCTAATAATTTATTTAAAACATTTACACCAAGTTCTGTAGGAATTAATGAAGAACCTTCTTTTTTAATATAATTTCTTGTTAAATTTTTATTAACCATCTCAGAAAAAGTAGAAGGACGACCAACTTTAATTTCATCCATTTTAGCAATTAATGTTCCTTCAGTATATCTACTAGGAGGTTTTGTTTCATTTTCAGTATTTTGATATTCTAAAACTTTAATTTTTTCTCCAATATCATATTTTTTAATGGTTGCATCTTCAACTTCATCATCTTCATCATTTATAATTGTATAACCGGGAAAAATAATTTTTGAAAATGACAATCTAAAACTATTTCCATTATCATCTAAATCATATTTAATAATTTCTCTTTTTGGTTGAGTCATAAGCGCTCTCATTGTAATGTTATAAATTATTTTATAAACACTATATTGGCTTCCGTTTAAACTATATTTTTCTTTAGCTATTTCTGGAGTTAATTCCATATTAGTTGGTCTAATGGCCTCGTGAGCATCTTGATCTCCTGCAACAGATTTAATATCCTTTGCTAAATATTCTTTTCCATATTTTGTAGTTATGTATTCTCCTGCGTGTGATAAAAATGTATTTGAAAGTCTAGTAGAATCTGTTCTTGGATATGATATAAGTCCATCATCGCCAAATCCCTCATATAAAGCTTGCAAGGCACTAGTAATTACTTTAGATGATAATCTACATTTTTTAAATAAAGCAGATTGTTTTAAAGGAACAATTTTTGGATCAACTTTTTGTAATGTATTCATTTTCATAACAGTTAATTCACCTGATAATTTCTTCATAATTTCTTCAGCTTCATCTTTTGTAATTCATTCTTTATTTTCGAATTGACTATTTAAACTATAAAATCTTGCAAAATTATTTTCACTTATTTTTGCTTTTATTAAATTATATTGAACAGGAATAAAAGCAGCAATTTCTTTTTCTTTATCAACAATAATTTTTAAACAAACTGTTTGAACTCTACCGGCAGAAAGTTTTCCGTTTGAATTTTTAATTTTTCTTTTTAATAAATTAGATGTTTTAAAACCAATAATTCTATCTAACATTCTTCTTGCTTTTTGAGAATTAACTAAATTTAAATCAATATCTTCAGGATTTTCGATTGCATGTTTAATTGCATCTTTTGTTATTTCATTGTATCTTACTCTTTTATATTTATTTTTTGGAATTTTAAAATAACTAACTAAATTTTCTCCAATTGCTTCCCCTTCACGATCAGGATCGGTTGCAATATAAATAAAATCAGCAACTTCAATAGATTTTTTAATATCTTCTATTACATTTTTTTTAGAAGAATCTAATTTATATTTTGGTTCTCATGTATCAAAATCAATTCCTAAACCATCTTTACCTGTTGTAACCATTTCTAAAAAATGTCCAACAGATGCCTTTACAAAATAATCTTTACCTAAATATTTTTCTATTGTTTTAATTTTATTAGGAGACTCTACTATAACTAAATTCACATTAAACCTCCATAATCACTTAATTTAAATATACCAAAAATTTTCTTTTTTATTTTTTACTTTTACTTTAATTTTTAAAATGATAAAATAAAAATATGAGTTATAAAGCATTTTACAGATTATATAGACCAATAACCTTAGATGAAGTTGTAGGCCAAGACAATATAATTAAAACATTAAGAAATATTCTTTTGTTTAATAAAATTTCTCACGCTTATTTATTTTCCGGTCCTAGAGGAACAGGTAAAACCTCTGTTGCTAAAATTTTTGCAAATGTAATTAATTGTATTCATTCTGAAAAAAGAGATATTGCTTGTCAAGTTTGTCAAGGAAATATAAATAATTCTTTAGATATTATAGAAATAGATGCAGCTTCAAATAATGGTGTAAATGAAATTAGAGATCTTAAAGAAAAAATAAATTTTTTACCAACTAAAGGAAAATATAAAATTTACATTATAGATGAAGTTCATATGTTATCTAAAGGGGCTTTTAATGCATTATTAAAAACATTAGAGGAACCGCCCAAACATGCAATTTTTATTTTTGCTACAACAGAACCTGAAAAACTACCTCTTACTATTTTATCAAGAGTTCAAAGATATTCTTTTGCAAGGATTTCAAAAAAAGCACAAATTAAACAACTTAAATTTATTTTAAATAAAGAAAATATAAAATATGAAGAAAACGCACTTAAAATAGTAGCTGATTTAGCAAATGGTTCATTAAGGGATGCATTATCTATTATTGATCAAGTAAATGCTTTTTCTAATGGATTTATTCAAGAAAAAAATATTAATGAAATTTTTGGAATAACTTCTTGAAAAAATTTATTTGATATTGTTTTGCTTTTAGAAAAAAAAGATCTTTCTTCTCTTATAATTCTTTTTAATAAATTAGTCAATAAAGGAATAGATCAAGTTAGATTAATTTCCTCTTTAATAAATTTTCTTAAAAATTTTATTTTATTTAAAAATACGAATTCAACTGAAATATTAGATTTTGATGACAAAAATAATTTTGATGATATTGAAATTAGTATTGAAAATGCATACTTTATGATTAATGAATTTGTAAGTTTACTTAAAAATTTAAAACACAGCGAAAATGAACAACAACTTATAGAAATAACTTTTATGAAAATTTGTTTAAATAAAAATGAAAAAATTAATGCAACAAAAATACAAAACATTGAAAAAGTAAAGCAAACAACAACAAAAATAATTACAAATGATTTTGAATTAATTAATAACGATATTAAAGAAGAAAATGAATCTAATAATAATCCAAAAAATAAATTTCAAGAAAAATCTAATTACCAAACAAACGAATCTAATAATCCAAAAAACAAATTTCAAGAACAAGAAGAATCTAATTATCAAGAACAAGAAGAATCTAATTATCAAGAAGATGAATTTAATAATACAAAAGAAAATACTTCTAATTTTTCATCATTAAATAATTCTTCAAAAATATCTATTGATAAAGACAAAAAATACAATACAGATGATATTTTGAATAAATCAACAAGTATTCTAAATGAAGTAAATGAAAATGATGATCTTTTAAAATCATTAAATGAATCTCTTATAGATTCTCAAGAAATAGAAATTAATAAAAATCCAGTTTTTGATACAAATGAAATAAACGCTTTAGAAAAGGCAGAAAAAGAAATTAATTCAAAACTTAAAACAAAAGAAATTCTTGCCAATACTCCTTATTATTTTAATAATGAAGCTGAATTTAAAAAACAAGAAGAAAAACAAGAAGAAAAACAAGAAGAAATTAAGGATAAACCTTTATACAATAAAAATGAAACAGAAAATAAATTAAAAATAAAACCAATTTCTCAAATGGAAATAATTAATTTATTTCTATTAGCTAGCAAAGAAGAAATGCTAATAATGAAACCTAAATTTAATAATTATAAAACTAAAACAGATGATGAATTTATTTTAATTTCTAAATTAATGATAAATGTTCATATGGTTTCATGTGCAAATAATTTTGTTTTATTTGTAACGGAAAAACAATTTATTCTTAATGAATTATTGCAATTGATAAATGATCCGATATTTAAAAAATATATATTACAAATATTCGAAACTCAATTACATACTTTTTTTATTAGTAAAAGTGATTTTCAACTTGCAGCAAATTTATGGAAGGAATTAAAACAAAACGGGAAGCTACCTCAACCAAAACCTCTTCCACCACTTTTAGTTCAATCTGAAAATAATAAAAATAATTTTTTAAGAGAAAAAGGAAAGCAATTATTTGGTAAAATTTTTAAAAGCTAAATAAATTATGGGGGAAATATATGAATATGAATAAGATTCTTGAACAAGCAAAAAAAATGCAAGAAGAAATGCTTAAAGCAGAACAAAAAATTAAAGATACAATTTTTAAAGTTGAAAAACAAGGAGTTGCTGTTGAAGCTAATGGAAATAGAGAAATAATTTCTATAGAAATAAACGAAATTTTAGTAGATCCAAGTGATAAAGAAACACTACAAGATTTAATAATTATTTCGATTAATGAAGTATTGCAAAAAATTGAAAATGAGTACAAGAAAAATTCACCAAAAGCTCCTTCAGGATTTGGATTTTAGTTAAAATAAATATGAAAACAGAAAAAATTATTAATTTAATAAATTTATTCATTAAAGAGTTTTCACTTTCTAAAGCAATATCTGAAAAAATAATTAATAATTTTATAGAAATGGAAACAAAAGATTTTGATAATTTAATTAATGAAATAAAATTATTGAAAAAAGATATAAAAATTTGTCAATTTTGTTCTGTTTATTCAGATGAAGATTTATGTTTAATTTGTCAAAATGAAAAAAGAGAAAAAAAGCTTTTAATTTTAGAAGATAAAAAAAATATAGAAAAAATAGAAAACTTAAATTTTTTTTTGGGCAAATATTTTTTAGTGCCCCTAATTTATGATAAAAAAGGAAATAAAAAAATTGAATATTCGTTTGATTTTTTAAATGAATATGGAAAAAAATTTGAAGAAATTATTATAGGTATTAGTAATACCGATGAAGGTCAATATACAATATCTGAAATATTAAAAAAAGTAAATCATAAAAAAATAACTAAATTAGCAACAGGAATGCCTTTTGGAGTATCTTTTCAATATGTTGATAATATTTCATTTGAAAATGCTTTAGAGAATAGGAAAGATATTAAATAATGTTTATAACGTTTGAGGGTTTAGATGGTTGTGGAAAAACAACATTAGTTTTACAATTAGAAAAATATTTTTCTAAATTAATTAAACTAAATAAATTAGTTGTTACAAGAGAACCTGGTGGAGTTAATTTAAAAGAAAGTGAAAAAATAAGAAAATTTGTTTTAGATATAAAAAATGAAATTGATCCAATGTCAGAAGCAATTGCTTATCTTTTATCTAGAAGATTACATTTAGAAAAAATAATTTGACCAGCTTTGAAAGAAAATAAAATTGTTTTTTGCGATCGTTTTATAGATTCATCATTAGCTTACCAAGGCAAGGGAAGAAAATTAGGAATTGATAATATAAAAAAACTAAATGAAATAGGAACAAATAAAACAGTTCCTGATTTAACTTTTTTTATTGATTTATCTCCAGAAGATGCAATAAAAAGAAAATCATTAAAAAACGAAGAACTAGATAGATTAGAAAAAGAACCACTTTCTTTTTTTCAAGATGTTTATGATGGTTATAAAGAAGTTATTAATGACAATAAAGAAAGATTTTTTATTGTTGATGGAAAATTATCAAAAAAAGATATTTTCGAAATAGTTAAAAATGAAATTGAAAAAAGAATTAATTATTAATTTTTATTAATAATTAAAATATTTGTAATAAAACAAAATGATATAATTAAATTATGATATTAAAAATATTTAAATTCATATCATATGCAATAACTGTAACAATTTTATTAATTATTATAGCTTTGGGTGCAGCATTGTTTTATTTTAAAGAAAATTTTTTATTTTTAATTAATAATGTAAATGCCACTATTAATAGTGTAATAAATGAAGCCGATAGTGTTTTTCAAAATATTAATAAATTTGATCATAATACTATTATAAAATTGCTTGATGAAACTACTTTATCATTGCAAACGCAATTGAATAATCCTAATATAGAACTTTTTCCAGATTTAAAACAAACTCTTAGTCAAAGTATTGTTCAATTAGAAAAATTAAAAATTGATATTAATAATTTAAATTTAAATGAAGTGAAAAATCAAGTAGGTTCAATTTTATCTCAAGTAAAACAAATAAATTCAGAAAATATTTCTCCAGTTTTTATTTGAATAAACACAAATTACCAATCTCTTAGTTTATGATTATTAATTTCACCAGCTGTCTTTTTAATATTGTGATTAGGATTTGGAATAATTCAAAAATTTAAAAGTAAAAAAAGAAAAATTTAATTATTTATTATTTATAATAGCTCAATAAGCAGCTCCAAAAGAACCAGCAGTATTTTTTAAAAGAGCAGTTTTAAATATTGTTTTTTTAAGAACTATATTATCTGCATATAATAAAGTTCTTTCTTTTATTAAATTTGAAAAAGAATCACCTAATCCAGAAATTCCCCCGCCTATTATTACAGCACTAGGATTAATGGCATATAATAAAGTTGCTATATGTTTTGCTATTGCATCAGAAGCATTGCTAAATGCTTTAATAACATTTTCATCGTTTTTATGGAAAAGATCAACTACATCAACCAAATCAAATTCTTCTCCTCTTTCTTTTATTTTGTTTGCTAATAAAGAATTATTTTTTTCTAAGGCAATTTTTTTTAGTTCATTTTTATATGCTTTAGCATTTGATCCCTTTTCCATGCAATATTTTAATCCACAACCACAAGAAATTTTATCGTCGTAACTAGTAAAGGAACCACCGTGTCCAAATTCCCCAGCAAAACTTTGCGATCCATAAATTAATTTATTATTTAAAAATAATGCTCCACCTACACCTGTACCTATTGTGTAATATAAAAAAGAAGAAAAACTATTAGCAGCACCTGCTCAATGTTCTCCTAACGCTGCAGCATTTGCATCATTAATAATAAAAACTTTTTTATTTATATATTTACTAACTTCTTTATTAACATCTAAATTATTAATTTTCATATTTCCACTAGAAATTACAATGCCTTTTTCATGGTCTAAAAAACCAGGGATACTAATTCCTAGTAAATCATAAGTATCTTGAGAAAAACCTAAATTATTTAAATTATTGAATAATCATTTCAAATCATTTCCTAATTCAGTTTTAAAAGGTTTAACTTCTTTAATTATTGATTTATTTTCACTATTTATTAATAAACCCTTAACAGTTGTCCCGCCTATATCAATTCCAAGTATTTTCATATTTCTCCAAATTTATTTATATTAATTTTAATATAAAAAAGTTAATAAAAATTTTAATTTAAAAAAAGACTATAATAATATATATATTTAAAGAGGAGTTTAAATAATGAATAATAAATTCGGAAATAATCAAGATCATATAAATAAAGTTTCTTCAATTTCAGAGGAAAGACTTGCAAATAGAAGTAATTTTCAACCATCAACAGTTGATGCGACACATAATGTAAACTTTAACCCGTTTAATACTACTCAATTTAATGTTCCAAACGCACATGTAAATTATAATTCTCATCAACATTCACAACAAATCCCTGTACAACAATTCCAACCTCAACAAGTTGTAGTTCCTCAATCATATCAACAACAAATCCCTGTGCAACATTACACACAACAAATCCCAGTTCAGCAACCACAACAACAAATAGTTCAAACTCAAAGTCCATTTGTTACAAAAACAATTCAAATTTCAACATCTCAAATCCCTGTGCAGCAACCACAACAACAAATGCAACCACAACAACAAATGCAATTTGTTCCATTACAACCAAATTCAGTTCCACAAGTTTCTCAGGAAATTCAAAATACTAAATTTATTCCTCAACAACAAATGTTATATTCAGAAATTGAACAAGATATTCCTGATGAAAAAACTGAATTAGCTAAAGTTGAAATAAAATTAAAAAAATTAGAAAAATTATTTAAATTAAGATATATAACAGCAGAAGAATATTTAAGAAAAAAAAGAGAAATTATTAAAAAAACAATAGAAGAAATCGCTTAATAAATTTTTATTATGTTTTCGAGCAAAGATAAAGATTTTAAAAAAATAACTTCTCATTTAAAAAATTCTGGTTTTGTTTTTCAATCTTCATTAATTTATGGTGGATTTGCTAATTCTTGAGATTATGGTTTTTTTGGCCTTTTGATTAAAAATAATATTCAACAATTATGATGAAAGAATTTTATAAATTTTGAAATAAATAATGTTGCAATAGATTCAAAAATATTATTAAATCCTAATGTTTGAAAAGCATCTGGACATATTGATAATTTTACTGATCTTTTAATAGAAAATAAGATAAATCACAAAAGATATAGAGCAGATCACATTTATGAAGAAATAACAAAAAAGAACTCAAGCAATTTATCAAAAGAAGAACTTGAACAATTTTTAAAAAAGGAAGTTTCTTTTTATGATAATGAAAAAACAGATTGAGATGAAATTAAAAATTTTAATTTATTATTTGAAACATATCAAGGAATAATTGAAGATAAAAAAACAAAAACATTTTTAAGACCAGAAACCGCTCAAGGAATTTTTATAAATTTTTCTAATGTTCAAAGAGCATTAAGGCTTAAATTACCTTTTGGAATAGGACAAGTTGGAAAATCATTTAGAAATGAAGTAACTCCTGGTAATTTTATTTTTAGAACAAGAGAATTTGAACAAATGGAACTTGAATTTTTTACTTTTCCCGAAGAAGCTGATAAGTGATATAAATACTATGTAGATAAATCATTTAAATTTATTTCATCATTTTTAAATAATAAAAATGATGTTCGTATAAGGGTTCATGATAAAGAAGAGCTTGCTCATTATTCTGGTGGAACAACTGATATAGAATTTCTTTTTCCCTTTGGTTGGGGAGAAGTTATGGGAATATCAAATAGAAAAGATTTTGATTTAAAATCACATAATTTATTGGCTGAAGAAAAACAATTTTATTTTGATCCTAATTCTAATGAAAAAATAATACCATATGTAATTGAACCTAGTGTGGGATTAGATAGGTTATTATTAGTTTGCTTAGTTGATGCATATGTAGAAGAAAAAGTGGATGAAAACGATACAAGAATAGTTTTGAAATTAGCAAAGGAGCTTTGTCCTTATAAGTTTGCAATTCTTCCTCTTGTTAAAAAGTTATCTCCAGAAGCAACTGAAATATATCATTCATTAATTAAAAAAAATATTTCAGTTACATTTGATGAATCAGGCTCAATAGGGAAAAGATATAGAAGACAAGATTCTATAGGTACTTTTTATTGCATTACATTTGATTACCAAAGTTTAGAAGATAAAATGGTAACTATTCGAACAAGAGACGATATGCAACAAAAAAGAATTAAAATAACTGAAATAGAAAATTATTTATAATTTAAATATGAAATTACAAGAAGCTATAGAAAATGTTGATATTGTAGAGGTAATAAGTGATTTTTCTACAATTGTTTCATCAGGCAATTCACTAAAAATTATTTGCAAAGTTCATAATGATTCTAATCCATCAGTTTCTATTTCTAGAGAAAAAAGAATTTTTAAATGTTTTTCATGTGGTGTTGGCGGGAATGTAATTACATATTTAAAAGAATTTGAAAAAATGAAAATGCCAGAAATTATTGATTATTTAAATAGAAAATATAATTTTGAAATAGATAATTTTTATGAAAAAATTAATGAAAAAAAATATACAGATGAACAAGAAAAAATGATTGAAGTTTTTAAAGATGTAGTTTCTTTCTTTTCATATTCAATTTTAAAAGAAGAAAGAAATAAAAATTCTGAATTAAATAATTTTTTATTAAAGAGAAAATTGAATAAAGAATTATTAAAAACATTTAATATTGGTTATGCTCCAATAAATGATAAAAATAGTAAAAATTATCTTTCATTCCTTTTAGAAAAAGGTCATGATTTAGCAACTATAATGAATTGTTTTTTAGTAGATGAAAAAGAAAATGTTATTTTTTCTAATAGAATAATTTTTCCTATTAAAAATGATTTTGGAGATATCGTAGGATTATCTGGAAGAAAATTAGATGATAACCAACCAGGACCTAAATATATTAATTCTAAAGAATCATTAGTTTTTAAAAAAAATGAAATTTTTTATAATTTTAATTATATAAAAGAGCAAGAAGAAAAAGAAGTTATTATTTGTGAAGGTTATATGGATGTTATAGCTCTTTGAAAAATAAATATAAAAAATGCTATTGCTATAATGGGAACTAACCTAACAATAAATCATATTAAAAAGTTACTTAATAAAAAAATAATTATTTTTTTAGATGGAGATCCCGCTGGTCAGCAAGCGGCACTGAAAATTTGTACTGAATTAATAAAAGCAAAAATAGAAACATCTATCATTGTAAACACATATGCTAAGGACCCTGATGAAATAATTAATAAATATGAAGAAAGTAAAGAAATAATTGAATCACTTTTTGCCAATAGCATTTCATCATTTAAATTTATTATTAATAAAATAGAAGAAAATTTTGATTTAAAAAATGAAAATAATATTATGCCTTTTTTGCAAAAAATAAAAAAAGTTATTGAGCTGGCTCCTGAAATTATTCAAAAAAAAATAATAAAGGATATATCAAATAAATTATCAATTGATTATTTGGAAATTATTAAAACACTAAATTTAAGTTATGATAAATTAAATTTAGACACAAAACAAATAAATAATCCAACAACTAAACCAAATAATTTAGAAGAACAAAAAGAATTAATTTTTAAATATACTGAAAGAATGATTATAAGTTTTATAAAACAAAAAGATTTATTAAAATATTATTTTATTAATGATTTTAATATAAATGATCCTTGAGGTAAATATGTTATTTCTTATATAGCTAAAAACGACAAGGATCTTCCAGAAGAATATAAATCAAAAATACAATTTTCTTATGATAAAAATGAAATTCAGGAAATAAAGGAATATCTAATTAAAATATCTAAGAGACACAATATTTATCCAAAAAATTTATCAGAATTAAAAGATAATTATGAATATATTCAAAAGGAAGATAATTTAAGAGCTAAAGAAAAAGCAATAGAAGAAATTATTTTTAAAAAAGATATTTCTCCTAAAGAACTAGCTAAAATTCTTAAAGAATATAATAAAAAAAAATAGAAACAAGCAAAAGTTTATTATAATTTTAAATAATAGAAGCCGTTTTAGCTCAGGGGTAGAGCACTTCCATGGTAAGGAAGGGGTCGCAAGTTCAAATCTTGTAAATGGCACCATATCATGAATGACCGAGGTAAAAAAATGAAATTTAAAAGAATAATAATGATTGTTACTGATTCGCTTGGAATTGGTGAGGATAATGAATCGAAAAAATTTGGAGATATTGGTGTTAATACATTTTATAGTGTTTCAAAAACAGAATTACTAAATATTCCTACATGAAAAAAATTAGGAATTACATCAATTGCGAAAATTCATAATGCTGGAAAAATAAAAGAACAAATAGGATATACCGCAAAAGTTCATGAAATTTCAAATGGGAAAGATACATTAACAGGTCATTGAGAAATGATGGGGATAGAAACTAAAATTCCAAAACCAGTTTTTCCAAATGGTTTTCCAAAAGAATTAATAGATGAATTAGAAAAACATCTTGATGGAAGAAAAATAATTGGAAATTGTCCAGCTTCTGGAACAGATATTATAGATAAATATGCAGATGAAGAAACAAATAATAATAAAATAATTCTTTATACATCAGCAGATTCTGTTCTTCAGATATGTGGAAATGAAAAAAATATTCCAGTAGAAAAATTACATTTTTATTGTCAAAAAGCAAGAGAAATTTGTGATTCAAATCCAGAATGAAATGTAGGAAGAATTATAGCAAGACCTTATATTCAAAAAGATGGAAAAAATATAAGAACTTTTAATAGAAAAGATTATGCATGCCAAATTCCAAAAGGAACTGTTTTGGAAAAATTAGTAGAAGCAGGAATTTCAGTAATAGGAATTGGAAAGATTAATGATATTTTTAATGGCCAAGGAATTACCAAATCTTATCATTCAAATGGTGATGAAGACGGAATGGATATAGCTATTGATTTAGTTTCTAAAAATACAGTTAATGAATTTATTTTTATAAATTTAGTTCAATTTGATTCTCATTATGGACATCGAAGAAATCCGGAAGGATATGCAGAAAATATTAATAAATTTGATATTAAATTAGCAAAACTTATTAATACTTTAAAAGAAGATGATTTATTATTAATAACATCAGATCACGGAAATGATCCAACATATAAAGGTACAGATCATACAAGAGAATATCTTCCAGCAACAATTTATTCTAAATTATTTAAAGGAAAATTTAAAAGATTACCTGATGTTGAATCATTAGCAACTCTTGGAAATATTGTAGCTAAAAATTTTGGAGTTCCTATAGCTGAAATTGGTGAAGATATTTTCGATAATCTTAAATAATTATTTTTTATTTTCAACAAGTAGTTTTAATTTTTTAAGTTCAAATGGTTTTAGATTTCGATATTCTCCTACCATTAATTTTTCACAAGTAATTCCGCCAAAAGAAACTCTTTTAAGGTCAATAACTTTTTTTCCAACAGTTTCAAAAATTTTTTTAACATGGTGATAAGATCCTTCATGTAAAGTAACTTGATAAGATCTATTTTCAATTATTAAAACTTCTTGCTTTGATTTTTTTTCATTTACAATTACTTTATCACTATTTAAAAATTTGATTTCATTTAAAGTAAGTTTTTCATTTAACCTTGCTCGATACACTCTTGGTATTTCATATGAAGGGTGAGTTAATTTTGCAGCAAGATCTCCATCATTTGTAATAATTAAAACTCCTGTTGTATTAAAATCCAATCTTCCAACAGGAAATAAATAACTATTATCATTAATTAAAGAAGTAACAAGAGTTCGTCCTAAATTATCTTTTAAAGTACAAATAGTTTTTTTAGGTTTATTTAATAAATAATATCTTAAATCAGGCATTTCTTTTATAAGAACATTATTAACAAAAACCTTGTCATTTTTATTTACCTTATCACCTAGCTCAGCAATTTTTGCATTAATTTTTACTTTTTTTTCAATAATTAATTTTTCAGCTTCTCTTCTTGAAGCAACGCCTGCTTGTGATATATATTTTTGAACTCTTATATCATTAATCATTTTTAAATTTTATCACTAAATTTTTATTTTTATATTATAATACTATTTATATAAAATGGTCGCGTAGCTCAGGGGATAGAGCACGTGCCTTCTAAGCATGTGGTCGGAGGTTCGAATCCTCCCGTGATCGCCATTTTTTTTTTTTTTTAAAATAGGGCTTTTTAATTTATTTTTTTAATTAAAATAAATTTAATATAAAATATTAATATTATGAACGAGAAAAATTATTATGATGAAGTTATTGAAGAAATTAAAAAAATTTCTCAAACAGATAAACAACAAGCAATTCTTATTTTAAAAAAAGAATTGGCGATGCCATACATTCCTCAAAATTATGAAAAAATAATGAAGGAATTAGAAAAAAATCTATTAATTGATGAAAAGGGTAAACAAAAAACAGTTACCAGAGAAGAAATCATAGAAGCTATTTTCAAAAAAGAAGATGGAATGATAAGTGGAGAGAGATTATTTTTAATCAATGAAATACCAAAATTTAACTGAGTAGGATATGAAAAAGATTTTGAAAAAGCATTTAATTCAAAAGATATAAAACAAAATATTAAAACAGTAATTTTTGAAAATTTAATAAATCAAAAAATTGATTTTGATTTTAAAATAGAAACTAAAACATTTAATCCTAAAAAATGTGATTCTATTTTCCAAAGTGATTTTGTTTCAAAAAACATAAATGATATTGAATTAAATAGTGAAATCAAAGATACTATTGTTAAAAGAATTTCTGTAGAAGCTTTGATAATGTTTGTATCAAGTTTATTTCCAGATAATATAGATTTAAAATATAAAGATATAACAAAAGATCTTATCGATGTAAGTAACTTTTTATTAGGAAAAATAAGCGATGAAAAATTAAGTGATATAGCAAAAAAAATATCTTCAGTTATTATAAATAATAATTAAATTTATATAATTAAAAAAACAAATTAAGAAAAGAGAAAATTATGAAATTAAAAAGAGAATTAAATGAAAAAAAATCAGAATTAGAAATAACAGTTATTTTTGAAAAAACTGAATGAAAAAAACAACAAGAAAAATCATTTAATAAAATACTTAAATCTTTATCTGCAAAAGGTTTTAGAAAAGGATCTGTTCCGAAAGAATTCGCTATTAAAAATAAGTTAATAGTTGATTCTGATGTTTGATATGAAGCAATTGAAGGTTTATTGGATAAAGGAGCAAAGGAAGCTTTTAAAGAAATAAAAGATACAGATGAAATTCTTTCATCTCCAACATATAAAGTAGAAAAAGTTTCTAATGAGGAATTAGAAATAATTTATGTTTATCCAATATTTACAGATATTGAAATTAAAAAATATAAAGGTCTTAAAATACCTTATAAATTAATTACTGAAAAAGAACTAAAAGAAAGTGTTGAAAAACAAATAGAAAATTATGCTTCAAAATCTGCTCTTTGACTTCCAAAAGAAGGAAAAGATATTAAAGTTGAAAAAGGAAACCAAATCCTTTTCGATTTTAAAGGTAAAATTGATGATAAATATTTCGAAGGCGGAGAAGCAAAAGACTTTGAATTAATAATCGGTTCAAAATCTTTTATTCCTGGTTTTGAAGATAAATTAATAGGAAAAACTATTGATAAAGATTATGAAATAAAAGTAAATTTTCCTGATGATTACCATGCCGAAGAATTAAAAGGGAAAGAAGCAATTTTTGAAATTAAAATACACACTATTAAGTTTAAAGAACAAGAAAAAGTAAATGATGAATTTGTTAAAAGACAAAACATTGAAAATGTAAAAACTGTTGAAGAATTTAAAACATATTTAAGTGATTTAACTAAAAGAGAAGATGAAGAAAAAGCAAAAACAAAATTTTTAGATGATTTTATGAAAAAAGTAATTTCAGAAAATAAATTTGAAGTGCCTCAAACAATAATATTAAAAGAATTTCAAAGACTTATTGAAGAGCTTGATAAAAATATTGAAAGATTTGGAATGAAAAGAAAAGATTACATTGCAATGACAGGAAAAGATGAAAAAAGTTTCCAAAAAGAAATATTTGAAAAAGCTGAAGAATCAGTTAAACAATTCTTTATTTTTCTAAAAGTAGTTAAAGATGAAAAAATTGAACCAAAAGATAAAGATTATGATGACCAATATGAATTAATGGCTAAATATAGAGGTTTAAAAACTAAAGAAGAAATTAAAAAATTAAAAGAAGAAGTTAAAAAGGAAGATTTAAAATCAAGAATAATTGATAAATTATTTAGAGATTTTATCGTTAAAAATAATCAATAATGTTGTCATTAGATTTACATGGTTATACAGAGAATGAAGCAGTAGCTAAAGTTCTAAATTTTATTCTTGAATTTGAATATGATAATCATGAAGATGAAGCAATTATAATAACTGGAAAAGGATTTGGTTCTATGAATATCATTGCAACAGATATTTTAGATGAAAAAGATAATTTAAGTTATGAAATTATAAATAATGGTGGAGCAATTCTTATAAGAAAAATTAATAACCATATTTTTTAAGTTTTTTAGGATCATTTTTTCAATTTTTATCAACTAAAACTTTGGTTTGAAGATAAACATTTTTATTTAATTGTAATTCTATTTTTTTTCTTGCATCAGATCCAATTCTTTTAATCATTGATCCATTTTTACCAATTAAAATTGCTTTTTGTGATTCTTTTGAAACGATAATATTAGCTTCGATTTTTGTTTTATTTTCATCACTTTCATCGAAACCTACTATTTCAATTAATATTGCATGAGGAACTTCATCTCTTAAATTATTAATAGCACTTTCTCTAATTTTTTCTTTTGCTAAAAATGAAATAGATTTATCTGTTATATCGTCAGGATCATAAAAGAATTCTGATTCATAAGTATATTTATATAATTCATTTATTAAACTATCAATAGATTTTTTATTTTTATTTGAAATACAAATAACATCATTTATATTTTTTTCTAAAAAATAATCTTTCTTTTCTTGAATAATCTTAGGATCATTAATTAAATCAATTTTTGTAATAAGTGCAATCTTAGGAATTTCCAAATCTTTTATTTTTTCTAATATAAAATCATCTCCTCTTCAAATCTCTTCATTTGCTGGTTGTAAAAATAAAATTAAATCATTTTCATTTATTGATTCAAATGATTTTTTATTTAAACTTTCACCAAAAATACTTTGTTTTTTATGAATTCCGGGTGTATCTGTAAAAATTAATTGATAATTTTCATGAGTATAAACACCAATTATTTGATCTCTAGTAGTTTGGGCTTTTGATGAAACAATTGCCAAGTT
The DNA here is from genome assembly GCA_051645705.1 of Metamycoplasmataceae bacterium. Lineage (GTDB taxonomy): Bacteria > Bacillota_I > Bacilli_A > Mycoplasmatales > Metamycoplasmataceae > UBA710. The sequence goes on along the minus strand of JBOFBU010000002.1, from coordinate 239,711 downwards.
ATAATTTAAAATATTATTAAGTAATGTAGATTTTCCTGCATTAGGTCTTCCAATTATTGAAATGAAACAAATTCTTTTATTCACTAATTAACCTTTAATTCCTTTAATTCAACTTTATAAGGAATTAAATTTGAAAGCTTTTCAACTTTATAATTACCATCATTACTATACATTACAATATCAATATTATAGTCTAAATGTTCTGCTAAATTTTGTCTACATGAACCACATGGAGGAAGAATATCTTTTGAATCAGGAGAAAAAATATGAACCCTTATAGCTTCTTTAAGATTTACCCCTAAAGAATAAGCTACTGAAATTGCAGATCTTTCAGCACATGTTGAATTTGGAAATGAAACATTTTCAACATTTACTCCTTTAATCATTTGATTTTTTAATTCGATAATACAAGCTACTCTAAAATTTGAGTATTTACAATATGAATTATTCGCTAATTTTATTAACTCCTGTAACACAACACCTCTTTATAATTAATTTCTTTTAATTGATAATTCATCTATAATATTATAAACTTTTTTATTGAATTCTTTTTCTTCCTCAAGATTTGATTTATGATCATATCCTAAAAGATGTATTAGCCCATGCGTGAAAAGAAAACAAAACTCTCTTCTTAATGAATGATTAAATTCACCCGCTTGCGTTTGAATTTTTTCATAAGATAATATTATTTCACCCAGAGGCTTTGAGACATCATCACCAAAATTAATAAAACCTTCAAATGGAAATGATAAAATATCTGTTTCTTTATTGATTCCTCTAGAATCTTTTGAAATCTTTTTTATTTTTTTATTATTTGTTATCATAACATCAACATAGGAATTTTTATGTTCTGGATAATGTTTTTTAAAAACATTAAAAATATTCTCAAAATCAGATTTAAATAAAAAAACATAATCATCTTCAATTAAAAAATTTATATCATTACTCATTTAAAATATTATATATATATTTATTATCTTTATATAAAAAACAAGATTTCCCTAAATAAATTTTTTTGGCTTCGTTATTAGCAAAAATAAACGCTTTTATAGAATTTATTTTTTCTGTTGAAATTTTTATTTCATTATATTTATTAATTAAATAATTAAAAACTAAATCAAAGGCTAAATTTTGATTTTTTTTTAAAAAAGAAATAGAAAAATTTTCTTTTTCTCACTTGTTATAAAGATTATTAATTTTTTTATTTCTTATAATTAAAAAAAAATTTTTTACTTTAATTTTTAAAAACAAAATTTCTTTTTTTCAAATAGGTCAAGATGCCAATTCTTTTCTAATTTTATTTCTAGAATATTTTTCTTCAAAGTTTGATTTATCGTCATTAAATGGAACATTTTTCTTTTTAGCAATTTTATACAATTGATTTTTATAATATTTATTTATAAATGGCCTGTAAATATTCATTTTAAAAAGATTATTATTTTTTTTAATTCCCCAAAACGATGGAGACCTTTTAACGTTTTTATTTAAAAAATATGTTTCTAAAAAATCATCTTTATGATGAGCTAAAAGTAATTTAGAACAATTTTCTAAATCATAAATTTTTTTAAAAAAATCATATCTTTCTTTTCTTGCTCAACTTTGAAAATTTCCTTCTTCTTTGAAAAAAGCTGAATGAATATAAAATTTTATATTATTTTTAATACAGAAATTTTTAACAATTTCTTCTTCTAATTTTGCTTCTGATCTTAAATTATAATTAACAAAAGTAACTACTATATTTTTATTTTTATTTTTATAAAGTAAAATCATTGAATCTACTCCACCACTAACAGCTAATAAATATTTATTTCTCATCTTTCACTTCAGAAAATTTATCTAACATAACTTTAATATCATTATAAATAAACGTAATTAAAGGATCTACTAATTTATCTAATGTTTTATCTATTTGTTTTCTTTCTTCTTTTATAAAAGGTGAAAGAACATATAATGAAAGAGGAATGGATTTTTGGTCTGGTCTTCCAATACCTATTTTTACTCTTTTAATTTCGTTAGTTCCCATAACTTCTATAATATTTTTAATTCCATTTTGTCCACCTGATGAACTTTTGGTTTTAATTTTTACTTTTCCAATTGCTGTATCTACATCATCATAAATAACTAAAATATCAACATGATTAATCTTATAATAGTCAGATATAGTTTTTACAAAATTTCCACTAAGATTCATAAAAGTATGAGGCTTAGCTAAAATAAAATCTTCATTTATATAAACTTCTCCATTAAACTTTGATTTAGTTCATGTAACTCCAAATTTTTTAATAAGCTTATCTAAAAGATCAAAACCAACATTATGTCTTGTTCCTTTATATTCATCTCCAGGATTTCCTAAACCAACAATTAACTTCATTTCTAAATAATTATAGCAATTATAATTTTATTTATTAAATAGTTTTTCAAAGTATAATAATTTTTAAATAATTATGAAAATAAATAATCCAATTGATGCAACCTCATCACCTTTAATAATTGCAATTATTATAATAATAGCTATTTCTTTTCTTATTCCGTGTCTTTGTTGATTTATAAGAAACCTTTTAAGAATTGTTTTTAATAAAAATGCAGAGAGACTTTCACAAAATTTAAAATGAATTTTTTTAATAGGATTTATTGTTTTTTTAATAGCAATATTATTTTTAATTTTAATAATTACAGGCGTAATTCAATAATTATTAAATAGTTCTCAATTAGTTTTTTATTAGTTAATATATAATTAAATATTGTATATATTACAAGATTATAAAAAAACAAAATTTCGTTTTTTTAATTTAATAGAAACAGAATATAAATGAAAAAAAATAAGAAACAAAAAAAGCCAATGAAGGTTATAAAAATAATTGATGAAAATGATCGAAAATATACTTCATTAGTTGATGAGTATAGAAGATCAAAAGTTATTTATGTAATAAAAAAATTTAGAAGAAAAATAAATTATAATTTTTTATATTTATTTTTTAAATCAGATAAAAAACCTAAATTTTTATCTCCAAAAATTAATTCTGATCAATTATGAGATTCATTCATTTTAGCTTTTAAAAGAACTTTTAAAATTAAAAGAGAGTTAGAAAAAGATTTAGAGTTCGGTCTTAAAACTAAAGGAATTTTTACTAAATATAATATTGAAAATTTTTTACCAGAAGATTATTATTTATTAGTTTCTTGAAAAAATGGCAATGATAAATATTGATTAGAATATAGAATATATCCTAATAGTCCGAAAATAAAAATAAGAGAAATAATAAAAAGAGAAAAAACAATTTGAGGTTTAGCAGATAATGCAGGAATGTTTTTATATAAATTAGCTTTTAATAAAAATATGCGTAATTTTTTGGATTCTATTAGATATTACTATGATGAAGAATTTAAAAAATATATGGATAGAATTGAAGAATTTTCTAAAGAAAAAAGAAAATATAATTTAGATCCACATGTTAGTTTTAAAGAAAGACAAAAAATAAAAAAAAATATGCCCTTTCAAAAAATAATTGGACATATAGAAATGCAAGATGTTAAAATAAATGTTAATAAAAAAATATTAATTCCTAGATATGAAACTGAAGAATTAATTATTTTAATTAAAAAAATTGTTGATCCTAAAAAAATAAATAATGTATTAGATCTTTGTACAGGAAGTGGTTTTATAGCCTTAGCTTTGAAAAAGAAATTTAATAATTGAAATATATATGCTTCAGATATTTCTAATCAAAGTAAAAAGCAAATACATATCAATAAAAAGATTAATGAATTAGATGTTAATTTTTGTAAATCTAATTTATTTAATAAAATAAATAATAAATTTGATTTAATTGTTTCTAATCCGCCTTATATTTCTTTAGATGAATATAAAAATTTAGATCTTTCTGTTATTAAATATGAACCAAAAATCGCTTTAACCGATTTAAAAGATGGACTTTTTTATTATAAAAAAATAATAAGTCAATACGAAAATTTTCTTAATTTAAATGGTTATTTATTTTTTGAAATAAATCCATTAAATGTTTCTTTTTTTGAAGATGAAGGTTTTACTATCGTTAAAGATATCAATGGTAAAGATAGATTTGCATTTATTCAAAAAATAAAATAAAAAAAACTTCCCTTTTATTGAAGAGAAGTTCGAACAAAATATGATTTGGTGCGCGAGGAGGGACTCGAACCCTCACACCATAAGGCACAAGTGCCTAAAACTTGCGTGTCTGCCAATTTCACCACTCGCGCAAATTATCAATATATTGATAATAGGTGGTTGTTAAAAAACATATGGTACGCCCTAGAGGATTTGAACCTCTGACCCAATGATTAAAAGTCATTTGCTCTACCTGCTGAGCTAAGGGCGCTTATGGTGCCGTTTATAGGAATCGAACCTACGACCTACTGATTACAAGTCAGTTGCTCTGCCTGCTGAGCTAAAACGGCATGGTAGAAGCTAGGGGACTCGAACCCATGACCCTCGCCTTGTAAGGGCGACGCTCTCCCAGCTGAGCTAAGCTTCCAAAATATGGTGACCTATACGGGGCTCGAACCCGTGAATCCATGGATGAAAACCATGTGTGTTAACCGCTTCACCAATAGGCCATTGGCGCCGATTACAAGATTTGAACTTGTGACCAACTGGTTAACAGCCAGCTGCTCTACCACTGAGCTAAATCGGCAATTTAAAATTTAAATTATTTTTATTATAACAATAAAAATTATTTTTTTATTTATTTTTTTATATTTAAAAAAACTACCCAAAAAATGCTTTTAGATAGTTTTTTTAAAATATTGTAAAACTAAATAATTAATTTTTTATTTTTTCCATTACTTTATCATAAATATTTTTATATAAAATATCATCTTGCTCTAATAATAATTTAAGTTTTTCTTTTCCTTGGGCAAGATTTTTTTCATCATATGAAAATCATGAACCCTTTTTACTAATTATATTAAATTGCTCTGCAAGATCAATTATTTCATTAACTTTAGAAATTCCTTTTGAAAAAATAATTTCGGTAATTCCAGATTTAAAAGGAGGTGCTAATTTATTTTTTACAACCTTCATTTTAATTAGTGTTCCGATTATTTCAGTTCCTTTATTTGTATTTGATATTTTTCTAATATCAATTCTTATAGAGGCATAAAATTTAAGTGCTCTTCCTCCAGATGTTGTTTCCGGAGAACCAAAAAATACACCAACCTTTTCCCTTATCTGATTAATAAAAATAATTGTTGTTTTATTTTTATTAAGAGATCCTGTAATTTTTCTTAAAGCTTTAGACATAAGTCTTGCTTGAGCACCTATTGTTTGATCTCTCATTTCTCCATTTAACTCAGCTTCAGGAACTAAAGCGGCAACTGAATCAACTATTATTAAGTCTATTTTTCCAGTTTTAGCAAGCATATCTACAATTTCTAATGCTTGTTCCCCAGAATCTGGTTGCGATAAAATTAAATTATCAATATCAATATCTAAATTTTTAGCATACTTTGGATCAATAGAATGTTCAGCATCAACAAAAGCTGCTATTCCTCCATTTTTTTGTATTTCAGAAATAGCATGAAGAGCTAAGGTTGTTTTTCCTGAAGATTCAGGACCAAATAATTCAATAATTCTTCCTTTTGGGAAACCATTAATTCCTAAAATATGATCTAAAACAATTGATCCTGAAGAAAAAACATCAACTTCTTCATGTGGTCTTGATCCGAGAGTCATTATTGATTCTTTTCCTATTTTCTTTTCTATTATTGACATAATATCAATAATTTCTTTTTTATTATCGCTCATATATTCTACTTTCCTAATAATTATATATTTATGGAATATTTCCATAATTATATATGTAAGAAAAAAATAAAAATTTATAGAAATTATTAAAATAATTCTATTTTATTAAAAAGTAGGGTCTAAAATGTATAATTTATAATAATAATTAGGAGATATTATGAATGATAAAGAAAATATTGATGAAAAAGATAATTCAAATAAAGATTTTTTTGATAAAACAAATGAATTAAATGATGAAAAAGTTTTTTTGAATGAAATTAAATTAGAAGAATTAAAAACTAAAGAAATAAAATCTCATAGCGAAAAAAATATTTCTCAATTAAAAAAAGATGTTAAAAAATTAACTTATTTAATAAAAAAAATGTCTAAATTAATTAAAATAGAATCGAAAAATGCTAAATTATTACAAAAACTTAAAAATAATAAAAATAATGAATTTTTTGAAAATCATTCTAATTTAGTAGCATCAAATGATCAATATTTAATTTATCTTAAAAAAGAAAGAGCTATTTTTGAACAAAAATGCTTAAATACAAAAAAAATTATTGATAATATAACAATTTAGTAAAGAAGGAAATTATGAACTTAAATGATAAAAAAAATATAAATGCAATTAGATTTTTAGGATTGAAAGCAATAAAAGAAGCTGGTGGTGGTCACATTGGAATGGCTATTTCAGCAGCACCAATACTTTATACTTTATATACAAAATTTATTAAAATAAGTCCTTCAAATGGAAAATGAATAAATAGAGATCGTTTTGTTTTATCGGCAGGACATGGAGCAATGTCTCTTTATCCAATTTTACATTTTTCAGGTTTATTAAGTCTAGAAGAAATTAAAAAATTTAAAAAAGAAGGATCTTTAACTCCTGGTCATCCAGAGTATGAAAATAAATTAAATAATTTTATAGATGCTTCAACAGGTCCATTAGGTCAAGGATTTGCAATGGCTGTAGGAATGGCGATTGCTCAAAAACAATTAGAAAATTTAGCAGCAGCACCAATAAAAGATATGTTTAATCATTTTACATATGCAGTTGTAGGTGATGGAGATTTACAAGAAGGAATATCATATGAATCAACTTCAATAGCTGGAAGATTAGGATTAAATAAATTAATTGTTCTTCATGATTCAAATAGATTTCAGCTTGATTCAGATGTTTCATTAGTATTTAATGAAGATTTACAAAAACGTTTTGAATCTGCTAATTGATATTATCAAAAAGTTTCAAATAATCCAATAGATATTCAAAATGCAATTTTAAATGCTCAAAGATCAACAAAACCATCATTTATTGAAGTATCAACTATTATCGCTGAATCAACTAAATTTCAAGATTCAAATAAAGGTCATCATGGAATGGTTGATGATGAAATGTTAGATTCATTTAATAGATATTTTGATTCAAATTTTGATAAAAAAACATGAAATTTTGATAAAGATATTTATGATCATTTTAAAAATAATGTTTATTTAAGAGGAGAATCTGAATACCAAAATTGAGTTAAAAGATGTTCTATTTATAAACGTGATTATTCAGCAGAGTTTTCTTTAGTTCAAAAATTAATAGCTAATAGTTTTGATTTTTCTCAAATTTTTAATATTGATAATCTTTTTCAAGAAAATCTTTCAACAAGAGAATATTTTAAAAAATATATGGATGGTATTGATTCAAAAGTTCCTAATATTCTTTCTTTAAATGCTGATATATCATCTTCAACAAATATTAAAACAGGTAATAATTCATTTGTTTATGGAGGAAAAAATGTTGATTTAGGTATTAGAGAATTCGCTATGGCCGCAATATCAAATGGAATTAATTTACATGGTGGATTAAAAGTTATTTCAGGAACATTTTTAGTTTTTGCAGATTATATGAAAAGCGCTATAAGATTAGGTGCAATGATGAAAATACCTAACATATTTTTATTTTCTCATGATTCATATTTAATTGGTGGAGATGGTCCAACTCATCAAGCTTATGATCAACTTCCAATGCTAAGAGCAATAGAAAATGTTCATGTTCACCGTCCAATGAATCAAACAGAATTAAGATTAGCTTTAATTGAAGCATTTGAATCAAAAGAAACTACAAATATAATAATTCTTTCAAGACAAAATATTGAAACAAATTTAGGTCAATTAGGATTTCCATTTTCACATAAACAAAAAGAGAATTCAGCTTATGCAATTAATGATATTTATAAACCAGATTTTGTAATAGCAGCTAGTGGATCAGAAGTTGCATTAGCTCTTCAAATTGCTAAAAAAGTTAAAAATTTAAAAGTAGTTTCTGTTCCTTGTCTTGAAAAAGCAATAGAACTTCCTATTGAAGAAAAAAATGCATTATTCGAAGCTAAAAAAGCATTAATAACTATTGAAGCATCATCTGATTATAAATGATTATTATTTAATAAAAAAAATCAAATAAATTTACATATTGGAGCTTTTACTTTTGGAGAATCAATGGATGGGAATGAACTATATTCTAAAAAAGGATTTGATGTTCAAAAAATAGCAAATTATTTAAATAAAAGTTTTAAATAAAACAAATTCATATTTTGTATAATATATAAAATATAAAAAAAATATAAAAAAATATTTCGAAGGAAAATAATGAATATACAAGATATAAAAAACAAATTTAAAAACAAATTTCATTCCACAGATAAGGCTAACGATTCACATTGTTTTCCATTTGTAAATGCTAAAAAAATGATTAATGACGCTTATGAAGGTAAATATGCTATTCCTCATATTAATATTAATAATTTAGAATGAACTAAAACAATTTTATTAGCAGCTGAAGAAAAGAAATCTCCAATTATTTTAGGAGCTTCTGAAGGTGCAATAAAATATATGGGTGGTTTTAATGTTGTAGCTGCAATGACTGGAGCATTAGTAAAAGATTTAGGAATTACAGTTCCTGTAGTATTACATTTAGATCATGGTTCATTTGAAGGAGTTAAAAAAGCTCTTGAAGCAGGATTTTCATCAGTTATGTATGATGGTTCACATGAAGAATTTGATGTAAATTATGAAAATACAAAAAAAATAGTTGAAATAGCTAAAAATTATTGTGCTTCTGTTGAAGCTGAAGTTGGAACAATAGGTGGAGAAGAAGACGGAATAGTTGGTAATGGAGAAATAGCAAGTCCAGAAGAAGCTCTTAAATTTAAAGAATTAGGAATTGATTTCTTAGCAGCGGGAATTGGGAATATTCATGGGCCATATCCAAAAGAATGAAAATCTTTAAATTTTGAGGCTCTAAAAAATATTTCAGAAACAGCTCAAATAGGATTAGTTTTACATGGTGGTTCAGGAATTCCTAAAGATCAAATTAAAAAGGCAATTTCACTGGGAATTTCAAAAATAAATATTAATACAGAATTACAACAAGCAAATGCTGATGGAATTAAAAAATTTGTTATTTCAGGTGAAGTTGATAAAGAGAAAAACTTTGATCCAAGAAAATTATATTCTTGAGGAATAAAAGAAATGCACAAAACTATAGTTGAAAAAATTAAAGAACTTGGTTCAGAAAATAAAGCATAAAATAATTTTTATTTTTTTAAGAACTAAAACAAAAAAATTAATATTTTTTAAAAATAATTATATATTTCTTAAATGAAAATATAATTGTTTTTTTTATATATAATTTAATATATATAAAATAATTTAATAGTTATTAAATAGTATTGAATTAATGGAGAAAAATGTCTGATATTGAAAATAAAAATGAATATAGTTCAAGTAATATAAAAGTTTTAAAAGGTCTTGAACCAGTAAGAAAAAGACCGGGTATGTATATTGGTACTACTGGTAAAAAAGGATTACATCATTTAATTTGAGAAATTGTTGATAATTCTATTGATGAAGCTATGGCTGGTTTTGCAACTGATATTAAAATTGTTTTAGAAGAAAATGGTTTTATTACTATTTCTGATAACGGAAGAGGAATACCAACCTCAATTCACCCAGAAACAGGAGTTTCTACTGTTCAAACAGTTTTAACAGTTTTACATGCTGGAGGGAAATTTGATTCCGATACATATAAAGTATCTGGAGGTCTTCATGGTGTTGGAGCATCTGTTGTTAATGCCTTATCTTCTTCTTTAAAAGTTTGAGTTAAAAGAGACAATAAATTATATTTCCAAGAATTTCAAAATGGAGGAGAATCTGTAGCTGATTTAAAAGCAATAGAAGATCTTGAAGATAGTAATTCTACTGGAACAACAATTTCTTTTTCTCCAGATTTTTCAATTATGGAAAAAAATGAATTTGATTTTATGGTTATAAATGACCGTATAAAACAAATAGCATATTTGAATAAAGGAATAAGAATGTTTTTAAGTGATCTTAGAGATCCTAATAACATTCAAGAAAAAGAATACTATTTTGAAGGTGGAATAGTTGAATATGTTCGTGAATTAAATAAAGGTAAAAACGTTATTCATAATGAAATTATTTACGCTGAAGGAAATGTAAAAGGTGATGACGGAAACGTTATTGTTGAAGTTGCAATGCAATATAACACTGGTTACCAAGCGAATGTTGTTTCTTATGCAAATAATATTTCTACTATTGAAGGTGGAACACATGAACAAGGATTTTCTGATGCTCTTACAAGAATATTAAATAATTATGCAGGAAATAATAAATTATTTAAAAATGAAGATGAAAAATTAACTCGTGAAGATGTAAGGGAAGGTCTTACAGCAATCATATCTATTAAACATACAGAACCAATTTTTGAAGGACAAACAAAATCAAAATTAGGAAATAAAGATGCAAGGATGGCAACTAATAAAACTCTTTCAATTGAACTTGAAAGATTTATGGCTGAAAATCCAGAACAAGCAAAACAAATTATTGAAAAAACTTTATTAGCACAAAGAGCAAGATTTGCAGCTGTTAATGCAAGAGAAGCTACAAGAAGAAAAACTGTTTTTGATGTAGGTTCTCTTCCAGGTTTATTAGCTGATTGTTCTTCTAAAAATGCTGAAATTTCAGAATTATATATAGTTGAGGGAAATTCAGCTGGTGGTTCTGCTAAAATGGGAAGAGATAGAGAAACACAAGCAATTTTACCTTTAAAAGGGAAAGTTATTAATGCTGAAAAAGCAAGAATTGATAAAGTATTTGAAAATGATGAAATTCTTTCATTAATTACAGCTTTTGGAACCGGTGTTGGTGAAGAAATGAAAATTAATAAATTAAGATATCATAAAATTATTATTATGACCGATGCCGATGTTGATGGTTCGCATATTAGAACATTACTTCTTACATTCTTATATCGTTATTTTAGACCTTTAGTTGAATATGGTTTTATTTATATAGCTCAACCACCTCTTTATAAAATATCACATGGTAAAAATTTTATTTATGCATATAGTGATAATGAAAAAGAAGAAGAACTTGCTAAAATAGAAGAAAAAAATCCAGGAGCTAAAGTTAATGTTCAAAGATATAAAGGTCTTGGAGAAATGAATCCAGAACAACTTTGAGAAACAACAATGGATCCTTTAACAAGAAAAATGCTTCAAGTTCAAATCGAAGATGCAGCAGTTGCTGATTCTGTTTTTTCAGTATTAATGGGCGATGATGTTGAACCTCGTAGAGAATTTATTCAAGCAAATGCTAAATATGTAAAAAATATTGACTTATAATAAATGAAAAAAATTTATCAAGGGAAACATAACATAACTTTTCTTTTTGAAAAAGATAATAATTTATATACATTAAGAAAACCCTTAAATAATATTGTTAATCATCAAAATGAAATTATTTTTTTAAATACTTTAGAAGATACAATAACTATAAATGAAATGGAATATATTAAAAAATATTATCCAGGAAATAATTTAGGAAAAAACAATCTTTCTTCTTTATCAAAAATAAAAAAAGAATTAGATAAAGTATGAAAAACAAATATATCTCTTCCTGTTAATAACAATGTTCTTTTAGAAAATAATATTAATGATCAAAAGTATAAAATATTAATTGAAAAATATTTTAATAATCAAAATGATGATTTCGTACTATGTCATGGCGATTTAAGGAAAAAAAATATTTTATTTTTAAATAATAATAAAAAAATTAAATTAATTGATTTTGAGTGAGTACATAAAAATGATAAATATTTTGATTTAGCTCATCTTCATTTATATTGTTTTTTTTCTTTAAAAAATATTATAAAAATATTTAAAGTAAAAAAAGATAAATTAGTTGATTTTATTTATATTGTAGAAACATTTAATAATTGATTTGAAAAAGAAAAATATTAATTTAAAGCTCTTTTAATTTTTCAACTCTTTCAATATGTCTATCACCTTCAAAATTTTCCTTTAAAAAAGCATCGATCATTTCTTTTACTTGTTCAAAACTTTCTTGTCTTGCTCCAAAAAATAGTGCATTTGCATTATTATGTTTTTTAGCTAATATAGCATCTTCAACAGAACATACTCTAGCGCCCACTAAACCACGAACTTTATTAGCTGCAACAGAAATTCCTATTCCTGAACCACATATTCCTATTCCTAAACAATTACTGTTAGCAACTTTTTTTCCTAAATTATATCCATAATCTACATAAGATAAATTAGAACCATTATTTTCTTTATTAAGATCAATAGTTTCTATTTTTAATTCTTTTAAATATTTAATAATTTGATCTTTAAGTTCAATTCCTGTATGGTCTGATGTTATATAAATTTTCATTATCTAATTTTTTCTCCTGTTTCTGTATTTATTATATTGGATGGCTTATTAGAACCTATTCCAAAATTATATACTTTTTTAATGCTTGGGAAAATTCTTTTTGCCTCATCTATTGTTTTACAAAAATCCATTCCCGATAAATTAGCTGATGTTAAATAGATAGGTCCTATTTTTCTAATTAAGTCTCTTAATTGGTTATTATCAGGTATTCTATAAGCTGTTCCATTAATGATTAAAGTTGTTGGTCCTGGTCAATACTTATTTATATATTCAAAATGCTTTTCATTTAAATTCTCCATTTTTTTTAATTGATCAATATCAGCTAAAGCAATTACTATTTTTTTATCTAAAGGTCTTTTTTTAATTTCATAAAGCTCTTTTAAATAAATTTCATTTAATGGGGTAGCTATGCCAATAATTGTATCTGTTGTTGTAATAAATAAATTATTTTTCATATTATTTAAATTTTACTTTTATTTTTTTAAAAATATATATATAATTATTTAAATATTTAAATTTAAAAAAGAGGATAATATGGGGAAAAAGACATTAGTAAATCACAAAATGACATTTGTAGGATTGCTTTGTTCATTTATATTTGGATTTATAGTTGGTGGTTTTGCTTATATCGTAATTAAAATGTTTAACCTTAAAAGTTGAATTTGATACATATTATTTGCTTTTATTCCTCCAGGTATTGGAATAATAATTTATGCAACTTCAAAAGCAAAAGTGGTAAAAGTTTAATAAAATAGAGTAAAATAATATAAATTAAAATTATAGAAATTTAGGAAAGGATAAGATATGTCAAGAAAAGATGATTTAACAGGAAAAGGTGCTTTAAAAGGGAATTATAGATCACATGCTTTAAATTCTACAAAAAGAAGATTTAATTTAAATCTTAAAACAATAATATTAGTAAAAAACGGAAAAAAATACAAATATAAAGTTTCTACTAAAACAGCAAGAACTTTAGCAAAACAAGGTGTTTTAAATTAATATAATTTTTTCTCTAATTCTTCAATAAACTTTTTATCATCAAAAGGTTTATTTTTTTGTGCATTTATTCATAAAATAATATAGTAATAAACCATTATTTTTTGATTTTCAAGAAAGCTACTATTATAACTTCCATAGTTTTCTAAAAAAAGTTCTTCTTCTTCTTCATTAAAATCAAAACTTAAAATAATATATGCTAGTTCAAAATGTTTATCTCCTAAAAATGCATATTCTCAATCAATTATAAATAAACCATTATTTGTTTTTAAAACATTTTTATTTCATATATCCCCATGAATAGGAGTTGTTTTATTCATTTTAGATAAAATCATATTTATTTTTTTAAAATATTTTTCTATAATTGGAATTTCAATTTTCTTTTCTTTTAAAATATTTCGATAATGATTTATTTTTTCTCTTAAATTAAATTTAGGAAAATCCAATGAACTATTATTAATTTCAAAAACTTTTTTTGCAAGTTCAATAATTTCAGAATTATTTAATTTTTGATATTCTTGATTTTCAATAAACTCTCATATAATTATTCCTTTTTCTTTCTGATAGTTTATTAAATTGGGAACAAAACTAAATTTATTTAATAAAGAATAATTAATTTTATGATTAAAACCATTAAAAATAAATTCTTGATAAAATAATTTCTTCCCATTTTCATTAGTTTCAAACGATTTATTTGTATGTGATTCTATTTTTTTCATTAAATAAATTATATTTAAAATTAAATTTAAAAATAATTTATAATTAAATTTAATAAAAATTAAGTATATAAAATATAGTAGCTAAAAACAGGGGATAAAACAATGGTTGGGTATGAACAGAATTTTAAGAATGCCATAGATTATGCAACACATAAAACAACTTATCGATGATGAAAATTAATTCTTCTTGGATTAATGGGTTCATTTTATGTAGGAATTGGATATATTGGTTTCATTTATATAATTACATTAAATCAAGATTGACAATCAGGAGTTCCTATTAATCAGGTTAATATTGTAATATCTGGTTGAGATTTAGCTTTAGCTGCTGCTGTTTTTCCAGTAGGACTACTTTTAATAATTTTTTTAGGTGGATCGCTTTTTACATCGGATAATTTAACGTCCATTGCTGTCCTTACAAAAAAAGCAAGGGTTGTTCCGGTTGTAAGAAAATGAGTTTGAACTCTTTTAGGAAATATTATAGGAGCATTTGTAATAGCTTGTATTGTAAGAGGGGGAGCAATTTTCGGAGAAAAAGAATTAAGGGTTCTTTCCTTTTTAGTTTGAAAAAAATCTCATGCTATTTGATGAAATGTTTTCTTTTCAGGAATTTTATGTAATGTTTTGGTAGCTGGTACAGTTTGAGCAACTCTTGCAACAAAACATTCAATCGCTAAAATTTTCTTAATTTATTTCCCTATTTGATTATTTGCAATTATTGGGTTTCATCACGTTGTTGCCAATATTATTCTTTTTGCTTTTGCTTGATTACATGCTGATAATCCATTAATTTATAATTTAAATGCCATTTATGATTCGGCCGGAAATATTATTAATAATCATGAATGATTTTCATTAAGTCAATGAAGTTTTAATGCTGTATTTACTAATGCAATTCCAGCTATGATAGGAAATTGATTATCAGGTTCAATCTTCTTGCCATATATTTATTTTTGATTATCAGGTTATCATAAAAAAATGCAAAATTACAAAAAACATAATTGTATTATTGTAGAAAATAAATGTACATCTCATCCTGATGAAAAAATTGAATGTTTCTTTAGAGAAAATTCACAAACAGAATCTGATAATCGAATTATGGAAGAGAACAAACAAATTTTACATAAAATAAGAAAAATGCGAAACCCTCAAACCTCAGTTGTAATTACAACTCCTGAAGAAGATGAAGTAGTGGATATGATTAATCGGGAATTTCTTGAACAAAGAGCAAATTATTTAAATGATGAACCAGTGCAAAATGATGCATATGATTATTCAAAAAAAGATGAAAAATAATTAAATATTAAAACTTAATTAAAAAATAATTAAGTTTTTTTATTTTTTAAACTCAAATTATTTCTTTATGATTACTTTATAATATTTTATAAATAAAAAGGAATAGATAAATGAGCGTATTTTATGATTTAAATATAGAAAAAAGTTTATTAGGACTAATTATAAAAAATGATAATTGCCTTAGAAAAGCTATTGTTTATTTAGACTATGAAGATTTTTATGACGAAAAAAATAAATTAACCTTTAAATTTATTAAAGAATTTATTATAAATGATGAAAAACTTGATATTGAATTATTAATTGAATTTATTCGAAAAAAAGACACAGCTAATATTTTAATGGAAGGAAAATATTTATATTCTTTAGTTAAAGATAGTGGTTATGTAAGTTCTTTTGATAAATATTTAAAAATCATTTCTGAATCAAGTAATTTAAGAAAAATGAGAGAAATATTAACTACTTCAATTAATGAGTTAAATAAAAAAACAGAAAATAGTTACGAAGAACTTTCAGCAACTATTCAAAATAAAATTTTAGAAATAGAAAATGGAAAAAACGTAAATAAAGATTTTGTTAAAATTTCTACCATTATTGATGAGTATATAAAAAAAATAGAACAATTAGAAAATGGACCAATAGATCGTGGTTTATTAACTGGTTTTTCTCAATTAGATGAAATGACTTCTGGATTACAAAAAGGAGATTTAATAATTATCGCAGCAAGACCCTCAATGGGAAAAACCGCCTTTGCTTTAAATATTGCAATTAACATTTCTAAAAGAAAAAATGTTGCCTTTTTTTCATTAGAAATGCCAGCTGAACAATTAGTATCTAGAATAGTTTCTCATTTTTCCAATATTAATACAAACAAATTAAGAAGAGCAAAAAACATTTCTAATGATGATTGAACTAAATTATTTTATGCAAAAAAAACAATTAGTGATTTAAATTTATTTATTGATGATTCCCCTTCTTTAAAATTAGAGGAATTAATTTGAAAGGCAAGAAGACTAAAAAGATCTGATAAATTAGACTTAATAATAATTGATTATTTACAATTAATCCCAGTTTCTAGTTCAAATTATGGAGAAAATAGACAACAAGAAGTTTCTAAAATTTCAAGATTACTTAAACAACTTGCAAGAGAATTAGAGGTTCCCGTTATTGCTTTATCACAATTATCAAGAAGAGTTGAACAAAGAGAAGATAAGACCCCTTTAATGTCTGATTTAAGAGAATCGGGAGCAATTGAACAGGATGCTGACATCATTGCATTTATTTTTAGAGAAGAATATTATAATAAAAATGAAGAAAATAAAAATGATTTACAAGAAACTAATATAATAATATCAAAGCATCGTAATGGACCTACTGGGAGAATAGATTTAATTTTTAATCCTTCACTTGGTCAATTCAGCGATAAAAAAGAATAGGAACAAATGAAATTTACAGAATTAAAAAATATAAACCCAAAGATAATAGAGTCTTTAAAGAAGATGTCTTTTGAAGATCTTACGAAAATACAAGAGGATACAATATCAAGTTATTTAGAAAATAAAGACCAAGATATTATTGCACAAGCACAAACAGGAACAGGGAAAACAGCCGCTTTTTCTATTCCTATTTTAAATGAATTAGATTTAGAAGAAAAATCAACACAAGCGCTAATAGTAGCTCCAACAAGAGAATTAGCTACTCAAATAAATAAACAAATCCAAAGAATGGGAGAAGAACTACAAATTAATACAGCATTAATTTTAGGTGGTGTAAGTTACGATAAACAATTTAAAGATATTTCAAAAAAACCTAAAATAATTATAGGAACACCAGGACGTATTAATGACTTGCTTAAACAAAAACATTTAGAAATTTCTAAAATTAAATTTTTTGTTTTAGATGAAGCGGATGAACTTTTAAAAATTGGTTTTAAAAAAGAAATAGAAGAAATTATTTCTTATTTACCAAAAAAAAGAACTAACTTTTTCTTTACAGCAACATTTGATAATAAAACAAAAGATTTAGCTAACATAATAACTTCTAATGCCAAAACAATTCAAGTTTCTGAAGGATTAAGTACAAGTAAAACAATTGAACAATTCTTTTTAATTTCAAATGAAAAATATAAATTAAATGATTTAGTTAAATTTTTAATTTATAAAAATGTTAAAAGTGCAATTATTTTTGGAAGAACTAAAAGAAGAGTTGATCAATTAAATGATGCAATTAATAGTTTAGGAATTAAATCATATGCCATTCAAGGAAATATGCAACAAAATGATAGAAATTTTGTAATGTCTAAATTTAGAGAAAACAATGGAGGAATATTAATTGCAACTGATGTTGTTTCAAGAGGTATTGATATAGATCATGTTGATTGAGTTATTAATTTTGATTTACCACAAGAAATTGAATATTATACTCATAGAATAGGAAGAGTAGGAAGAGCGGGAAGAGAAGGTTTTTCTGTCTCTTTTGTAAAACAAGATGAAATTGAACATTTAAATGAAATAAAAAATAGAACAAATAGTGAAATTGAAAGAATTATGCTTCCAAATGATGAAGATTTTCAGGAATTTTGACTTAAAAAAATTGAAGAAAAACACCGTTTCATTATTCAAAAAAATAAATCAGAAGAAACTCCATTTCATTTAGAAAAAGAATTAATAGATAATTTTTCTCATGAAGAATTAGCAATTATTTTAACTCATTATATATTACAAGAGAAAAAACTAAAATCACAAGTTAAATTAACTCCAGAACCTTCAGTTATTTTAAAAGGTAATGCAAAAGTAAGATCAATTAAAAATCGTGTAAATGGAAATTTCAAATATCGTGATAATAATTCAAGATCTAGTAGAGAAGGAGGATCTTGAAATAAAGGTCCATCTTCTAGAGGGGGAAGTTCTTTTTCAAGAGGCGATAGAGATTCTAGAGGAGGAAATTCTTCTTCAAGAGGTGATAGAGATTCTAGAGGAGGAAATTCTTCTTCAAGAGGCGATAGAAATTCTAGACCTTCATTTTCAAGAGACAATAGAAGTCGTAGTGAATCAGGTGGAGAAAGAAAATCAACTTTTTCTAAAAAACCTAGTACAGGTACAGGTAGAAACTTTAATAAATCATATTAAATATATGTTATTATTTTAAATAATGATTCATATAAAATCTGAAAAAGAAATCGAATTAATAAAAAAATCTTGTGCTATCCTGGCAAGTGTTAAAAAAATTCTTTTTAATGCTGTAAGACCAGGAATTTCCTTAAAAGAATTAGATTCAATCGCTTTTAATGAAATAATTAAACTAGGAGCAAAACCTGCTTTTCTTGGCTATAATGGTTTCAAGGGAACAATTTGTGCTTCTGTTAATGAAGAATTGATTCATGGTATCCCTTCAAATAGAATACTAAAAAATAATGATTTACTAAAAATTGATGTTGGATGTATTTACGAAGGATATTATTCAGATAGTGCTTTTTCAAAAAGTGTAGGAACTACAACACAAGAAAATGATTTTTTAATAAGTGTTGCAGAAGAAGCATTTAAAAAGGGATTAGATGCAATTAAACCTGGAGCTACAACAGGCGATATTTCTTATGAAATAGGTGAATTTATTAAAAAAAATAATTTATTTACTCCTAAAGAATTTTCCGGACATGGTATTGGAAGGTCTTTACATGAAGATCCTTATGTTTTTAATGAAGGAACTAAAGGTAGTGGAGTTAAATTGGTTGATAATATGGTAATTTGTATAGAACCAATGATTTTACAAAAAAGTAATAAAATAAAAATATTAAAAGATGGATGAACTGTTGTATCTCCTCTTGGATTAAAAACATCCCATTATGAACAAACTGTTCTAATAAAAAACGGAAAGGGAATAGTATTAACTAAATAATTTGTCAAAAGATGCAATCATAATGAAAGGAAAAGTAACTAAAAACTTTTCTACAATAGAATATGAAGTTGAGTTAGAAAACGGAGTAATTATTAAAGCAAAAGTTTCAGGTAAAATGAGACTAAATAAAATTAGAATTTTACCAGGAGATTTTGTTGATTTAGAACTTAGTCCATATGACCTAACTCAAGGAAGAATTTTCTATAGACATAAATAAATAATAAATAAGGAAAGGATTTTATGAAAGTAAGATCATCTGTTAAACCAATCTGTAAAGATTGTAAAATGATAAAAAGAAAGGGAATTGTTCGTGCAATTTGTATCCATCCAAAGCACAAACAAAGACAAGGGTAATAAATGGCTAGAATTTTAAATATTGAAATTCCAGAAAATAAAAGAGTAGTTATCTCTTTAACGTATATATATGGAATTGGTCGTTCACTATCAAAAGATATTTTGAAAAAATCAAACATTGATGAAAATGTCAAAGTAAAAGATTTAAGTGAGGCACAATTATCTTCTATTAGAAAGTTTGCAGCAGAATATGTAACTGAAGGTGATTTAAGAAGAGATGTTGGGATGAACATCAAAAGACTTATGGAAATTAAGGCATATCGTGGAATTAGACATAGAAAAGGTCTTCCAGTTAGAGGACAAGTAACTCAGAAAAATGCTAGAACTAGAAAAGGACCAAGAAAAAGTCCTACCGGGAAGAAAAAGTAAGGAGTAATTATGGCTAAAAAAACTAAGAAAAAAGTTATAACACAAGGTATAGCGCATATTCATTCATCTCACCAAAATACAATAGTTTCTTTTTCTGATGAACAAGGAAATGTTTTTGCTTGATCTTCCTCAGGAACAATCGGATATAAAGGAACTAAGAAAAAAACTCCTCATGCCGCCGGATTAGCAGCAGCAGCTGCTGCAACTGAAGCTAAAAAATTTGGTCTTAAAGAAGTTAATGTTAAATTAAAAGGTATAGGTCCAGGAAAAGATGCTGCAAGAAAACAAATAGAAGTATCAGGAATTGTTGTTAAATCAATAGAAGATGTAACTCCAATCCCTCATAATGGAACAAGACCACCTAAAAAAATATTAATGAGAAGGAAGTAAAAAATGTCTAAATTAACAAAAATTAATTACAACGAAATAAAATCAGAAAGAATTTCTGATAATAATACTAAATTTATTATTAGCCCTCTTGAAAGAGGAATGGCAAATACATTAGGAACATCACTTAGAAGAGTTTTATTATCTTCTGTTTATGGTGTATCTGCATTTGCTATAAAAATATCTGGAATAGATTATGAATATCAAATTATAGAAGGTCTTGATTTAGATGTTATTTCTTTAACATCTAAACTTTCAAAAATAAAATTTTTCTATGATGAAGATATTTTTACAAGTGGTCAAATTTTCAAAATAAGTTTTAAATCAGCAAAAGAAGGATCTCTTAAAATCGGTGATTTAATTTTACCACCACAATTGAAATTTGCTGATGGAACAAAATTAGATACAGTTATTGCAAATCTTTCAGGTAAAAGAGAAATAGAAATAGAATTATTTGTAAAATCTGGAAGAGGATATATAGATTCTGAATTAAATAAAATTTTAATATCAGATAGAAGAGCAGATATTGAATCAAATATTAAAGATGGAAAACTTATTGCAATTGATTCTAATTTTTCACCAATTTTAAAAGTTTCTCATAAAACTGAAGAATTACATACATCATCATATGATGTTTTAGAAGAATTACAAATCGAAGTTGAAACTAATGGTTCTATTTCTGCAAAAGAAGCATTATCTCAAGCATCAAAAATTTTAATGGCTCATTTAAGTATTATTGGAAACATTAGTAATTTAGATATAAATGAAGTATTTATTCAAAAAGAAATCAAAAAAGAATTTTCAAAATTTGACTCTATTACTATTGAAGATTTAGATTTAAATGTTAGATCATTAAATGGATTAAGAAAAGCAAATATTACAAAAGTATCTGATTTAGTTAAATTATCAGCAGCTGATTTAAGAAATATTAATTCAATTGGAGAAAAATCAGTTGTTGAAATAATTCAAAAATTAAAAGAAAAAAATATTGATTTAGCTAGGGGTGATGAATAATGGCTAATCCACATCAATTGTTTAGAAGAAATGCTACTTGAAGAAAACAAGTAATGCGTTCACTTGCAACAGATGTTTTACTTTATGGAAAAATAACTACAACGGAAGTTAGAGCAAAAGAAGTAAGAAGATTTGTTGAAAAAATGATTACTAAAGCGAAAAAAAATACTTTATCTTCAAGAAGAGAAGCAGCTGCTTTTTTAAGACCTGTAACTACAAAAGATGGAACACCAGTTCTAAAATATCTTTTTGATACAATTGGTCCTAAATATAAAGATCGTAATGGAGGATATACAAGAATAGTTAAACTTCCAGCACGTCAAGGTGATGCTACAAAAATGGCAATACTTTCATTAGTATAAAAAAATAATTTAATAAATAAAAAAGGAATAAATAATTCCTTTTTTTTATTTTATTTTTATTAAGTAATTAATATTAATAATTTTTAACAACAATAACTTGTCAAGGACTTAATAATTTATTGTCAAAAGAATCATAATTATTTATAATAATTTCTTCTTGTTCTTGTAAAAAGTCTTCTTTTAATTCGATTTTTTCATTTGATCAATTAGCTATAATTTTTACTCATTTATTTTCTAATTTTCTTTTATAAATAAATAAATTTTCATCTTCGATTTTTTCTATTTCAAAACTACCATCAATAATAATGTTTTGTAGTTCATTATTTTCACTTCTTAATGTAATTAATTTTTTATATCAATAAAAAAGAGAATTATTATCTTCAAGAGCGTTTTTACAATTAATTTTTTTATAATTATTATTAACTTTTAACCAAGGCTTAACATTGCTAAATCCTGCATTTTCTTCATCATTTCATTGCATTGGAGTTCTTGCATTATCTCTATTCATTTTCTTAACAAATGATAAATGTTTTTCTTCAGTTCAATTTATATCATTTTCTTTTCACGTTTTAAATAATTGATGAACTTCTACATCGTTATGCTCATTAAGAGAAACAAAGTCATTATTTGTCATTCCTATTTCTTCTCCTTGAAAAATATATGGAGTTCCTTGAAGAAAATGCATAGTTAAAGAAATACATTTTCCACTTTCTATTCTATATTTTTTATCATTTCCAAAATTTGATAAAAGTCTAGGAAAATCATGATTATTTAAAAATATTGAATTTCAACCTTTTTTATATAATCCAATTTGTCATTTTTCAATTATAGTTTTGAATTTTACTAAATTAAATTTATCTTGATTTCATTTATTGTTTGTTCAATTTGTAGTCATGTGCTCAAAACCAAAAACCATAGCTAGTTCTTTATTTTTAGGGCTTGAATACATAATAGCTTTTTCAACGGAAGCATCTCAAGATTCTCCTACAGTTAATAAATCATAATTTTTTCAAATACTATCATTTCTTCATTCATAAACATATTCATGAAGCCTTTTAATATCAATATTTTCTCCTTTATTAATTTTATCAATATCTAAATTTTTAGCAATATCATCAATAACGTCAAAACGGAAACCAAAAACCCCTCTTTTTATTCAAAAATCAGTTATCTTTTTAAATTCATCTCTAACATTTTTATTTGTTCAATTTAGGTCTACTTGAGTAGGAGCAAATTTATGTAAATATCATTGATCTTTATATTGTGTTCAAGCACATCCTCCAAATACAGAATCAATTTCTAAAATTGGTTTATCTTTGAAAACGTAATAATCTTTATATTTTTCATCACCTTCAAGAGCTGCTTTAAATCATTTATGAGTATCTGAAGTATGATTTGGAACTATATCTAAAATAATTTTTATATCTCTTTTATTTGATTCTGTAATTAAATTATCAAAATCATCCATAGTCCCATATAATTCATTTATTGAAAAATAGTCTTCTACATCATAACCATTATCAACCATAGGTGATTTATAAATAGGTCCAAGTCATATTGCTCCTATTCCTAATTGTTTTAAATAATCTAATTTTTTTATAATTCCATTTATATCTCCATTACCATCATTATCACTATCGTAAAAAGATCTTGGATATACCTGATAAACTACTACCTTTTTTCATCAATCAATTTTATTTTTTTTAAACTCTAAATCCATTTTTTCTGCCCTTTTAATTCAAATTATATAATTTATTATACCTCTTATAATTTCATCTAGTGCCATTGCTAGAAAAACACCATTTATTCCATAAAGAAATGAATGAGGATTATCACTTAAAAATACATAACTAATTAAAAAACAAAAAAGAACAATTACTCATGTTGTAATTACAGAAAGTATAGAATTAATTCTAACATTTCCACTTGCTCTTGCCCCAACTAAAAAAATAATATTTAATGTTCTTCCTCCTTGTAAAAAAATAGAAATAATTAAAGGAAAAAAAATTAAACTATTAAAAATGGATATTCTTTCAGGAGTATAAAACTCTTTATCTCCTATTGCAAAAAAATCAATTAGGTAGAATTTACCGATAATACAAAAAAGAATTGCTAAAAAAATATCAACAACAAGGGAAATTCATAATGCCTTTCTCAAATATTTTTTACCAGCATCTAAATCCTTTGCACCAAATTTTCTAGAAACTAAAATTTCAGCTCCACTAGCAAAAGCAATTGATGTTACCGTTATTAAATTTATAAAAGTAGAAACCATTGTTCTTGAAATAATCAAATAATTTTTTTCAGTTTCTGGAAAATAAAAAACCCCAGGAAATTTTAATGCTCCTTGGGAAACAATAATACCAAGTGTAGTCATTGCAAATGTATAACTTATTTTTTCTATACTAATTGGTAAACTAATTTTAATTAATTTTTTAATAACATTTTTTTCAAAAACAAAATTTTTAAAAGTTAATTTCATAATTTTTAAATTAAATATAATAAAAATAAGAAGAAAACTAATGCTTTGAGCAATTATTGTTCCAAGAGCTGAACCAAGAGTTCCTAAATCAATAACATACACTAAAATAAAAGTTAATATAAGATCTAAAAAAATTCCAGCAATGGAAATAAAAGAAGTATGCATAGAATATCCGTAAGAATTAATAGAAATTGACATAGTCGCTGTTATAGCAGAAATAATTATTGTAATTGAAATTAATTCTCCATATTCAAGCGCTTGAAGATAAATCAAATCTCCAAAACTTGCACCAAAAGCGGGAATTAAAATTGGAAATAGTGCGGCAGCCAATAAATAAATAATTAAAGAAAAAATAATTCCTATAATCATAATGCTTAAAATAGAATTTTGAATAACTTTAATTTCCTTCTTTTTTCCTATTAGAGCACCTATTACTACTCCTATTCCTCCTGAAACAAGGGTTATTAATGTTGAAAAAAGAGAAGAAATTTGTGATGCTATTCCAACAGCTTGAATATTCTGAGAACCATTTCCAGATAAAGAAACAATTAAAGTATTAATGATAGGAGCCGAAACTGAAATTAATACCATTATAAGAATCGGTAAAGAAACACCAATTAATGATAAATTATCCTTGTAAGTTTTACTTTGATTTTTCATATATTTATATTTTAATTTTTAAAAATTAATTAATTAGTATTATAATGTATTTATGATATTTTTTAAAATACATATAAAGTAAAAAAAATAAACACAATAAATAGAATTTAAGGAAAATATGAAAAAAAGTAAATTATTACTATTACCTTTGGCAATAGGAGGAGTTGTAGCTGGGGCAACTATAGCAACATCTTGTTCAACTTCAACAGGATTTAGTGAAGGAGCAATTGGAATTTATGTTGAAGCTAATCAAGTTCAAATGATAGAGAAAGCAATAAAAGCATATAAAGAATCTAATCCAAATGGAGCACCTATTGAATATAAAGTATCTGGTTCATTTGATGCACTTGATTTAATTAATACATTAGGATTTAAAAATCAAACAGTAGCTGATTTATTATATATCCCAATAGATAGAATTCCAAGTTTAGTTCAAAATAAAGCACTTTTAGGAATGGATTTAGCTACTTTTGGAGATGCAGATTTAAATAAAGAAATATTCGATTTTAATAATGACGGACAAGTAACAGAAGATGAAATAAAACAATTTGGTGAAACAACTTTAATTGGTACTCAATATTATGGATATCAACAAAATAAAGAAGCTCTTGTTGCTTTTGTAAAAGGAAGTAAATATGGAGATGCAAAACAATTTGATTCTTTAACAAAAATAATGGCAGATGTTAATACAAACGGATGAAAAACAAGTATGTATTCAACAAAAGCACCTGATTTATGATACAACCTTGGACTATTAGGATGAGCATTAAATGCTGCTAAAACAACTGGTACAGAATTAGGTAATTCATTAATTAGAATCGATTCTTCTACAGGTAAATATACTTCAGATATGTTATCTTTAGAAACTCCAGGAACTAATGCAAATGCACAAAAATATAAAACATTTATTTCTGAATATGCAACAGAAATTAATAAATCTGTAGCTGCTAATGGAAAAGATTGATTGATAAATGTTTTAGGACCATCATTTACATCAGAATCATCAAAATTATTTAAAGCAGCAACTGATGCTTTTGTAATAGATGGTTCTTGAGCAAAAAATGTTTGAACTGCTACAGAAAATGGGACTGTTTCAATAGTTAATGTTCCTAGTTATATTCAATCACCTGGTGGATGATTATATGGAATTAATGCAAGAAATAATGGTAACACCAAAAAAATAGATGATATGCAAAAATTTATAAGTATTATTTTATCTAATCAAGAAGTAGTTTTAGATAATTATACTCAAGGATCAAAAATTACTTTTGGAGCAGCAGCTACAAAAATATTAGATTCAGCTACTACTTTAACAGAAAGTGATAAACAATTAATAAAAGCTGTATCTAGTTCTATAAATTTAGGAACAAGACCAGATAATGGTAAAGCAGAATTTGGAAATGTTTGAGAAGCTTGAGATGCAAATGGATTAGCTTCACAAGGATCAATAGCTGAATTTAAAAAGACAACAGGATTTGATGTTAATGTTATATTAAAACAATTAGTTGCAGGATTTACAACAGCAATTAATAAAGCAAATTCAACACTTCCAAAAACAAAATAATTTGTAAATTAGGCAAATTTAATGATAGATAAAGAAGTATTTTTTCAAAAAAAGCAACCGTTAAAAGAAAAAAATTTTAAAGGGTTATTATTAATAATATTTTTATTTGTTATTATATTTTCGATTTATTTTTTAGTAGCTAATTTTGTTAGTAAACAAGAATTAATTCAAAAAATAATAAATGGATATAAAGATTCAAATGGCCAAAGTACTATTTCTGTAAAAGATGCTGAAGCGATATTTAATTCCTGAAGTTTGCCAATTTATTTTGGTGGACTTTCAATGATAATTATATTTTTTATATTCATATTATTTGCAAGAACAAATGGTTATGGTTTAATATTTAGAACTTTTTGAGCAATAATTTTCGTTGGAGCATCAATATTTATATTTTTCTCTCCATATGATCTTTGAATAGAAATTATTATGTTTATTCTTTTAAATTCTATTTCAGCAATTATGGTTTATGAAATAATATTACTTAATAAAACAAGATCATTACAAAGAACAGAAATTTTACAAGAATATCGAAATAAAAAAATTAAAGAAAGGAACTAATGAAAAAAAATAATACTGAGTCATGGCAAATAGAAGAATCTTTTTTAAGTGATGATTCTCCTTTATTACAAAACTATTATGGTGATTTATTTAGATATAAAGAAAATTTTGGTAATGAAGAACTTAAAAATAAAATTCATTCTAAAAGATTGAATTTAGAAAGAAATATTTCTAAACAAAAATTAATTAAAAAAGAAGCTAAAAATAATTTTATAAAATTAAAAATAAAATTAAAAACAGAATTAAAAGAAAATATTAAAACAGAAAAATTATCAGCAAAAACAGAAATAATTTCTTTAGAAGAATCATTATTTACATTAGAAAATTATTTACCAATAGATAATTTTATTTCAAATAAGATTAAAAATTTAAAAAATACTTTAAAAAACAAAACTCAAAGTACAAAAAAAACAATAAAATCTTTAAAAGAAACAGGCGATTCATTAGATGTAATTGAAACAAAAATTAATAAATTATTTTTAGAGGCAAGAATTTTTGAATACAATAATTTAGCTATTCTTTCATTATTAAAAAATCTTCTATTAGTTATTAAAAAAGAATCTAAAACAAATGAAGAAAAAATAAAATTTTATAGTAATTTTATAGCTGATGAAAAAGAATATTTTGATATTTTTAATTTTCATAATGAATCATTAAATGTTTTTTTAAATAATCAATTAACATTTAAAGAAAAAATTACTCAAATAAAAACTATTGATAATTCATTTAATATTTTAAAAGCAAATTTAATTAAATCTATTAATCTAGATGAAAAGAATTTTTTAAAATATTTAGACCAGTATTTTATTGAATTTATTTTATCAGAAGAAAATTCAAAAGATTTAGCAGAAAATTATAAAAAAATATTAAACCAAATTGCAAGAAATTTTAATTCACAGCCATATTTTAAATTTGAATCAGAAGAAAAAGAAGAAAAAATAAAAGAAATTTTAGCAAATATAAACTTTTTAATAAATAACAAAATAAATAATATTTTAGAGTTTAAAAAAGATACAAAAGAAAAATTAATAAAAGAAAAAATATCAATAAATCAGACTTACCAAGACAATAAATTAATTTATAAAAACGAATTTTTTGAAAAGAAACTTGATGAAATAAATAAATTTGAAAAAAGTATTGATGATGAAATTATTAAAAAAGCAAAAGATAATCAAAAAACAATTAATTTAATCAAAAAAGAAAGCAAAAAAGAATATAAAAATATTTTAAAACAAAAAGAAAACGAAAGAAACTTTTTTATTCCTTTTTCTTTTGATATTTTTATAAAAAAACCATCATCAATTTTAAGTTTTTTAAATTATAAAAATAGAGATGAAAAAAAACTTTTAAAATCTGAATATCTTAATAATTTAGGAAATAAATTAAAAGATAAAACTTACGATGGTGACTATAAAATTAAACAAAGCCAAATATATAATATTTTTGCAAAAAGAGATTTAGAAATTAAAAATAATTTTTTAAATAAAAGAAAAATTATTAAAGAAAAGCTTTTAAACGAAGCAAAAGGTCAAGAAAAAGAAGATAAAAATTTATTAAAAATTTATAAAAATGAAAGATTAGAAAAATTTAAAAATATAAAAATAGAAACAAACTTAAAAGTTAAAGAAAAACAAATATCAAAAGAAGCATATAAAAATGCAATTACTAAAGAAAAAATATTTTATAAAGAAGATATTAAAGAGTTTAAATTAAAACAACCTTCTAATAAAACAAAATATGAATATTTTGATCTTAAAAATAATTATTTAAAAAAATACAAAGAAAATGTTTATGATTTTAATCAAAATATTTTAAATGCAAATAAAAATATTCCAATAGAAACAAAGAAAAATAGTTCAATTTGATTAACAATTTTAGCTTTTTTACTTCCTGGATCTGAATCATTTTTCTTTAAAAACTGAAAAAAAGCAGTTCTTCTTCTTTTGGTAACAACATTTTTATATGTTTTAGCTATTCCATATGCATTTGGGGCATTTAATTTACAAGGGCAAGGAATTATAGGTCTTGTAAGATTATCTTGACCAACGGGAAATGTTATTGGTTCTCATGTCGAATATTCTGATTCCAGATATGCATTAATAGAAGGTGTTATAGGATTATTTTTATTAATTATTTCTATAATTTATATTTTATTCTCTGCGCTCAATACATTTAAAATAAGTAGATCGATGGAAAGTGGAATTAGGCCAAGTTCTTGATTTGCTACTAAAAAAAGCATTATGAATCAAGGATTCCCTTATGCTATTTCAATTCCTGGTTGAATTATGATTCTTTTTATAGCAATTGTTCCTGTAGTTGTTTCTATTTTATTAGCATTTACAAATATTGGTTTTAGACATAATCCAGCTAATGGAGAAGAAACAAATTGAGTTGGTTTTGAAAACTTTATTAATATTTTTTCTAATCCTGATATTTTTAAACCATTAGGAAGAGTATTTGTTTGAAATATTGTATGAGCGGTAAGCACAACTGTTTTAGTTCTTTTTATCGGTACAGTAATGGCTATTACAATTGAGAAAAAAGGAATTAAAGGTAAGAAATTTTTTAGAATGATTTTTATGTTGCCTTGAGCGATTCCAGCTTTTGTTATGATTCTTTTTTATAAAGCAATATTTGAAAATACTTCAACAGGATTTATAAATACATTGTTATTAAATTGAGGAGTTATAAGTTCTCCAATTGATTGAACAACTAATGAAAATTATTCAAGAGTATTATTAATATTAATTCAAGGTTGATTAGGTCATTCATATATTGTTCTTTTAATAACAGGAAATATGAAATCAATTTCTGGCGATATTTATGAGGCAGCATCAATAGATGGGGCTAAAAAAGGTAAGCAATTTTGAACAATGACAGCACCTATTATTACAGCTCAAATAGCTCCTTTATTAATAGGACAATTTATGTTTAATTTTAATAATTTCAGTTTAATTTGGTTATTTAATGGTGGTGGTCCAGCACCAAATACAGAAATTTTTGGAGCAGGAAATACAGATATAATTCTTTCATGGATCTTCAAAATAACTTTTACATCAGGTGGTGGAACACAAATGGAGTCACATCAAGCAATTGCATCGGCTATGGTTATTTTAATGTCAATTGTAATTGTAGGTGGAGCGGCATTTGGTTTTTCA
The DNA here is from genome assembly GCA_051645705.1 of Metamycoplasmataceae bacterium. Lineage (GTDB taxonomy): Bacteria > Bacillota_I > Bacilli_A > Mycoplasmatales > Metamycoplasmataceae > UBA710. The sequence continues at coordinate 209,393 of JBOFBU010000002.1, read as the reverse complement.
AGAACAAAAGCATTTAAAAGAGGAAGTGAGGTATAAAATGGCAAAATTAAAGAAAACAAATATAAAAGTTCCTAAAGATGAAATGGAAAGAAAAATAAACTTAAGCGATGATATAAAGCTTAATATATTAGGTAAAGCAAAATTAGGAATGGCATATACATTATTAATTTGTTGATCAGTTATAATTTTAGTTCCGATATTAGGTTTGGTTATTGCATCCTTTAATGTATCTGATCCCCAATTTATTAATTTAACAGATATCCAATTAGGAATAGATAATTTTCAAAAATTATTTGAAAAAGAAAATGGTATTTTTGTAAGGTGGCTTGTAAATTCCTTAGTGGTTTCTATTTTAACAATGATTTTAACCATTTTATTTGTTTCATTAACAGGATATGCTTATTCAAGATTTAGATTTAAAGGAAGAAAAGCATCAATTCTTTCAATAATGCTTATTCAAATGGTTCCTTCATTACTAGCTTTAATTGTTTTATATATTATTTCACAGCTATTAAAAGAATCATTTGGAATACCTGCTATTGGTTCATTAATAATTATTTATTCAGGAGGATCAATAGCTGGTAATACTTTTGTATTAAAAGGATATTTAGATTCAATTTCAAATGAAATTGATGATTCAGCCAAAATTGATGGTTGTGGTAATTTTAAAGCTTATATAAGAATTATTATGCCGCTTGCAAGACCGATGCTTGCGATAATCGGTTTATGAAGTTTTATAGGACCTTTTGGAGATGTAATTTTACCTAGAATATTATTATTAGGAAATAGAGAATTATATACATTACCTATTGGATTATTTGAATTATTAAGTCCTGATTCAAATAGACTTGTTTTCCAACCATTATATGCAGCGGGAGCTCTTATTACTTCAATTCCTATTGCTTGTGCTTTTATTTATTCACAAAAACATTTAGTTAGTGGATTATCATCAGGAGGAGTTAAAGGATAAAATATGAGAAAAAAAGAACAGATAATAAATAGTATTGAAGATGAAATTATAAAAGGGCAAAATAACTCCTCAGGAACACAAATTGATTTTGTCAATATAGGTAAAAAATATCAAGGAAGAGTGGAATACACATTAGATGATATTAATTTTACAATCGAAAAACAAGAATTATGTGTAATTTTAGGTCCATCCGGTTGTGGTAAAACAACTCTTTTAAGAATGATTGCAGGACTTAATTCAATTACCAAAGGAGATCTTCTTTTTGATGGAAAAAGAATTAATGATCTTGAACCATCAGATAGAGATATAGCAATGGTTTTTCAATCATATGCTTTATATCCACATATGAATGTTTATCAAAATATTGCTTTTGGTCTTAAACAACAAAAAGTAAGAAAAGATGTTATTGATAGAAGAATAAAAGATGTTGCAAAAATTTTAGAAATAACTGATAGGTTATATGATAAACCAAAAGATTTATCCGGTGGACAAAGACAAAGAGTTGCCATAGCAAGAGCTATAGTTAGAAAACCATCTGTATTTTTAATGGATGAACCTCTTTCAAATTTAGATGCAAAACTTAGAGAATCTACAAGAAGACAAATTGTTAATATTCATAAAATGATTGGATCAACATCAGTTTATGTAACACATGATCAATTAGAAGCTATGACAATGGCTAATAAAATTATTTTAATGAATAAATCTAAGATCCAACAGATAGGAACTCCTATGGACCTTTATTTAAGACCGGCAAATATTTTTACAGCAAAATTTATCGGTTCTCCAACAATGAATTTAATTGAGGGAAAAATTAATTTAGTAGATTCTACTTTTATATCTGAAAATCAAGAATTCAAAATCAAGATAAATAAAAATTTAATTGATGAAAGTAAAATGAGTTCTGAAAAAGTAATTTTAGGTTTTAGATCTGAAGATGCAATAAGAGTAGAAAAATTAACTAATCACTCATTTGCATTAAGAGTTGTAAATGTTGAATTTATTGGAAAAGAAAAACTTATTGTTGGAAATTCAATTATTTCGAAAAAAGAAATTTCAGTTTCAACTCCTAACTGAGAAGAAATTAATGAAGGTCAAGATATCTTTTTTGAAATAAGAGAAGATTCAATACATTTATTTGATTTAGAAACAAAAGAAAGAATTAATTAATATGATTAAAAATGATAATAATAAAAAAGGTTTAATTTTTGATTTAGATGGAGTAATTACAGATACAGCTGGTTTACATTTACAAGCATGACAAGAAACAATTAAACCTTATAAACTTAATTTAACTAAAGAAGAAAATGACAAAATTAAAGGTTTATCAAGAGAAAAAACTCTTGAAGAAATTTTGAAAATTAATAAAAAAGAATTAAAAGCTAGTGATTTTAAAAAAATTTGTGATGACAAAAATTCTCTTTATATTTCAATGCTTCAAACAGCTATTAAGGAAAACTCTATTCTTCCTGGTATATTAGACCTTTTAAAAGATGCTAAAAAGAAAAAAATGAAATTAGCAATTGCTAGTTCATCTCATAATGCTCCTTTAATTTTAGAAAAACTTAAATTAAAAGATTATTTTGACTTTATTGTAAATCCAAAAAAAATAATAAACGGAAAACCATACCCAGATATTTTTTTAGCAGCAGCAAAAGGACTTAAATTAAAACCTAGTCAATGTATTGGATTTGAAGATTCAATAGAAGGAATTAAAGGACTTAAATATTCATTTATTGATACAGTAGGAATATGTTGAGACAATGAAGAAGTTAAAGAAAATTCATTATATTGAGTAAATTCAACATCAGAATTAAATTTAAATTCAATTCTTGATTTTTTTAAAAAAATAAATGTAAAAAATTCTATAAATAAAGAGGCAATTTTACATACAGGATATGGAAAGTTTGCTTATCAAAATTTCGCTGATAAATTAACAGTTATTTTAAGATGTAAAAAAGGTGATATTAAAAATGTTTTTGTAAGAAAAGGTGATCCTTTTGATTGAAGAAACAACAATAAAGCAGAAGGCGTTACTCAATTTGGTGGGACAAGCAAAACTTCTTATTGAAATGAAGAATGTCCAGAAATAGCTTTTAAATTTCTTTCAGATAATCTTTATGATTATTTTAAAGCAAATATAAAAACAAAAACAAAAAGATTAAGATATGCTTTTGAAATAGAAGGTTTTAATGGAGAAAAATTAATTTATACAGAAAAAGGAATTAAAAAAAGTGGAGAAAGTATAGATGGAGATGGATTTACTTGAGGATTTTTACATGAAGGAAATCTAAATGAAAGTCCATCATGAGTAAAAGATACTATTTGATACCAAATTTTTCCTGAGCGTTTTGCAAATGGAGATAAAAAAAATGATAATCCAGAAACTAAACCATGAAATCCTGAAGTTTCTCCTTTGGCAACAGATTATTTTGGTGGAGATCTTCAAGGAGTAATTAATAATTTAGAACATATTAAAAAATTAGGATGTAATGGAATTTATTTTACACCTATATTTAAAGCAAATACAAATCACAAATATGATACAGAAGACTATTTAAAAATAGATGAACATTTTGGTGATGATAAAGTTTTAGATAATTTAATTACAAAAGCTCATAAACTTGGAATAAAAATTATGTTTGATGCTGTTTTTAATCATTGTGGAGCTAAATTTAAACAATGACTTGATGTTGTAAAAAATAAAGAAAATTCAAAATATTTCGATTGATTTTTTGTTTATGATTCAAGCGATTTAAAAGAAGCTGAAAAATATCCTGATGGATACCTTCAAATGGAAAATCAAGTTTATGAAACATTTGCTTTTACTCCATTTATGCCAAGACTAAATTGATCAAATCCAAGTGTTATTGATTATTTTAAAAAAGTAGTTTCTAAATGAACAAAATTAGGAATTGATGCATGAAGATTAGATGTGGCAAATGAACCATCTTTAACATTTTGAAGACAGTTTAGAAAATGAGTTAAAGATATTAATAATCAAAATTATATTTTAGGAGAAATTTGATATGATTCTAATTTATATTTATCAGGAGATACATTTGATTCTGTAATGAATTATGAATTAAGAGGAATAATTCAAAACGCAATTAAAGAAAACTGAGATGCTATTAAATTTTCTGAAAAATTATCTTCATATTTATTAATGTATTCAGATCCTATTAAAAAAAATATGTTTAATCTTTTGGGTTCTCATGATACACCAAGATTTTTAACTGAATTAAAAAATGATAAAAAATTATTTTTATTTGGTTATAAAATAATTTTTACAATGTTAGGTAGTCCATGTATTTATTATGGAGATGAAATCGGAATGACTGGCGAACATGATCCTGGTTGTAGAAAATGTATGCAATGGGATGAAAAAAAATGAGACATGGAAATATATGAAACAATAAAGGATTGAATAGAAGTTAGAAAAAAACACTCTTCTTTAAGAGAGGGAGAATATTTAATTATTGAATCAAAAAATAAAGATATTTTTATTATGAAAAATTATGATGAAAATGAAATAACATATACAATTTTAAATTTTTCAGATAAAACAATAAATCTTAATTTATCTTCTGTTATTTTAAATCAAAATTTATTTGATGCTTTAAATGATAAAAAAGCAGATTTATCAAAAATTACAATTAAAGGTAAAGACGTTCAAGTTTACTATTTCAGAAAAGGAGTAAATTAATGAATGAACTTTCTAAAAAAATAGGATATCAAATTTTTCCAAGATCATTTAAAGATGCAAATAATGATGGAAATGGAGATATTAAAGGAATAATTGAAAAATTAGATTATTTAAAAGATTTAGGAGTAGATATTATCTGATTATGTCCTATTTACAAAACTAATTTTGCAGATGCTGGATACGATGTTATTAATTATTATGAAATTGATCCCCTTTTTGGAACAATGGATGATTTTAAAGAATTAATTAAAGAAACTAAAAAAAGAAACATGGAAATTATGATGGATGTAGTTTTAAATCATGGATCTGATTTAGCACTGGAATTTCAAGAAGCAAAAAAATCAAAAGATAGTCCTTACCACAATTTTTATATTTGAAATGATAAACCTAATTTAGAAGATGAATCAATTTTTGGAGGAAGTGCTTGAGAATATGTTAAAGAAATAAATAGTTATTATTTACATATTTTTGCAAAAGAACAACCAGATTTTAATTGAGATAATCCCTTACTTAGAAAATGAATTTATAAAATGTTAAATTTTTGAATTAGTCTTGGTGTTAAATATTTTAGATTAGATGCAATAGAACATGTTGGAAAAACAACAAATCCTTACATCATTAGATATGGAAAATATAATTTTGAATATTTACATGAAATGTATGAAGAAGTTTTTAAAAATAAAGATGCTTTTACTGTAGGAGAATCTTGAAGTATTAATCCTGAAATAATGACTAAATATTCTAATAAAAATAAAAAAGCAACTGATTCTTTTTTTAATTTTTCAATGTTAGCTTTTGATTGAAAAAATCCTTTTGGTTCATATGCACCTATTAAAAATAAACCAGACTTTAGTGAATTAAGAGGATATTTTGATTGACAAGATAAACCTCTTTTAACATGTACCGGATGAACTAATCATGATACTCCAAGAGCTCTTGAAAGATATTTAGATGTTAGTGAAAATAATTATTATTTTGGGCAAACATTATTGTCTACATTTACTCTTACAACAAAAGGAGTTCCATTTTTATTTCAAGGAGAAGAAATAGGAATGTCAAGTACACTTCTTAATAATGAAAAAGATTTTCGAGATGGAGCATTTTTTCAACAATTAAATAATATTGTTGAAAAAGATAAAAAACTTTCTTATGATGATTTTATTAAAGGAGCTAAAACTGGATCTCGTGATTTATCAAGATCATTATTTTCATGAAATGCTCAAGAAAATTCTGGTTTTTCTAAAAATAAATCATGAATTAATTCCTCATGAAATTATCAAAATCAAAATTTAGAATTAGACCTTAAAAAAGAATTTTCTGTTTTTAAATATACAAAAGAATTAATTGAAATAAGAAAAAATAAATTTGATGATATCTTTACAAATTTTGAAAATATTAGTTTAATTAAATGCGAAAAAAATTTAATTTTTTATAAGTTGGAAAACAAAAATTATGAAGCCATAATTTTATTGAATTTTAATAATGAAAAAATAGAAATAGAAGAAGACTTTTTAAATAAAGGATATGAACTTTTATTATCTAACTATAAACATTTATCAAAAAATAACATTTTAAATATTTATGAAGCAAAAATATTTTTAAAAAGGAGAAATAAATAATGAAAAATAAAAATATAAATGAACTACATATAAAAAATCTTTTTGAAATTGATCCTTGATTACTTATTGAAAATAAAATGCATGAAGAAGGAGAAGATTTTTTAATCGGAGAATCTCTAACATCATTAGGTAATGGATTATTAGGTTCAAGAGGAAATTTTGAAGAAGGATATGGAGGCAAAACCCATAAAGGAGTTTATAACGGAGGAGTATGATTTCCAGATAAAACAAGAGTAGGGTGATGAAAAAATGGATATCCTCAATATTTTGGTAAAGCAATTAACTCTTTAAATTTTTTAGAATTTGATATTTTTATTAATGATCAAAAACTTGATTTATTTGTTCAAAAACCAAGTAAATTCAAAAGAGTTTTAGATATGAAAAATGGAATTCTTTTAAGAGAGTTTACAACAAAAATAGCTAATATTAATATTGATGTAAAAACTGAAAGATTTTATTCAATAGTAGATCCTGAAACAGTTTATATTTCCTATTCAATAATACCTTCTAAAAATTGTAAAATATCAATCACTTCTAAATTAGATGGAGATGTTTATAATTTAGATTCAAATCATAATGAAAAATTTTGAGATTTTATTAATTCTTCAAATGATAATGCTTCTTTTTTATCAATTAAAACAAAAGAAAATCCTTTTGGTGTTCAAAGATTTTTAGTCGGCGCTGCTATGGTTAATGATATTAATTTTAAAGCTGAAAAAACTTTAATATCAGATACATTTAAAGCATATGAAAAATTTGATTTTCAAGCAGATGCTAATGTTCAATATGAAATTAATAAAAAAGTAGCAGTTTTAACTTCAAGAAATCATTCAGAAAAGCAATTGAAAGCAAATGCCATTAAAAAAGCATTATCTTTAAAAAGTTTTAACGATGCTAAAACTAAGCATGCAAAAGAATGAAATAATCGTTGAGAAACATCTGATATAGAAATTGAAGGAGATGAAAAATCTCAACAAGGAATAAGATTTAGTTTATTTCAATTATTTTCAACATATTATGGTGTTGATCCAGAATTAAATATAGGTCCTAAAGGATTTACAGGAGAAAAATATGGAGGAGCAACTTACTGAGATACAGAAGCATATTGTTTACCAGTTTATCTTGCAACTTCACCAGAATCTGTTTCCAAAAATCTTCTTTTATATAGATATAAACAATTAGAACAAGCAAAACATAATGCAAGAATGCAAGGTTTAGATGGTGCTTTATATCCAATGGTTACTTTTGATGGGATTGAGTGTCATAATGAATGAGAAATAACATTTGAAGAAATTCATAGGAATGGAGCAATTGCTTTTGCTATTTTTAATTATTACAATTATACAAATGATAAAAAATATTTATTATCAAAAGGATTAGAAGTTATTATTGAAATTTCAAAATTTTGAGCATCAAGAGTTCATTATAATAAAAATAAAAAATTGTATATGCTTCATGGTGTTACAGGACCAAATGAATTTGAAAATAATGTTAATAATAATTGATATACAAATAAAATAGCTACTTGAACTTTAAAATATACAATTTCTTTAATTGAAGAAAATAAAATAAAATTAGATAAATATAAATTAACTTCTACAACAATTAATAAATGAAAAAAAATTGTTGCCAATATGTATTTTCCATATTCAAAAGAATTAGACATTTTTGTTCAGCACGACACTTTCCTTGATAAAGAACTAATTGAAGTAAAAGATTTAAAACCAAAAGACAGACCTATAGTCCATAATTGATCATGAGATAAAATTTTAAGATCATGTTTTATTAAGCAAGCAGATGTTCTTCAAGGTATTTATTTATTTGAAGATGAATTTACAAAAGAACAAATAGAAAAAAATTATAATTTTTATGAAAAATATACAGTTCATGAATCTTCTTTATCTCCTTGTATTCATTCAATATTAGCTGCTAAGATTGATAATCTTGAAGATGCAGAAAGATTTTATTTAAGAGCGGCTAGATTAGATTTAGATAATTATAATGATGATACAAAAGATGGATTGCATATAACTTCTATGGCAGGTTCTTGAATGTCTTTAGTTCAAGGTTTTGGTGGAATGAGAATTATTAATCAAGTTCTTCACTTTAATCCTAAATTACCTTCATTATGAAAGAGTTTGAAGTTTAAATTAAACTTTAGAGAAAATGTTTTACAAGTTATTGTTAATAAAAATGGAACAATAATTAATAATTTAAAAGGTCCAAAATTAGAAATTATTTTAAATAATAAAAAAACAATTATTTAATTTATAAATAATTAGTTATTATTTATTTAATGGATAAATTTCATTAAAGGAGATATTTTGTTTGCTAACTTTAATTTAAATCCTGATGATCCAAATAGTTTTGCAGGACCAGTCTGAACGAATATATTAGCCAATATTGTTGCAATATTTTTTCTTTTATCAACAACAATTACACTTATTTATTTAATAATAAATTTATCAATAAAAGCAAAAATAAATATTGAAATAAAAAAACTTTTAAAAAAAGATTTTTTAATAACAAATATAGAGGAAAAAAGTTTTTATTCTTTAATTGAGTATATAAAAATTCATACAAAAGAAGAACTTAAAAAAATTCTTAAAAAGAAATTTATAAGCGAAAATCAAGAAAAACCAAATTTAATTGAAAGTCAATTATTTTTATTTAGAAATATTTTTACAAATTTTCATGCTTGTCAAAGACTATCTAAGTGAAATAAACTAGTTGAAATTTTACATTTTCATGAATCTGAAAAATTCAAAAATATAAGAGATTTAACTATCGCTTTAGATGAAAAAGAACTAATTTTTTCTTATACAATAAAAGAAAAAAATATTAAAAAAATATTAAAAAATGGAAAACTTGTTGAAGTAGAGTAATTATTTATTTATAAATAAATAGTTTGTTATTATAGTATAATAAAAAATGTAAATTTAAATTATTAAAATAATTATTTTAGAAAGAGAGTTAAAAATGCTTAAAATTTTATTAGCTTGTTCTGCAGGGATGTCTACTTCTCTATTAGAAGCAAATATAAAAAAATATGCTGAATCTATAGGAGAAGAAGTTGAAGTAGTAGCAAAAGCTTCTTCTGAAGCAAAAACATTAGTTCCTCATTATGATATTGTTTTAATAGGGCCTCAAGTTCGTTTTATGGAATCTTCATTTAAAGAAATAGCAGGAGGGAAACCAGTTGTGGTTATTCCTCCAGCAATTTATGCGATGGCAAAAGGTGAAGAAACATATAAACTTGTTTTAGATGCTTTGAAAAAGTAATAATTTAAAATAATTACAAAAATGAAAAATAAAAGAAAGAAGAATTATGTCTGAAGTTAAGACGAATAGCAATTTTAAACAAACTATAAAACGTGGTTGAGACGTTGTTATCATGAGAATGGGTAAACTTGCTGAACAAAAACATATGGCAGCATTACGTGATGGTTTTGCTTTATTAGTTCCTTTAATTATTTCCGCTTCTATCGGAGTTATTTGCATGACTTTAGTATTTGGTTGAGCAGGAACTGCTTCTACATCAATTCTAGGATGAATTGTTTGAGGTATTCCTGGTCAAATGGAATTAAGTAGTCAAGGAATATATGATTTTGTTCCCGGAACGGTATCCCAACAAATTTCCTCTATAGGAATATTTGTATTTTATACAATATGAAAAGGTATATTTTCATATTTATCAGTATTTATAACTTTAACACTAAGTTATTCACTAGCTAGAGCTAAAGAATCTAAAGAACCATTTATTGCTTCTTTAGTAGGTCTTTTAGCATTTATGATTTTAACATATGGAGATCCAAGTTTATTTGGAACAACAGGAATTTTAGTAGCTATGTTAGCATCTATGCTTTCAATAGAAATTTATGCTAAATTAGAAAAATCAACAAAATTAGAATTAAAAATGCCTGCAGGAGTTCCTCCTGCTGTAGCAAGAGCATTTTCAAAATTATTTCCATCAATGATAACATTAATGTTATTCGTTGCATTGCAAGCACCATTTATTATTTTTAGACCATTAGCAACAGCATTTGGTGTAGGTGATGCATTTGGAATTGGTCATACAATTTCTACAGCTATTCAAGCACCATTTATTGGAATAGCTTCACAAGAAGCAGGTTCTCTTGCAATTGGATTAACATATACATTTTTTGTTTCATTATTATGATTCTTTGGTGTACATGGTTCAAATGTTTTACTTGCAGTATTTTCACCAATTACAACAGCTCTTATTCAAACAAATCTTGATTATAGAGAAGGAATTGGAACAAGTTTAAGTGCTTTTGGTGGTGGATCAGTTGATGCCTTCGTATTTTTTGGAGGAGCAGGAACAACACTTGCCTTTGTAATCGTTGGATTATTATTTTCAAAAAGAAAAGAAACAAGAGAAATCTTAAAATTTGGAGGAGCTCCATCATTATTTAATATAAATGAACCATTATTATTTGGTGTTCCATTAATTTTAAACTTTAAATATGTAGTTCCATTTGTTTTAGTAAATCCAGTTTTATTTTTCATAACATGACTTGCTATTGAAAAATTAAAATGAGTAGCACCTGTTGTTATTGCAATTCCATGAACAGCTCCAGTAGGAATAGGTGGGTTCTTAGCATCAGGATGACAAGGATTATTGCTTTCATTATTTAATTTAATTGTAGCTGTATCTATTTATACTCCATTTGTCTTTTTAGCAAATAAATCTGCCAAAAAGAAAGGTGAAGAACTAGTGAAAATTGACTATAAACAAGGATTTCAAAAAATATTTAAAAAAGGAGCGAAAAAATAATGGAAACAGTTTATTCAAAATATAATCCTTTACTTATTAAAAAATCCAATGAAAATAAAAAAGTTCATTTTTCTCTTTCAATTGTAAGATTTTCAACAGCAATAGTTCTATTAATTTCGCTACTTTTATCATTATATTTTACAAATATATGATCAACTAATACTTTATCAAATCTTGGTGTTGAACAAAAAGCAATAATTGATATAGCAAATAATATAGGAGTATCTTTAGTATTTAACGGAACCACTCCAGTAGTTTCATTATTATCATTAACAGAATTTTCTTCATCAATATTTAATGATGCAATGTTAAATTTATTAATAGTTTTTGGTTTTACATCTATATTCTTATTAATTCCAATACTTATATTTAAAAATGGAACAGCTTGATCAATTTCATTTGTTGTACTTGGATTTATTTTTATAATTATAATTCTTACATTATTTTCAATAGGAGTTTCATCTCAAATGAATATTATTTCTCCATTTAAAAAATTACAAACACTTAGTGTAGGTTCTTCAGAATATACAAAATATGCTACAGAATTATTTAATAATATAATGAAAGGAATTGTTTAATTATGAAATCAAATAAAATATTATATTCTTCAATTTTAGCAGGAGCAACAATAGTTACAGCACTTCCAATAGCTTTTACAATTTCATGTTCTTCTGATAATAATAAAACAGATATTGAAAATTCTCAAGTTTTAGCAAAAATTCCTAGCAATATTGATTTAGCAACATTAGATACGACTCTTCAAAATAGTTTTAAAAATGTAATTGCTATGAACGTATTAGGTCAAAGTACTCAATTAAATGAAATATTTAAAAAATATACTCCTGAACCTCTTACATTTGAATTAAGTGATTTTAATAATCAAAATGGAATTGCGAATCTTAAAGTAATGTATAAAAATTTATCAAAAAGTGTGTCATTAACCAATGGATTTAAAATAATAACTGCAAGTGAAGATAAAGATTTAACAAAACCAATAAGCATTGAACTTAATCCAAAAAATGATCAAACACTTCAAGATGCAATAAATGCTGTTAATACTAATTTTAGAGCAAATATCGATTCTACTTCACAAGAAGTAAAAAATGTTTTATTGGCTGCAAAAATTATTGATGCTAATAGTGCAATTTTATCAAATACTATTCCACTAGATACAGTAGGAGGAAAATTTATTTGAAAAAGTACTTTTTCTCCTTTATATAATACATTAGGTGGGATGAGCTTAACAGTAGAACTTCAAAATGCAAGCGGTTCTATTGGAACAAGAGAGATAGAAGTTTTAGGATTTAAAGGAGTTTCTAATCCAGACCAATTAGCTGAATTTAATAAAATTAATCAAAGTTTTATGGTTCCAATTGCTTTTAAAGATAAATTAAATTCAATTACTGATAAAGAAATTATTAATTTTGCTGATTTATTATCAAATCCATTATTAAAGGATTATTCAGTTAAAGTATTAGCTAATTCAATAAAACCAAATACAACTAACAAAACACTTGAAGCAAAAATAGTTTTAATGAATGGTACAACAGAAATTGATATTAAGCCAATTGTAATAACAGGTTTTAATTAAAATTTATTAAGAATAATATAAATAAAATTTCCTCAATTTTGAGGTTTTTTTTATTTAAATAAACTAAATAAAAATAAATATAATATAATAAAAAATATGGAAATAGCAATGGAAAAATCTTTATTTGAAATTAAAAAAAAATTTGAAGAAATTGAAAAAGAATTACAAGATGATAAAGTATTAGTAGATATTAAAAAATATACTAAATTAAATAAAGAAAAAAATAAAATAGAGGCTATTGTTAAATGCTTTAATAATTACTTATTTCACAAAAAAAATATTGCCGAAGCAAAACAACTTCTTGAATCATTAGATGATGTAGAAATAATTGAATTATCAAAATCAGAAATTTCAAGTAGTGAAAAAAAGATTTTAGAATTAGAAGAAGAATTAAAAGTTCTTTTACTTCCAAAAGATGAAAATGATGATAAAAATGTTATTATCGAAATAAGAGGAGCTGCCGGAGGAGACGAAGCAAATATTTTCGCAGGAGATTTATTTAAAATTTATTCTAAATGATGTGAATCTAAAAAAATGAAAATAGTAATTTTAGATTCTTACCCTTCTTCATCAGGAGGATATTCTCAATTAGTCTTTTCAATAGCGGGAGAAAATGCTTATTCAAAATTAAAATTTGAATCAGGTGTTCATAGAGTTCAAAGAATACCTCAAACTGAAACCCAAGGTCGTGTTCATACTTCAACCGCAACTGTTACCGTTATGCCTGAAGTTGGAGAAGATATAGAAATTGAGATAAGAGATCAAGATTTAAAAATAGATACGTATCGTTCAACAGGTAGTGGAGGACAATCTGTAAATACAACTGATTCAGCGGTTAGAATAACTCATTTACCAACGGGAGTTATTTCAGCATGTCAAGAAGGTAAATCGCAAATCGCAAATAAGGATATAGCAATGAGAGTTCTTAAATCTAAATTATATGAATTAGAATTAGAAAAACAAAAAAAACTTGAAGGAGAATTTAGAAAACTTGCCGGATCTGGAGCAAGAAGTGAAAAAATTAGAACCTACAATTATCCTCAAGATAGAGTTACTGATCATAGAATTAGTTTTTCATGTTCTCTAAAATCAATTATCGACGGGAAATTAGACTTAATTATAAATTCTCTTTTAGCAGAAGAACAAGCGGAAAAAATAAAAAGTAATAATTTATAAAATTTTAGTTTTTTATCATTATAAAAAAGTTTATAATATTTAAAAATAATAAAAAAGGGAATTAAAAATGAAATTTTTAAAATTTGAAAATGAATTAGAAGCATCTAAATATGTTTCACAAGAAATAATTAAGGAAATAAAAGAAAATAATAAAGCTATTTTAGGACTTGCTACAGGTTCTACACCTATTAAAACATATGAATTTCTTTCAAAAGATTATTCTTTAAATAAAACTGATTGAAGCAAAGTATCTTCTTTTAATTTAGATGAATATTTAGGTATTTCTGAAGATGATGAACAATCATATAGAACATTTATGAATAAAACATTATTTAATAATACAAATATAAAATTAGAAAATACTTATTTTCCAAAAAAAGAAAATAATTATGATGATTTAATTTTAAAAGCTGGTGGAATTGATCTTCAATTACTTGGAATAGGTGTTAATGGACATATCGGGTTTAATGAACCTGGTTCTTTAGAAAATTCTTTAACAAGAGTTGTTGATTTAACAGAAGAAACAATCGAAGTAAATGCTAAAAAATTTTTTGATGGAGATATTTCATTAGTTCCTCATCAAGCAATTTCAATGGGGCTTAAATCAATAATGCAAGCTAAAAAAATTATTTTAATGGCATTAGGAAAATCCAAAACAGAAACTATTAAAAAATTACTTACATGTAAAAAGTTTGATATAAACTTTCCAGCTTCAATTTTAGCTTCTCATCCTAATGTAACAATTGTTTACGATAAGGAATGTCTAGACAATGAGATTTAAAAATGCATTAATTGTATTGCACAATAAATCTTTTAAAGGAACTATTGAATTAGATGACTTAGGTAATGTTTTAAACATTATAGAAGGAGAAGATTCACAACAAGGGATTGATTGTAGTAATTTAATAATTATGCCTGGTTTTATCGATTCTCATACTCATGGAGGATATGGATTTTCTTTTGATGATTTAAATAATGATAATTCTCAAAGCAAATTAGAACATTATCTTGAAAATTTAGCTCAAGAAGGTGTTGTCGCAGTTGCAGGAACTACAGTTACCTCTAAAATTGAAGAATTAAAAAACATTTCCTTAAAAGTAAATTTATTAGATAAAACAAAAAAAGAAGGAATGCCTAAAATAGTAGCATGATACTTTGAAGGTCCATTTATTTCAAAGACTAAAAAAGGTGCTCATGAAGAAAAATTAATTATTGATATAGATGAAAAATTTCTTCTTTTTTTAAAAGAGAATTTAAAATTACCAACTATTATTACGGTCGCTCCCGAAAATGGTAATAATGCTAGCCTAATTAAAAAATATCAAAATGATTTTATATTTTCTTTAGGACATTCTAATGCAAATTATTTAGAAAGTAAAAACTCTTTAGAAAATGGAGTTAATAGAATTACTCATTTATATAATGCTATGAGTGGTTTCCATCATCATGATTTAGGAATTGTTAATGCAATTTTTAATAAAGAATATAAAGAAAATCTTGCAATTGAAATAATTACTGATTCAGTCCATGTTGATGATGAAGTAATATTATATTCATATAAAAATTTTGATATTAAAAATATTAATTTAGTTTCTGACTCTCTTTCTCCTAAAGGTTATCCAGATGGAGAATATCAATTAGGAAATTTAGAAATTGAAAAAAGAGGAAATTGATTTTACTTAAAAGGAACACAGACTTTAAGTGGAAGTGCAATACCATATAATTTTTTAGTTAAAAATTTTTATAATGTAACAAAATGTTCGTTAGAAGAAATAGTTTCTGTAAGTTCATATAATAGCGCAAAAAATTTAAATTTACCTTCTAATTATGGAAATATTGTAACTGGAAAAAAAGCAAACATTGTTTTTTTAGATAAAGATCTAAATTTTATTAATTCGATTATAGATGGAAAAATATTAATAAAAAATAAATTTAATTAATTTTTATTCACTTTTAAATAACCTTTTATTGAAAAAATTAATGATGCTATTGGCCCAAGTGGAACTAATGATAATATTCCTCATAATAATGAATCTTTTTTTATTTCCTCATTTGTTCATTTTTCAATAAGAATATAAATTGTACAAAATGTTTGTATTACAATAATAAAAAATAATGCAATAGAACCTAAAATTAAAAAAGTAAATTGTGTTCAAAAATCAAAAATGAAATATATACTTACGCCTAAAAATAATAATAAAGAAAGAACAAAACTAGATAAAATTATAAGCAACATAAATTTATTTTTTTCACTAAATTCATTTTTTCTTTTCGAATCTTTTTGTTCTATTTCTTTTATTCCTTCTAAAGAAAAAATTAATGCTGCTAAAGGCCCATAAGGAATTAAAACTAATATTCCTCATAGTTTTTTAAATCTATTAACTCTATCATTTTTTCAATCAAATTTTAATATACATATTGCAGATGATAAATTTAACAAAATAATTATTGCTGTTAAAATACAACTTATAATAAAAAAGAATGTTCCAACTCAAAAATCAAATGCAAAAACTCATGTTACAACAATAATTAACAATAAAATAAATTGGGTTATTGAAATATATTTTATAAGATATAAATATTTACTTTCATTTTTTATAAAATCTTTTTGAGAAAAATCATAATTATTTTCCATTATTTTTAAACTTTTTATACAAAAAATAATTGAAGAAAAAGACCCGAAAACAAATGTTAAAATACCATATAATTTTGCGTTTTTTTGTATTTCAGTTTCTTCTCACCTAGTTTTTAAAATTTCTAAAGAACAATATATTTCTAAACCAAAACATGTAAGGATTAAAGAGACAATTATTACTCCTGTAAAAATTAAGGATACCATAGAAATATTTTCAATTAAAATTGAAATTGGAATAGAAATTATTCCTAAAATTATTATTCCTATTAAAGATAAAGAAAAAATTGACATATTTTTTATTTTGTATAATAAAGTAATATTTTTAATAGCGTTTTCCAATATTTCTTTCCTTTCAATATTAAAAAGTAATCATAATAATGATATTATTAAATAAATTAAATATGCTAAAATTTATTTATGAAATTTAAAAAATTTTTATCACTCTCTTCTTTAATTTTTTCTAAAGCTTTATTAATTTCAATAGTGCCAGTTAGTATTTTAACTGTAAGTATTATTTATTCTAGAAATGAATCTGTTAAAAAACTAGAAGATAAAATACAAGAAATAGGATCAAAAGAAGAATTAAATTATGATTATAACAATGCTTTATTAGAAGATGTTAATCAAAAAGTAAATAGTAGTTCTGTCTTAGTTTATTTTATAAATTGAAATGCTGTTTTTCATAAATTTGGAATTACAAGTCATTTGATAAAAATACTAGAAAAAAATCCTCAAAAAGAAATTTATTTTTTTCATAGAACTAATGTAAAAATTGATTTATCTGAGATTATTAATAATAATAAATATCCAAATTTTCATTATTTTAGTTTTTCAAGCCCATTTACTTTTATAGATTTTTCTTCTTTTTATTCCCAAGAATTTTTTCCACAAGAAATTATAAAAACAATCAACTATTTAGAAAAAAAACAAAACAAAAAAATTGATTTTTATGCAGATGATTTTTTAGTTTTAGGTTCAATTAAATTTTTAATGGATGAATTAAATAGAACTAATTTTTATAATATTAGTGGATGAAATAAAGTAAAAGATCGTTTTAGTAAAAATTTTTCTATATTAAGTAAAATGGATTCTGTTAATTTATTTGCAGATGGAACACTTTCAATGAATTTTTTTAGTAATGGTTTGTATAATGCTTTTTTATTTTCAGGAAATAAAATAGAAGCAGATAATAAATATTTCAGTCAATCAATTACTAATTCATTTGTTATAAATGATTTTCATGATTTAATGTTGTATTTACTTTCTTTTGTAACTACAAACCAAAAGGGAAATAATATTGAAAAAACAAAATATTTTTTACCGACTAGACAAATGGTTAATGAAGTTAATTTTCCAGAATCAACATTATTAAATAATAAAAATAAAAATGATTTTTTTAATCCATATAATTCATTAGAAGCGGATTTAATATCTTTTTGTAAAACATTCAATATTGAATCTAAAAATCTATTAAATAGTGTTTTTTCTAAAGAAAAAGTAAATGAAAGTGATTTTTTATTTATGGAAAACAATACAAATTATATCTATTCAGGAAGATTATTAAATACCCCTGATATTGTTCTTGCGGAAGCTAGAAAATTATTAGAAATTAAAAAAATAGCAATTACTAATAATATAACAAATTATAATATTATTTTTAAGGGTCATCCAAGAGATGAAGCACAAGATATTATAAGTAAACTTAAAGTAGCGATAAAAAGAATTGATCCTAGTGATAATGGCGAATGATTATATGTTATTAATCCCCAAATACCATATGAAATTTATTTAGTTAATGGAATTTTTTCAAATGATATAGCAAAAAATAAAGAAGTTAAATTATTTACTACTTTTTCAACAATTAATTTATTTTTATATGCTGAAGATCCTAATTTAAGTAATATAGAAAATATTTTAATTAGTCAAAAAGATAAAGAAGAAATAGAATATTATTTCACATCAAAATCTAAAATATTTCCAGAAGAAAAATTTAAGATAAGTTAATTTTTGTTTTTAGTTTCAAAATAATTAATAACATTATTTCATTTATTATAAAAAACCTCTAAAGAAAGATTTTCTAAAGCATAATTAAAGCAATTTTCTTGTAATTGTTTTAATTGTTTATCGCTTAAAGATTTCATATTATTTAAAGTATCAATAATTTCTTTTTCTTTATTACTAACTAAATAACCATTATTATTTGTTAAAGTTTTAGCCGCGACAAAAGAATCAGTTGTTATAAATGGAATTCCATGAGAAAGAGCTTCTACTAGAACAAATGGAAATCCTTCATATTTAGATAATAAAACTAAAAATTTATATTTGTTTAATACTGAAGGAAGATCTTCCTGTTTTATAGACCCCTTATATTTTATTTTGTCAGTTTCCTGAATAATGTTTTTATCGCCACTTCCATAAAAATCAATTTCTAAATTTGCTTTTTTAAATATTTTTTGAATAAATAAGACATTTTTTTGTTTATTTTCAATTCTTCCTAAAAATATAAAATCTCTTGAATTTTCTTTTTTATTATTCATCATATTTTTAATCTCATTTTTTGAATACTTAGCTAAAGGGATACAAAAAGCTTTTTGTCAATTTTTTAACTTAATTCTTTCTTTGTCACTTTCTGAAAAAACAACAATATTTTTGAAATTTTTTAAACTATTTTTAAATCCTGTTGCCTCAGCTAATTTAGAAGTAATTATTGAAAGAAATTTACCTGTAAAAAATTTATGTTCAAAAAACTCAGGACAAAAATGTTGAACATATAAAACCTTTTCATTTTTATAGAAATATTTAGGTCATTTAAACATACTTATTTGACAAATAATTAAATCAAAATCATTAATAATTTTAGGTAAAATTTTATTAATAATATTAATTCTTTTAATTAGATTTATCTTTTTATTTTTAAAAATAATAAACTCTTTAATAAAATCAAGTTTGTTAGTTGTGCCTTCAACTTTATCTTCAAAAAAAACAATCTCTGAAACATTATGATTCATATTATAAAAATATCTTGCTAAAACTCTTGTATATGTTTCAATTCCACCTATTTGATTATGTCTATGTTCATTTAAAAACAAAATTTTCATTTAAAAAATTATAGCATTTTAATTAAAAAACCAAATACTATTATTTATTAAGTATAATGTATAAATATCATATTCAAAGGAGATATATGTTATTTTCAGGTAAAGAAGAAATAAAAGAAGAAGGTTATAAAACAAGAATAAATAATAATTTACCAATAGTAACTTGTACAAAAGGACAAAAAGTAATGTTTGTTTTGATGTGTGTGTTTAGTTTGTCAATTTATTTTTTTGTAGGTTATATAGCTAAAAATAATAAACTAAATAGAATGCAAATTAAAATTAATGAAAGTTCTTCTGGTATAGATGTTCAACTTCAAAAAAGATTTGATACCTTAACAAAATTAGTTCAAGCTGTTAAATCTCAAGCAAAATTCGATAGAGAAACTTTAGAAGCAATCACAGCTTATAGGTCTGGAAAAAATCCAAATGCAAGTTTAACAGAAAGAAATAATGAAATTGAAAAAATTTCAAATGGAATTCATTTAGCATTTGAAGCATACCCAACATTAGGTGCAGATGAATCAGTTAGAAAACTTATGAACGAATCTTCAATGATTGAAAAAGAAATAGCAGCGTCAAGAAGACTTTATAATGCAGATGTTACAGCATTTAATTCTTTAATTTATACTTTTCCAACAAATGTTGTTGTAGCAAAGAAAAATTATGCAGGAGTTCCATTGTTTGCTACAAATCAAGCAACAAAAGAAGATATTAAACTAGAATTTTAGTGTGATAAAATGAACGAAGATGATGACGACGACGATATTTTAGCAACAGATCCATTTTGAAAAAATGAGATAGAAGTAAAAACAAAAGAATTATTTGAAAATAACTTTTCTAATTGAATTGATAATGATATAGAAAAAGAGTTTAATAACAAAACTAAAGAATTTAATCTTTCATTAAAAAAATATAAAAAAGAACATAATGATTTTTGTTTTTTTATGCTTAAATACATTGGTTTACCCTTAACAATAATTCCTTGTTTATTTATTCCATTTCCTGCTGCACTTAAAAAATATAAGGAATTAAAAGAAAATAAAAATAAATTAAAAATGTTCGTAAATGAACAAAAAGATATGAAACTTAATTTTCATAAAAAAATATTAGAAAATAAAGATTTCATAAATAAAATGCGTGATTTTAATAATATAATAAAATATAAAGAAATAGGTTCAATTACAGATAAATTAATTCATGAATTACAATTATCTTCTTTGTTCCTTTTAGTTAATAATATTAATGAAAATACTTTTGATAGTTCTTGAGGTGTTTTTGATAATAATAAAATAATTATTAATATATCTAAACAAACTCATGTAATAATTATGAAAACATATTGAGGTAGTAAAAGTGTAACAACAGGTTCTGGAAAAAATAAAAAAACAAAACTTGTTGTTGCTTCATATACACATCCAAAACCAATTATTTCTTTTACTAAAAAGCAATATCTTTTTATGGAATCTTGTCCTTCTTTAGAATTTAATTTTGAGAAAAAAAGTATATTTAATTTCAAAAAAAATAAATCAAAATTAGAAAATAATTCATTTAATAAAAAAACAAATTGAAAAAGAAACGAAGAAGTTCAATTTAGAATGATTTTTACCCCATATGCTCAAGAAATGTTTGTTTTACAAATATCACATCAAAATGAGATTGAACCACACTTAAAATTTAAAAAAACAAAAAGCTTTTTTTCTAATGAATATATTTCAAATACAGATTTAGATAAATTTGCCAACATTAAAGAAGTTCTTTCTCTCTTTTCAGAAAATGAAAACTATACAATTGAAGATTTTAAAAACGAACTTTATGAACAAATTATAAATAATATTAAAGAAAAGTATCTACAAATTAATTTTTTATGATCAATTCCAATTTTAATGTCAGAAAATCAAAAACATCTTATTAAAAATATAGAGAAAAGTAAAATTAATTCTGATAATTTAGACTTCATTTCTCATTATGTAATTAATAAAGTTCTTAAAATTAAATTAGTTTCAGTTGATACAAAGACATTTAATACAGTAATTGAAAATAAACTTATAACTTATTTAGACAAAGAATATGTTATCTCTAAAATAAAAGGACTTTCTTATAAAAAAAATAGGAAAACAAAAAGCGTTTATAAAAGTGGAACTTTTGTTAATGTTCCATATTTTGATTATGTTCCACATGAAAAATATAGTGAAATAATTTTTCATGTTTTTACTAATGAAAAAAAACTTTTTTATTTTTCAAATAAAGAAAATAATCTTGATAATCATCTAATTATTGATCAGTTAGAAAATTTAGAAAAAAAAGGAATTCAATTTATTATAAGAAATAATGTTCTAGCCGGAAAAATTATAAATTTTGAAGATACAGAAAAAATTAACTTTGAAGATATCAAAGAAGAATTGGAAAACATTATTAATAATATTTAATTTATTAACTTAATTTGTTTTTAAAATAAATTCTTAAATTAGATAATACCATTTCAGTAACTGGTGCAATAGGTTTTGATTCTATTTTTTCATAAACACTATAAAAATTTATTGCAGGATCATCTGGACCTTCAAAATAATTATTTAATATATATTTAAAAACACCTTCGGAAGTAGGAGTAAAATTTACAAAATCAAAATTCCCAGTCGCTGCTAAAATATTAAAATCAACAAGTTGCTCTGGATCGTTAGGATCAATTGTTGAATCTAATAAATCTTGAATTTCTATTTCACTCATATATTTTCCTTTAAATAAATATTCATTTATATTTATTAAAAGATCATTTGATGTTTTATCATCTATAGAATTTGAAATTACAAATGAATCTAAAATGGAAATAGAATTTTTGGGCTTAATAATTTTAATTGTTCCTTGAGGAACTGAAGAAAAATTATCTTCAGAATAATAAGCATCTAAAGCGTCTCCGTTATAAAGATAAGCAACTTGTGATGGATGTTTAGGATTTATGACTGATTGTAATAATTCATCTGAATCTTCAACAAAAATATTATTATTAGAATTAGACATTTTATTACCTGTCCCTTTTTCAATAATCATTTGAAAATTATCAATTAGTTCTTTATAGTTTTTCTCTGTTATATTAACTGGGAAAGTAGAAGTAGTTTGAAGTTCGCCGCCAGTTGCTGTATTTTCGATTTTAGTATCAGCTCAAGAAAAAACGCTGGCTCCATTTTGAACTAGTTTTTGCAAAATTTTAATATGAGATTCTAATTCTACAGGAGTAAAAGGTATTTCTTGATTTAGTTTGATTTTTTCACTATTATATGCAAAAACTTTTGTATTAATAAAATAAGGAATTATATATTCTTCCATTCTATCAATTGTTCCATCTTTATCATTATCTATTTTATCTAGAGATAATATTCTATTATAAAATGCAATTTGTTCTTGAACAACTGGTGTATAAAATTCTAATATATTTTTATTTGGATCAACACCTAAAACAGAAAAATTAATTTTCTTAATTTTATTATTTTTTATAAGTTGATAAATTGAATAATCAGGCCCAACTCCTCCTATAGCTTTATTATTTTGAATTGCAAATTCAAAATCTTGAATTCCTTTATATTCTTTATAAGAATATTTTTGTCTAACCTTACTAATATTTTGAGGCGAAGCATAAGCTGCATAATTATATATTGCAGGTTTATAAGGATTTAATACTTTATATGTAATTCCTCCTACTAACAAAGAAACTAAAAATAAAGGCAAAAATACAAATTTTATAATTTTTAGTATTTTTTTCTTATTCATTTTTATGCCTTTCTCTTTTTGTTTTTAATATAAAAAAATAAATTAAAAGCAAAAATTATAATAATTAAAATTGATCCAAAAGCAAGAGCTCATGGTTGAAAATTTCCTTGATATAATTCTGTTCCTACAGTTTCCATATTTGATACCATTCTTGTAATTATAAAATCATCAAAACTAAAAATCATTGAAATAATTAATGTAAAACCAATAGAAGATAACATATAAACAAAATATGTATTAAATCATGTTCTAATTTTTGAATAACCTAAATCATAACTTGCTTCAAAAATAGAATTTTTAAATTTTTCACTTTTTGGATACATAATAAGAATTCCATATGGTAAAACCATTACAACATGACCAACTACAGCATTAAAAAAACCTTCATTATCAGAAGTTAATTCATTAAAAGCAATTGCAAAAAAAGCTGCTAATGATATTCCAATAACTACATCAGGAAGAACATTGATAACATTATATGTTACATTCTTAGTAATATTTATTACTTTATTTTTTTGTCTTCATAAACTAAAAACAGTTATTAAAGAAAGAATAATCACGATAACTGAAACAGTGATAGCAAGAATAAATGAATTAACAAATAAATATGCTGTTTCAGATGAAAATAATTGTCTATATGCTTCTCAAGTAAAACCATTAAAAGTATCAAAACTTATATATCCTTTATCAGATGTTTTGTTAAATGAAAAAACAATCATAAAAAATAAAGGTAAATAAAATAAAATTAAAATTATTAAAATATATGATTTTTTAATTCATTCAATAAATCTACTCATCGATTCCCCCTCTTATTTTTCTATAAATTAAAGGGATAGAATTTATTAAAATAAATATCGCTCCCATTATTAACATGGAAACTAAAATTATAGTAGAAGCTTTTCTCATATCAAATGGATTATTAGGATTTGCTAAACCATTAATAAGATTTCCGACAGTTTGATTTTGTTCAGGATTTATTAATAATTTATCAGAAACTGCAATCGACATAACTGAAAGAAGAAAAACAATAGTTATTCCGGAACAAATCGCTTTAAGTCCATAAGGAATTACAACTTTAATAAAAGTTTGAATTTTGTTATATCCTAAATCTTCAGAAGCATTTAATAAATTTTTAGGCATATTATTAAATACGTTATAAAGAGGAATTATCATGAAAGGAAGATTTAGATAAATTAGACCAACCATTAAGAAAAAAGAATTATTAACTGAACGCTCATCAAAAATAAAAGTAAATAAACCCTTTAATGCTAAAATTTTAACCAATGTAAAAGTAATTATTGGAGAAATAATTAATAATAAAAGCGAAATTTTTATTGATTTATTAGTAATTTGAGAAATTATAAAAACATAAGGCATTGAAATTAAAAAACAAACAATTGAAACGCCTATAGAAAGTAAAATTGATTTTCAAAATGTTGGTCAAAATCCATCTATAATAAGTCCAGAATCATTAGATCCTTCTCCAGGAATTGGAAGGAAAGAAGTAATTAATATGAATATTAAGGGAATTAAAATAAATATGGTAAAAAAAACTAAATAAGGAATAAATAAAGCAGTTCTTTTTTGTTTAAAAATATTTTTAACTCAATTCATCAGTATTTCCTTCTTTCTTTATTTCTTCTTTTTCTTTTTTCATTAAATGCAGTGAATCAATATCTCATTTTAAAAAAACATTTTCATCAATTTTAAAATTTTTTGGTGTCTCAGCAAATAATTGCCCATAATTTGTTTCAATAGTACACATATAATAACTTCCTTTATAAATTGAATTAACAATTTTACCTTCTAAATATCCATTTTTTTTATTTATTTCAATATCCTCAGGTCTAATTAAAACATCTACTTTTGTTCCTTTTGAAAAAGAATATTTTTCTTTTCAAATTTTAATCTCTTGATCAAACAAAAGAATACTTTCACTATTTATAACTTCTGCATCAAATAAATTACAATCTCCTATGAATTTAGCAACTCATTTGTTTTTTGGAAAATCATAAATTTGTGTTGGAGAATCAAATTGCTCAATTTGTCCATTTCTTATAATTGCAATTCTATCTGACAATTCAAGAGCTTCTTCTCTATCATGCGTTACAAAAATAAAAGTTATATTTAATTTTTTTTGTATATCTAATAATAATATTTGCATTTTTTTTCTAATATTAGCATCTAGTGCAGATAATGGTTCATCTAAAAGCAAAATTTCTGGTTCAATTGCAATTGCCCGAGCAAGAGCAACTCTTTGTTTTTGTCCTCCTGATAAAACATCAATAGGTTTTTTTTCATACCCATCTAATTCCACTAGACTTAATGCTTCCTTCATTTCTGAATCCAATTCTTGCTTTGAAATTTTCCTAGTAAGATATTTTTTTTCAAATTGTTCCTCTTGTTGAATTACAAAAGTTTCTCAATACGAATATTTAAAATCAGAATCATCAAGTCATTTTTGAATTTTAATTCTTCTTTTTTTAGGAATCTTTTTTTCTTTTAATTCTTTTTCATATTGCTCTTGAATTTTATCTAAGTTTTTCATTTGAGCTTCTGCATCTTTTTTTCACTTATTTTTTTTAATTTTAAGAATCTCTTGATATTTCTTAATTCTTATATCATCATCATTTAGTGGAAATCTTTTAAGCTTCAATCCGTATTTGATGTTATTTTCAATTGATAAATGAGGTAAAAGAGCATAATCTTGAAAAATAGTTGCTGTTTCCCTTTTGTGTGGTGATAAATCTTTAATATCTATCCCTTTATAGTGAATTTCCCCTCTTGTTGCTCATTCAAAACCACCAATCAATCTTAAAATTGTTGTTTTTCCAGATCCAGAAGGGCCAAGGAGCGTTATGAATTCCCCCTTATTTATTTTTAAATTTACATTTTTAAGAACCGTTTTTCCGTCAAATTCTTTGACAATATTTTTTAGTTCAATAATGGGTTTTTTATTCATAACACCCCCCTTTTATTTTTCTTGTTATCATATAATGATAATATTTTTTTTATAATTATTTTCAAAAAATTATTCGACATTTTTTTGAAAATAATTTAATCAAATAATTAAGCATATAAAAATGATTTTTTGTTTTGTTTTTATGTTTATTTTTTTTAAAAAAATGTATAATTTTATTTAGTTATTTATTATATTTTAAATACTGTAAGAAAGGTAATTTCATTTTGAATGATTTATTTTCTTTATCGTTAGAAACTGCTAATATACCTACAATTGGAAAACAATTCCCAATGATACTAATAATAATTATTGTTATTGGGTTTACTTGTTTAATTCCATGAATTTATGGATTTTTATTACCCGTTATAAAACCAACTTTATCTAAAAAAGCATCAATTTACCTTTATTCTTTTTCTTCTGGTTTTTTTATAATACTAGGGATTTTTGGTTTTCTATTTGAAGCAAAAGAACAAATTGGAGAATGAGCACATAATAACAACATAAATACAGTTCAAGAATGAGGAATAAGTGTTGGTATTTTAGGAGGAGGCCTTCTTTTAGTATTATTATCAACACTGGGATTAAAATATTTTATAAGTAAAAAATTTAATCAAAAATCCTTAACTGAAGCAAATCATAATCATAACAATGATTTGCTTGAACATAACCATAATCATGAAATGCTTGTTTTTAATACAAATGATATTAATCCTAAAACTAAAAAATTTGCATTATCATTAATATTATCACATAGAATACCAGGGGGATTAATAACCGGAATTCTGATTTCGGATATAGCTAATTCTCCAACATTAAATATTACTCAAATTTTATTCTTAATTACTTTTGTACTTCATATAATTCCTGAAGAATTAATTTTTTATTATAGACAAATAGAAATAGGAATTAATAAATGAAAAGCATCATTTAATTCATTTTTAGGAACAGCTATTTTAATTCCTTTTATATTTGTTGGAGCTTATTCTGCAGAAGCTATTAGTAAATTCCCAGAATGAGATATCATTTCAGCATTTATAAATGTTTGTGTAGGGGCCTTTTTTATTTTTATAGCAATTGTTGAGTTTATTCCCGAATATTTACACAGAAAAATTGAAACAAAAACTTTTTATAATTCTATGATATTTTTAATTTTAGGAATTGTAATTTGTGTTATTATTTTTTCTTTACATTCCCATCCACAACCCCATTAAAAATAAATAAAATTAATAATTTAATCTTTTATTTTTTCTTGCTGAAATTCAAAATCTTCAGCAATTTTTCTTAATTTTATTAATCAATGATTTAAACCACTTTTAGTCCTTTTAATATTATATTTTTCTTCTAATTTTATTGATAATTCTGATAAAGGAAGAAAAGAATATTTTAATTTTAATTTATAAAAAATTAATTCATTTTCTTTAAATTTACTAATTAAATTATTATTTATAATAATTTCATAATATTCCTTAAAAAAAGCGTTTGAATCAACAAGTTTGTTTTGATTATGAATATCTAAATTTGATATTCTATTTAATTGATTTTCAAAATCTCTTGTTATTGTTTTTTCTGTAAATTTAAAAAATGATTTATTAGCTCCTATTGATGATAAAAAATCTTTAATTATTTCCATATTTTTTCCATAAAAAACAATATTATTTTTTTTATATATTTTTGAAAATAAAAGATTATGATTTTTTAATTTATTATCAATAATATTTGCTATGTTTTCGTTTTTTATTGAAAATTCTATATGATATTTTGATGTTTCTATTTTAGAGCATGAACCAGTTACTAAAAAAACACCTGCAAAAAAATATTGAGGACTATTAATTACAATATTTTTTATTTCAATTTTTTTATCAAAATTAAAACCAATTTTTTTTGCATTTTCATCAATAAAAGATTTAATTTCTTTATTCTTAATATTAAATTTCACTTTTTCTTCTTCTGCTTTATATAAAGCAGATTGAACCCCTTTTAAAAGAGATTTAATTTCATTATTTTTAATTGTTTTTGAAATAATTTCATGTTTAATTTCAAGAGTAAATGTTAAGTCCATATTAAAATTATAATTTATTTGTTTTATTACTATAATTTAATTATGAATAAACAAGAAAAAAATACTTTAAGATTAGAGACTTTTCTTTCTCTTAATACGATTTTAACAAGATCTCAAGCAAGAGAGAAAATTAGACAAAAAAAAGTAATGGTAAATAAAAATATTATTACTAATCCCGCTTTTAAAGTAAATGATTCTGATAATGTTTTTTTAAGTAATGAAATAATAAATAAAGCAAAAAATTATTATTTTGCTTTTAATAAACCTAAAGGATTTATTTGTGCTAATAAAGACAATTTACATCAAACTATTTTATCTTTTTTTCCTAATGAAATAAAAGATAAGTTACAAATAGTTGGAAGACTTGATAAGGATACTACTGGTCTAGTTTTTTTAACCTCTGATGGAGAATGAAATCACAAACTAAAATCACCTAAAAAAAATATCGAAAAAGAATATCTAGTTTTAGTTGAAAAACAAATTGATGATATGATGATAAAAAAATTAAATGAACCTATTTTTTTAGATGGTAAAAAAATAAAAGAATTTAAATTTAAATTACATTCAAATAAAAAATTATCTTTAACAATAACTGAAGGTAAGTATCATCAAATAAAAAGAATGATCAAAATTATAGGGAACAATGTAGTTGATTTAAAAAGAATTAGAATATCTAATATTTATTTATCTAAATTAAAAATAAATGAAGGTGAATATATTGAAATAGATCCTAATATTTAATTAAAATTAAATAATTTTTTATATCGATTTAATTCTTTTTCAGTATAAACTCTTCTAATAAAAAGAAGGTCAGGATTATTTTTAACTATTTTTTTAATTTTAAATTTCATAAATCAAATATTTCTTCTATAAAAATTACTTATATTAAGAAAAGAATTTTTAGAATCTTCTTTCTTATATTCTTTAAATATTTTTTTATATAAAATAGGTCAAAAAACTTCTTCAGGAGCATGTTTATTTTGCAATTTATTTAATAATATATTTTTTTCTTTGCTATTTAAAAGAATATCTAATTTATTTTTTTCAAATAAGGAATTACTTCCAATAATGTTAAAAATGTCAAATAATGAATTATCAAATTCTTTATCTGAAAATAAATTTCAATATTTGTTCCATTTATTGTTTCTATTTTTAAGGATAGAAATAAAAAGAAAAAATTTATTGTAAAAACATTTTATAAATAAATATTTAACTTTATTTTGTTTTTTAATATTATTTATAAATTCATTTCAAACTTTATTTATAAATCATAGAGAATTTTCAATTTTTCTAGGTTCATCTATATTTAATATTAAATTAACATAAAATACATAATTCATAGTTCACATTTTATGTAAATCTGGCTTTGAATGATTAAAATTTAATCAATTTCCACCATTATTTCTATCTATTGATTTTTTTATATCTTCTCAATTTCTACAAGGAATAGATTTTGCATCTAAAATAATTAAATGAGAATAATTTGGGAAAAATTTATTAGCATTTTCAATTAATAATAAATTTGATTCTAAAATAGAAATATCTCCTCAATAAACTTCTATTTCTGAATAAATTAAGATATTTTTCTTTTTAAAAATATCCATTTCTTTAGTTTTAAGATATTCATCATAATTTCTTTTGTTATAACTTACAATATAATTTATTGAATCATCGTAAAAAAAATCTTTAAATCTTTTTTCTAAAAGTTTAGCCTCACCAAAAAAAGATATACAAACAACTAATTTCATTTTTAAAATTATATAAGTTTTTAATTTAAAATAGTTTAAAATAGTTAATATGAAAATAAATCTTAATGTAATTATTCCGGCAGCTGGAATGGGATCAAGATTTTATAATAGCGAATTTAAAGCCTTAAAACCATTTATAAAATTTTCTGATAAAACAATGCTTGAATGAGTATTAGAGGGTTTTAAATCAAAAAAATATAATATAAAATATTACATAATTTTAAATTCCAAAACTGAAGAAGAATATCCAGAAGATATTTTAAAAATGAAAAATAATTATAATGTTGATTTTTTATTTATTAATTTACTTACAGAAGGTCCAACAACAACGGCATTATTCTTATATGATGTTCTAAATTCTGATACTCCTACAATGATAGCGAATTGTGATCAAATAGTTGATATAGATTTTGATGATTATTTAGAACAACATTTTTCATCGAACGCAGATGGATCAATGCTTATATTTGAAGAAAAAGAAAAAAGTTCTAAATGATCATATGTAGAATTAGACTCAAATAATTTTATAAAAAGTGTTAGAGTGAAAGATCCATTTTCTTCTTTTGCTGTTGTAGGATGATATTTTTATTCTAAAGGAAAATATTTTTTAAAAAGTGCAACTTATCAAATAATCAATCAAGATAAAGCAAATAATGAGTATTTTTGTTGTCCTACATTTAATTATTTAATTTCTTGAAATAAAAAAGTAAAAGGAATTATTATTAAAAATAATCAAATGCATGGTGTTGGTGTTCCTGACGATTTAAGAAAATATTTAAAAAATATTACAAATTCATAATATTTTCAAATTTTTTAATTTCCTTTTCTGTATATACTCTTGAGAAAAAAAGTGAATTAGGATTTTTATTTTTTATATTTTTAACTTTAGAATTAAAAATTCTTTTAGATCACATTTTTTGAATTGGAAATCAAAGAAAAGGATTATTAGACTCTTCCTCTTTATATTTTCCAAATACATTTTTATATAATAATGTTCAAAATATTTCCTCAGGAGCATGCTTATTTTCTAATAAGGTAAGTAATTTTGTTTTTTCTTCACTTTTTAACATGATTTCTAATTTTTCTCGATTATTAAAAATTAAATTAGCTCCCATAATATTTAAAATATCATTATATGATTTATCATATTTTTCTTCTGAAAAAAAATATTTACAATTTTTATCTCATCTATTTTTTTTATTTTTTACAATAGATAAAATTAATAAATCTTTTGTTACAAAATACTTATATCAAAAATATTTTAAAGGATGATCTTTTTTATAATTTTCAATAAAAGTGTTTTTTATTAAAAAATTAATATTATTTCTTTGATTTTCATTTTTATTTATTTTTGGTTTTTCAAAATTTAAGCATAAATTGGCTCAAAAAGTATTATTTTTAAATCAATATTTAAATAAAAAAGGTTGTTTATGATTAAAATTTAATCAATTTCCTTCTTCGTTTTGACTTAATTTTTCTTTAATATAATTTCAATTTCTATAAGGAATTGTACGTCCACTTAAAATAACTAAATGAGAAAAATCAGGAAAAACCATTTTTGCTTTTTCTATGCATTTTAATTCCGATTGTAAAATAGAAACATCTCCTCAATAAACATCTACTTCAGAAAATAAATAAATATTATTTTTTTTAAAATAATCCATTTCTTTAGCTTTAAGATATTCATCGTAATTTCTTTTATTATAACTAACTATATAATTGATAGATTCGTCATTAAAAAATTTTTCAAATTTTAATTTTAATAATTCTGCTTTCCCGAAAAAAATAATACAAACAACTAATTTCATTTTTTAATTATATTATAATTTTTTAACCATTAAATTATTTAAAATATTCTCTTATAAAATTAATTAAAGTTTTAAGCATGGGAGCTTGTCCTTTTTCTTGGATATCCGCTGTTCCTGCAATATCAAGATGTAAATATGGAATGTCTAATGCAAATTGTTTTAATCATGAAGCTGCCATATTACAATCAGAACTACCACCTTTTGGATTAATAGCTCATGATGAAACATCGGCAAATGTGTTTTTTGAAAGATGTTCAATGTATTTATCGTCTAAAGGCATTCTTCATACTTTTTCACGAGCTTCTTTAGCTGTTTTTTCAATTAGTTTTCAATTTTTTTCTTCAGTTGATCAAACCCCTGTATATTCCGTTCCTAAAGCCACTACAACAGAACCTGTTAAAGTTGCTACATCAATTAGCAATGAAGGTTTTAATTGTTTAGCACCATATGATAAACCGTCAGCTAAAATTAATCTTCCTTCAGCATCAGTATCACCAATTTCAACTGTTTTCCCTGAAAAAGATTTTACTATTGATTCAGGAAGTGTAGCATCGGAATCTACTAGATTATCAGTTAAAGGTAAAACTATTGAAACATTAACATTTAAATTAAGTTTAGCAATAGAATCTAATGTATAGGCACAAATAGCTGCTCCAGACATATCATATTTCATTCCTAACATAAACTTACCAGTTTTAATGTTATATCCCCCAGAATCAAAAATAATTCCTTTTCCTACTAATACTATTTTTTCTTTTGTTTTAGAATTATTTTTATATTCAGCAACGATTACCTTTGCTTTATTTTTAGAACCTGCATTAACAGCTAATACTAAATTCATTCCTAATTCTTTAAGTTCTTTATGTGAAAGAACTTTAATACTTATTTTTTTATTTTCTTTTAATGAAGAAACAATTTCTTTTTCCATTTTAGGAGTTGATAAAATATTAGAAGGCATATCTTGCATTCTTTTAATTTTAGAAATAGATTCAGCAATTATTTGCTCTTCTTCAAAATCTTCAATTTTTAAATTAGTAGCTAATACAACTTCATTTTTTATTTTATCTTTTTTAGTTTTTAATGTGAAAGTATTTTTTGATCTTAATAATGTATATGTATAAACAAATAAAGAAACAATTTCTTTTTCACTATTTTTTTTATTTATTAAATTATTAACATTAATAAAAAAATTTTTTGTATTTGATTGTAGAACATTTTCAAAAAAATTTTTAATACAATTTAAATCATAATCCTTATTTTCATTTAAAAAAAGATATACTTTTTTTTCTTTTAAAAAATAATTATATTGTTCTTTATTTATTGAAAGGTTTTTATTAATTTTTTCATTAGAAACAAAAGGAATTAATTCATAAAAAGAATTAGGATCAATTTTATTTAATTGAGCAAGTATTTTCATCTTCATTTCCCTTAGATTTTTTAATTAAATATTCAGTTAATGTTTTTACTAAAACACCAGTAGGGTTATCTCCATCACCAGCTGTTCCTGCTATATCAAAATGAATATATGGAATATTTTCTGTAAACTCTTTTAAAAACATAGCGGCAGAAATCGATCCACCTTTACCTGTTAAATCAGTATTTTTCATATCAGCAAAATTAGATTTTTTAATATTTAAAAGAAAGTCATCATGGAAAGGCATTCTTCAAAGTAATTCATCATTTTTAATTCCACATTTTTCTAGAAGTTTTCAATCACAATCACTAGTTGATCATAAACCTGTAAATGTTTTGCCAAGAGAAATAATTATAGCCCCAGTTAAAGTAGCTACATCTATTAATTTTGTAGCATTAAGTTTTCTGATAGCATATGTTATTCCATCAGCTAGAATTAATCTTCCTTCAGCGTCAGTATTATTTATTTCTACAGTTTTTCCATTCATTGATGTTCAAATAGAATCAGGAAGGCTTGCATCTGATGAAATTCTATTATCAGTTAAAGGAAGAACAATAGAAATATTAATTTCAGGATTTAATTCTACTATTGATAAGAATGTTGAAAAACAAATAGCCGCTCCAGACATATCATATTTCATTCCTTGAATAAAAGCAGAACCTTTAAGATTATATCCTCCTGAATCAAAAGTAATTCCTTTTCCAATTAAAACAGTTTTTTCTTTTGAATTTTTATTTCCCTTATATTCAGCTACAACTAATCTAGCTTCATAAGCAGAACCACGGTTAACTGATAAAAATAAACCCATTTTTTCTGATTCAATTTCTTTTTTATTTAAAATTTTAAAAGAAATTTTATTTCCTAATTTTTTTAGTTTAGTTTCCATTTGATCTGCTAATCATTCTGAATTACAAATATTAGGAGGAGTCGCTTGGAAAGATCTAGCTAAATTTACATTCTTTGCAACAATGTTTGATTTAGTAATTAATTCTTCTTGATTTTTAATATCTTCTAGAAAAAGCTTAAATTCAAACTTATTTTTTGGTTTATTTGTTTTTCCAGTATAAAGATCTTCTCCATTATAAAATGAATCTTTAAAAATAAATGTTCTTATTATTGTACATTTCTTTATTTCTTTTTCTTCATCTAAAAATGATATTCCATCGATATCATAATTTCTTATTTTAGATGTAACAATTTTATTAACTGCATCTAAAAATACTTTCTTAGAATAGTTTTTTCTTTCTCCTAAATAAATATATGATTTTTCCTCATCAATAAAATCAGTAATATAATTACTTTCTTCTACCGCGTTTTTGATTTTATCTTCTTTAAAAAATCCTTTTAAGAAAAAAGTATTTTTTCTTTCTTTAGTAATTATTTCCATTTATATCTCCTTTAATACTAATTTAATAATTATATTATTTTAATTAAGAAGATTTTATAAATTTAGAATTTTTTAATATTTCAATTTTTTCAGATTTTATATAAATTATTTTTTTCTGAGAATTTTTTATTGTTGTAAAAACAAACTCCACTCCATCAATATAAATGTAAATGAATAATATTGTAAAATAACTTAATAAACCAATTGCGGAAAATGTAAATCAAATAAAAGGCCAATCAGCAAAAAACCCTATATATGGTTTCAATAAATCATCTATTCCATTAATATGTGGAGGAGCTACATAAAATCAATTTGCGTTTCATGCTCTATCGTTTACAAAAGAAAGAGCTAAATCTAAACAAAAAATAAATAAATAAAAACCTAATAAAATAATTAAAGAATAAAAAATTTCATTTTTGGTATATGCGGGAGAAAAAATTATTAAAACACTTATAGGAGCTATAATTGCATAATTATGAATTATTAAAAAATCTCAAAAAATATATGAATCATATCCATTTTCAAAACCACCATATTCTGTTCAATATTCGCTATTTCCTAAATCAGGAATAACAAGACCGGCAATAGCTCCTAAAATTGTAAAAAAAGCAATATATTTAATTAAATTATATTTTTTAAAAATGAAAAAAATAACCATTAATAAACCGAAAAATCTACAAAATTGTAAAGGAATAACTTCTCAAAGATTAGGATATCCTCCAACAACTAAAATGATTGTTCTAAAAATATATAAAAACAAAATAAAATATGCTGTAATAGAAAAAATATTATTTATTTTTTTTGTATTACTAATGTAATAATTTCTTACATTTGTTTTATAAACAAAAGCAAGAAAACAAGTAAAAATACAACAAAAAATTATTAAATAAAATAATCATTGTGATTGTTGAAATGTAGCAGAATTACCTTGTCAAGATAAAAAAGATTGTCCAAAAAAGGATTTATAATCAATAGGAGGAAGCTTATTCAACATAATAATATTATTATAAACAAAAAATAAATAAATTAATCAATTGAAGAGTAGTCAAAATTACCTTTTATTGAATTTACATAAATTGAACTTACTCATGCATCAGGATCAATTTTTCTAATTTTTTCTTGAAAACTTTTAAGCTCAATTAAAAGAATTACTGTCTCAATAGCTTTATGTTTAGTACCTTTAAACCCTGATTCATATTTTATAAGATGATATGGATAATGAAATTTTGTTTTTTGAAAACCAACAATTATTTCGTCTGTTTTTTCTGAATTAATTCTCACTCTTACTTTTTTATATTTAGGATAAATAAAATTAATAATTGCTGGAACTAAAAACACATATGAATATGAATTAACTATTTGTACAAATGAAAAATCTTCATTATTTGATCCTGCTATAACATTTGATAAAATAATCATTGATATGGTTGATATTAAAAATGAAGTAATTGTTAAATACAAACCTACACCTTTTTTATATTTTATAGAGAAGTAATATGAAATAATATCTGTACCCCCTGTAGAACCACCTTCTTTTCAAGCAAGAGCAGCACTTGTTCCACAAATAATAATTGCCACAAAACAATAAATAACTCCTTGTCAAGAATCTTTAATTGGAATTAATCCATTTACCCCCATTGTCTGGTCTATTTTAAAAAATTCATTAAAAAAAGAAGAAACAGATGGCACTAATGTAAAAATTAAACCAAACATAGCATTAAAAAGTAAAAAGAAAATAGTTCTTTGCATAAATCTTCATTTTACTTTTTTATAAAATCCGACAAATAAAGGAATATTAAGTCCTAAAAAAATTAATTGTACATATGGTTTTAATTCATTGAAAAAAATCGAAAGAGTTTGAGGAATCGCTATAAGCCCGGTAGGTAAAGATTTAGAGTTTTGTAAAAGAAATGAAATTCCGAAAGAATAAAATAATGATGAAATGATTAAAATTAAATAAGATTTTATTGATTTATTTCAATAAAAAACAAAATTTTCCTTTTCTAAAATATTTTTTATCTTCGTCATAATTATTTATATTTTATATATTAAAATTAAAATTAATTAAAAATAATTAAAATTATTATTTTTAATACTTATTTTAACGCCCCTTTTCATTTTTTTCATTTCAGTTATTGTTGGAATAATAATTAAAATTAAAAATAAGAATAAAGTTATAACTAACATTACCGCTGAAATTATTTGATCAGATGTAACATCCTTTATTCAAAAAAGAATTATTAAATTATAAAAGGGATCAATTACAATAATTATTAATGGAATGGTAATAAGAATTATTGAAATAATAGCAGTAAATTTAAAAAACTTTTTTTGGTTTGTTATTATTTCTTTAGTTTTCCTATTTCTCAAACAACCAAAAATTGAAAAAACAATAATCATAAAAGCAAAAAGAGCTGTCCAGTTAGCCATAAGATCTGCAAAACTATAAAGAGCTCCCATTTTATTTCCATAACTTGGTCCATATCCAACTGTATCTATATATCCAAATGAACCAATTAAAACAAATAATATAATAAGAGGA
Source organism: Metamycoplasmataceae bacterium (assembly GCA_051645705.1). Taxonomy (GTDB): domain Bacteria; phylum Bacillota_I; class Bacilli_A; order Mycoplasmatales; family Metamycoplasmataceae; genus UBA710. The sequence goes on along the minus strand of JBOFBU010000002.1, from coordinate 172,118 downwards.
ATACTAATTGCTAAAGTATATAAAATACCAATAACTGGTCTATTTGGATTTAAAATTTTTCTATATTTTTCTTTTAAGGGTAATTCACGTTCTCTAATTAAATCTTCTAAAAAACGAGGAGTCCACATAGAAAAACCATTTATAATACCTAAAATTCCTATCGCTATTAAAATATTTATAACTCCATATAGTCAATCCAGTCCTTTATTTTTTAATCAAGTACCAAAAGTTTTAAAATCTCCAGTCCCATTTAATGACATGGTAATAGCTATTAAAAGATAAATAATAGTAACTATTAATAATCCAACAAAAATAGCAATAGGTGTTTTTTTAGGATTTTTCATTTCAGTTTGCATTCCTGAAGCAAAATAAAAACCATCATATGCAAAGAAAATACCAGCTATTGCTATAAAAATTCCAAAACCTGGAGATAATGCGGAAAGAGTTGGAGGCATTTGATTTGCTGTAGTTAAATAATTATCTTCATTAATTGTTGTAACAGGATTATTTTCGCTTGCATAAATAATTCCAATCAATATAACTGCAACTAATGGGATAAATTTGAAAAAGGTAATTATTCAATTTTGGATTGAACCAGCTTTTGATGATAGTCCTGAAACAATAACAAAATATAAAACAATAAAAATAGAAATAACACCTCAAATAGCTCAATCTCAATTAGCAAAACCAAATTGAAAAGGAAAAATTTCTGTTGAATTACTTGAATGAGTTCAAACTCCAATAGCTTCCTGCATTTGGACAAGAAAATATAAAGGCATAAAAAAATATGTTAATGGAATATAAATTAAACACATAAAATTTTTAGCAGATTTAAAAATAAAACTTTTATTAAATTTTTTATTTCAACCAATAATTGAAAGATTATCTTTACCATTACTTGCTACTTCTATTAAAGATAAAGCCATACAAATAATTGCAATTGCAGCTATAATTCAAGTTACAATTGCAAGAGCTAAATTTCCTCCAGCTCCTTCTAAAACACCTTTAGATTTAAAAAATATTCCAGCACCAATTGAGGAACCTATAACAACAAAAATTGCTGAAAGAAATGAAATCTTACTTTTCGTTGGTATTTTACTATCAGTTTCTGATGAGTTTTTTTTCATAAGTTTTCCTTACTAATAATGTATATCTTTTTAAAAAAGAATATAACTAAATCTTATCATTTTTTTATTTTAAAAAAATAAATTATAATTTAAAAATGATAAATGTAGTTTTGTTTCAACCAGAAATTCCTCAAAATACAGGAAATATAATAAGAACTTGTTTTGCAACTAAATCTTTTCTTCATATTATAAAACCTCTTTCTTTTGATATTAATCATAGTTCCATTAAAAGAGCAGCTGCTGGGAAAACATTAAATGATATTCAATATAAAATATATGAAAATTATGATGAATTTTTTAATCAAAATAAAGATAAAGAAATTTTTTATATAACTAGATATGGAATTAATAATTATTCTAATGTTAATTTTAAAGATAAAAAAGATATTTGAATAATGTTTGGTAGAGAATCGACTGGAATACCTAAAGATATTTTAAAAAATAATTTGGATCATTGTTTAAGAATACCTATGAATGAAAATTGTCGAAGTTTAAATTTAGCAAATTCAGTTTCAATAATTAATTACGAGATTTTAAGACAAAAAAATTTTGATGGTTTATCTGAATTTGAAGTGCAAAAAGGTAAAGAATTTTTACTTTTAGATAATGATTAAGATAATATAAATAATGATTAATATAATATAAGTTATAATTCAATAATGGAAATAGATATACCGATTGTTCTTTTAGTTGATAAAAAAGAAAGAATAGATAAATTTATAGCAAATGCAACCAATATTTCAAGAAATGATATTCAGCAAATCATTGAAGAATATGGTGTTTATGTTAATGATATGCTTGTAAGAAAAGTTAAATTTATTGTTTTTGAAGGACAAACAATTACAATAAAAAATAAAATTGAAAAAGAAATAAAAGCAATTCCTGAAAATATTCCTTTTGAAATAATATATGAAGATGATGATATTTTAATAATTAATAAAGAAAGTGGAATGGTAGTTCATCCTTCTCCTGGTCATACTAGCGGAACACTTGTAAATGCACTTTTATTTTATTGTAAAAATTTATCTAATTTAAATGGAGATGTAAGACCAGGAATTGTGCATAGAATTGATAAAGATACATCGGGATTAATTCTTGTAGCAAAAAATAATAAAGCTCATAATTATTATGCAGGACTTCTTAAAAACCATGAAATAAAAAGAGAATATATTGCATTAGTTGATGGAATTATTAATAATAATATAACCCATATTAATGCTCCAATTGGAAGAGATCCACAAAATAGATTAAAATATAAAGTTGTATCACAAAATTCAAAAGAAGCTTTTTCTTCAGTTTATGTATTAAAAAAATATGCTAAAAATACTTTAATAAAAGTTTTACTTAAAACAGGAAGAACTCATCAAATTAGAGTTCATCTTTCATATATAAATCATCCTATTTTTGGTGATGAATTATACAATCATAAAATTGATGATTTTAATCAAAGATTACATGCCTATAAAATATCTTTTTTAGATATGAAAAATATAGAAAGAAGTTTTTTTGCTCCTCTACCAAAAATTTTTTTTGATAAAACTAATTTAAATGAAAATATTGAAGAAATAAATAAATTATTATAATAATTTAGTAATATAATAATTTAATGAAAATGAATAAGAAAAAAGCAATTATTATTATTTCCGAAATTTTTTCGATATCGTTAATTTTATTAGGTTTTTTATTTTTTTCAATATTTACAAAATTAGAATGAAATATAACATTGGTAGCTGTTGTAACTTCTATATATTTGGTAAATGCAATAATTACATTACATTTATTTTTTGAAAGAAGAACTCTTGAATCTAAATTATCTTGATTTTTATTTGTAACTATAGTTCCCATTTTTGGTCCTTTTATTTATTTAGTTTTTGGAATTATTAAAAAAAATAATAGTATTCCGAAAAAAGAATATGAAAAAGAAATGGATTTATATTTTTCAAAAACTAAAAATGATAATAATACATCAATTTTAGATGATGAAATAATGAAAAAAATAAGTGTTATTTCATCTAGAAATGTAATTAAGACAAATATGGAATTTTTTTCAAAAGGCTATATTGCTTTTAATAAAATTTTTGAAGATTTAAAAAATGCTAAAAAATTTATTTTTATCGAAATGTATATTGTTAAACCTTCTGAAAATTATGAAGAGCTTGTTAGTATTCTTTTAGAAAAGGCCAATCAAGGAGTTATTATTAAATTAATAATAGATGACTTTGGAAGATGATCTCTTACAGATAATGAATTAAAATATTTAAATAATCATGAAAATATTTCTGTTAAATCTTTTAGTAGAATAAGATTTCCTTTTGTTAATGGTTCAGATACATTTAGATTACATAGAAAGTTTTTTGTAATTGATGGAGAAATTGTTCACGGGGGAGGAATTAACATTTCTGATGAATATTCTTCCTTTAATAAAAAATATGGTTTTTGAGAAGATTTGAATTATAGAATTACATCTAAGAAATTTGCAAATGAATTAACTAAATTATTTCTTTTTGATTGAAAAAAATATAAAAAAGAAAAATTGAATATAAACAATTTTATAAATATAAATTTTACAGAAAAAATAGATGAAAATAAAAGTTTAATTTCTATAGAAGATGGACCAAATATTGATGATGAAATTATTTATTCAATAATTCAAATTTTATTATTTTCAGCTAAGAAAAATATTATTATTTGTACTCCATATTTTATTCCAAATAAAGAATTATATGAAATATTAAAATCAATAGCTTTAGCAGGAATTGACATAACAATTTATATTCCAGGAAGACCAGATAAAAAATTATTATATGTTGGTACAAAATATTATTTAAATAAATTAAGAAAATATGGAATTAAAACAAAAATAATTAATAATATTTTTTTACATTCAAAAATAATTTTAATTGATGATAATTATTCATTTTTTGGTTCTGTAAATTTTGATATGCGTTCACTATTTTGTAATTACGAAATAGCTAATATTTCGAATGATAAAGTAATTATAAATGATCTAAAAAAAATAATAGATGAATATGATACATTTTCATATGATTTCGAAGAAGTAGAAGAAGGAAAATTACGTAAATTCTTCAAAACATTATTTGTTTTATTATTTACACCTCTATTTTAATTCAATACCTAATTTTTTCATCTCTTCTCTATGATTATGAGTTCAAAATGATCTTTGGAATTCGCCTATATGATATTTTTCTAATAAAAATAAAATTAATCTTGATTGACCAATTCCTCCACCAATTGTAAAAGGAAGATCATTATTTAAAATTTTTTTATGATAATCATATTCAAATGAAGATTTATTTTTTGCTTGCAAAATTTGTTTTTTAAGAGCATCTGCATCAACTCTAATTCCCATAGAAGAAATTTCAATGGCTTTTTGGTGAATTTCACTATATAAAAATAAATCACCATTTAAATCTCAATCATCATAATCGGGAGCTCTTTTATCATGAGGGCTTCCGTTAGAAAGAATATTACCAATTCCTATTAAAAAAAATGAGCCAACTTCTCTTCCGTATAATGTTTCTCTTTCCTTATCGTTTTTATCAGGATATTTACTAATAAGTTCTTCTGATGTTATAAATGAGATATCCTTAGTTAATTTATTCGTTAGTATAGGATAAAGTTTATTTATTTCTTTTTCTGTTGAAAGAATAGCTAAATAAATTTTTTTAACAACTGATTTTAAAAATTCAATATTTCTTTGTTCTTTAGAAATTTTTAATTCTCAATCAAATTGTTCAACAAGAAGAGAATGGAATGGAGTTTCTTCATTTTCTTCAGCTCTAATTGCCTTCATATTCGCTCAAATTCCTTCACCATTTTTAAGTTCTAGATTAGCTATTTCTTCACGTTTTCATTTAGCAAGAGAATGAATTATTTCAAGACTTGTATTTCTTGCATTAAAAATAACTGGTCTTTCAACTCCTGTTAAATGATCGTTTAATCCTTTTTTTGAATCTAAAAAAATAGGAGAACAAACTTTTATTAGATTTAATTCTTTTTCTAAGTTATTTATAAAGTTTGTTTTTATAAAATTAATTGCTTTTTCTGTTTCTATTTTATTCAATTTATTTTTATACATTTTATATATTTATTCTTCCTTAAATTCATCTACTAAATCTTTAGCTTGTGATAATTCTACTGAAAAGAATGAAGTAACCCCTCTTTTTTGCATTGTCGCACCAAATAATGTATCAACATTTGACATTGTTCCATAACGGTGTGTTATAACTATAAATTGAGTATCTTTTTTTAGTTCTTGTAAATAATTAGCATAACGAATAACATTTGATTCATCAAGCGCTGCTTCAACTTCATCTAATATACATAATGGAAGTGGTTTAGCTTTAATTATTGCAAATAATAATGAAATAGCAATTAAAGCTTTTTCTCCCCCAGAGAATAATTTTAAGTTTTTAATTGATTTACCTGGAGGTCTTGCATCTATATCTACACCAGATTCTAATGGATCTTTAGGATCCAATAGAAATACTCTTGCTTCTCCTCCACCAAACATTTTTTGAAAAACATTATTAAATTCTAAATTAACAAGTTCCATTGTTTTATTTATTTTATTAATAATTATTTTATCCATTTCGGCTATTGCACTAATAATTATATCTTTTGCATTAGTTAGTTCTTTATAATTTTCATCTATTTCATCATAACGTTTTTTAAGTTCTTCATAGTCCCTAATTGCATCGATATTTATATTACCTAAACTTTCAATATCTGTTTTTAATTCGGCAACAATAACTCTTGCTTTTTCTATATCGATATTAGGATTATATATTTCTTTTGCTGATTCAAAAGTTAATTGATAAAATTCAAGCAATCTTTTTGTAGATGTTTCAATGAAAAATTCTGCTTTTGCTTTTTGATTAACTTTTTCAGAATAATTTTCATAAATAACTCTTAAACTTTTTTCAAGTTCTTTTTTATTTAATGTTGAACTATTAATTACATTTGTTAAATTAGAAATTTTCTCTCTTTTAGATCTTACAGAAGCGATAATCATTTTTTTCTCAGAAGAAAGATTATCTAAACTTAAATCAATTCTTTCAAAATTATTATCATCAAATTTTGAATCAGAAAGGGTTTCAAAATCCAATCTTAATTTATTAAATTCATTTTCTAAACTAAGTTGTTTTTCTTTATTTTTAACAACTTCAATATTGATTTCATTTATAAAAGATTGTTTTTCTTCTTTTATATTTTCTAGACGATTAATTTCTTTTTCAGTTATTGTTATTATTTGTTCAAGTTGAGGAGCTATTTCTTCAAGTTGTTTTATTTGATTATCAATACCTAAAATATTAATTGAATTAACTTTAGTTCCTCCAGTTATAACACCACCAACACGAACTAAATCACCATCTAGTGAAACTACCATATATCTTTTATCTAATAAATCTGATATTTTTGTAGCTGACCTTATATCTTCTACAACAACAACATTACCAAGTAAAAAACTAATTAAAACATCAAATTTTTTATCTTCAACTTTTACTAGTTTAGACGCAACTGAAATAAAACCATCTTGTGAATTTATAGCCATTAAATATTCATGATTAATATCTTTTTCAGCAATAGAAGATAAAGGAATGAAAGTTGCTCGCCCCCCATTATTATTTTTTAAAAATTCAATAATTTTAATGGCTGTATTAGATTCATCAACAACTATATGTTGCAGAGCATTTTGTAAAACAGATTCAATTGCTGGAATAAATTTTTCAGGAATTTTAATAACATCAGCAACTGTTCCAAATAAACCTCTAAATAATGATTTATTTTCAATAACTGTTTTTGTTCCTTTAAATAAGTTGGTTTTATTCTCTTTATGATCAACAAGAACATCAATTTTAGTTTTAACTTTTAAAAATTTGGCTTTTGATGAATTAGCTTTTAATCTATTTTCTGCAATTTTTATTTCTAATTCATTTACTTCTTCTCTTCTTGTTCTAATATCTTCATTGGTTTTTTGTTCTCAATCTTTTGAATAAGAAATTTTTGATGATAAAACATTTAAATGTTCCTTCATAACTTCAATTTTTTCTTTATTACCAACTATTTTATTCCCATTAAGAATCATTTCTCTTTTGGCTTCTTCATTTTTAAAACGAACTTCTAAATCATGAAGATCTTCATTAATTTTTTCAATTCTTTTATTTTCTAAATTCAATTCTTGTTCTATTTTAAATTTATAATTAACATTATCTTCAATTAATGTTTCCTCTTCTTTAATTTTTCTTTTTAAATCTTCTTGAGTTTCTTGATATCCTTCTAATTCATTTTTAGCTTCATCAAATTTTTCTTTAAAATCAATCAAATCACTAACAATTAAAGAAATTTCATATTCTTTTAATTTTTTTGATTTTTCAATATACACTTTTGCTTTTTCAGATTGATTTTCTAATGGACCAAGTTGTTTTTCTAATTCTTTAATAACAGTTTCAACTTTTCCTAAGGTTTCATCTGTTTTTTCTAATTTTCTTAATGATTCAATTTTTTTCGCTTTATATTTAGATGTTCCAGCAGCATCTTCAATTATTCCTCTTCTTTGTTCTGGTGAAGATTGTGCTATATCAGAAACTGTCCCTTGGGAAATAATAGCTAATGATGATTTTGAAATTCCACTTTCAAGAGCGATTTCTCTTATATCTTTATATTTAACAATTTCATCATTAATATAATAAGTATTAGCGCCTTTTCCTCTTTCAAGAACACGAGAAATAGTAAATATTTTATGCGGTAATGAAATACTTTTATCAGAATTATCAAAAGTAAGGGTAACAGTTGCTTTATTTTGTTCTACTTCTGTTCTTGAACCTGCAAAGATAACATCTTCCATATTATCTCCACGAAGCGCTTTAGAAGATTGTTCTCCTAAAACTCATTTTATTGCATCATTAATATTTGATTTTCCAGAACCATTAGGCCCTACTATCCCAACAACTCCCCCATCAAATTCCAAAGTTACCTTATCTGCAAAAGATTTAAATCCCTTGGCTTCTACTTTTATTAATTTCATTGACCACTCCACAAATAAATTTATATTTATTAAATATATATAAAAAAATTATATAATAATAAACTATAAAAGATAGTAATATATTTATTAAATTTTTACGCTTTAGAAAGAGAATAAATGAACAATAAACAAAATCGTCCAGAAAATAACCCAAAGAAAAAAAGAAATATTCTATTAATTATTGTTATTTTATTAATTTCTTCTTTATTAATTTATTTTTTAGTTAGTTTTTTTGTTAATAATGTAAATGTAGTTAGTTTTTCTAAATTTGAAGAAAATTTAAATCAAGCAGCAGCAAATCCTACTGATAATATTTATTTCTCCTCAATGTATTTTGATAGATTAGGAAATGTTACTGTCGTCTTTAATGATGTTAATAAATTTGGGAATCAGGTTTCTAGAACATATATAGTTTCTCTTCCATCAACTTCTTATTATGCAACTGATGCTAATTTTAGAGCTTTAGTTAATAGATCTGTTTTATCTTCTGATGCTATTTCTTTTGAAATGTTATCTAGACCAAATCCATTTTTACAATTTCTACAATTATTTGGACCTACATTATTAATTTTACTTATTTTTTACTTTATTTACAGATCTCAAATGAAAGGCGGAGGCGGAGGGTTATTTAATCCCGCTGGAAAAAGTTCTGCTCAAAAAATAACAAGTTCAAATAAAACTTTTAAAGATATAGCTGGAAATAAAGAATCAATTGAAGAAGTTTCTGAATTAGTTGATTATCTTAAAAATCCTAAAAAATATACACAAGCCGGAGCTAGAATACCTAAAGGTATTTTATTAGGTGGTCCTCCAGGTACTGGTAAAACTTTATTAGCTAAAGCAACAGCTGGGGAAGCAAATGTGCCTTTCTTCTTTATTTCAGCATCATCATTTGTTGAAATGTTTGTTGGGGTAGGAGCTAAAAGAGTTAGAGACATGTTTAAAGATGCAAGACAAAGTGCCCCTGCTATTATTTTCATTGATGAATTAGATGCTGTAGGTAGATCAAGAGCATCTGGTTTTGGTGGAGGAAATGATGAAAGAGAACAAACTTTAAATCAACTTCTTGTAGAAATGGATGGAATTCAAGAAAATGGTGGAATTTTAATAATTGCAGCCACAAACCGTCCAGACGTATTAGATCCTGCTCTTTTAAGACCTGGTCGTTTTGATAGAATAATCACAATTAATTTACCAGATATTAAAGAAAGAGAAGAAATTTTACGTTTACATGCTAAAGGAAAAAGAATTTCTAAAAGTGTAGATTTATCGAAAATAGCAAGAAGAACTCCTGGTTATTCTGGAGCACAATTAGAAAATGTTATTAATGAAGCATCATTATTATCTGTAAGAGAATCATCAGGAATTATTACTTCAAAACAAATAGATGAATCAATTGATAGGGTTATGTCAGGTCCTGCTAAAAAATCAAGAACTATTAGTAAAAAAGAATTAACAGCAGTTGCATATCATGAAGCTGGTCATGCTGTTGTCGGAATTAGATCTTCAAGTGCAATTAAAGTACAAAAAATAACTATTATTCCAAGGGGAGATGCAGGTGGATATAATTTAATGCTTCCTGAAGAAGAAAAATATAATCAATCAAAATCTGAATTATATGCAATGATAAGATCATTTATGGGTGGAAGAGCTGCTGAACAAATAATTTATGGTATAGGAGAAGTTTCTACTGGAGCAAGTGATGATATTGCGAAAGCTACTTCTATAGCAAGAAGAATGATTACTGAATGAGGTATGTCTAAATTAGGACCAATTAAATATGAACAACAAGAAGGATCACAACACTTAGGTGGATATACTTCTCAAAAACCATATTCTGAAAATGTTGCTAATAAAATAGATGAAGAAATGAAAGAAATCATTGAAAGAGAAGAAAAAGAAGCAATTAAAATTATTAAAGAAAATCTTGATTTATTAGAATTAATAAAAGATTTATTATTAGAACAAGAAACTATTGTTGCTGAAGAAATTGAATATATAGCGAAATATAAAAAACTTCCTCCTAAAAAAGAAGATAAATCTGATAGTGAAGAAGAAGATCAAACTAAAGATTTAGATACATTGATTTCTGAGGTTACTAAAAAATCAAAAGATAAAGATAGTAAAGATGAAAAAAGTACTAAAAATGTAAAAACAGTTAAAGTTAATTCTTCAAAAACAAAAGAAAAAACTATTGAAAATAATCTTGATGAAAGTAATGAAAAAGAACAAGAAGATATTAATATTTCTTCTGAAAAAATTACTAATAATAAACTTAAAACAAAAACAAAAACAAACAAAATAAAAGATAATGAAGAATCTTAAAATAATATAAAAATATTAAAGGAATATAAAGAATGGAACAAAAAAAAATTCTTATTATAGGTTCGGGAGCATTAGGAACTGCCTTTAGTAATATTTTACATGATGCAGGAAATGAAAATATTTTAGTTTATGGAATAAATGAAAAAGAATTATCCGATTTAAAACAAGGGAAAAATACTACTTATTTTAGTGAAGATAATTTTATAAATAAAGTTAATACAACAAATAATTTTGATGAAGCTATTGAAGGAGTATCATTTATTGTAATAGCAATTCCTTCGATTGTAATCCCTTCTATTATCGAAAAAATAAATAATAGTTTAAAAACAAAAGCGTTGATTATTTGTGGTTCAAAAGGATTTTGACCAGATAGTGAAGATCCTTTACATTCAGGAATTGTTAAGGCTACAAAGAAAAATAAAAATATCTTGGCAGTAACTTCTATTTTAGGTCCTTCATATGCTGAAGAAATAATTAAAAAATCTTTTACAATAGTCTCAGTAGTAAGTGAATTTTCAGAAGATTGTATAATTGTTCAAAAACTTTTTTCAACATCTTATTTTAAAATTTATCGTCAAACTGATATTGTTGGTTCTGAAGTTGGTGCTATATATAAAAATATTTTAGCAATCGGAGTAGGAATGCTTGTAGAAAAAGGTTTTGAAATAAATACTATAGCAGCATTTATCACAAGAGGAGTTCATGAAATGAGTGTCTTTAATGATTATTTAGGAGGCTCTATTACAACTATTATGGGATTAACTGGTCTTGGAGACTTATTATTAACTTCAATGTCTGATAATTCAAGAAATAGGACATTTGGAAGACAATTTATAAAAGATAAAGAAAAAGCATTAAAATTAAATTTAACTCTTGAAGGACTTCATGCTCTTAAAATTGTTAATAAAATAAGAATTAAAAATAATATTTATTTACCTATAGCAAAAATTTTATATGAAATTATTTTTGATAATAAACAAATTGATGAAGCTATTCCATTTCTTTGAGATAAAGAATTAAAAGCTGAATAAATATATTTTAATAAATTAAAATTATTTTAATATGTCTTGAATTTTTTGATAATAAGTATTAAAGTTTTTTTCTGCTATATTTTTATTTTCATTAATAAAAAATAAATAAATTTTCATTTTAGGTTCTGTTCCTGATGGTCTTAAAGAAATTCATGATCCATCTTCAAATTCAAATGAAAACATATCTTCTTTTTCAATGCCTCTTATCCCTTCGTTATAATCAAGGAAAATAGCATTATCTAATTTTAATTGTTTAAATTTATCTTTAATTATATATTGCTGTTTATCATTATTTAAATCTATATTAATTGATCCACTTGAAACATAACCATATTTTTTATAAATACCTTCTAAAACTTCTAAAAAACTTAGACTATCTTTTTTATATTTACTACACATTTTAGCAAGAATAACTATTGATTGAAGAGCATCTTTATCTCTACAAAGTTTCTCATTTATTAAAGAACCATAACTTTCTTCAAAACCAAAAAGAAATTTTTCTTTATCTTTATTTATCTCTTTAGTTTTAATTAGATTTCCAATCCATTTAAAACCAGTTTTAGTCATATATGAATTAATACCATTTTCTTTAGCAATTTTTTTAGGTAAAGAAGAAGAAACAAAAGAATAAATTAAATAATATTTTTCATCTTTTTTATTTTCAATTAAATAATTAAAAATTAAAATAGCAGTTTCATTACCTGTAAGAATTTTATAATCATTTCCATCTTTAACGGCAAGCCCTACTCTATCAGAATCGGGGTCGGTTACAAGAATTATGTCACAATCATTTTCGAAAGCTATTTGTTTAACATTATCATATGCGACTTTAGATTCAGGATTAGGACTTTTTGAAAAAGTAAATTCAGTATCTTCTTTCATTTCTCGTTCTTCATAAAATCCATTTACATTTAATCTTTTAAATATTTCTTTAACAGGTTTTGCTCCTGTCCCATGTTGAGGAGTAAAAGCGATTTTAATATTTGATAGATCAGTTAAATTTTCATCTCCTATTTTAATAATTTCATTTAAATATTTTTGAATAATATCATTTGAAATATATTCAATATATTTTTCATTTTTAATTACATCAGTTTTATCTAAATAAAAAGAATAATCTTTAAAGTATTTTTGTAGTTCAACAATATCTCATGGAAGAAGTTGACAACCATCACTATTATAAATTTTAATACCATTATATTCTTTAGGATTATGGCTAGCTGTAATATTTATAGCTCCAGCTGCTTTTAAAATTCTTGTTTGATAAGATATAATTGGTGTTGCTGTAATTTCTTCATTAAAATAAACTTTAATTTTATATGAGGATAAAATATTTGCTGCTAAAATAGAAAAATTTTTACTCTCTCTTCGATTGTCTCTTCCTATAACGATTCCATCTTTTTGAGCGTTAGGAAATTTATCTAAAAGATAATTTGCAAAACCATTAATTATATTTAAAACATGAATGTCATTTAAAAATTCTTCCCCTTTTCCTAATATCCCTCTAATGCCGGCAGTACCAAATTCTAATTTTTTCATAATAAAATAATTATATTAATTTTATTTAATTTATTTTATTAATTTATAATTAAATAAAATATGAATCAATACAATGCAAAAAATATAATTACACTTAAAGGGTTAGAAGCTGTAAGAAAAAGACCCGGAATGTATATAGGATCAACCGATATTAATGGGTTACATCATTTATTATGGGAAATTTTTGATAATTCTGTTGATGAGGTTCTTTCTGGTTTTGCAACTGAAATAAAAGTAGTTTTAAAAAAAGACGGTTCAGTTATAGTTGAAGATAATGGAAGGGGAATTCCAATTGATAAACACTCTAATGATAGAACAGCTGTTGAAGTTATTTTTACTGAATTGCACTCAGGAGGAAAATTTAATAGTGATTCTTATAAAACATCCGGAGGACTTCACGGTGTTGGATCATCTGTAGTTAATGCTCTTAGTGAAAAATTAGAAGCAACCATTTATAAAGATGGAAGTGAATATTTTACTTCTTTTGAAAATGGCGACAATATTACCAATAGAACTAAAGAAATTGGGAAAACAAGTAAAAAAGGAACAAAGATACAATTTTGACCAAATTATAAAATATTTAAATTTGCTAAGTTTTCTTATGAAATAATTTCAGAAAGACTAAGAGAAGCTTCTTTTTTACTTGGTGGAGTATCAATTTTTCTAAGAGATGAAAATTCAAAAAATAGTTTTGAATTTAAACATAAAGAAGGAATTAAAGACTTTGTTAATTTTATAAACAATACCAAAACATCAATTACACCTATTATTGAAATTAAAGATAAAAATAAAGATTTTGAAATTGAAATAGGAATCCAATATACAGATAGTTATTCAGAAACAATAATTTCTTTTGTAAATAATGTTAAAACAAGAGATGGTGGTACTCATGAGGGAGCATTTAAAGCTTCTCTTACAAAAATAATTAATGATTTTGCAAGAGAAAAAAATATTTTAAAAGCAAGAGATTTAAATTTTGAAGGAAGTGATATTAGGGAAGGGATAACAGCCATTATTTCTGTTAAAGTTCCTGAAAAATATTTAGAATTTGTAGGTCAGACAAAAGATAAATTATCTACTCCTGAAATTAAAAAAATAATTGATAATGCAATGCAAACAAAATTCTATACTTGATTAATAGAAAATAAAGTTATTGCTGAAAAACTTTTACAAAAATCAAAACTTTCAAGAGAAGCTAGAGAAGCTGCTAAAAAAGCAAAACTAGATACTAGAAAAGCAAAAGATAAATTAAATAATGTAAAAATTCTTTCAGGTAAATTAACACCTGCTTCTTCAAAAAATCCTTTAAAAAGAGAATTATTTTTAGTCGAAGGAGATTCAGCTGGTGGTTCAGCTAAATTAGGAAGAGATAGAGAAACTCAAGCTATTCTTCCTTTAAAAGGGAAAATACTAAATTCCGAAAAAGCAAAACTTTTAGAAATTTTAAAAAATGAAGAAATTTCAACAATCATTAATGCAATTGGAGCTGGTGTAGGTAATGATTTTAAAATAAACGATATTAAATATAATAAAGTTATTTTAATGACAGATGCTGATACCGATGGAGCACATATTCAAATTTTATTATTAACTTTCTTTTTTAGATATATGAAGGATTTAATTTTAAATGGAAAAGTTTATATAGCTCAACCTCCCCTTTTTAAACTTTCTAAAAAAACTGGAAATAATCGAAATGTATATCTTTGATCAGAAGAAGAATTAAAAGAATTTATGTCAAAAAATAGTGGATATGATATTCAAAGATATAAAGGTCTTGGAGAAATGAATTCAGATCAATTATGAGATACAACAATGAATCCTAAAAATCGTTCTTTAATTAAAATTGGATTAGAAGATATTGCAATAATTGAAAGAAGAGTTTCAACACTTATGGGAGATAATGTCGAGCCAAGAAAAGATTGAATAGATAAAAATGTAGAATTTACCATGGAAGATGATTATGATCTTAATCAATAAAATATAAAAAAAGAGAAGAGGAGTTATGAGTAAAAAAGAAAAAGAAAATTTAGATAATGAAAATGATAAAAATATTGAATTTAAATCACTTGACTATATCATGTCTGATAGATTTTCAAGATATGCTAAATATATAATTCTTCAAAGAGCTCTTCCTGATATAAGAGATGGTCTTAAACCTGTTCAAAGACGTATTTTATATTCAATGTATGATCTTAATTTAACTCATGATAAAGCATTTAAAAAATCAGCAAGAGTAGTGGGGGATGTAATTGGTAAATATCACCCTCATGGCGATTCATCTATTTATGAGGCATTAGTTAGAATGGCTCAAGATTGAAAAATTAATCTTCCATTAGTTGAAATGCATGGGAATAAAGGATCGATAGATGATGACCCTGCAGCTGCTATGCGTTATACAGAAACAAGATTAGCTAAAATATCTACAGAAATTTTAGATGAACTTGATAAAAAAATAGTTCCCTTTGCTCCTAATTTTGATGATACTGAAAAAGAACCAGTATATCTTCCTTCATATTTACCAAATTTACTTGTAAATGGAGCAAGAGGAATTGCTGCCGGATATGCAACCGAAATACCTCCTCATAATTTAGGAGAAATTATTGAAGGGGCAATTGCAAAAATAAAAAAACCAGAACTTTCAATTAGTTCTCTTCAAAAATATATAAAGGGTCCTGATTTTCCTACAGGCGGAGTAATTTATAGCAAAAAAGGAATTGATGAATCATTTGAAAAAGGAAATGGAAGAATCGTTATTTTATCTAAATATAAAATAATTGATACGGAAAAAGAAAAAAAAATAATTATCTTTGAAATTCCTTATGGAGTGGTTAAAGCAAAATTAGTTCGTCAAATTGATGAATTAAGAATAAATTCTATTTTAAATGGAATAAATGATGTAAGAGATGAATCAGATCGTCAAGGAATTTCAATAGTAATCGAATTAGATCTTAAAGCAAATGCTGAAGCTATTATTTCTTTTTTACTTAAAAAAACTGACCTTCAAATATTTTATTCTTACAATATGGTTTTAATTCATGAAAATGCTCCTAAACTTTTAGGAATATCTAAAATGTTAGATTATTATATTTCATTTATTAAAGAACTAAAAACAAAATCAATAAAATATGATCTTAATATAAGTAAAAATAGATTAGAAATTATTGAAGGATTTATAAAAGTTTCAAAAATAATTGACCAAGTTATAAAAGTTATTAGAGAAACAGATGATTCAAAAGCTGGGGTAATTTTAAATCTAAGAACAAAATTAGATTTTTCTGAATTACAAGCTAAAGCAATTGCTGAAATGAGATTATATAGATTAAATAGAACAGATGTTTCTTTATTTTTAAATGAGAAAAAAATATTAGAAGAAAAAATAACTTTTTGAAATTCTCTTTTAAAAGATGAAGAATTATTTAATAAGAATTTAATTGAACATCTTAAAAAAATTAAAAAAGAATTTGGTGTTGAAAGAAGAAGTAGAATAGTTGAAGAAGAATTCAATTTAAACTTTAAAGTGGAAGAAGTAATTGAAAATGAAGTAATGTATTTATCAATTTCAAAAGATGGATATATAAAAAGAGTTTCTAAAAAAAGCTATGAATCAAATGAAATTAGTAATTTTTCTTTAAAAGAAAATGATAAATTAGTTTATTTTGGAAAAGCTGAAACAAAGAGCAAATTAATTATTTTTTCAAATAAAGGAAATTATATTTATATTCCTCTTCACAAATTAGATGAAGTTAAATGAAAAGATTTTGGAATACATATTTCTGATTTTGCAACATTTGAAAAAAATGAAGAAATTATTGATGCAATTCAAATAGCTGATTTTAATGTAAATGCTTATTTAGTTTCAATAACTAAAAATGGTATGGGTAAAAAATCTTCAATTTCTCAACTGGAAACATCAAGATATTCAAAACCCCTTACATATATGAAATTAAAAAGTTTATCAGATGAAGTTATAGGTATTAAATTAGTAAATACAATGGATGATATTTTATTAATAACTTCAGATCATAAAGCAATTAAACATAGTAATCATTTTCTTCCTTCAATTTCATTACGTTCAATAGGAAATACAATGATTAAATTAAGAGGAAATTATATAACATCTTTTGCCATTGCAAATAATGATGAAGACATTTTTATAATGAATACAAAATTTAAGATTAATGAAATATCTTTTAAAAATTTATTAGTATCTAATAAACCAAATTTAGGTGTTCAATTAGTTGATCAACAACTTAATAAACATAGTTTTATTTTAGCTAATAAAGTAGAAGAAAAAGAATATCTATATATGGATAAAGATGGCCTTTTAATTAAAGAAAAATACCCTTTAAGTAAAAATAATTCTGAACTGAAAAATTCTTTTCCATTAATTAAAAATAATTCAAAATGAATTTTATTTTTAAATGAAAATAAAGTTGAAAGTAATAACTATTTTTTAAAAGAAAATGATAATGAACAAGAAAAAGAACAAATTGAAGAATCACTAAAAAAAGTAAATAAGATATTTGAAGATATTGAAGATAAAGCAAAAGAATTTGATAAAGACAAAATCGACGATATTTTAAAAAAATTTAAAATATAATGTAATGAAAGGATATTTTATATGGATAAAAAAACAATAGTTAGTGGAATAACTGCTACAGGTAATTTAACAATAGGAAATTATTTTGGAGCTATAAAAAGTTTTTTAGAATTACAAAAAACAGAAAATCTATTTATTTTTGTAGCTGATTTACATGCTATAACTATTGATATAAATCCTGATAAATTAAGAGAGAATAAAAAACAAATTTTCTCTTTACTTTTAGCTGCTGGAATAGATCCTGAAAAAACAACTATTTTTTTTCAATCAGACAATAGCAATCACCTTAAATTAAATTGAATAACTACATGTAATTCAAGTATTGGCGAACTTCAAAGAATGACACAATTTAAAGATAAATCAGATAATATAAAAGTTATGGAAAATGGAACAATAAATATTCCAACGGGATTATTTGTTTATCCAACACTTATGGCAGCGGATATTATTTTATATAATCCTGATTTAGTTCCTGTTGGAATTGATCAAAAACAACATCTGGAGCTTTGTCAAAAAATAGTTCAAAAATTAAATAAAAAGTATAAGTTTTCTTTTAAAATTCCAAAACCATATTTTTCTAAAACAGGTGCAAAAATTATGTCATTAACAAATCCTTCGAAAAAAATGTCTAAATCTGATCCTGATTTAAATGCCTCAATTTACTTATTGGATTCTAAAGAGGATGTAATAAAAAAAATTGGAAAAGCAGTAACTGATAATGAAAATAAAATATATTTTTCCGATGATAAAAAAGGAATTTCCAATCTTTTAAATATTTATATTTCAAGTAAAGGAATTTCAAAAGAAGAAGCACTTGAAATATTTAAAGATAAAGATTATGGATTTTTTAAAAAAGAAGTTGCTCATGAAGTTAATAAATTATTAAATGAGATTCAAACAAAATATGAATTTTATTATAATCAAATTGATAAATATGCTAAAGAAGGAGCTTTAAAAGCAATTAAAGTAACTAATAGTATTATTGATGATATTTATAAAAAAATAGGATTTAATTAAAGCTTTTTATTTATTTTTTAGTAATTTAATAAATGTATCTTGAGGAACTTCTACTTTTCCAAAAGCTTTTGCTCTTTTCTTACCTTCTTTTTGTTTTTTAAGTAGTTTTTGTCTTCTTGTAACATCTCCACCATATAATTTAGCAGTAACATCTTTTCGATAAGCTTTAATTGTTTCTCTAGCTATTATCTTAGCTCCAATAGCCGCTTGAACAGGTACTTCAAAATTATTTCTAGGAATTAATTCTTTTAATTTTTTAACTAATTCTCTTGATCTTTCCTCAGCAAAATCTCTGTGAATAATTGAACTAAAAGCATCAATTTTTTCGCCATTTAATAAGATATCAACTTTTACTAAATTAGCTTTTTCTGGAGCTATAATAGTGTAATCAAATGAAGCATATCCTTTGGAAATTGATTTAAGTTTATCGAAAAAATCAAAAATAATTTCATTTAAAGGCATATCATAAATTATTTTTCATCTTTTTGAATCAATACAATCAGCTTTAATATACTTCCCTCTTTTTAATTTACATAATTCCATTATTGAACCGATAAATTCTTGAATTACTAAAATTTCGGCCCTTACAAATGGTTCTTCTATAAAATCAATAGAAGATGTATCTGGAAATTCTGATGGATTAGAAATAATTAATTTTTCTTTATTTGTTTTATAAACAATAAATTCAACTGATGGTGCTGTAGCTATTAAATCTATATTGAATTCTCTTGAAAGTCTTTCTTGTAAAATTTCCATATGTAAAAGACCAAGAAAGCCAATTCTAAAACCATGACCAAGAGCTTTTGATGATTCTGGTTCATATGTAATTGATGAATCTGAAAGAGAAATTTTTTCCAAAGAATCTTTTAATAATTCATAATCTTTTCCATCTATTGGATAAAAACCTGTAAAAACAACTGGTTTCATTTTTTTATATCCATCAATTGGAGCATCTGTTGGATTGCTAGATAAAGTTATAGTATCACCTATTGCAACTTGTTTTGCATCTCTTATAGAAGCCGCTATTCAACCAACTTCTCCTGATTCAAGAAAATCTTTTTTCACTTCTTGAGGTTTTTTAATTCCTAATTCAGTTACATGAAAAACCTTTTCTTTATTAGTTAAAAAGAAGAAGTTATCTCCAACCTTAATTTTTCCATTAAAAATTCTTGTAAGAATAATAACTCCTCTAAAAGGATCATAATAAGAATCAAAAACAAGTGCTTTTAATGGTTTATTATCATCAGCATCTATTGGTGCAGGAATTTTTTCAATAATTGCATCAAAAACTTTTTCGACATTTAATCCTGTTTTAGCGGAAATTAAAATAGCATCATCAGCACTTATTCCAATAGTTTCTTCAATTTCTTTTTTAACTTCTTCAACATTAGCTGAAGGCAAATCTATTTTATTTATAACAGGAATTATTTCTAAATTATGATCAAGAGCCATATAAACATTTGCAAGAGTTTGAGCTTCTATTCCTTGAGTTGCATCAATTAATAATAAAACTCCCTCAACAGCTGCTAGACTTCTTGAAACTTCATATGCAAAATCGACATGACCTGGAGTATCTATTAAATGAAAAATATAATTTTTATATTCTATTTGAGCAGCATTTAATTTTATTGTAATTCCTCTTTCTTTTTCAAGATCCATTGTATCTAAATGTTGAGCATTTAGTTCTCTGGAATTTATAGTATTTGAAATCTCTAAAAGTCTATCTGCTAGTGTTGATTTTCCATGATCTATATGAGCGATTATTGCAAAATTTCTTATTTTATTTTTATCCATATTAATACAATTATAAATTAAAAAAAATTAAACAATGCTTTTGCTTTATTTAATTTTATTTTATAATTATTTTTCAAATAAAATAATTAATAAATTTATAATTATTTTTTACTTTTAAAGAACTTTCTTTTACCTTTTTTGGTATCTATCTCATTTGAAGCTGTTGGAGAAAAGTTATTTACATTCTTTTTATAGTGATTATCACTAAATGAATCGAAATTCATATAACCAAAAAATTCAGTAACATCATTAATTTTACCTACAACTGTTATTTGATCATTAATTTTAAGGATAAGATCAGCCGAAGGCAAGACTGATGGTTCTTTTTTTCTTTTAACTAAAATAACAGTAATTCCTCGATTATTCAATTTAAGTTCTTTTAAGGGAATATCAATTAATTCTTGATTATTTACAAATGAAGAACCAATAACAAAATTATCTCCTAATTCATTTAATGAAGAAGAATATTTAAGAAAATTACTATTAGCCGCAATTAAAGCCGTTCTTGTTCCTGATTCAGATTCAGGTCTTATAATAATATTTACTCCTATTTGATGTAAAACTCTAGCATGTCTTTTAGTTTTGGCTCTTGCTATAATTGATTTAATTCCTATTTCTAATAAAGCGGCGATGATTTCAATATTATCACTAACTCCAACTATAACAGTTTCAAATTCTTCTATTCCAATTGATTTTAATGCTCTAAGATCTGACGCTTCTAAAACAGCTAAAGAATTATATTCTGAATTAATTAAAGAAAGAGCAGTCTCATCTTTATCAATTACAAGAACTCTTTTATTTAATTTGTTAAGCTGTTTAACAACAGCTTCTCCGAATGTTCCGGCACCTATTAGGCAAATATCTTTTTTTGACATAATTGATATTATTATAAAATAAATTAGGAGAATTAAAGCATAAATAATAATAATTTGTAATCTATTTTAAATTTAAAAACAACCTTAATTTATATATAAAAATAATTACAAATGGAAAAATATTTAGATAAACTAAAGTATAATAATGTTTTTAATTAGAAATGAGAAAAATGGATAAACTTAAACATACATTTAATCGCTTTATAAATAGTTTTAAAAAAATATCTAATTTTAAAATAATTTTAATAACTTATTTTTTAGTAGTTATTTTAGCTTCGTTAATTTTATTTTCTCCAATTTCTCAAACAGGAAAAAATGAAGTAAGTTATGTAGATGCTCTTTTTGTTGTTGCTTCTGCTTTTAGTGATACAGGACTAACAACGTTACCGACATTCGAAACATGGTCGATATTTGGTCAAGCAATTATTTCTATTTTAATTTTAGTTGGAGGAATAGGAATTTTTGCCTTAAAATATTATTTTATTAATTTCATCTTCAGAAGGTCAATGTCTCTTTATTCAAGAGTTATTTTAGATAAAGAAAGATCGTCAAATAATATAGGAAAAAGTTTATCAACAATAAGATCATCCATTTCGATTATTTTCTTTTTAATTTTACTTTCATCCTTTATTTTATCTTTTGTTTTTTATTTTGATAAGGGGACATTTAATTTTCAAACTATAGGTTCTGAAGAATTTTCTGATCCTTATCATAATGTTACAGAATCAATAAGATTTGCTGTTTTTCATTCAATTTCAGCAATTAATAATGCAGGATTTGATATTATAGGTGGCAAATCATTAATGCCATACTATGCTAATTATTCGATTCAAATTATCTTTATTATTCTTTTTGTAATTGGTGGTATTGGATATCCTGTAATTTTTGATTTCTTTGAGTTTTCTAGAAGAAAATTGATGAACAGAAATAAAAAATTTAAATTTAGTTTATTTACAAAATTGTCTTGTCTTACATATTTAATAGTAGCAATTATAGGATTATCATTAACTTATATTTTTGAATTAAATCTAATTGATAATTTTTGAAATAACCCAATTTATGGTAGTTCCTCAGAAAAATTATTTGCTATTTTCTTTAATACAATGTCAACAAGAAATGCAGGATTTTCTACCATAGAAATAGGAGATTTATCTCAAGGAACATTAATTGTATTTATTATTATGATGTTTATAGGATCTGCTCCTTCATCAACAGCTGGAGGAATTAGAACAACAACTATTGCGGTTGTCGTTCTTGGAATATGAGCAAAAATTAAAAATACTAATTCTATTAAAATATTTAGTAAAAATATTGGAAAAGAAACAATTGCCAAATCCAATGTAGTTTTTTCAACTTCGATTATTATCGTTTCAATTTCTGTCTTAATTTGTTTATCATCTTTAACAATTATTGAAACTAATTCTTTTGGAAAACAGGATGAATTAGATATAGTTTTTGAAGTTTTTTCAGCTTTTGGAACTACTGGATTATCAACTGGAATAACTAAAGATTTAAATGTTGTATCTCAATTTAATTTAATTTTAATTATGTTTATAGGGCAATTAGGAATATCATCATCAATTCTAGTAATTAATGAAAATAATAGAAAAGAAGAGTTATTTAATTATGTAAAAGAAGAAATTTTGACTGGATAATTTAAATTTATATTATAATTTTTATTACCCATTACATTAAAAAACAAAAGATATTTTTTCATTTTTGAAAAATAATTTTTTTTTAATATATTATTAAAAGTAAATAAAATTATTGTCATTTGATTTATTAGATAAAATTTGAAAGGAAACAAATGAGACAAACCACAATTCTTAAAAAGGAAGAAATTGATAAAAAATGATATTTTATTGATGCCGAAGGTTTAGTTTTAGGTAGAGTTGCTACTTTAGCAGCAACATATTTAAGAGGAAAAAATAAACCAACATTTACTCCAAATATTGATATGGGAGATAATATCGTTATTATTAATGCTGAAAAAATCATTTTGACAGGAAATAAAGAAAAAGATAAAATTTACTACTCTCACTCATTATATCCAGGAGGTCTTAAAACAACATCTCCAAGTGAATTAAGAAGTAAAAAGCCAGTTAGAATTTTAGAAAAAGCTATTAAAGGAATGTTACCTCATAATAAATTAGGATCAAAACAATATAGGAATCTTTATGTTTATGAAGGACCAATTCATAATCAAGAAGCACAAAAACCTATGAAATTAGAGGTTAAATAATTATGAAACAAGATATATTAATGTATAGAGGACTTGGAAGAAGAAAGTCTTCAACAGCTAGAGTTATCTTAAGAAAAGGAACTGGAAAGTTTGTAATAAATAAAAGAGAAGCTAAAGAATATTTAAGATCAGATATTTTTATTAAAGATGCACTTCAACCAATTGTTATTACAGAAACAGTAAATAATTTTGATATTATTGTTAATGTAAGAGGTGGCGGACTTTCAGGACAAGCTGGAGCAATTAGATTAGGTATTGCAAGAGCTCTATTAAATGTTTCAGCAGATTATCGTCCAAAATTAAAAGCTGCAAAAATGTTAACAAGAGATGCAAGAATTAAAGAAAGAAAAAAACCAGGATTGAGAAAAGCAAGAAAAGCGCGTCAATTCTCAAAACGTTAATTAAAAGCAAAAGCTTTTTTTATGGGAGCGTAGCTCAGCTGGTTAGAGCACACGACTGATAATCGTGAGGTCGATGGTTCAAGCCCATTCGTTCCCACCATATATAAAGAAAAATATGCCAATAAAATTTAAAAACTATTTTTTAAGAAATAGTTTTTTTTATAATTTCAAAAAGATTCATATTATCTTTTATATCTAAAGATAATATATGAGTACCACTATCAAGAACAACAATATTATCTTTGTATTTTTCAATAATTTTATTATTTCTTAAAATATCCCCCATACTTTGAATATAAAGACTGTTTTCTTTTCTTTGTTTTGATTTTAAATATCTTCATGCTTTTTTCAAACAAAAAAAAGATGCTATAGGAAGTTTGTTATTCTGTAAACCATCACTTAAACTATTAATTCTTATAATGACAGGATTATTAGTTAATTCGTTATTAAATGGTCTTTTAGATCATGTTGTAATATTTGTTAAAAAAGTAAAAATAACTTTCAAATTATCAATTGCCTTACTTTCTTTTTTATTTACCTCTTCATTCTTAGTAACGGAATAAGGCATATTTCAACCAATAACCCCTTTAATAAATGGATTTGATACATATTTAAGGTAAAGAAAAGATAATGCTGATCCTCATGATTCTCCTAATATATAAAGATTTTTAATTTCAAATTTATCTATTAGAAAATTAATAATAATTTTTAAATCTTTTATATACCTTTTAAAAAATTTGGATGGCTTATTTTTATTTCTATTTTGTCCTCTCATATCTAAAGAAATTACAAAATAATCATTAAATAAATTTTCTTGATCAATGGTTCTCATAAATGGTGATCCACTTCCACCAAGGCCATGAACAAATAAAATACATTTTTCGCTATTAATATCTCCTCTAAAATAAAAAGGAATTTCTTCTTTAAATCCATCTATTTTAATTCAGTTCGGTTTTTTATTCATTTAATTTTATATTATAACCCTTTTTTAAAAAACCCACTTTTAGTGGGTTTGAATTATTTTATATAATGCTATATGTTAAATCATTTTCTCATTTATAATTAGTATCTTTAAGTTTTATTTCTCCCCTCTGTGATTGAAGAGTTCTAATTCCACCTATAAGAGTATTAAATACAGAAATTCCTAAAGGAACTAAAGTAGCAATAGCGGCTATTGTGCCAATTCCGGCTACTATTTTCTTTTCTTTTTCGTTTGTAAGTTTTTTAAAACCAATAATATTATTATTCATATTTGTCTCCTTTCAATTTATATATGTAAAAAATGGCAAAAAATTGGTTAAAAATAGCAAAAAAAGAGTTTTTTAAATGCATTAATTTTATTTTTTTAAAAAAATGTTTTAAATTTTAAGTTTGTATTAAAATATTAATAAATAAAAAATAAAAATTAGGAGAAAAAATGAAAAAAATTGCCATTAACGGGTTTGGAAGAATAGGACGTCTTGTTTTTAGACAAATTTTCGAATTAGGATTAGAAAAAGAATTAAAAATAGTTTCTATTAATGACTTAACCAGCGCAAAAACATTAGCACATTTATTAAAATACGATTCGGCACACGGAAGATTTAAAGGTACAGTTGAAGCTAAAGAATCATCAATAGTAGTAAACGGTGTTGAAATTAAAATTCATGCTGAAAGAGACCCAGAAGCATTACCATGAAAAGAAGAAGGAATTGATGTTGTTGTTGAATCTACAGGATTTTTTACTTCAAGAGAAGGTGCTTCAAAACACTTAAAAGCAGGAGCTAAAAAAGTTGCTATTTCTGCACCAGCTGGAAAAGATATCAAAACTATTGTTTATTCAGTAAATGATAATGAATTATCAAAAAGTGATGATATTATTTCAGGAGCTTCATGTACAACAAACTGTTTAGCACCTATTGCTAAAGCGATTGATGATGTATTTGGAATTGAAGTAGGATTTATGACTACAATTCACTCATATACAGGAGACCAAAGATTAGTTGATGCTCCTCATTCAGATTTAAGAAGAGCTAGAGCAGGAGCTGCTAATATTATTCCTACTTCAACAGGAGCAGCTGCAGCTATTGGATTAGTTATTCCTTCATTAAATGGAAGATTAGATGGAATTGCTATGCGTGTTCCTACATTAACTGGTTCAGTTGTAGATTTAGTATTTGAAACAAAAAAAGAAGCTACAGTTGATGGAATTAATCAAGCTGTTAAAAAAATGGCTTCAGATTCATTAGAATATAATCCAGATCCAATTGTTTCATCAGATATTATTGGTTCAACAGCTGGAACAATTTTTGATCCTCAATTAACTAAAGTATTAGTTTCACCAGAAGGTAAAAAAATGTTTAAAATTGTTTCATGATATGACAATGAAACTTCATATGTTTCACAATTCGTAAGAACACTTAAAAAATTCGCTAATTTATAAAATAAATTTAGAAAAAATATATAAAAAGCCTTTTTTGGCTTTTTTAATTTAGATAATATTAATAAAATTATTTTAGAAAAAAATATTTAGTTTATAATTTAAAGAAATTGAATTTAAAATTAATAAGAAAGGAAATATATGGCTATTGTTCCAAAGCGTAAAACGTCTAAACAAAGAAAGCATAAAAGAAGAACTCATGATTCATTAACTATTCCTAATTTAGTAGCATGTAAAAATTGTTCAGAAAAAATTCAACAACATAGAGTTTGCCAATTTTGTGGTTTTTATAAAGGAAAAAAAGTAGATGGTTTTTTAGCAAAAAATGATCGTTAAAATTATTTTTTGTAATAAAAATTAATATAGAATAATAATTTAATATATTGTATTTACATTTATAAAATGTAAATATTTTTTTTATTTTTTATTATTTTTATTTTTAAATCTTAGTTCTAATGGAACACCTTTTAAATTAAATGATTCTCTTAGTTTTTTTTCAATATGTCTTTGATATGAAAAATGTAAGTATTTAGTATCATTTACAACTAAAAGAAAAGTAGGAATTTTTGTATCAGGAATTTGCTTAATATATTTAATAAGTAATCTTCTTCCTTTAAGTGAAGGTGCCGGAGTTAGTAATTGCATTTCTAGCATTACTTCATTTAAAAGTGAAGTATTTATCTTTCTTTCAATATTTTCTTTTGTTTCACAAACTACATCAAGTAATTTATTAACTCTCGTTCCGGTTAAAGCTGAAATATAAACAATCGGAGCTCAAGATAAGAACTTAAATTCTTTTCTTACTTTTTCAGAAAATTTATCAATAGTTTTTTCATCCTTTTCAATTAAATCTCATTTATTAATAGCAATTATTATTGGTTTTTTATATTCCATCGCATATCCAGCGATTCTTGCATCAAAATGAGAAAGTTCAAAAGTACTATCAATTACTAAAATAGTTAAATTAGATTCATCTAAAGAATTAAATGCTCTTAGTAATGCATAATGATCGATTGCTTCATTTAATTTTGATTTACGATTAATTCCCGCTGTATCAATAATTTCAAATTCTTGATTATGATATTTAAAAATAGAATTAACCGAATCCCTGGTAGTTCCGGGAATATTTGAGATAATTGAACGATTTTCATTTAATATTTTATTTAATAGTGAAGATTTTCCTGCATTAGGTTTTCCAATAATCGAAATCTTAAAAGTTTTATTATCTTCTTTTTCATCTTTAGTGGGAAAATCTTCTAAAATATCTTCAAGCAATTCTCCTATACCTATATTATGTAAAGCACTTATTTCATATATCTTATCAAAACCTAAAGAATATAGTGAAGAATCAAGATAATTATTATCTTCTAATTTATTAGCTGCTAAAATAACTTTTTTACCAGCTTTTCTTAGTAGATTAAGAACATATATATCTTCATTATCAACTTCTGATCTTCCATCAAGCATAAAAATAACAACATCAGCTTCTTCAATAGCTATTTGTGCTTGTAATCTAATATCTTCTAAAAATGGTTTATTTTCATAAGTTATTCCACCTGTATCAATAATTATAAAATCTTTATTTAATCATGAAGATTTTCTATATATTCGATCCCTTGTAACCCCTCTTTGATCATAAACAATCATTTCTCTTTTTCCAATTATTCTATTAAATAATGTTGATTTTCCAACGTTGGGTTTTCCTACTAATACTATTTTTTTCATTAATTTAACTTCTTCTCAATTTCTTTTATCATTTTTTCTTTTACTTGCTCAAAGTCTAAATTTGTAGTATCTATAACAATTGCATCAAGAGCCGGAGTAAGAGGATTTAATTTTCTATTTTCATCTTCAAAATCTCTTTTTAAAATATTATCAATAATCTCTTGCTCATTAAAAACAATATTTTTTTCTTTCATTTGTTTAATTCTTCTTTCAGCCCTTACAAGAGGATTAGCTATTAGAAAAAATTTTAGATCTGCATTTGGTAAAATAACAGTTCCTATATCTCTTCCTTCTAATATATAACCACCATTTTTGGAAATATCTTGTTGTAATTGTAAACAATAATTCCGAACTTTTTCATATTTAGCTATTTCTGAAGCGGTTATGGAAATTTCATCACTTCAAAGTTGCTTTGAATAATTTTCTCCATTAACTAAAATTTCATTATCACTTAAAATATTTATTTTAAGATCATTAATAGATTTATTAATAAATTCTTCATTTATATCATTTTTTATTTTTAAATAATAAAAAGCAATCGCTCTATACATCATTCCAGTATTTAAAAAAACTAAATTAAATTTTTGAGCAAGATCTTTTGATAAAGAAGATTTACCAACACCACTAGGACCATCGATTGCAATATTTATTTTCATTTTTCCTCTTTATAATTAATATTAGAAATTTTAAAATCTGTGGTATTTTCTTCTTTATTATTTTTAAAAAATGCATTATATAAATTATCAAATTCATTTAAAGAGAATTCTAAATTATTTTCATTATTTTCTAATAATTCAACTTTTTCAATTTCTTTAGAAAGAGAATTTATTTTTGATTTGAAATTATCTTTTTCATTTAAAAAAAAATCAAATTTAAATAGTTTATTATTTTCAATTTCTTCTACAGATTTTAAAGATAAAATTTTTTTACTTTTTAAATAAAGAGCTTTAAATTTTTCATCAGAATTAAGAATAGAATCAAAAATATTTTCTCCTCTTATCATTTCTTCTCTATATTCTTTTCATTTATTAATTCTTAATTCTGTTTTATTTTCCATTATTTATTATTCTCTACAACTTTATTGAAACCATCATTTGTTAAATCATGAACATTAGACAAAATTTTACTAATTTCCTTAATCTCTGTTAATGTCATTTTAGGAATATAAAAACTAATTACAACTTTTAAATCTCCTACGCTTTTCCCGTTAGTAACACCTTTATTTTTAATTGTTATAATATCGTTATTTTTATAGTTTGAACTCATTTTAGCTTCTACAACACCATATGGTGTAGGAACCTTAATTTTATTTTCACAAATAATATCTGAAATCGATATAGGCATATTTAAAAAAATATTATTATCAACTCTTCTAAAATATTTATGTTCTTTTACTAAAACTTTTAAATGTAAATCTCCTGCAGGATTACCATTAAGTCCAGGACCACCATAACCTTTTATAATTAGTGTTTGTCCAGAATAAATACCTTGAGGAATTTTAACTTTAAGTTTTGTTTTTTCAGAAATATATGTTTTCCCTTTACAGGTACGACATTTTTTAATAATTATTTTACCTTCACCATTACATGTTGAACATTCTCTTTCAACTTTTTGTTTACCAAAAAAAGTTGAAATAACTTCTACTTTTTTTCCTTTACCATCACATGATTTACAAATTTGTAAATCACTTTTTGATTCAGCACCAGATCCATCACAAGTATTACATGTTGAAAATTTTTCAAAATCTTCATTTAACTCAAAACCTAAAATTGATTGAATAAATGAAATAGTGATTTTAGATGAATAATCAGCTCCATTTTTTTTTCTTTTTTGACTAGACTGACTTCCACCTCATCCTCCACCAAAAATTTGGCTAAAAATTGAATCAACATCAGTTCCGAATCCTCCAAATGGATTTCCTCCACCTCCGAAATCAGATCTACCAAATCCTGGTCCATTATGTCCATAAGTATCATATGCACTTCTTTTTTGAGGATTAGATAAAATTTCATATGCCTCATTTATTTCTTTAAATTTTATATCATCATCATCATTTTTATTTTTATCAGGGTGGTAAATTTTAGCTAATTTTCTATATGCAGTTTTTATTTCTTGTTCAGAAGCGTCTTTTGACACTCCAAGAATTTCATAATAATCTCTTTTGCTTTTACTCATATTTAATATATTAACATAATACAAAGTTTTTTTATATTAATATATAATAATATTAAATTATGAGAAATTTTACAGAACAAGAACAAGTTAGAAGAAAAAAAGTAGAGGATTTAAAATCTAATAAAATTTTACCTTGAGCAAGAAAAAAAGAAACAAGTTATAAGATTGATAAGATAATAAAAGAGTTTAATAATTTTTCAAAATCTGAATTAGAAACAAAAAATTTTGAAATTTCATGTTATGGAAGAATTATGGCTAAAAGAGGTCCATTTTTTAAAATTAATCAAGGAGATGATTCAATTCAAATATATGTAAATAATAAAAATGACCTAGACCTATGAAACTTCATGGAAAAATTAGATATAGGAGATATTATTTGAGCTAGAGGTTTTGTTATGAAAACTATGACTGATGAAATAGCTATAAAAGCTATTGAGGTTTCTTTATTTTCAAAATCTTTAAAAATATTACCAGAAAAATATCATGGACTTAAAGATGTTGAAGAAAGATATAGAAATCGTTATGTTGATTTAATTGTTAATAAAGATGTAAGAGAAATATTTAAATTAAGAACAAAAATTATAAAAACTGTTAGAGAATTTTTTGATGAAAAAGATTATTTAGAAGTTGATACGCCAATTTTATCTCCTATTCTTTCAGGAGCCTCAGCAAAACCATTTACAACATTTCATAATGCTCTAAGTTCAAATTTCTATTTAAGAATAGCTACTGAATTACCACTTAAAAAATTAATTGTAGGTGGGTTTGAAAAAGTATATGAAATTGGAAGACTTTTTAGAAATGAAGGAATAGATACAACTCATAATCCTGAATTCACTTCTATAGAGTTTTATGAAGCGAATACAGACGTTTGAGATATGATGAATTATACAGAGTTAATTTTTAAAACAATTGCCAAAAAACTTAATTTAACTACTATCGAACAAAAGGGACATGTTATAAATATAGAAAATGATTTTAAAAAATTAGAAATGTCTGATGCTGTTTCAGAAAAATTAGGATGAGATGTAAAAGAAGCTAGTTTTGAAAAGTTACTTGAAGAAGCTAAAAAAAGAAAATATAAAGTTGAATCATATTTTAAAAAAGGACATTTAATTAATTTATTTTTTGAAGAACTAATCGAACATGAATTAATTCAACCAACATTTATTTATGGACATCCAATCGAAATTTCTCCTTTTGCTAATAAATATGTTGACAATGAAATGTTTACAGAAAGAGCAGAATTATTTATAGGTGGAAAAGAATATGCAAATATGTTTTCTGAACTATCTGATCCAATAGATCAATTAGAAAGATTTGAAGATCAATTAAAAGAAAGAGAAAGTGGAAATGACGAAGCTAATGAAATTGATTGAGATTTTGTTAACGCTCTTGAATATGGTATGCCTCCAACAGGTGGTTGTGGTATTGGAATAGATAGATTAGTTATGTTATTTACAAAACAAGTTTCTATTCGTGAAGTACTTTTATTTCCTCATCTAAAAGAAAAACAAGGACCTAATAATGAGTAGTAAATTATTATTTGTTTTTGATTTAGATGGAATTATAATAGATGATGAAAAAAATATTAAACCTGATATTTTTGAAAGAATAATTGAAGTAAGTAAAAAAGGGAATATTATTGCTGTTTTTTCAAGAAATAGCCATATTGAGTTTTTAGATCTTTTAAATATCTTAAAAAAATATGTAACATATTTTGTTGGTCTTAATGGTTCAATTATTATAAATCTTAAAACTGATACAAAAATAAGATCACAAAAAACACTTGATTATTCTTTTATAAAATTAATTTTAAATGATGTTAAAGAATTAAAAGGTTTTTGTCAAATAATGACATCTAATGAAGTTTATACTAATTATTATCAACTTTATTCAAATGATTTTATTAATTCAAAAATGAATAGCAATAGTGATGAAAATGAACAATCAAATTTTAATTTTTTAGACATTTATAAAAATCCTAATCTTTTAGTTTTACAAATATCAATTAAATTGCCAGAAGAAAAAGATAAAATATTTAAAGAATTTATTGATAATTATTATGGTTCTGGTTATTCATGTATTTTTACTGAAAACAAATTTATCGATATTAATACAAAAGGGGTTTCAAAATACAATTCTCTTTTAAAAATTATTAAATTAGAAGATATAAATATTAGAAATGTATTTGTATTTGTTAATTCAGAATCATCTTTAAAAATTGTAGAAACATTCCCCAATTCATTTATAGTTGATAATAATTTAGAAACTAAAAATATTTCTAATATAAAAAATAAATTAATTCCAAAAGATGATAATGAAACTATTTGTTTTGAAATAACATCAATTTTACAAACAAATACAAAAAATATCTAAAACAATATTACTTAATATTAAATTTCAAAATTTTTAATAAAGAAAAATTAATTTTTTTCTTTTTTCTTTATATTTTTATTACTTTTTTTACATATATAAATATTAAAGAGGTGATAAATGAAGATAAGGCTTCAAAATGATTCATTTGATTGTGGTTTAGTAATAATTCAAACGATGTATAAATATTTTTATAATATTTGATTAGATATTAATTCTTTAAAACAAGAAGTATTTTATAAAGAACACGGAATTAGTATTGAGGAATTAAGAATACATTCTAAAAAATACGATATGCAAATTCAAGCATATGAAGGTAATTTTGAATCATTTAAAGAAATTAAAAAATCAGAACCATTCGTTTGTCTTATAAAAAAGCAAAATTATAAACATTTTGTAATTGTTAATAAAATAATTAAAAATAAAATTATTATTTTAGATCCCGCTGAAGGAAAAAAAGTTTTCACTTATAATGAATTTGAAAAAATTTATGATGAAGTAGTTATCTTTTTTAATAAAACAATTTTTAAAAAAGAAAATATTTCTAGAGATATGTTTGAAGGACTTTCATCATGACCAATTATAATTTCAATTGCAGTTTCTTTATTTATTATTATTCTTTCTTTCATTTCAACTTTTTATTTTAAAATAATTTTAGATAATATAATTCCTTTGCAACAAAGAAGTTTACTTCTTTATATAACTATTTCCTTTATTTTTATATTTTTCCTAAAGACAATAATTAATTATTTAAAAAAAATTTTAATAAAGAAAATTGAAATTAATATATTAGAAAAATATATAGATCAATATTATTATGTTTTATTTTCAGCACCTTATTTAAGCATAAATAAAATAACAAAATCTTCTTTAATTGCTAAATTTAATTTAATAACATCTATATCGACATATAAAGCTAATTTTTTAAATACAATTTTTGTAGAAACTATAACTTTTATAGCATCATTTATTTTTCTTTTAAATATTAATATTACTATCTTAATTTTCATGCTTTTATTTTCATGTATTGTAATAATTATTTATTTTTTATTAAGTAAGAAAAATAAAATTAACTATAAATATTTTTATGAAAAAGTAGTTAATTTAAATGAAAATAATCTTGAATTAATTAATTCATTATCGCAGTCAAAATTTAAAAAAAGAGAATGATTTATAATTAAAACAGAAAATAATAAAAAAGCATTTTTAACTAAATTTTATTCTTTTTTTAAATATGATATTTTTCTTAATTTTGTTAATGAAATATTTCAAGGAATTATTCCTATTTTAATTATTTATCTTTGCACATTAAAAATATTTTCTAATGAAATTACAATTGGTGAAATGATAGTAATTATGGGAGTTTTTAATTTTTTAATTTCTCCTCTTGAAAAATTTGTTTTTCTAATTAGTGAATTTCCCTTATTCGAAGAAAATAGACAAAATATTGATACTATTCTAACTATAAAAATTCCTGATGAAGGAAATTTAAAAATAGATAAAATAAATAAAATAGAACTTGAAAGAGTTTCATACTCTTTTGAAAGAGGAAAAGACTTATTTTATATTAATAATTTAGTAATTGATAAAAGTTGCAAAATAACTGGAAGAAATGGTTGTGGCAAATCAACATTTTTAAAAATAATTTCATCATTATTTAATTGTAAAGGTCGTTTAATGATAAATGAAATAAATTTAAATAATATTAATAAAAAAAACTATCGGGAAAAAATATTTTTTATTGATTCAAATACTTTTTTACCGTCCTCTACGATTGTTGAATTTTTAACAAATAATGATGAACAAAATTTTAAACTTTTAACAAGGGCAATGCAGGAATCTAAATTTCAAGATATTTTAAATAATTTAAATTTGGATCTTTCTTTTTTAATAAGTTCTGGAGGAGAAAATTTATCATTAGGACAAAAACAAATAATTATGCTTTTACCTCTTTTAATATACGACTATGATTTAATCATTTTAGATGAAGCTTTTGAAAATATTGATAATATAAATTTTGAAATACTAAAAAAGGAAATTAATAAAAGATTTTCTGAAAAGATAATTATTGAAATTTCTCATCGAAATAAATATATTACAAATGGGAAGGAGATTAATTTTGAAAAATATAATTAATTTAAAACCATTAACAATAATATTTATAATATTAATTACTATTTTTATAATAGTAGTTTCTTATTTAATTTTAAATATAACAATAGAAAAACAGATAGAAGGAATTTTAGAAATTGATGAAGAAAAAAATATAAAAATTTTTTTTGACAAAATTAATTATTATGATTTAAAAAAAATCAGTAAGCTTTCTTTCTTTATTGATGGCAAAAAATATTTTGATAATAATTTTAAAATTGAATTTGATAAAAATGATAATATTTATTATTTTATTTTTAATAATGAAAATATTGAAAATTTATTTGAAACAAATAGCAAAATAAAAGTTCTTATTAATGGAGATACAAAAAAATTATTTGAAATAATTTTAAATATAAAATAATTTTTAACTTTAAAATATAATAAAGATTATGAAAAAAATAAATAAAATAACTCCTTTAAAAGAAGATTTTGCAAAATGATATACAGATGTGATAGTTAATGGTTCATTAATTGAATACGGTCCGGTAAAAGGAACTATTATTTTTAGACCTAATTCTTATGAGATTTGAGAAAATATTCAAATGCATTTTAATTCTATTTTAAAAAAATACAATGTTAGAAATGTTTACTTGCCAATGCTGATTCCAGCAAGATTATTTGAAAAAGAAAAAGATCATATTCAGGGATTTGCTCCAGAACTTGCAACAATTACAAAAGTTGGAGAAAAAAAATTAAGCGAAGATATTTTTATAAGACCAACATCGGAAGTTATTTTTGCAACATATTTTAAAAAAATAATAGAATCATATAAAGATTTACCAATTTTAAATAATCAATGAGTTAATGTAATTAGATGAGAAAAAACAACTAATCCCTTTTTAAGAAATTCGGAATTCTTATGACAAGAAGGTCATACATGTCATGCTAGTGAAGAAGAGGCTATGAAATTAACAAAGTTAATGATTAATGAATATAGAGATCTTTTAAAAAATATTTTAGCAATAGATGTAATTGTAGGACCAAAGACTGAATCAGAAAAATTTTCAGGAGCAGAAGTAACTTTTACAATTGAGGCCATGATGAAAGATGGGAAAGCACTTCAATGTGGTACTTCTCATTATTTAGGTCAAAACTTTTCAAAAATCTATGATATTTCATTTAAAGATAATGATAATGAAACTAAATTTGTTCATCAAACATCATGAGGAATTTCTACTAGATTATTAGGAGCTATAATTATGAACCATGGAGATGACCATGGAATTATTATTCCTCCAAAAGTAGCGCCTGTTCAAGTTGATATTTTACCCTTATATACTAAAGATGATAGTTTTAATGTAAAACTTGAAAATGAGATAAATAAAATTAGCAAAACTCTTCATTCTTTTAGAATTAGAGTTGATAAATCAGATAAATCGTTAGGATTTAAAGCTGCCCAAAGTGAAATAGAAGGTGTTCCACTAAGAATTGAAATTGGTAAAAGAGATTTAGAGGAAAATAAAATAACAATTGTAAGAAGAGATACTCTTGAAAAAAAACAAATCAACATTAATGATGATTTAGTAAAAATTATCACTAATGAATTAGAAGATTTACATAATACTCTTTATTTAAATTCTCAAAAAAGAATTAAAGACAATACTCAAGAAGCGTTTAATTATGAAGATTTTTCAAAATTAATTAAAGAAAAAAAATTCGTTAAAATTTTTATAGAAGATGATTTATCTTTTGAAGAAAAAATCAAAAATGAAACTGGAGCTACACCAAGGGTTATTCAAGATAATGGAAAAGGTAAATGTATTTTTTCTTCTAAAGAAACAAATAGATGTGTTATATTTGCAAGAGCTTATTAATTAATTTCATATCTTAGAAATATTACATAGTCTTTTTGAATCAAAATCATTTTTAAGAGCAGATTTAATTGCATTTTTACTTCCTAAAATTAAAACTTTCTTCTTAGCTCTTGTAACCCCTGTATATAATATTTTTTTTGAATTTATAAAATTATGGCTAGAACTTACAACCATAATAATATTATTACATTCACTTCCTTGAAATTTATGAATAGATATAGCATATGCTAAATTTGTTGATGATAAAAATAAATTTTTAGAATATTTAATTTCTTTTTTTCCTTCAAACTCAATGATAATTTCTTTAATTTCTGAATTTTCATAAATTACATTTTTTACTACTCCAATTTCACCATTATAAATACCAAGTTCATTATCATTATTAATTTGAATAAATTTATCTTTAATATAAACTTTTTTATTTCCATTTTTATCTAAATCATGTCCTATTTGTTTATTTTTTTTAGCGAAAAATTCTTGTATTTTTTCATTAATATTATCAATACCTACATTTCCTATATAAGATGAACAAAGAATCTGTCATTCCATTAAGTCATTAGACATTATTTTTAATATTTCTTTATCTTTTAAAATAAAGTTTATTATTTTATCATCATTTAATTCTTCTAAAATAAAATCAGTATCATCAAATACCGGTTCTTCTCCCTTATTTATTAAAATAGCATTATTAATGATTTTTGAAAATTCTTCTTGTCGATAATTTTTATTTAATAAAAATGTTTTAATTTTATTTGAATTAATAAAATCATTTAATAAATATCCAGCACCAATAGAAGGAAGTTGGTCTTTATCCCCTATAATTATTAGTTTTTCAAGCAATGGAACACCTTCTAATAGAGAATAAAATAAATTTATATTAACCATTGAAAACTCATCTATTATGATTATTTTTTCCTTGCTAGAATTATTTTTATTTATTCTAAAGATTTTTCCATCATTTGACATTTCTAAAAAAGAATGAATAGTGCTAGCATGTTCTCCTGTTTTTTTATTTAATTGATAAGCTGCTTTACCAGTTGGGGCTAAAAGAGAGAAGCTTTTATTTTCTTGTCTTAAATTTTTACAGATTTCATTAACTAGTGTAGTTTTCCCGGTCCCTGGCGGACCACTTATAATTGTTATATTTTCTTTTAAAGAATAAATTATTGCTTCTTTTTGGTCTTCATCAATAAAATCAGAAAAAAATAAATCTTTTAAGTTTAATTTTTTAGTTTTCTTATTTTTAATTTCTTCTAATTTTTGAATTATATATTTTTCTTTTGTTAAAAAAATAACAGGAGTAATATATTTATTATTTGGTTTAATTATTAATTTCTTTTCTTCAAGAATCTTCATTGCTTCATCAAATTCTTCAATAGAAATTTCTTCTTCGATTTTTAATTCCTCATAAATTGAAGAAATAGAAATTATTGTTGATCCATACTGATTAACTATATTTAATATTATTCAATATAGAAGATTAATTAATCTTAATCTATAATGCACTTTATTTTCAAAGCAATTAGCCATATTGTCAATATCATGAAAATTAATATTTTCTATGTAATAAATTAATTCATATGGATTATTTTCAATAATTTCTCTTAATTGATTTTCTTCAGAAATTTCATCAAAAAGAAAAAAGAGAAATTTGGTAGTAATGGAATTTTTTTGAAAAAGAAAATATAATTCAATAAAATATTTTCTTTCTTCTAGAGTTTGCAAAAATAAATTATGTTTTTGTTCGCTTAAAGCCTCTTTTATTTTTTCATTATTTTTAATATCTTCATTAAAAAAATCTTCTTCTTTTAAATCAGGAAACTTTTTAACATCATTTAAGGTAAGAAATTTAAAAAACTTTGTTTTAAATAATGATTTAATAATAACTTCATCTTCTACTTTTATTTCTTTATAATCAACTAATTCATAGGTATTTTCATAGTTTGATTTTTCTTTTTTAATAACTTCTACAATAAATTCTTTTTTAATGGGTATTTTTTTATTAGAAATAATGGAAATATTTGAATATTTTTTAAGCTCTAATTTATCAAATTCAATTTCATCAGTTTTTGTTTTACT
This sequence comes from Metamycoplasmataceae bacterium, assembly GCA_051645705.1. Lineage (GTDB taxonomy): Bacteria > Bacillota_I > Bacilli_A > Mycoplasmatales > Metamycoplasmataceae > UBA710. The sequence continues at coordinate 133,377 of JBOFBU010000002.1, read as the reverse complement.
CGGATAAAACAAATAAATGAAAAAATTATTATTAGATGAAAAAATTAATCTAAAAAATGTACCTGTTAAAATTATTGTTTTCATAAAAAAATTATATATTTTAATTTTTTTAATTTTTATTTATAATTTATAAAATATATGAAGCCCTTATTAATAAAAAGTAAAATTTTAAGATTTTTTCCTAAGAATAAAACAAAGTGAAAAGAATATACTTTAACAACAATTCCTGTTATTATGGCAGCTCTTATTTTTTCGCTTAATGGGGTAGTTGATAATTTTATGTCAGTTAGTATAGAAGGAGGAGTAGTTGCTCTTACATATGCTAATACTTGAACAAATATTGTTATGGGAATAATTTCAATGACAACAATAATTGGTTCTGCTCTATTTGGGCAGTATTTTGGATCAAATGATAAACAAAATATTAGGTTTGTTCTTAGGGCGAGAATGCTCTTTGCAATTATTATTTCAGTTTTATTTGCAATTCCAGCCCTTATTGCCCCTGGACAAATGATAGATATATCTTCTGGTTTTAATTCAGATCCAAGTGTTAGATATGAAGCGCTGCTTTATCTTAGGTTAATTTCTTTAACCTGAATTATAGGTGCCTGAGGATTTACATCAGCTATGATAATGAGAGAAGCGGGAAATTTAAATCCAGCTTTAATTTCATCAGTTGTTTCATTAGTATCAAATATAATTTTAAATTCAATTTTTATTTTTTGATTAAAAAGTCCAATTTGAATGCTAGCTGTTTCAACAATTATTTCTCAAACTCTTTTAGTTCTTTATAATGTTTTATATGTTTATTTCAAAAACAAAATTTTAATTATTAATCCTTTATTAATTTTTAATATTGATTTGAAAATATTAAAACAATTTTTAAAAAGAATTCCTTCATTTTTATTATTATCAGTAGGAGCCGCTTTAATTAATATAAGATATATTTTCTGAAATATGGCATATGGCCCTGGTTCAGTAGGTCCTGTAGAATATCATTTATCAGCGGCAGCCTTTTTAGGTATAGCTAGTGCTCTTTTTAATGTTTTTTGATCTGGATTTGAATCAATAAGTACGAATACAACGATTTTTGTTGCTAGAAAATTAGGAAAAAATCAAGTTCAAGAAGGAATTGAAAATTCAAATGAACTAGTTGGATTTCACTTGATAATGGCAATTATTTTTGGTTCACTTTTATTAATGGTCAGTTTTATAGTTCCATATATGGACTTTTTAGCTGAAGGATATCGATTAGAACTAGAGAATCTAGAACAACAAACAGGAAAGCCTATTGATATTCCAAGCGCTGTTCAATATTACCTTGAAAATTTAAAATTAACTATTATCCCTCTTTCATATAATATGGTAATTTGAGCTTGATTTATAACAAGAGAAAGATCAATCGCTTCTGGAGGAAGAACTAATTTAGTATCTTCAATCAATGTTTTTTTAAATATTCTGCAAATTACATGATTAATAATTTTAACTTTAGTTATTGTTTTAAATTTAGGTATTAAAATTCACTTTACTACAGCATATTTACTTTTCTTTCTTTTTGATTTCATTAAACTTTTTGTTTATGAAATAGCCTTTTGAAAAATAAGATGAGCAAGAGATATTACTTTTGAATCAAAAAAAGAAATTTAATTTTTGCTTTAAATATTTAATATATAATTATTAAAATTTTATTAAAGGGGTTTTGTGAATAAAATAATTATTATTGCTGGTCCAAGCGGGGTTGGCAAAGGAACAATTGAAAAAGAGCTTTTTAAAATTAAAGAACTTAATTTAGTTTTTTCAGTTTCAGCTACTACAAGAGAAAAAAGAGAAGGCGAAAAAGAAGCAGAATCCTATTATTTTATAAATGAAGAGAAGTTTAAAGAAAAAATAAAAAACAATAAATTTCTTGAATGATCAATGCACCTTAATAATTTTTATGGAACATTAATTGAGGAAGTTGAAACAAAACTTGAAAAAGGTTTTAATGTTCTTGTAGAGGTCGATACAATTGGTGCTATTAATATTATTAATAAATATAAAGAAATGAATCAAGAAGATAAATTAATTACTATTTTTATAGAACCCCCTTCTTTAGAGGAATTAGAGAAAAGAATAAGAAATAGAAATACAGAATTAGATCATCAAATAAAAATAAGATTAGAAAAAGCTAAATTAGAAATGACGGAAAGAAATAATTTTACTTATTGTATAATTAATAAAACAATTGAAAATTCAGTAAAAATGATTTATGATTTAATAATAAGGGAAATGAGGAGTTAATAATGAAATATATAATTAATACTAATGTAGGAGTAGTAAGAGAAGAAAACCAGGATAGAGCAGATGTAATTGAAAATGAAAATATAGTTATTGCTATTCTTTGTGATGGAATGGGTGGTCATTTTGGTGGATCTCTTGCGTCTTCAATAACTATTAATACTTTTAAAGATGAAATCAATAAAGCTCCAAATAATAAAAACGAAATTTCCGAATGAGTTAAAACAACTATTAAAAAAGCTAAAGAAAATATGATTTATGAAGCTGGTGAAGATGGTAATAAAAAAGATATGGGAACTACCCTAACAACAGCAATTATTTTTAAAAAAACAAAAGAAATTATTATTTTTAATATCGGAGATTCAAGAACTTATATTTATGATGGTCTTCTTTATCAAATTACAAGAGATCACAATTTAATGAACTATTATATTGATAAAGAAGGAATGTCAGAATTTGAAGCTTCGAAAATTCCTGGAGCTTCTGCTTTAACTTCTGCTTTAGGGCCTACAAAAAAAACAAATATTGAAGCATTTACAATTGATAATGATTTTTCTTCATCTGCTAATAGAAAAATTGTTTTAGTTCTTACATCAGATGGTATTCATGATTATATTTCAAAACCTAAATTTGAAATGATTTTAGCTGATGGCAATACATTTCAAGAAAAGTCAGAGGAATTAATAAAATCGGCTATAAAAGGTGGATCTACAGATAATTTAACAGTTATTCTATTGGAGGTTGAATAATGAGTAATAATTTTAATATATCAACTAAATTACCTAAAAAATATAAAATTATTCGTGAAATCGGATCTGGTGGAATGGCTAGAGTATTTTTAGCTGAAGACCAATCAAATGATAATAAATTAGTAGCTATTAAAACTCTTTTAAATAATGCAAAAACTATTTCAACTAATAAATCAAGATTTAAAGAAGAAATGAGATTGGCAGAAAATATAAAATCACCATATGTTGTTAGATTTTATGAAGGATGTTATGATAAAGAATCTCAATATATCGTAATGGAATATGTTGATGGAAAAATTTTAAAAGATTATATTGAAGAAAGAGGGAGATTAACTGTTGAAGAAGCAGTTGATTTTGGAATTCAATTAGCAAAAGGATTTGCTTCAATTCATGCTCAAGATATTATTCATAGAGATTTAAAAACATCAAATATTATGGTAACTAGTTTAGGAGAAATTAAAATTATTGATTTTGGAATAGCGATTGCTCCTGATTCAGCTCGTTATACAGCAACTAATAAAGTAATAGGTTCAGTTCATTATATGGCTCCTGAAATTATTAATCAAGAAGAACCATCAGAAAGATCTGATATTTATGCTTTAGGTATTGTTTTATATGAAATGTTAATTGGAGAACCTCCTTTTAGCGGGAAAGATCCTCTAGATACAGCTTTAAAACATCGTGATGAAAAAATGAAACCAGTTAATGAAATTTATAATGACATTCCTCAATCAGTAGCTAATGTTGTTCTTAAAGCAACAGCTAAAAATAAAAATGATAGATATGAATCTATGAGAAAACTTTCTTCTGCTTTATCAGCTAGTTTAAAACAAGAGAAAATTATGACAAAAAAAATTAGTTTAAGTGATGATAAAGTTAAACAGAAAAAAACATTTTTTGAAATTATTAATTCAAAAATGTTTCTTTATATAATTATTTCTTCTTTTGCAATAGTTCTTTTTATTGTAATAATTCTTTTAAGTTTTACTTTTTCAAGATAAATTAAGATAAGATGGAAAATTTAGAAAAAGGTTTAATTGTAAAAATAATAGCAGGCTATTATGATATTTTATCTAATGGAAAAATTTGAAGAACAAGAGGTTCAGGAAATTTAAGAAATAATGAAATTTCGCCATTAGTTGGGGATATTGCTTTATTTCGTAAAGAAGGACAATTAATTGAAATTGAACCAAGAAAAAACAATTTAATAAGACCAAAAGTTGCTAATGTTGATAATGTTATTTTTGTAGCATCATTAAAAGAGCCTAAATTTTCTTCTTTTTATTTAGATAAATTTTTAATGACCGTTGAAATTCAAAAAATAAATTGTGTCATTGTTTTTTCAAAAAAAGATCTTGAATCAGATTGAAGTACTTATTTTGATTATAAAAAAGAAGGATATGACTGTTTTATTATTGATAATAAAATTTTTGATGAAGAAATGAATAATTTAAAAAAATTTATTCAAAAGGGATTAAATGTTTTTACCGGTTATTCAGGAGTTGGTAAAACAACATTATTAAACAACATTTTTTCTTTAGATAATAAAACTCAAAGTATTTCATCATCATCTAAAAGAGGAATTCATACCACTAGAGTAGTTGAAATCTTTATAAGAGATAATATAAAAATAGTTGATACTCCTGGGTTTTCTTCTCTATCCTTAGAACTTGATCAAGAACAAGCTGCCAAATCCTTTAAAACTTTTGCTTTATATGCGGATAAATGCAAATTTAAAAATTGTCTGCATAAATCAGAAATTGATTGTGAAATAAAAAAACAAGTTGAAAATGGCAAAATTGGCAAGTGAAGATATGAAAATTACCTTAAAATTCTTCATGAAATAGTTTTGAAAAAAGAAAATAATTTTTAAAAATACTTTTTTTCTTTTCTTTAATATTTTTTTGTTTATATATTTTAAAAATATATATATAATTTAATTTAAGGATTTATGCCTTGACTATTATAAAAAATAATAGTCCTAAAAACTAGACCATAAGGAGGTCAACATGTCAAAATATGAAATTATGTTGATTCTAGATCCTAATTCAAAAATTGAAGTAGCTAAAACATTAGTTAGCTCTACTTTCAAAAACAAACCAACTGAAATAAAAGAGTTGGATAATATTGAATTAGCATATGAAATCAATAAATCAAAAAACGGAAAATATATCTTAATCTTAATCGAAGCAACAGGTGAAGAAGTTAATGAATTTAGAAGAAAAGCAAATATCTCTAAAGAAATTTGAAGATTTTTATTAATTAATTTAAGTACTGAAAGAGGATTAAACAGAAAAGCAAATCCAAAAAGAGTAAAACCATTATTTTCAAAATTTAGAAATCAAAATTCAGATGAAAAATCAGATTTTGTTAAAAAACCATATCAACCAAAAGAAAGTGTAAATGAATAAAGTCCTTTTAATTGGAAGATTAGTTACTAATCCACAAATGTTTGATTCAAAAAATTTAACTAAATATTTAAGAGTTAGATTAGCTGTTACAAAAGAAAATAATCGTGAGGAATCAGATTTTATTCCTTTAATTGCTTTTAGCAATACAGCAACATTTATTAGTAATTACTTTAATAAAGGTGATTTAGTTTCTATAGAAGGAAGTTTAAGTGCTTCAAATTATAAAAATGATAAACAAGAAATAGTTGAATCTATTTCTGTAATTATTCAAAATATAAGATCTCTTGAACCAAAAAATGTAGTTGAACAAAGAAAGAATAAAAATACTTTTGAGTTTAATAATTACAATGAACAAGATAAACTAAATACAACAACAGAAAAATCAAATGGAGTTTATAAAGAAAACAATCCTACTTTTAAAGAAGAGGATGAAGATGATGACCTTCCATGAGAAATCGAATTATAAAATATAAGGAGCAAAAAAATGCAGAAAAAATATCCATCAAAAGATAAATTTAAAAAATTTAAAAAAAGACCATGTTCATTTTGTATAGAAAAAATGGAATATATTGATTATAAAAATGTAGAATTAATTAAAAAATACATTAATTCTCATTCAAAAATTCTTTCATCAAAAATAACAGGAACATGTGCAAGACACCAAAGGTTATTATCAACTTCAATTAAAAGAGCGAGATTTGTAGCTTTTATTCCTTTTGTTTCTGAAAGAATTAGAAAATAAATGTTAAAAAAAATGATTACCTACAAGCCTGGAGAACACCCTACCCCAATGCTTGCTTATTACACTGAAAAAAATAAAATGTTTTTCTCAGAAGAAAAAGAGTTAATTTATGGTTCTTATACTGATGACTATGATCATTATTGAAATATAGGAGCTTATGTTATTATCGATAAGGAAAATATGGCTATAATAGCTTATTCAATAGGTAATTTTCCTAATTTAATTTATTTATTAAGAACAATTCATTTAGAATTAAGTTTTAAGTTTGAACCTGAATTTTTAGATTTATACCAAAAAAATTTAAACAATTTAAGAAACGAATTTTTAATAGAATAAAAAAATTAAAATAAATTTAATAGTTAAAAAAACTTTAAATTTATTTTTTTATTTTCCTTTATTTTTAATCCGGAGTTAAATAAAATATTAATTTTATAAATAAGTAATATAATAAAATTTATGAATTATGATGCAATAGTAGTTGGTGGTGGACACGCTGGAGTTGAAGCAGCTTTTATTTTAGCAAAACAAGATTTTAGAGTAGCTTTAATAACTCTTAATAAAGAAAAACTTGCAATGATGCCATGTAATCCTTCGATTGGTGGACCCGCTAAAGGAATTATAACAAGAGAAATAGATGCTCTTGGCGGAGTTCAAGCTATTTTTGCTGATAAAGCAATGATCCAAATAAAAATGTTAAACAATTCAAAAGGACCAGCCGTAAGAGCGATAAGAGCTCAAATTGATAAAGATGAATATTCTAAAGAAATTTTAGAAGAGATGCAAAAATATAATAATATCGAAATTATTGAAACTGTTATTGAAGATTTAATTTTAGATAAAAATAAAATAATTGGAGTTCAAGATATAAATAATATTTCTTATTTTGCAAATGTTGTTGTTTTAACAACAGGAACTTATATGAATTCTAAAATATTAAGAGGATCAGATGTTATTGAATCAGGTCCTAGCAATGAAAAAACAACTAAAAACCTTTCAAAAAATTTAGAAAAATATGGTCATAAATTAATAAGATTAAAAACTGGAACACCTGCTCGTGTTTTTACTGATTCAATTGATTTTACTCAGGCAGAAGAAGAAGTACTAGAAGATCAAGATATTACTTTTTCTTTCAAAAACAAACATCATTTAAAACAACAAATTCATTGTTGACTTACATATACAAATGAACAAACTCATGAAATCATTTTAAAAAATTTAGATAAATCTTCAATGTATTCAGGTCTAATTAATGGAGTTGGTCCTCGTTATTGTCCAAGTATTGAGGATAAAATCGTTCGTTTTAAAGATAAAGAAAGACATCAAATATTTTTAGAACCGGAAACTTCAAAAGGAGATATTTTTTATTTAAATGGTCTTTCTACTTCAATGCCAATTGATGTGCAAGAACAATTTTTAAGAACTATTCCAGCTCTTAAAAATGCAAGAATTAAATATTGAGGTTATGCAATTGAATATGATGCAATTAGTTCTTTACAAATTAAAAAAAGTTTAGAATCCAAAGTAATTAGTAATTTATTTTTAGCCGGACAAATCAATGGAACAAGTGGTTATGAAGAAGCGGCTGGTCAAGGACTTATGGCTGGAATAAACGCCGTACAGCTTCTTAAAAATGAAGAACCAATTATTTTAGATAGATCAGATTCTTATATTGGAGTTTTAATTGATGATCTTACTATTAAAGGAACTAATGAACCTTATAGAATGTTAACTTCAAGAGCGGAATTTAGATTACTTTTAAGACATGATAATGCTGATATAAGACTTGCTAAATATGCTTTAAAAGCAGGAACTATTTCTCAAAAAGAATATCAAGATGTAATTGATAAATATGATTTAATTAACAATAAAGCAGAAGAACTTAAAAAAATTTTTTTAAGTTCTAATGATCCTCTTGCTAAAAAATATAATATTAATAATGGCCAAGATATTTATTCTTTAATTTCAAGACCGGAAATAGATTTTAATGATTTTATTTCCTCTTTTTTATATAAAGAAGAACTTTATATAAAAATAAAATTAGAAGGCTATATTAAAAAACAAAAAGAACAAGCTAAGAAAATGCTCAAATTAGAAAATCTTTTTTTGCCTAAAGATATTGATTATGATTTAATTCATAATCTAGCAAATGAAGCGCGAGAAAAATTAAATAAGATAAGACCAAATACTATAGGAGAAGCAAGTCGAATACCGGGAATTAATCCAGCAGATATTGAAATGCTTATTTATTATATTAATGTTCTTATAAAAAGAAATTAACCTTTAAATTCAATTAATTTAGAATTCTTAATTAATCCCCGACCTTCTTTAGCTATTGGTTTTCCATTTAAAAGAACGGCATCAGCTGAAAAATGAATATTAATTCTTAAAATATATTCTCCAACCCCATAAGCATCTACTGGACAATTAAGGTCTTCAAACTCTTTTATTTTTTTTGCATCAAATCCTGATGAAACAATTATTCTTACATGTTTTCCGCCGTTTTCATCAAGAGCTTTTCTTAATCTTTTAATTTGTTCGACATTAACACCATAATGAGGATCTTCATTATCAAACATATGATCAACCATATTCATTGAAGTATCAACTCTTACTCCAAATAATTTTTCTTTAAAAGTTTTAAGAACTATTAAAGAATCTTTAATAACATCATTAGAAAAATCGACTAAAGCAATTAATTCTTTTGTTTTAGGAAAAGTTTGATAATAGGCTTCCATTGTTTTTTTAATATTACCTTTAAAGTTTTGAATTAAAACATGAGGAATAGAACCAAATACTACTTTCGAATTTCCTCTAGAACCGGCTAAAGTTGAATGTTTATAAATTCCACCAACTTCAACGGCATAACCATCTATTTCCTGATTTATATAATGATCAGCTCTATCGCCCATATAAATAACTTCTTTACCATTAGCATTTTTTAAACAATGATAAGCATTTGTAGCAATCGATGTGCTTCTTGCAAGCATTCCATCAATCATCCCTTCATATATTCCAAAATACTTATATTCTCCTTCTAAAGTAAGAACAGGTTCTAAATTATTTACAATAGTTCCTTCTGGTAAATATTTTATTTTATATTTATTTATTTCTGTATTATCTTTTAAAAATTTTAAAACTTCATTGGTACCACATAGCTTGGTATCGTTTTTTCTTTGAAAAAATTGCATTAAAACGATATTTCCTGCTGAAAACTTTTTGATTATTTTATTCGCTTCAATAAAATATCTTGAAACATATTTATCAATTTTTTTCATTTTTCCCCTTAAATATTATTTTTAAATTATATAATAAATGATTTTAAAAAATTCTTGATTTTCTTTTTATGTTTTATAATACATAAATATGAATTTTAAAAATTATTTTAAACGCCTAAAACTTTTTATTATTAATAAATGAAACAATGAAAAAAAATATATTATTAGAAACTATATTATTTTTTTTTCATTAGTACTATGTTTAATTTTAATTGACCTTCTTACAAAAGAATTTATTTTTCAATGAAATGTATATGGACAAACGGGAAATGGAGAAATAATATTTCAAAACCCCTTTATCGGTTTTAGATCAATTGCTAATCCCGGACTTACATTTATAAATTTTGAAATTCCAGTTTGACTTGTAAATTTATTTTCTGTTTTAATTTTATTTTTTTCAACGGTTGTAGTATATTTTTGTAAATCCTGAACATTTATTATTTGATCTATTTTCACTTTTGCCGGAACCTTTGGAAATTTTTATGATCGAGCAGCATTTAATGGAGTTGTAAGAGATATTATTTATTTTCCTTTTTTACAAGGAAATAGTTTCTTTGGTGGAACATTTAATTTTGCTGATATGTTTGTTGTTTTTGGTTCAATTTCTGGTCTTATTTTTATTCTTATTTTAGCAATAGATGAAATAAAAAGAAATCGTCAAAAATAATTTAAAATTTATTTTATTTTTAAAATGATATATAGCATCGTTCTTTTAATTCTTGAACTTGTATATCTTTTCGAAGTTACTTTATTTATAAATTCATCATATGTTTCAATATCAATATTTTTTTTAAATAAATTTTCCATTCCTTCAGAAACTAATTTTATCTCTCTTAGTTTTTCACTAGAAGTTTTTCTCACTATCTTTTGAAATTTATTATATTTATCTTCGATGCACTGATATTTTTTAATTTTAAGGGGACAAAATTTAGAAATGTCTTCATTATTTTTTATCATTCTTCTAATTTGTGTAGCTGAAGCAAAATTGCTTATAGTCTCTAGCGAAGAGAAAGGAACTGTTCTTTTAATACAAAAAGGAGTAATATTATATTTTTTCTCTTCAATTCTTTTTATATATTCCATAGCTAAAATATCATTTGGCAGTGTAAAATTTTTTCCTAAAAATTCTTCTAAGACAAGAGAATTAGCTTTTGGAAAAGACATTCCTTGTTTCATATTCCTTTTTACTTTTTGATAATACTCTTGATTATTATCAAAAATAATTTCCGCTGCTTTTTTAAATAAAGAAACATCAGCTGTTTCTGATCCAAAAAAAATTTTATCTATTTTATGTTGAGCAATTATATCAATTGCTCCTTTTGCAAAAATATGAGCCGCTTGGGTTGAATATTCAAATGGTAATTTAATTACTTTTTTAACTCCATATTTTTTTACTATTCTTTTTCTTTTTTTATAACTTAAAATATTAATTTCTCCTCTTTGAGTATATTTTCCTGAAAGGATAATAATAATATCTTCATTAGGAAAAATTATTTTAGCTTGATTTATTAAATAAATATGACCATTATGAAAAGGATTAAATTCGGCAATAATTGCTACAGACATAAAAAAATTATATTATATTAATAAATTTAAATGTAAACGTTGAAAACTATCTATATTAATTAGGGCTAGAATTATTTCTAAAAATAAAATTATAGATATAAAGTATTACAAACATATTTAATTTTATTAATAAAAATAATAAAATAAAGATCCTGTCACTCATTTAAAAGCAATTATTAAATTATTTATTAAAGTAGAGATTAAAAATATTTTTGTTATTTAAAAATAACATAATTATAAAAGCAGTTGTTTTAAAGGATTTAATAAGTTATATTTTTTAGAAAATAGAAATGTAAAAGTAGTAATACTAAATTCGAATTTTCATCTAAAAGAATAATAAAAATATTATTTTTATATATTAAAATAAAAAATTACTTTCCTTTTTTTATTTCTATTTAAAAATAAAAAATATATAATTATTAAATATAAAGCAAAATTTATGTTAAAAAAATTATAAAAAAAGGAAAAATATGAACAAAAAATTATTAATTTCTCTAGGTTCTTTATCGACTATAGCTGTTGTTGCTCCAATATTAGCTACAGTTTCATGTGCTAGCGATGCACCAGTTGATGCAAATAATTTAATTATTACAGCTAAACCTTCACCTAGTCTTACAAATGAAGATATTAAAAATTTAGAAGCTACAGGAGATAACAGTACAAAATGATCTGCTCTAGAAAAATTATTTGAAGGACCAGGATTTACTCCTGAAAATAAAGATAAATTTACTGTTTCAATTCATACAGGAAAAAAAATAGTTACTTTATTAGCTGTTCAAGGATATAAAATTAATGGCAATCAAACATTTGCTTCATCTGAATATAAAATGTTTGCAGGTGTAAATATTATTATTACTCCAAAAGCAAATCCAGATCCTATAACAACGGCAGAAGTCGCTACTTTAAAGGGAACAAATGCTTCAGATCAATTAGTTGTTCTTAAAAAATTATTTGAAGGAGCTGGTCTTGTAAATACAAACCAACCTAATTTTACTATTACAGTTAATGAAACAACATCAAAAGTTACTTTAAAAGCTAAAGAAGGATTTCTTCTTAATAATAAACAATATATAGAAGTAACATATACTTTAGCTGGTGCTAAAATTCCTTTAAATTTTACTCTTAAACCTTCCCCTGTACTTACAGCAGGTGATGTTTTCGTTTTGAAAGCCCCATCTTCATCAAATCTTCCCGCTCAATTAACAGCCCTTAATAAATTATTTAATGGAATTACAAAAGATAATCAAGAATTTTTTACTGTTGCAATTAATACTCCTATTAATGATAAAGTTATTTTAAGAGCGAAAGAGGGATATGTTTTTGGAGCAAATAGTTCAGCTACTGCTACTACTATAGTTTCAAATGTATATACAGTTGCTTAATAATCTTTTTAATTTTACAAAAAATAAAAAGAATATAATTATTAAATAAAAAATTTAAAATAAAAGGAAAAATATGAACAAAAAATTATTAATTTCTCTAGCTTCTTTATCAACTATAGCTATTGTTACTCCAATATTAGCTACAGTTTCATGTGCTAGCGATACTCCAGTTAAAGCTACTAATTTAACTATTACAGCAATAAATACACCTAAACTTACAAAAAGTGATGTTGAAGCATTGAAAGGAACAGATCTAAAAGCACAATGAGATGCTCTTGCAAAATTATTTGAAGGACCAGATTTTACTCCTGCTAATCAAAATAATTTTAAAGTTTCAATTAATGAAACTGAGGCAATAGTTACTTTAACAGCTAATACAGGATTTACAATTAGTGATAAAACTACATTAGTTTCAAATAAATATACAGTTCAAGAACAAGAAATAGTTGATTTAAAAATTACAGCTATAACACCGTCAGTAACACTTACAGCGATAGAAGCATTTAATTTAACAATCTCAGATCCTAAATTAAAATTAGAATCTCTTTCAAAAATATTTACTGGAATTACTGAATCTAATTTAAGTAATTTTAAGGTTTCATTTGATTCATCTCAAAATATAGCTACTTTAGAAGCATTAAGTGGATTTACAATTAATGGTCAACAAACTTTAGCTTCAAATTCAATTACTATTCAAAATGTTATTTTAAATATTACTAAAAAAACTGGTACTTTAAATATTATGCAAGCTGATTTAGATGTATTAACAGCAACAACTCCAGATGCTGCTGCTCAATTAACAGCTCTTAACAAATTATTTACTGGAATAGATGCAACAAATCAAAATTACTTTACTATTACAGTTGATACAAAAGCAAAAACAGTTACTTTAAATGGATTAAACGGTTTTTCTTTTGGAACATCAACAAGTGGATCAAAAACATTAGTTTCAGATGTTTATACAATAGTAACACAATAAAAAATATTAATAATTTAAATTTATAGATTTAAAACAAAATTTTTTATTTTTAAATTTAAAAAAGTATTATAATTTGAAATATAAAAAAAAATTTTATAAAGGAAAAAAAATGAACAAAAAATTATTAATTTCGTTAGGATCTTTATCAACTATAGCTGTTGTTGCTCCAATATTAGCTACAGTTTCATGTGCTAGTGATGCCCCAGTTAAAGTTGTTGATTTAGTTATTACAGCTAAAGAAAATCCTACAATTACAGCGGCAGACGTTAAAACTTTAGAAACAGCAGGAGCTATCACAACTGAAAAATGAAATGTTCTTGACAAATTATTTGCAGGAGCAGGATTTATATCTGGAAATAAAGAAAAATTCGATGCTTCAATTAATACAACTGATGCAATAGTTACTTTAACAGCTAAAACTGGATATACACTTAATGGTAAAGGAACTTTTGCTTCAGCTAAATATACAGTAGCACCTGAAATCACAGAAGTAAATTTAGATATTAAAGTTAAAGCTTCTCCAGCAACAGAACTTACAGGAATACAAGTTTTTAATTTAACAAGTACAAATACTAATCCAAAAATAAGTGATCTTTCTCAATTATTTGATGGAATAGATACTAATAATATAGATAAATTTACTGTTTTAGTTAATTTAGATGATTTAACTAAAAGTACAGTTACTTTAACACCAGTAGAAGGATATTTAATTGGTGGAGCAAAAACTTTAGTTTCACCTGCATTTAATGTTAAAACTAGTTATTTAAATATTACTAAAACAACAACTAAACCATTAAATATAACACAAGTTGATGAAGATGCATTGGCAGCAACAACTCCAGATGCCGCTGCTCAATTAACAGCTCTTAACAAATTATTTACTGGAGTAACAACAGGAAATCAAAATAAATTTACTATTACAGTTGATAAAACTGCAAAAACAGTTACTTTAACTATGTTGCCAGGATTTGCTTTTGGAACAACAGGAACAGCAACAACATTAGTTTCAGATGTTTATACAATAGTATCATAAAAATATTAATATTAGATTATTTATATATTAAAAACAAAATTTAATTTTGTTTTTTTTATTTTTATTTTATTTATAATAAAATAAAAAATTATAAAAAACTAATCTAAAATTAATTATAAAAACTTTAAATTCGGAATTAGTAATAAAAACTGTACTTTAAATAAATTATGTATATTAAAATTAATAATATTTGAAATTCTTGCTTAATTAGATGCATATTTAATAGAATAAATAATAAAAGAAAGATATTTTACTTTTATATTTGACAAAGTCTCATTAAGAGTTATTGGCGTTTTTTTTGTTTTTAGTTTATATTTAAGAGTAATATTTACTTCAAATCTTTACTTATTAGTACAAAAATAAAAATATTAATTAATAATATGTAAAAAAATTTATTTTATATATAATAAATATTAAGGAGTAAATATGAATAAAAAAATATTAATTTCGCTAGGATCTTTATTAACTACAGCTATAGTAGCTCCAGTTTTTGTAAGTTCATGTTCTAGCGAACAACCCGTTAAAAATAATTTAAATATTACCGCTAAACAAAATCCTGTAATTACAAATGAAGATATTCTAGTTTTAGAAGGGAAAGATAATTTAGCTCAACAATTAACTGTTTTAGGAAAATTATTTCAAGGAGAAGGTCTTACATTTCAAAATCAATCTAATTTTTCTATTTCAATTGATAAAATAAAAAAGATAGTTACTTTAACAGCTAAAGAAGGATTTAATTTTAATAATAAAAATGAATTATCATCATCTCCATATACAATAGTTGAACCTGAACCTCCATTAGTACTTAAAAATTTAATTATTACTCCAAAAGCTAAAATAGACCCACTTTCTAATAATGAAATTTCAATTTTAGAAGGAACAGATATTATTTTACAATTTCCAATTCTTCAAAAAATATTTGAAGGTAAAGATTTTAAAATAAGTAATTATACTAATTTTGGTTTTACAGTTAATAGAGAAAAAAGAAATATTACTTTAACTGGTAAAAATGGTTATAAAATTGATGGAAAAGATTCTTTAGAATCAACTACTTATACAATAATTATTGAGGCATTAAATATTACTCCTATTCCATCAGTATCTATGAATGTTTTGAATATTACTTTCTTAGAATTTCCTCTTGCTCCAGAACAGGATTCTATTTTTGTTCAACAATTAAAAGTTCTTCAACAATTATTCAATGGTATAACATCACAAAATATTAAATATTTTACTTTTACTGTTCAAAAAATTAATAATAATACTAATAAATGTTTTTTAACAGCTAATTATGGTTATGTTTTTGGATCACAAGTAAATGGAGGAAAAGAAACTATTGAAGTTACATTCACTACCACTACCTTTATTCAAATAAATGAATTAAGTGATATAAAAGGAAAACATGAATAAAAAAATATTAATTTCGCTAGGATCTTTATCAACTATAGCTGTAGTTGCTCCAATATTAGCAACAATTTCTTGTTCGAATACAGAACAAGTTTCTAAAATTGATTTAAATATTATTCCTAAAACACAACAAAAACTTTCGGAACAAGAAGTTATATATTTAAAAGGAAATGATCCTTCTAAATATATATTAGTACTTCAAAAATTATTTGATGGAATTATAAATGAAAATTTAAATAAATTTACATTTATAGTTAGCAATACAAATATAGTTACATTAAAGGCTAATCAAGGATATTTAATAAATAATAAAGAAACAATAGTTTCTCCAGCTTTTATTATTGAAAATCCAAACCCACCAATAACAGATATAAATTTAGATATCAAAGCTAATTCTAATGTATCTTTAACAGGAATTGAACTTTTTGATCTACAAGAAGGTGAAATTTCTAAAAAAATATTAATTCTTCAAAAATTATTTACAGGAATTTCTAATACAAATTATAATAATTTTACTTTTGTAATTAGTGGAAATGCAAATAATAAAATATTTTTAATAGCTAAAAATGGTTATAAAATTAATAAACAAGAAACTTTAGAAAATAATTTTACTTTAAAAAATATTCCTTTAAATATTAAATTACAAGTACATTTAGTTACAATAACACGTGATGAAGAAAATATATTGAGAGAACAATCATCTCCATCAAATGCTTCTCAACAATTAGCTGTTTTACAAAAATTATTTAATGGTATAACAAATGAAAATTATAAATATGTTAGTTATTATATTGATTCTGTAACTGATCTTAAAATTACACATTTAAATACAAAACCAGGATTTGTATTTGGAACAGATCCTAATTCTAACGTAAAACAATTAACAACCAGTTGAGTTATTAAATAATTATTAAATATTATTGAATTAATTTAAGTTTTAATAATAAATAAAAAAGGAAAATATGAATAAAAAATTATTACTTTCATTAGGTAGTTTATCTACTATAATAACGCTTGTTCCAACATTAGCTACAGTATCATGTTCAAGTGAAACTTCAACAAAAACAAATTTAAGTATTGCAATTAAAAAA
Source organism: Metamycoplasmataceae bacterium (assembly GCA_051645705.1). Lineage (GTDB taxonomy): Bacteria > Bacillota_I > Bacilli_A > Mycoplasmatales > Metamycoplasmataceae > UBA710. The sequence continues at coordinate 116,465 of JBOFBU010000002.1, read as the reverse complement.
GACCCTATACTTACATCTACAGATATTTTGATATTAGAAGCAAATAATGTTTCTAATAAATTAATACCACTTCAAAAATTATTCAATGGGCAAGATCTTATAGCTGAAAATTTAGATAAATTTACTATCTCTATTGATAAAGGAAAAAGCGTAGTTACTTTAACTGCTAAAGATAATTATACAATTGATGGAAAAACTACATTAATATCAAATACTTATACAATAAATGATACAAATCTTATTGATTTAAAAATTACAATAAATAATGTTGCTCAAAAACTTACAGCAAATGAAGCTTCTGATTTAAAAGGAACAGATACTACTAAACAATTAATAGTTCTTAAAAAATTATTTAATGGTATTAATGATACAAACCAAAATAATTTTACAGTTTCTATTAATAATGATAATGTAGTTACTTTAAATGCAAAAGCGGATTATACATTTGGAGGTAAACCATCATTAAGTGCTTTACCTTTTTCAATAGAAACAGCACCGGTTGATAAAAATTTAAATATTACAGCTAAATTAGGAACAATAGATCTTACAGGAATTGAACTTATAGATGTAGTAGGACAAGATGCCGCTAAACAATTAACAATTCTTGCAAAATTATTTGATGGTGTTAATAGTGGAAACCAAGTTAATTTTACAACTACAATAGGTTCTGGAAATATTATTACTCTAACAGCTAAAAATGGTTATAAATTTAATGGACAAGATTCTTTAAATTCGACTCCTTATAATATTACTAATACTAATATAAATATTAGAAGTAATGCTTCAGTAAAATTAAGTTCTACTGAAGATTTTACAATAAATTCTCAACCAAGTCCATCTAATAAAGCAGCTCAATTAAGTGTTCTGCAAAAATTATTTACAGGGATAACAGAAATAAATTTTAATTATTTTACATTTTCTATAAAAGATAAAATAGTTACATTAACTGCAAAAAGTGGTTTTGTTTTTGGTGCAACAGTAAGTGCGGGAACAAATACAATAGTATCACCTGTTTATACAATTGAAATTAATTTAGATATTATTGCTAAAACAAATTCTGTAGAACTAAATCCGCTTGAAGTTTTTACTTTAGAAGGAACAAATTTTAATGATCAACTACCAATACTTAAAAAACTATTTGAAGGAAATGACCTTAATATAGAAAATCAAGTTAATTTTAGCATTTCAGTTAGTAGAGCAGATAGCGTAGTTACTTTAACCGCTAAAAATGGTTATAAATTTAATGGACAAGATACTCTAAAATCTGCTAAATATATATTTATTGATAAATAATAAAAAATTATATTAAATTAAAAATATTATAATTATATTGAATAGAAAATTTTTTTCTATAAAAGGAAAATATGAATAAAAAATTATTAATTTCGTTAGGATCTTTATTGTCTGTAGCTATTGTTACTCCAATATTAGCTACAGTTTCGTGTTCAAGTGAAACTTCAACAAAAACAAATTTAATTATTACAATTAAAAAAGACCCTGTACTTACATCTGCAGATATTTCAATATTAGAAGCGGATAATCTTTCTGATAAATTAATACCGCTGCAAAAATTATTTGATGGTCAAGGACTTATAGCTGAAAATTTAGATAAATTTACTATCTCTATTGATAAAGAAAAAAGCGTAGTTACTTTAACTGCTAAAGATAATTATACAATTGATGATAAAACTACATTAATTTCAAATACTTATACAATAAATGATACAAATCTTATTGATTTAAAAATTACAATAAATAATGTTGCTCAAAAACTTACAGCAAATGAAGCTTCTGATTTAAAAGGAACAGATATTACTAAACAATTAATAGTTCTTAAAAAATTATTTAATGGTATTAATGATACAAACCAAAATAATTTTACAGTTTCTATTAGTAATGATAATGTAGTTACTTTAACTGCAAAAGCGGATTATACATTTGGAGGTAAACCATCATTAAGTGCTTTACCTTTTTCAATAGAAACAGCACCGGTTGATAAAAATTTAAATATTACAGCTAAATCAGCAAAAACAGATCTTACAGGAATTGAACTTATGGATGTAGTAGGACAAGATGCCGCTAAACAATTAACAATTCTTACAAAATTATTTGATGGAGTTGATAGTGGAAACCAAGTTAATTTTACAACTACAATAGGTTCTGGAAATGTTGTTACTCTAACAGCTAAAAATGGTTATAAATTTAATGGAAAAGATTCTTTAAATTCAACTCCTTATAATATTAATGTTATTAATATAAATATTGTAGCTAATCCTGCAACTAAATTAAATAAAACACAAGAAATTTTATTAATGCTTCCATCTAGTCAAGAAATTTCACTATCTCAAAGATCAGTTGTTAGTAAATTATTTACAGGAATAACAGAAATAAATTTTAATTATTTTACATTTTCTGTAAAAGATAAAGTAGTTACATTAAATGCAAAAACTGGTTTTGTTTTTGGAACAGATGTTTCTACCGGTAAAGATACTTTGGTAGCTCCTCCATATACAATAGAAGTAACTCCTCCTACTAATGATGTAAATTTAAATATTAGTATTATTACACCTACTGAAAATATTACAACACAAGATATTAATAATTTAAAAGGAACAGATATTCCTCAACAAGTTATATCACTTTCAAAATTATTTAAAGGAATTGTTGCATCTAATATTCCAAATTTTGATTTTAAAATTAATGAATCAACTAAAACAATTACTTTAACTGCTAAAAAAGGTTTTATATTTGGAGTTGGTACTACTGCTAAAAATTCTATAGAATCAAACGTTTTTACTGAGGAATTTACTTCATTTGATATTGTTGCTAATACTTCAAATTTATTTTTAACACAAAATGAGGTTAATGCAATAAAAGATGCAACAAATCAAAAAGATGTATTAGCAGCATTAAATAAATTATTTCAAGGAATTTTTCCTTCAAATATTAATAATTTAACTATAACTATAGATGAAACTAATCATAAAGTAATTGTAAAACCTAATTATGGTTATGTTTTAGCATCTGGAGCTAAAAACATAGAGGCAACTTACCAAATAAAATAAATAAGAATTTTTATTTTTAAAAATATTTGAAATAAATAAAAAAAATAATTACAATATATAAATTATTAATTTTATTTTTAATAAATGATAATACACAATTAAAGTATTATAATAGTACATTGTATAGAATAATTTCTATAAAAAGGAAAATATGCATAAAAAATTATTACCTTCGTTTATTTCTTTAATAACTATCGTAACAGTTCCGGCACTAATTATAACTTCTTGTTCAAGTGAAACACCTACTACAAAAAATTTAATTATTACGGCTAAACCAAATCCAAAACTTACAGAAGCGGATATTACTACTTTAAAAGGAACAGAACTTCCTACTCAATTAATAGTTCTTCAAAAATTATTTGATAATCAAGATCTTAATTCTACTAATCAAGATAAATTTACTATTTCAGTTGATGAAAATAATAAAATAGTTACTTTAACAGCTAAATCAGGATATACAATTAATGGTCAATCTAAATTAGATTCAAATAAATATGAAATTGAATTACCAGTTCCAACTACAGATTTAACTATTACAATTAAAACTAATGTTAAACTTACTAATACAGAGGTTACTACTTTAGAAGGTTCAAATAGTTCTGCAAAATGAACAGTACTTGAAAAATTATTTCAAGGTAAAGATTTTTTATCTGGAAATATAGATAATAAATTTACTATTACATTTAGTAAATCAAATTTAGAAGTTACTTTAACAGCTAAATCAGGATATACAATTAGTGGGAAACCAACATTATCAAATAAATTTACAGTTGATGGACCTATTACTTCTACAAATTTAGCTATTACAGCTAAATCAGGAACAATAACTCTTACTGAAACTGAAGTTGCTAATTTAGAAGGAACAGATAACAATAATAAATTAATTGCCCTACAAAAATTATTTCAAGGAAATGATCTTAAAATAGAAAATTTTGATAATTTTACCATTTCAGTTAATAAAACAACCCAAATAGTTACTTTAACAGCGAAAACCAATTTTACAATTAATAATCAAAATAAATTAGACTCAAATAGATATACATTACAAAAAAATCCTATAACTACAGATTTAAAAATTACAGCTAATTCCCCTCAATTTCTTACTCAACAAGAAGATATTGATATAAAGGGAACAAATGCTGCTAAGCAGTTACCAATTCTTCAAAAATTATTTAAAGGTGTCTCATCTACAAATCAAAATAATTTTAAAGTTACAGTAAGCGCAAATAATGCTGTAATTTTAACTGCAAATCAAGGTTATTCATTTAATGGACAACAATCATTATCAAGTCCCATATATACAATAGAAACAGCACCGCCGGTTGATAAAAATTTAGCTATTACAGCTAAAAAAGCACCAGTTATTGAATCATCTGATATTGCTGATTTACAAGGAACAAATAATTCTGCTAAATTTAATGCACTGCAAAAATTATTTCAAGGTAATGACCTTACAACTTCAAATTTAACTAATTTTAATGTTGCAATTAATATACAAACAAGAATAATTACTTTAACTGCAAATTCAGGTTTTACATTTAACGGTGGGAAATCATTAGTTTCATATGCTTACAATATTAATTTAAATATTACAGCTAAAAAAAGCGAAGTAAGAATTATTCCAGGTGATGTTTTAAACTTAGATTGAGATAATAATGGTGCTAAATTAGCAGCACTTGAAAAAATATTTGAAGGCACTGGTCTTATATCTTCAAATTTAGATAAATTTAATATTGAAATTATTAGAATTACTTATAATACCAATATAACTTTAACAGCAAAACCAGGTTATATATTTTCTAATACACCAACATTAACAAAATTTTGTTATGTTGATGGAAAAGTTAATGCAAATATTACAGCAGTAAGTGGTCCTGTTTCATTATCTGTAGTTGAAGAAAATATATTAAAAGAACCATCAACATCTTTAAATAGAATAAATCAATTAGCAGTACTTAGAAAATTATTTATTGGGATATTTGATACAAATCAAAGATTTTTTCAAATAGAAATTAAAACATCTACTAATGCATCTGATAGAATAGTTACATTAAAAGCTAAACCTGGATTTGTTATTGGAGCAACGCCTGATTCTTCAGTAACAACAATATCAAAAAAATTTATTTAATAATAAAATATTTTTAGATTTAATTAATCATTTATATAACAAAACTTTTAATAACTAAATTGTTATTAAAAGTTTTTATTTTTAATAAATTATATTACTAAGATATTAGTTAAATATTAAATTTTAATAATATTTTTTTATTTTTGATATAATTAAAAAAAATAAATTCTTACTTTAAGTTTGTTTTTATTTTGTTTTTTTTATTTCTTTGTGAAAAATATTATAATTATATTGAATATAAAATTTTTCAATAAGGAGAAAAAATGCATAAAAGACTATTATTTTCATTGAGTTCTTTGTTATCTATAACAGTAATTACTCCCATATTTTTTGCAGTTTCATGTGTAAGTGAAACACCATTAAATACTGTTAATTTAATAATTACTGCGAAGCAATCTCCTCAACTTACAAATGAAGAAATTACTATTTTAGAAGGAAATGATTCTGTTAATCAATTAGTGGTTCTTCAAAAATTATTTGAAGGTGAAGGTCTTACAACTGAAAACCAAGCTAATTTTTCTGTTGCAGTTGATAAAGAAAAATCAATAGTTACTTTAAGTGCAAAAACTGGATATACAATTAGTCAAAAAGAAATGTTATCATCAAATAAATATTCAATTATAGTTGAAAATAAAGATTTAAATATTACAGTAAATACTGTAATTCAAGAACTTGCAGCTTATGAAGTTGATAGTATGAAAGGAACAAATCCTAATACACAACTTGCAATCCTTAAAAAATTATTTAATGGTATTACACTTGAAAACCAAAATAAATTTAAAGTTTCAACTAGTGATAAAAATGTAGTTACTTTAACAGGTGAAAATGGTTATACATTTTTAGGTAAGGAAACAATAGAAACTACATTTACATTGCAATCAACATTAGATATAGATTTAACTATTACTATAAAAACAAATCCTCTTATTACTAGAGAAGATGTTAATATTTTAAAAGGCACTGAAGTAAATAAACAATTAATAGTTTTAAATAAATTATTTAACGGAATTGATAAAGATAATCAAAACAAATTTACTTTTAGTATTAATGATGATAATAAAATTATTTTAACAGCCAATAAAGGATATCTACTTTCAAAAAAATCAAAAATTGAAAATTATTTTACAGTCGAACCAGCAGTTACTGATCAAGATATAAATGTTACACTTAAACCATCGCAATCTCTTTTAGGAGTAGATCTTGTAAATTTAGTAGGAATAAATCCTACTAAACAATTAGTTGTTCTTAATAAATTATTTACCGGAATTACTAATATAAATCAAAAAAATATTATTCCTATAATTGGAAAAGATAATGTTATTACTTTATTAGCTAAAGAAGGATTTAAATTTGGAAAAACTACATATTTAAATTCAAATAAATTTACTATTAAAAATACTATTGTAAATATTACACCTGTTAATACATCAATAGCTATAAAAAATTCAGAAGCTTATTTATTAAGTAGTTATTCAGGAGGTGAGCTTGATTCAAATCAATTAAGTATTCTTTTAAAATTATTTACAGGTATTGATAATATAAATAATGAATATTTTACATTTTCAACAAAAGATAAAATAGTTACTTTAATAGCTAAACCAGGCTTTGTTTTTAAAGATGGAAAAAATACAATAGAAGCTCCGCCTTTTACAATAAAACCTCCAATTGCACCAATTCCTGATTAATAAAAATTAATTATATTTATGTTCTAGATTTAAAAGATAAAAATTATAAAAGCGAGTTATATAATAACTTTAAATTAAATTTAATAATATATAGTAATTTTTTTATATTAAAAAAATATTATAATTATATTAAGTAGAATAATCTTCTATTAAAGGAAAATATGAATAAAAAATTATTAATTTCATTATCTGCATTAGCAACTATAACTCCAATATTAGTTATAACTTCTTGTGCACAAGAAGTTTCTATAACAACTAATTTAGTTATTACAAGTAAAGCAGATCCAATACTTACAAAAACAGATATTACAGATTTAAAAGGAACAGAACTTCCTGCTCAATTAACAGCACTTCAAAAATTATTTACAGGTGAAGGCTTAACATCGGCTAATCAAGCCAATTTTAAAGTTACAGTTAATGAAACTGATAAAATAGTTACATTAACTGCCAATACAGGATTTACCATTAACGATAAATCTACATTAGAATCAAATAAATATAAAGATGAAATAAATCCTACAGTTACTGATTTAGTTATTACAGCTATAAAAGATCCAGCACTTACAAAAACAGATATTACAGATTTAAAAGGAACAGATAATCCTAAAAAATTAACAGCACTTCAAAAATTATTTAATGGAGAAGGTCTTAAAATTGAAAACATAAATAATTTTAAAGTTGCAGTTGATGAAGTTAATAAAGTAGTTACATTAACGGCAAATGTTAATTTTACAATTAATGGAACAAATACTTTAGCATCAAATAAATATACAGATGAAGTATTACCGCCTGCGAAAACAGATTTAAAAATTAAAGCAAAAACAGGAGAAATAGCTCTTACTCAAGTTGAAATTACAGATTTAACAGGAACAGATACTACTAAACAATTAACCGTTCTTAATAAATTATTTGAAGGTAATGATCTTAATGCTTCAAATCAAGCAAATTTTATTGTTACAGTTGATACAAGCAAAAACATTGTTACTTTAACAGCAAAAGACAATTATACAATTGATGGAGGTAAAACTAAATTAGAGTCAAGCGCATATAAAATACAATCAATGAATTTAGATATTAAAGCTATAGCAACTCCTATAACTCTTCTTGAAAATGATGTGACTAATTTAACCTCAACAAATACTACTACTCAATTAGCAGCGCTTGGAAAACTATTTACAGGACCAGGACTTTCAATTCCAAATTTAGCTAATATCGAAGTTACAAAAGGGGCAAGTGTAGTTACTTTAAAGGCTAAAACAGGATTTTTAATTAATAATAAACCTGATTTAAAATCAAATGTATATACTACAATATTAGAAATTACCCCTATACAAGGTGATGTAGAAATTCAACGAACCGATCTTGGATTGTTAGAGGACACTGATACTAAAAAATTACCAATACTTCGAAAATTATTTAGTGGTAATATTCAAAATAATCTTGCTAATTTTACTATTGAAATTCCTTCTGATAAACAAGAAGTTATTTTAAAAGCAAATGCAAATTATCAATTTAGGACAGGAGGCGTAATGATACAAAAAGCTTATATGTTTCGTCAACTTTCAAACAATATTCCTTTACAAGTAGAAGTAAAAAATCCTTCTCCTACTTTAACACCAGAAGAAATAGCTAAATTAAAAGAAATGCCATCTATCTCTAATAAAAGTGCTCAATTGACAATAATTGAAAAATTATTTGGAGGATCAGGAATAATCGATCCAACTATAAGATTTTTCAATATTGAAGTTGATGAAAAAAATAAAACAGTTACATTACGCACAAAACCAGGATTTGTTATTGGAACAAGCAATACTTCTACTCTAAAATTTATAACAGCAAAATATACTTAAACTTAATAAATATTTTATAAAATAAAACAATTTAATGAAAAATTTTAATTTCATTAAATTTTTTATTTATAAGAATCTTGGCTTTTATAATGTTATTTATCTTTTTGTTGCTAAATAAGGGAATCTATCAATAAAAGATTTTAATGTAAAACTAAATACTTATTTATTAGCACTAGTTTAAATAAATTATTTAGTAGAATTAGAAGCAATAAATAATTTAATAAAAAATAAATTTATTTTTATTTTTTTGATATAATAAAAATACAACACCTTACTTAGTAGGTTTTTTATTTTGTTTTTTTATTATTTTTTGGAAAAAAATATTATAATTAAAGTGAGATATAAAATTTTCAAATAAGGAGTAAAATGAATAAAAAAGTATTATTTTTATTAAGTTCCTTATTATCTACAATAATAATCAATATAAAATTATTTAATATTTTATATATAAAAGAAACATCATTAAATAATAAAAATTTAAATATTACAGTAAATACTGCAATTCAAAAACTTGCCGCCTATGAAGTTGAAGATATTAAAAGAACAAACTCTAATACACAGCTTGCTATTCTTAAAAAATTATTTAATGGCATTACAGTTGAAAATTTAAATAATTTTAAAGTTTCAATTAGTGATAAAAATGTAGTTACTTTAATGGGTGTTAATGGTTATACGTTTTTAGGAAGTAAAACAATAGAAACGAATTTTATAACAGAATCAGTTTCGATTCATAATGAGATGAATTTAATATCTAAAACATCTCCATCACTTTTCGGAATAGAACTTTTAAATGCAATAAGAATCAATCATGCTAAACAATTAAAAGTTCTTAAGGAATTATTTATTGGAATTACTAATATAGATCAACCACGGATTATTTCCATGATTGGAAAAGATAACGTTATTACTTTAATAGCTAAGGAAGGTTTTAAATTTAAAAATAAAACATATTTAAATTCAAATAATACTGTTCAAGCATTATTTTAAATATTACGCCTATTAATTATAATAGCAGCATTATATAATTCAAAATTTATTTAATAAGAGTTTATTATTAAAAAAATAAGTACTCTTATAAAGTTATTAAATAATATAAATAAACAATATTTATATTTTTAAAAAATTACTTTAATAGTAAAATTAGGCTTTTTTTAATAGAGAAAAAATAATAATAGAAGCTCTAAAATTTACAATAAAATCATCAATTTCGCTAGTAGCGGATTAATGTAAATTAAGAAAATAAGGAAAAAATGAATAAAAAAATTACATCAATTTTATTAGGAGCTTTATCAATTACATCTGTAATTTCTCCGATATTAGTAACTATTGCATGTTCAGAATCCTCAATAGATTTACAAATTAAAGCAAATGAAGTGCAAATATTAACTAAAGAAGAAGTTACTGATTTAAAAGGAACAGATACTATTAAACAACTCCCAGTTCTTCAAAAATTATTTTCAGGAATTACAGAAGAAAAACAAAAAAACTTTAAAGTCGAAGTTAGTGAAGAAAATATAGTTACTTTGACAGCCAATCCAGGATTTTTATTTATTGGTAAACAAACTTTAATGGCACCAGCCTTTATAATAGAAACAACTCCTCCAGCTGATAAAAATTTAGTTATTAATGCAATAACTAAATCAACATCTCTTACACAAGTTGAAGTTTCTATTTTAAAAGGAATAGATTATGTTAAACAACTCCCAGTTCTTCAAAAATTATTTGAAGGTAAAGATCTTATTGCTGAAAATCAGCCTTATTTTTCTGTTTCAGTTAATACAGACAAAAATATAGTTACTTTAATATGTAAAAATAATCATACAATTAATTCTCAACCTAGTTTAAGCTCAGTTCCATATACAGTTTCTGTTGATAATATTATTTTAAATATTGTAAAAGTTTCAGCACCAAAATTATTAAATAGTGATGTAAGTATTTTAGAAGGAACAGATACTTCTAAATATTTATCAGTTCTTCAAAAATTATTTGTTGGAATTAACGAAACAAACATCAAAAATATTACATTTAAATTTGATAAAGGAAAAAGTATAGTTACTTTAACGGCTAATTCAGGATATATTTTTGATCAAGGAAATTCTACATTAGAATCTAATGTTTTTACAATCGAAATAGGTCCTGAAGATAAAGATTTAAATATTACTAAAATTTCAGGTCCAAAATTATTATCTTCTGATATAACTATTTTACAAGGAACAGATATTGCCAAACAACTATTAGTTCTTACCAAATTATTTACAGGTCCAGATTTGAATGCTACAAATCAAAATAATTTTAGTTTTGTAGTTGATACAGGAAAAAATATAGTAACCTTAATTGGAAAAAATAATTATACTATTAATGGTAATAATAGTTTAGCTTCTAACGCTTATACTATTATTAATAATAATGTTATTTTAAATATTACTAAAATTTCAGATCCAAAATTATTAGCTACTGATTTAATTATTTTAGAAGGAACAGATACCGCTAAACAATTGCCAATTCTTAAAAAATTATTTAAAGGTCCAGATCTTAATGCAACAAATCAAGCTTATTTTTCTATTTCTTCAATTAATATAAAAAATAAAATAATTACTTTAGCAACTAATCAGGGTTATATTTTTGATCAAGGAAATTTTACATTAGATTCAAATGCATATTTAATAGAAACAATTCCATCTAAAAATTTAAATATTACAGCATTACCTCAAGCAACTACTCTTACAACTTCTGAAGTTTCTACTTTAGAAGGAAATGATTTTAATGCAAGATTACCAATTCTTAAAAAATTATTTATAGGTTCAGATCTTAAAGTGGAAAATAAAGATAATTTTAGTATTTCAATCAATACAACAAATAATGTAGTTACTTTAACAGGAAAAAACGGCTATTTAATTAATAATGCTTCTTCATTAAATTCAACCCCATATAATAATGCTAAAATTCCTTTAGTAATTAATAAAATTAATCAATCAGTTGAATTAACAACAAATGAGATAAGTGCAATAGAATTTGGAGCATCTCAAAATGATATTAATTCTCAAATAGTAATTCTTGCAAAATTATTTACAGGTATTGATACTAATACTATTAAAAATTTAAGTTTTTCAGTTAATAAATCAACAAATATAGTATCTTTAAATGCGAATAATGGTTATTTTTTTGGTCAAGCCAGCGAAATATTTGGACCTACTAGATTAGATTCAAGCACTTATACAATTAAACTTCCAGATTCTAAAAATCTAAATATTATATCAATTTCTAAATCAGCTGAACTGAATGCTTCTGAAATAGATATTTTACTTGGAACAAATTTATCTAGTCAATTAGCAATTCTTAAAAAAATGTTTCACGGTCCGGATCTTATAAAAGAATTCCAATCTTTATTTACTATTTCAGTTGATAAAGGAACTAAGTTAATTACTTTAACAGGTAATAATGGTTATACAATTAATGGTAATTCAACATTAAAATCAACTCCATATACACTTATTGCTTCTTCTTTATTTATTCTTCCAATCTATCAAACTGCAGTACTAACTAAAAGTGAAATTAATTTATTAAATTCTACAACAACACTAACAAATTATTTAGGACAAATAAAAGTACTTCAAAAATTATTTACTGGTATTAATGAAAAAACTTTTTATAATTTAAATTTTTTAGTTGATGAAAATAATAGAAAAATTACCTTAACTGCAAAATATGGTTACTTCTTTGTAACAACACCAACTGATACTAGTGGAAAAGACCAATTAGAATCAAAATTTTTAATTTGTAATCCTTCTTAATATTTTTTTAAAATAAAAAATTTGAGCAAAAATAAATAAGATAAATCTATCAATATTTTTAACGAAATAAAATAATTTTATTATCAATTTCATTAAATATTAATTAGTATAATTTATAATTAAAACACAAATTGGATTTAAGAATTTTAAATAAAATAATAATAAAAATTTTTAACTTTATCAAAAATTTATAAATTTATTTTTAATAATCTAATATATAATATTTATGTATATTTAAAAAAATATAAAAAGGAAAAAATGAATAAAAAAGTATTATTTTCATTAGGATTTTTCTCAATCGCAGCCGTAATTTCTCCTATATTAATTACAGTTTCTTGTTCTAATGAAGCATCTGTAGTTAATTTAAATATTATAGCTAAAAAATCTCCTAAAATTATTGAAACTGATCTTATTGCTTTAGAAGGAAAAGATTTTTCTACACAGTTACCAGTTCTTCAAAAATTATTTGAAGGACCAGGACTTATTTCTGAAAACGAAAATAAATTTACTATTTCAGTTAATAAAAATAATAAAGTAGTATTTTTAATCGCAAAACCAGGTTATACAATAGATAATAAAAATACATTAAAATCTGATGTTTATACATTAGAACAAATAATTCCAGCCAATAATTTAAATATTACTGCATTATCTACACAAGCTACTCTTAAAATATCTGAAGTAGCAGAATTAGAAGGAAATGATTTTACTAAACAACTTCCAATTCTTAAAAAAATGTTTACAGGTCAAGATCTTATAGAAACAAATAAAGATAAGTTTTCTATTTCGATCAATACAACAACAAAAATTGTTACTTTAAATGCAAAATCAGGTTATGCAATTTCTGGTAAAACATCATTATCAGCACTTGCATATAAATTAGAACAAATAACTCCAGCTAATAATTTAAATATTACTGTTATAGATAAACCAGTGCCAATTAGTCAAAAAGAAATTAATGATTTACAAGGTTCTAATGCTCCTGCTCAATTAATAGTTCTTAAAAAATTATTTACAGGTCCAGATCTTAATGCTAATAATCAAAGTAAATTTACTATTTTAGTTAATACAACAACAAAAATTGTTACTTTAAAAGCAAATGATGGAATTGCATTTAATGATAAACCTACATTAAATTCTAATCAATATACCATTTCAAGTAGTATTAATTTAAGTATTACAGCAATAGCTCAACCAGCAAATCTTTCTGGTACTGAGATTAAAGATTTACAAGGAACAGAAAATACTAAAAAATTTGAAGTTCTTAAAAAATTATTTACAGGAGCAGATCTTAGTTTAACTAATCAAAATAATTTTTTAGTTTCAGTTAATACAACAAATAAAATTGTTACTTTAGAAGCTAAAGAAGGATATTTAATTAATAATCAAAAAACCTTAAATTCAACTCCATATATTCTAAGTAATATTAATTTAAATATTACAGCAATAGCTCAACCAGCAAATCTTTCTACTGCCGAGATTAAGGATTTACAAGGAACAGAAAATACTAAAAAATTAGCAGTTCTTAAAAAATTATTTACAGGAACAGATTTAAATGCAAATAATCAAAATAATTTTTCTATTTTAGTTGATGAAAAAACTAATGTAGTTACTTTAAAATCTAATACAGGATATTTAATTAATAATCAAGAAACTTTAAATTCAAGTTCATTTAATATTAATTTAAATATTACAACACAAGCTGCAGCATCTCTTAATATAAATGAAATTAATGATTTAACTAAAGCAAATACAGCTGAACAATTATTATCACTTCAAAAAGTATTTACTGGACCAGATCTTATAGCTGAATATCAAAATAATTTTGATGTAACAGTTGATAAGGGAACTTCAATAGTTACCTTAACGCTTAAAAATAAATATACAATTAATGGGAACAATACATTAAAATCAGTTGCTTATAAAATGGTACTTATTAAAACAGGTATTATAGAAAGAGATTTTGAATCTTATATAGATGCTAAATGAACGGACTCTTTAAGAGGACATACAACTGTAACTAATCCAGATCAAAGATTAGCTCTTCAATATGCATTTGGTGGTGTAGATAGAACCAATGTTAAATTTTTAACTTATGAAATTGTAGGAAATACTATTACTTTAAAAGCTAATGAAGGTTATTCTTTTACATCAAAAACAGGTGCTGAAGCAACAACTATAATTGCAAGATTTAGAAATAGTAATTAGAAAAAATAATATATTTTATGAAATTATTTAATGATTTTTAATAAAGCAAATAATTAAAAAATAAAAAAATTAATATTAAAAACCTTAATAAATACTATAATTTAATTAATAAGTAATATAAAAAAAGAATATTATATATAGTAATAATTAAATAAGAAAGAATTTATATGAGTAAAAAAATAATTTTAATATCTTGTATTTCAGCTGGTGCAATATCAACTGTAGCAATAACAACGGTAGCAGTTTTAATACCCATTAAAAATAATTTAGAAAATGCTAAAAATTTAAGAATATCTCCAAAAAGTGGAATCAATAATATTTTTCAAACAGATATAGCTATTATGACTTCAACTACAAATAATCCTTTAGATAGAGCTTTTGCTTTATCCAAATTATTTAATGGAATAACTGAATCAAATGTTATTCATTTTGTAGTAGAAGAAACTTCTAATTCAACAATTACTTTAATAGCACAAGGAGATCATTTTTTTAATTCCGAGGATACAAAAATATTAAATTCAATTTTTAGAATTGTTGAAATTTTAAATATATTACCAATACAAGGAATTGTTAATATTACTCAAATAGAATTTGATAAAATATTTTCAACTTCAACTACAGCGGCGGAAAAAGTAGTTTTATTATCTAAATTATTTGAAGGAGTAACAGAAAATAATATTGCTAATTTTTCAATTGAAACTTCTGATAAAATAATTACTTTAACAGCTAGTGATGGATTTGCATTTGCTCCGCAATCTCTATCTTCTATATCGGTAGAATTTAGAATATCGGGAATTTTAAATATTACTGCAAAACCAGGAACTATTAATATTTCATCTTTAGATCTATCAGATATACTTTCAACTACAAGTTCACCAGCACAAAAAACTGTAGCATTATCTAAAGTATTTGATGGAGTAACTGAAGCTGATATTCAAAAATTTACAATAGAAAGAACTTCTAGTTCTATTATTTTAAAAGCAAATGAAGGATATTCTTTCGGAACTCCAGATATAAAATTAATAACAACTAATATTAATGTAGTTCAAGTTTTAAATATAAAGGTAAAAACTGTAATTGGTAATGTTACTGATGAAGATGTTCAAGCTATGATTTCAAATACAAATTCTCTAGCTCAAAGAATAGCTGCTTTATCAAAAATATTTGATGGAATAAATGAATCCAATATTAATAATTTTACAGTAACAAAAACCTCTAATAATTCAATTGTTTTAGAAGCAAAATTTGGTTATGCTTTTGGACCTTCATTAGCAAATTCTTTAAAAGGAGATATTAATAGTGTTTCAGAAATTCTAAATATTACTGCAAAACCAGGAACTACCAATATTACTAATGAAGATATTTTAGATATGATTACGATATCAAATATACAAAATAGAATAACAGCCTTATCTAAAATATTCGATGGTATTAATCCAAATAATGTAAATCATATTAGAGCAGAAAAAACTTCTGAAGTAACAATTACCTTAATAGCTAATGAAGGATATTTTTTAGGTTCAGCAAATAATAAATCAATAAAAGCAAATATTAAAATTGTCACTATTTTAAATATATCTCCAAAACCAGAAATAATTAATGTAACTCCGTCAGAAATAAATGCTATGATTTCAACTGCAAATCAAATAAAAGATAGAATTGATGCTTTATCTAAAGTATTTGATGGAGTTAATAACCAAAATATTGCAAACATTAAAGCTACTAAAACATCTGATACAGAAATTACTTTAAATACAATTAATGATACTTTTATTTTTCTACAAAATTCTGGTACTTCTATAAAAGCGGGAATTAAAATTATTACACTTTTAAAAATAACTCCAAAACCATTAACAGTAGAAGTTTCACAAAATGATATTGATAATATGTCTTCTTCAGATAATCATCTAAAACTTAATGCTTTAAGATTATTATTTGATGGACTTAATGCACAAAATGTAGTTAATGTAACGGCTGAACATCTTTTTGATGAAATTATTTTAAGAGCTAATGATGGTTATGCTTTTGAAGTTACAACAATAACTTCTATAAAAACAAAAATAAAACTTATTACTCTTTTACCAAATATAAAACCAAAAACAAGTATTGCAAATATTACTCAAGCAGATATTAATGAAATGATTTCATCATCAAATACAGGAAATAAAGTTGCTGCATTATCTAAATTATTTGATGGAATTAATAATGATAATATTCATTATTTTGTTCCTGAAAAAACTGGTAATACAGAAATTACTTTAAGAGCAAATGATGGTTATGCCTTTGGATCAATAACACAAAAATCTATAAAAACAACATTTACACTAATTACAATTTTAAATATAAAACCAAAACCAGGAATTAATGATATTAATCTTGAAATATGAGGACAGATAACAAATTCTACAAATACAGTAGCGGAAAAAGTACTTGGTTTATCTTATTTATTTGAAGGAATTGATTTATCTAATTATAATAATTTGGAAGTTACTTGAACTGATAGTTCCAAAGAAATAACTTTAACAACAAAAGAAGGATTTGTTTTTGATTCAACAAATATTACCGTTATAAAATCAACTTATAGACTTATTAATATTTTAAATATAACACCTAAAGGGGGAACTATTGATATTACTGAAGAAGACTATAATAAATTATTTGATGTATCAACTGTAATATTTGAAAAACTTAATATTTTAAATACATTATTTAATAATATTGATGTTAATAATTTCAGTAATTTTAGAATAGAAAAAGGTTCACCTATTGAAGTTAATTTAAGAGCTAATCCAGGATATGCATTTGTTAATTTAGGAAATACTCTTATAACAACAGAGGTTAGAATAATCAGACCCTTTACATATAATAATGATGAAATTCATTATGATTTAAATGATAAATTTAAAAAAAATAAATATTAATTAGTGTGTAAAACAATTAAATTTTTTAAGTAGATTTGAATATATATTATTAAATATATTCATTAAAAAAATATCCAATTAAAGTATTATTTTTTTTAGAAATTAAAATAAGTTATAATAATTAATAGAAAATTTATTTAATTCACAAGGAGAAAAAATGAATAAAAAATTATTAATTTCGTTAGTTTCCTTATCCGTTGCTACTATAACACCCATATTATTTTTCACATCATGCTCACAAGAACCAACAACTAAAAATGATTTAAAAATTACTGCAAATGAAGCTCAAAATCTTACAGAACCAGAAGTTCTTGATTTAAGAGGAACAGATTTTGATAAAAAAATAATTGTTTTAAAAAAAATGTTTACAGGTATTGATTTAGAAAATCAAAATAAATTTAATGTTTCCATTGATGAAAACAATGTAGTTACTTTAACAGCTATTGAAGGTTATAAAATTTCCGGTGAACTATCATTATCAGCTCCTGCTTATAGTATAAATTTAGCTATTACTGTTAAAGCGGGACCAATTACACTTACAGGAATGGATATTATTGATATTTCTGGTCAACATATTCCGAAAAAAATAGTTGCTTTATCAAAATTATTTGATGGAGTTGACTTTATAAATCAACTTCATTTTTCAACTAAAATTGAAACGGGTAATATAGTTACTTTAACAGCTAATAAAGGATTTGATTTTAATAATAAAGAAAGTATAAGTTCGAATACATATAAAGAAACTGTTTCCGCTCTTGATATTACATTAAAACCAGCAGCAAAATTATTTTCAACTGAAGATACTATAATAAATGATAAATTAGATAATGATTTTTCATTTGCTCAATTAGATGTTCTTGAAAAGTTATTTTCAGGTGTATCTATTTCAAATTATGAATATTTTACATTTGAAATAATTAATAAAGTAGTTACTTTAAAAGCTAAACCAGGAATTGTTTTTGGAGCAGATGCTGCTTCTGGAAAGAATACTTTAGTAGCTCCAGCTTATTCTATTTATATTAATTTAGATATTAGTATTATTAAAAATAATATTTCTCTTTCAATAACAGATCTTGCCGATTTACAAGGAACTAATGCTGATAAAAAATTAGTTGTTCTTCAAAAATTATTTGAAGGTCCAGGTCTTACATTAGCAAACCAATCTCATTTTTCTATTACTATTGATAATAAAAATAAATTAATTACTTTATTAGCTAATGATGGTTATGCTTTCGGTTTTGAATTTATGTTACAAACTGTTTATACTACTGCTAAAAAAGTTTTAAAAATTACACCTAAAGCCAATCCGACCATAACAAGACAAGATGTTGCAATATTAAAACTAACACAAAGTGTTGATAATGTTGTTGCACAAGTTGCTTCTCTTAGCAAATTATTTAATGGTATTACAAAAGATAATATAAATTTTTTCTTTATTACAATGGATGAGACAAATAAAGTTTGTAAATTATTAATGATTCCTAATTCTGATTATGTTTTTGAAATTAATAATAGTAATAGATTAACATCAAATACTTATACTTTAGGTTAATTTAAAAAATAATATTAAATAAAAAAATAATCAATTTTAAAATTGATTATTATATTCATTTACAAATTCTTTAAATAAAGAAACAATGTGATTGTAAATTAAATTACTTTTTTCTTCAAATAATTTTTCATTAAATTCAATTTCAATTTTTTCTCCATCGGGAGTTGCTGAAGATAAATTAATTAAAAATTCATTTATCTTTTGTAATGTTCATTCTTCTGATCCTTCATAAATTCATATTTTATGTTTTCCAAAAGATACAATTGTTTTATTGTCTTCTACTTCTATTTTTAAAATCATTTTATTCTCCTTTGATAATTTTTTTAAATCTTTCTGTTAAATATTGTTTTCCACCTTCTAAGTAATTAACTGATAATAATTTAGAATCATCATAAGAAATCTCTTCTATTTCATATGGAGTTTCCTTATTCTTTAAATCTGCTACAATTACTTTTTTAGGATTTGAAAGAATACCAATATTTGCATTATGAGTAATTATAAATAATTGTGAATCTTTTTTATCTTGAATCATTGGCAAAAGAATTGTTGCAATTGTTTTATTATCTAAATTATCTTCGGGTTGATCCATAAATATTTCATTATCGAAACATTTATTTAATTTATATTTAATTCCATATATAGATCTTTGACCTAAAGACATATTTTCATAGTCCATACCATCAGCTATAACATTAACACTTTCAATTAATTCTTTTGAAAGAATATCAATTATTTTTTTATCATCAAATACTTTAAAATTTTTATTTATTAAACTTTTTAATCAATTATTAATATTATTATTACTTCCTACAGGAGAAGGTAAAAAATTTTTTAGAATTTTTATAATTATTTCTTGATTAATAACTACTTTTTCTTTCATTGAATAATAAAGAAGTTCTTGCTCTTCACCTTCTTCTTTACTAAAAATAATTTCTTCATCTTCATTAATTAATTTATCAAAAATCATTTTTTGTTTAAATGTTTTTTTCGCTATTTGTCTAAAATGATCTTTAGCACTTATTTCATATTTTTGAAGACCATTAATATTAAAATTTTTATTTTTAATGATGTCTATTTCTTTGTTATAGGCTTTATTAAAAATACTAATAATCAAATGTGTTTTTTTAAGTTCGTTTATTCTTGCAAGTAAAATGTCCATTAATTCATTATTACTTTCAATATTTTTTTTAATTGATGAAATAAATTTTTCTTCAAATAAATTATTTTTAGTTTTTTGAAAAAAACTATTTTTACCTCATTTTTGTAAAGAATATTTAAATTCTTCAACTTCTTTATGCATTAATTTAAGTAAGTCTATTTCTGATTTAATACTATTTAAAATATCTCTTGGATTGTAATTTAATTTAATTAAAATATTTATATCATTATTAATTAAATCATTCATTTTAAATGTATTATTTCAATTAATATTTACTTCTGAAGTTTCATTTAATAAAAAAATATTTTTCATTCCTTCATAAAATGATTTAATTTTATTAGAAAAATTTACAACACTATTAGAATTATTTAATTTTTTTCTTAAAAAATCTTCTTTTTTCTTTTTGATAGTTGATGTATTGTTAAGATTCTTTTTAATTTCATCATCTTGATAAATAACATCAAAACGGTTTTTAAAATCTTCTTCTTTTTCTTTTTTTGTTTTTTTAGAAAGAGACATCGAATTAATTTCTTCCCCATTAAATTTAAAAGCAGAAATAAATTCTAAACCAAATTCCTTATAAGCTGCTTTTACAGAATCACAAATATAACCATTTTTAATTCCAGTTAATAAATCAAATAAGGTAGATTTTCCGCCACCCTTGGGACCGATTATAATATTACTTTTATCACTAAATTCAATTGTAAAAATATTATTTTCACTAATAGAATCAGTTTTTCTAAATATTATTTTTTGAATCATTTAAAATACCTTTCTAAAATATTTTTTATTTTCATTAAATTTTTGTTTAAGTTGCTTATATGATAATTCATTTAGATCTATTTCGGTAATTAATTTTCCTTGTTGAGGATATTTTTTTCAAATATGAGTATCAGAAAAACTAACTACAGAGGTAGGATCAATACTTTTAATTACTTTTTTATAATTATGATGAACTTCACTAGTTATTTCGATTGCATCATATTTTATTGCTAAAAGGTCCTCTAAAGCTAAAAAATCAGATTTACCAACATGGGGAATACATAAATGATCAAAATCAGCAAAAATTAAATTAACATTTTCTAAACTAATTCCTCTTGTAGGAATATTCTTTTTAGCAATATCTTCTATTTTAGTTAATTCTTCATCTGAAAGTTCATCTGAAAAAATATAAATAATATTACCAATCATTCCATTCTTTCTAACAACATTCACCTCAATCCCTGGAAGAGCTAAAATATTTCCTGTTGCCGCTATTGTTTTTGATTTTTTATATAATTTAAAATCAAAAACATTGTGATCTGTAAAAGAAAATATTTTAATATCAAACTTTTTTAATTTAGAAATAGAAAAAAATGTTGATTCTCATTCAATAGAATTTTCATGAGGTTTTGATGCTCTTGTATGTAAATGCAAATCTATTTTTATCTTCATTATTTTCCTAAGCAAAATTTACTAAAAATAGAATCTAATAAATCTTCTTTATCAACAACACCAATTATTGATTTTAAATTTTCTCAAGCATTATATATATCAACAATTATGACATCATATGTTTGATTATCTTTAAGTGATTCTAATGCATTTTTAAAAGAGTTGTTTGCTTTTTTTAATAAAACAGTTTCTCTTTGATTAAAGAATCAATCATTGTTTTCTATTTTATTTTTATTAAAAATATTATCTAAAGAATTAAATATTGGTTCAATATCTTTATTTAGGGCAGAAATGTAAATCTTTTTATCATTATCTTTTTCATTATTTTTAATTAAATCTTTTTTATTAAATATTTTTAAATATATTTTATCTTTTGCTTTTTCTTCAATTAAATAATCACTTTTAGAAATTTTTGCACTTGCATCAATTATATGAAAAACAATTGAAGATTTTTCAATAGCCTCTAAACTTTTTTTAATTCCAATTTTTTCAATTTCATTTTCAGTATTTCTAATCCCCGCTGTATCTAAAAATTTTAAAATAATATTTTTATAAACTATTTCCCCTTCAACTATATCTCTTGTAGTTCCTTCGATATTTGTAACTATAGATTTATCTTCATTTAAAATAGCATTTAATAAAGCACTTTTTCCGGCATTAGGAGAACCAACAATTGCAACGTTTATAGCACTTGAATAATATTGATTTTCTTCTGATTGTTTAATTATATTATCAATTTCATTAATAAATTTTTTTAGTTTTTCAGTTATTTTAATTTCATTAATTTTCTCCACATCATCATATTCTGGATAGTCAATATTTACCTCACAAATACCAATTAATTCTTCTAAATCATTGATTACTTTATCAATAAATAAAGTTGATTTATTTCCAAATCTATTAATTGCAATTTTTGTTTGAAAAATAGTTTTTGCATGAATTAAATCATTAATAGCTTCTGCTTTAATTAAATCAATTTTTCCATTTAAAAATGATCTTCTACTAAATTCTCCTGGATTAGCTTTTCTTGCCCCATTTTCAATTAATAAATTAACAATTAAATTTGTAATTAAAACTCCCCCATGACACATTATTTCAATAGTATCTTCACCTACAAAATTATTAGTTCCTTTATAAAAATTTACTAATACTTCATCAATTTTATTTTTATATTCATCAACTATAAAACCATATGTAATTGTTTTATCTTTTCCAATTTTTCCAGTATAAATTTTTTTAATTATATCAAATGATTCTGGACCAGAAATTCTTATAATAGAAATTGCTTGGTTTATATTCCCGGAAGCTATTGCAACAATATTATCAAACATATTTAAATTATATATAATAATATATAAATAATAAATAATAAGGGAAATAAATTATGAAAAAAATTATTCTAGAAGCTTGTATTGATAATGAAGAAACGGCCAAAAAATTTATTGAAAAAAAAGTTGATAGATTTGAAACTTGTTCAAGACTTGATAAAGGGGGATTAACTCCTACTATTGAACTTTTTAATTATATTAAAACTAATTCACAAATTAAACAAGTTATAATGATAAGAACAAATGAAAATTTTTCAGCAAACTTATTTGAAATAATTAAAATGCAAAAACAAATAAAACAATTTAAAGAGATGGGTGCAGAATCTTTTATTTTTGGATTTATAAAAAATGATGAATTAGATATTAAAGCATTAAAGAAATTAATTAAAGTAGTTGGAGATAAAGAATATTGTTTTCATATGGCAATAGATAAATTAGGTCATTATAAAAAAAATATTCAAATTTTAATTGATTTAGGATTTAAAAGAGTTTTATTAAAAGGGGGAAATAGTCCTGCAATTAATAATCTAAAAAAAATTTCAGAACTAATAAGTATTTTTTCTGAAAAAATTGAAATCTTAGTAGGTGGTTCTGTAACTAAGGATAATTGAAAAGAAATAGCTGAAAAAACTAAAGCAAATCAGTTTCACGGTACAAAAATAGCATAGAAGAAATAAATTAATAAATTAATAAGTTATAATTAATTTAATGAAATTTATTGATGAAATAAAACTAGAACTTAAAGCAGGTAATGGCGGAAACGGAATTAT
This sequence comes from Metamycoplasmataceae bacterium, assembly GCA_051645705.1. GTDB lineage: Bacteria > Bacillota_I > Bacilli_A > Mycoplasmatales > Metamycoplasmataceae > UBA710. The sequence goes on along the minus strand of JBOFBU010000002.1, from coordinate 92,574 downwards.
CTCTTTTAGGCATGAAGCTAGAGTTGAAAAAGGTGGTCCTGACGGCGGAGACGGCGGTAGTGGGGGAAATATTTTTTTTCAAGGTGAATCAGGATTAAATACACTTTTCCATTTATACAATACTAAAATAATAAGAGGAAATGATGGCGAAAATGGAATGTCTAAAAACATGTATGGCCAAAAAGGGAAAGATATTATTATAAAAGTTCCTTTTGGAACAATTATTTATAATGAAAATGGTTCAATAATAGCTGATATTGTCGATGATAAACAATATTTAATAGCTAAAGGTGGAAAAGGTGGTTTTGGAAATAATAAATTTAAATCATCTAGAAACACTGTTCCAAGAATAGCTGAAAATGGGGATCAAGGACAAAAATTAAAAGTTTTACTTAAATTAAAAATAATGTCAGATATTGGATTAGTAGGAAAGCCATCTGCTGGTAAATCAACCATTATTTCTTTAATAACTAATGCAAAAGCCAAAATAGGTGATTATGATTTTACAACTTTAGTTCCACAACTTGGACTTATTAAATTTTTTGATAAATCTTTTGTAATTGCAGATATACCAGGAATAATTGAAAACTCTTCTCAAGGTAAAGGATTAGGAATAAGATTTATAAGTCATATCGAAAGATGTAGAGCATTATGTTTTATAATTGATTTTGGTTCTGAGAAATCTAATCCTATAAAAGATTTTGAAATTATTAAAAATGAACTTAAAGAATTTAATAATCTTCTTCTTGAAAGAAATTTTATTGTTATTGCAAATAAATCAGATCTTGATAATTTTGCTTCTAATCTGAAAAAATTTAAAAAGAAATATCCTAATGTAACAATTGTCGAAAATTCTTTTTTACTTGATAATTTTGATCACATTAAAAAAGCTCTTTTTGATCTTTATAATAGATCAAATGATTATTCAATTGAAGAAAAAGAAACAGAAGTTTATATTAATTTTGAAGAAGAGATGAAAGTTGAAAAAGTTTATGAAGGTTTATATGAAATATCAGGAACAAAAGTTATGGAAATATATAATAAAATTCCTTTAATCACTTATGAAAATGTGTTAAGATTTAATAAAAAGGTAAAAGAAATAGGTTTATGAACTTTTCTGATAAAGGCCGGAATTCAAAAAGGTGATGTTGTTAGAATAGAAGATTATGAATTTACTTGGGAAGAGGAATAAAATGACTATAACTAAAAAATTAATAGGATTAGCAATAATACCTGCAATAGTTATTCCTACTGCAATTTCTTGTTCAGGTACATCACTTCCTGTAGAAACAGTTTATCCAAAATTAGATACTAAAAAATTATCCGCTTTTATAAAAGGTGCTAATCCAACTTTAGATGCAAATCAAATTAGAGACTGAGTTCAAAAAAATCCTTCTTATCCAATAAATGAAATAGTTGATCCACAAACTAATATAACTACAATACCAAATAACATGTATATTTCAGCTCCTATTGATAATATTTTTTTTGAATCAATATCTATTAATTTAGAAAATATTTCACAAAATAATACATCTATAGAAGCTATAAATTTCACATTAAAATTAAAAAATAATGATAATAAAAGCAAAAAAAATTATTTATTTAAAAACAATCAAAAAACATCAAATATTTTAATAAAATTTACTGATTTATTTATATAAAACTTTTTCAATAACTTTTGAAATCATTAAAGCACATTCATATCTATTCATTTGATTTTTTACATTTTCAAAAATAATTAACTGATTTATTTTTTCTTTTTCCATATCGGTTAATTTTTCTTTTTCGATTACTTTTTTATATAAGTTATTTAAAACTTCAATACTAATTCCGGTATTTTTAATATTTTCAATAAATAAATCAGCAGAAGCGATAAATATTGCACAACCATTACCTTGAAAAAATAATTTATTATTTTTGATATCTATAAAAATAGTTATATCATCAGCGCAAGTATCTGAATGATGATAAGCACTTTCATAATTTTCTATATTTAATATTGTTTCTTTTCTATTTAAAGGATTTAAATAGTGTTTCATAATGATTTCTCTTTTCTCATTTTCACTATAGGAAATCAAGAAAATCACCACCATTTTTTAATTCATTAATAAATTTATCCACATCTTCTTTATTGCTATAAAATGAAAAAGAAATTCTTACATAATTATCTGTTCTATTTAAAGGATTAGATAAATTACAAAAATGTCCACTTCTTACATAAATATTTCTTTTTCCTAAATAAGAAGCTACTTCTTGAGAAGCAACATTTTTAATTTTAAAAATAATTATACTATTCCCTCTAGTATTAAAAATTTCTACATTTTCAATTTTAGATAATTCATCAAAACAATATGATGAAATATCTTTTAAATGATCGGTAAAAACTAATGATTTTTCAAAATATTCTAAAGCCTTTGAAAAACCATAAATACCACCAACATTAGGTGTTCCTGGTTCATGAGCTAAATTAGATTCTTTTGGTTTTCATTCTAAATCTTCTTTAATATAATCAAGTGCTCCGCCACCAAATTTTTTAGGTTTTAATTTTTTTAAAAGACTTGATTCAATAACAAGAGCTCCTATCCCCATTGGACCAAAAATTTTATTAGAACTAAAAACAAGTGCAGATGAATTTTTAAGACTAACCTTTTCGCTAACAATAGCTTGTGCTGCATCATTAAAAAGATAAATATTTTTTCCTGCTATAGCTTTATTAATTTCTTCAATATCATTAACTTCTTCAAAAGAATTTGATTTTTGAGAAAAAGAAATAATTTTAGTTTTATCATTTATTTTTGGAATAATTTCATTAGTCATTATAACTTTAGCATTTTTCTTTTTAGCAAGTTCTAGTCATGGAACAATATTCGAACTATGATTTAATTCAGATAAAATTATTTCATCGTTTTCTTCTATAAGATCTTCCATTAATAAAGCAAGATAATTTAATGAATCAGTTGTACTTGATGTTATTATTACTTCGCTTTCTTTAGCATCAACTAAAGAGGCAATTTGTTTTTTTAAATAATTATATTTATTTTTTATTTCAAGAGCTAATTGTGTCTCGCTTGTTTTTGGGGAAATAGCTATATCTAAAAAATAGTTATTCATTTCATTTACAACTTCTATCGGTTTTAAAACAAGAGCAGAAGAATCTAAATAAACAATCTTTTCTAATATAGGGAAATTTTTTCTAAATTCATTGTGGTTTTTCATAATTTAAATATTATACTATTTTCTCTTTTTAAATAGCATTAGATATTCTATATTTTTTGATTTATTTCCTTTTATAGGAGATTCTTCAATTCCTATAAAATCAAAATTTATTTGATCATAATTTTTAATTTCATTAATTATTTTTTCATGATTTGAAATATCTACAAATCCACCCGGAAGAACATCTTCTCTTTTTGCTTCAAATTGCGGTTTTAATAACATTAAAAATAATTCATCTTTATTTAATAAATTAGTTATTACATTAAAAATATTTTTTGTTGAAATAAAAGATACATCAGCACAAATAAAATTTATTTTTTTATCAAACATATTTTCATTAATATTTTTTAAATTTGTTTTTTCCATTGATTTTACTTTTTCATTAATTCGAAGAGAAAAATCAAGTTGATTAGTTCCTACATCAAGAGCGTAAACAAATGCTGCTCCTTTTTCTAAAAGCACTTGAGAAAATCCACCTGTTGAAGCCCCTATATCAAGACAAACTTTATTATTTACATCAAGAGAAAAAGCAGAAAAAGCCTTTAATATTTTTTGCGCTCCTCTGGAAACATAATTATTTTCTTCTTTAATAGTTATTAAATTTTCATTTAATATTTTTTTTTCAAGATTTAATACTGGTTCTCCATTTAAAAGAATTTTTTTTTGTAAAAACAAAGAATCAATCCTTCTTTTATCAAGTTCAAATTTATTAATTAAAATGTCTTTTATTTTATATTTCATAATTTAATTTTTAATATATGGAAATATTTCCTTCACATATAAAAATCCTGATATTAAAGAAAAAACACCAGCTAAGAATAAAGGAATATTTAAATAATAAATAATTTCATTTGTTCAATTACTATAACTTATAAAAATAGGACAAAGAACAAAAATTAAAATTATTCCAATTGTTTGTAAAAGAGTTTTAATTTTTCCAAAAATAGAAGCTTCTATTTTAATGTTATTTTTCGCCGCAACATTTCTAAAACCATCAACTATTAAATCTCTTATTAAAAATATTAAAAAAACATATCAAAAACTTAAATTACCTATTACAAAAAATAATAAAACAATATTAGTTATTATTTTGTCACTTAAAGGATCAAATAATTTACCAAAGTCAGAAACTTGATTATTTCTTCTTGCAAGATATCCATCTAAAAAATCACTGAACATTGCTATTCCAAAAATTAATAAAGAAACTATAAAAAAAATCATTGAATAATTATTAATTGATATTTTATAATAGTCAAGTTCATTTTCTAAACTTTGATTATTATAATAATGAGATAAAAACAAAAAAATGATTAAAGGTATTGCTAATATTATTCTAAAAACTGTAATTTTATTAGGTAAATTTAATTTCATTTATTTTTGAGCCTTTTCACCTTTTTTATTCACAATTTCTTCTTCTACTTCTATTTCTTCAGGAACATAATTAGTACTAAAACGATTATCAATTTTTTCTTTTTCTTCTTGTACTATTGTTTGATAAGAAGGATCATTTTTTAGTTCTTCATTTAATAAAGAAAAAAATTCTATATTTTCCTTACATTTTTTTTCTCATAAATTTGATTTAACATTGATTAAAGCATCAATATTTGAAACCATTAAAGGATTAGATTCTCCTTTAATATAAATTAATTTAAACTCTTTAGAATTTCTGATATTTTTTAATAAATCTCTTGAAGCATTATTAATATCTTTCATTTTTTTATTTCCAATAGAAGAGATAAAGTTTTCTAGTTCTTGTTTATTTTTTTCAATTATCATAGTAACTTTTACTGAAATAACCTTTGTATTTTTTTCAGTTACTCTTTTAAGTTCTAATTTTTTTTTAAATATTTCTTTGTTTCTTTTCTTGTCTTTTAAAAAAGAAAATACCATAAATCCTACTAATAAAGCAATTAGAAGGCCCATTATTAATCAAACTATTCAATTATCCATATTTAATTAATTATATATTTTTAATTTTTTTAATGAAAAAAGTTTTTTAATTTTTTAATTTTTATTTTATAATTATTTTGTTTTAATAAAACACTCTAAATGTGGAGGAGTAGCAAAGTGGCCAAATGCAGGTGGCTGTAACCCATTTCTCTTCGAGTTCGGGGGTTCGAATCCCTCCTCCTCCACCAATTATTGCCCCTTAGCCAAGCGGAAAGGCATTGGATTTTGGTTCCAACACGCGTAGGTTCGAATCCTACAGGGGCAGCCAAATCATGTAAGTGACCAAAATAGCAAAAAATTATTTAATAGTCTAAAATAATTTTAAGTTTATAATATAAATAGAAATATGGCTAATAAAAAAAACATTAAATCAAATGATTCCAATTCTTCAATATATGAAGAATATACATTTAAATTATCTAATTTTGATGGTCCTCTGGATTTATTATTAACTCTTATCAAAAAGAAAAATATTAGTATTTTTGAAGTTGATTTAGTAGAACTTTGTACTCAATATTTAGATATTATTGAAAAAACAGCTCAAAAAGATTTAGATATTTCTTCAGAATATCTTGTTATGGCCTCAGAACTTATTTATTTAAAATCACGTTTAATTTTAAATGATGAAGAAGAAGCTGAAGAAGTGGAAATTGATAAAAACAAAATTTTAAGATTATTAGCTGAGTATGAAGAGTTTAAAAAAATTTCTTTATCTCTTAAAGAGCAAGAAGCTTTAAGAAGAGAAATTTTTATTAAAAAAACTGAGGATTTATCTGGATATATTAAAGAAGTTGATGAATCATTATTAGAAGGAAATGGTAATCCTATTAAAATGATTATTGCTTTAAGAAAAATGTTTGAAAGAACTTTTGCAGAAAAATTAAGAACTATAAAACTAGAAAAATTTAATTTATCTCCTGAAGATAGAAGAATAGAAGTAAGACAATTAATTGATAATAATCCAGATAATATTACTTTTGAATTACTTTTTTCTGTTCCTTCATTAAATCATTTTGTAATTACATTAATAGTTATTCTTGATATGGTAAGAAAAGAAGAATTAATTTTAGAACAACATAAACAATTTGATAAGATTTATATATATAAAGGGGGAATGTATTAATGACAATTAAACAAAAAGCAATCGAGGCAATTTTATATATGAAGGGCGAAGAAGGCATTAAATTAAGTCAAATTAAAGATATTTTTCAACTTGATACAATAGCATCTGCAAAAGCGATGATGAATAATTTTAAAAATGAATATAATGATGGAAAAAGAGGAATTGTTTTACAAGAATTTGGTGAAGTTTATAAATTATCAACAATTCCTGAAGCAAAGCCATATTTAACAGATTTAATTTCTAAAGAACAAAATTCAAGATTAAGTAATTCATCTTTAGAAGTAGTTGGAATAATAGCTTATAAAGCACCTATTACTAAATCAAATATTAATGCAATTAGAGGAAAATCATCAGAAACAATTGTTAATAATTTAATTTTAAAAGGTTTAGTAGAAGAGGTTGGAATTTCCAAAACCCCTGGACATCCAATTTTATTTGGAATAACTGATAAATTTTATGATTATTTTAAAATAAGATCAATAAACGAATTACCAAGACTAATTGAATTTAATAATATTAATCTTTCTTCTGTTCAAGATGATGATAATAATAACGACGAATTAATGGATTTATATAGTTCACAAAGAGAAGATTAGTTAATGAATTTATTAAGTTATAAAGCTACTAAAAACGATGAAGGAAGAACTATATTTAAATTTTTAACGAAAGTTTTAAATAATACACCTATTTCGAGAATAGAAAAATCTTTTCGAAAAAAAGATATTAAATTAAATGGAGTAAGAGTTACTGATAAAAATATTAAACTTAATTTAAATGATATTATTGAAGTTTATGGTTTAGATAATGTTTCAAGAAATGATTTTTTTCCAACTGACTATAGCGATTTAAAAATTAATTATGAAGATGAAAATATTTTAATAATTGATAAAAAATCAGGTGTAGTTGTTCATGGAGAAATGGATTCTCTTGATAATAAAGTATTATCATATTTAAAATTCCAACAAACAGATTCTTTTAAACCATCACATGTAGGAAGATTAGATAAAGATACTTCCGGGCTTATTGTATATGCTAAAAATTATCAAAGTCTAGTGCAATTAAATGAAAAAACAGAATATTTTGATAAATATTATCTTTTAAAATCAGATTATGAATTTGATAAAAAAGATGTTACTTTATATACAAAATATGATTATAAAACTGATAAGTATTTAATTTCTGAAAAACCAAATAAAGATTGAATTATGATGAGAACTATTTTTTATAAAGAAAAGCAAAGAAGATATGCCAAAATAATTACTGGGAAAAAACATCAAATCCGTTTATCTTTATCTTATTTAGGGTTTCCAATTTATGGTGATAGAAAATATAATGGACCAAAAGATAAAAGATTAAGATTACACTCTTTTAAATTAGTCTTTAAAAAATTAAATAATAATTTAGAATATTTAAATAATACAATTTATATTTCAAATGAAAAATACTAAATAATTCTTTTTAAAATATAAAAAAAAAAAAAACTTTTTAAAAGTTTTTTAGATTTTATTTTTATTAAAATTTTTATTTTCTTAGATTTAATTTTTTAATTACGTTTTGATATGAAGCAAAATTATTTTCTTTTAAGTAATTTAAATATTTTTTTCTACGATTTATTTTTGCAATAAATCCTCTTTTAGAATGTAAATCTTTTTTATTTGTTAAAAAATGAGGTTTAAGATTTTCAATATCTTCAGTTAAAATAGCTATTTGAACTTCTACCGCTCCTGTATCTTTTTCACTTTTACCAAATTCTTTTGTTAAAGCTAATTTTCTTTCTTTTGAAACCATATTGTTTCCCTTTCATAAATGGGTTTAACCAAGCATTGTATAACTGTGTTAACCTTAATGTTTTCTTAAATTATATAATATTTTTTTATTTTTATAAAAAAAAGCCCAAAAACTTAAATTATTCTTATTTATTCAAAATTATTCTTATTTATTCAAAATTATTTATTAATTATAATATAATTACAAATTAGGCAATTAAATATGTCAATAGCAATTAGAAATCAAATTTTAGAATTTATAAAGAATAAAAAAAATGTAAAACCAAAAGAAATACAAGATTTTTTTAATTTATCTCTTTCTACTACTAGAAGATATTTATTATCTTTAAGTAAAGATGATTTAATTGAAAAACATTTTGGTGAAATAATTTTTAAAAATGATTATTCTGCAAATATTGAATATAGCGCTAATAGCAAAATAAATCAAAATATAAATTCAAAGAAAAAAATTGCTAAAAAAGCTGCTGAATTTAATTGTCTAGAATCACCTATTTATTTAGATTCAGGATCTAATTGTTATTATTTATTAGATTATCTTCCTAAAAAAACCATTATTTATACAAATTCTCTTTTAAATGCTAATAAAGCAATTGATATGGGATTTAAAAATGTTCATATATTAGGTGGGAAAATAAAAGAAAATACTAAAGCGATTGTTAATTTAGAACAAATCTATATTGAAAGAATTAATTTTTCAGTTTCTTTTATGGGAGTTAACGGAATTTCTGAAAATGAAGAACTTACAACTCCTGAAGAAAATGAAGGTTTATGTAAAATGAACATTATGAATAATTCTCAAAAGATAATAATTCTTTGTGAAAAACAAAAATTAGGAAAAAAATCTTTTTTTAATTTCTCAGTTGATAATAAGGAAATAATTGTAGTAACAGATAATGAAGTAGTTCCTGAATTTGCAAATAAATACAAATATATTACAACAAAAGGAGAGTAAAATGATTAGTAAGTTTATTCAAAAAGATCTATTTTTATTAGATAAAAAATTTGCTTCGAAAAATGAAGCCTTACTATTTTTTTCTAATTTATTAGAAGAAAAAAAATATGTTAAAAATAGTCAAGAAACTTATAATTTAGCATTGGCAAGAGAAAAAGAATTTCCGACTAATATCGGAAATAAAATTGCTATGCCTCATATTTTAAACGATGTAGTTTTAAAACCTTGTATTCTTTTTGCTCGTGTTGATGATTTAACATGAGATGAAAATGATATGTCAGAAAATAAAAATATAAATTATATATTTTTTATTATCTTTAATAAAGATACGGGAGCTTCTTCCCACATGGATATCATTTCTGAATTATCAAGAACAGCATTTAATGATGATTTTATTCAAAATCTTAATAGTTTAAGTTCATTTAAAGAATTTAAATCATTATTTAAAGAGGAAAAAGAAATTACTTCTTTTGAAGATGAGAAAAAAAATAATGAAATATATGATATTGTAGCAGTTACAGCATGTCCTACAGGAGTAGCGCATACATATTTAGCGGCTGAAGCTTTAATAAAAGAAGCAAAAAATTTAGGTCTTAATATTAAAGTTGAAACCCAAGGTACTGAAGGGGGTAAAAATATTTTATCTCAAGAAGAAATAAATAAGGCCAAAGGAATTATTTTAGCTCTTGATAGAAGTGTTGATACTTCAAGATTTGCAGGGCAAGAAAACGTTCTAGAAATTTCTACAAGAACAGCGATGAAAGATTCAAAAAATGTTCTTGAAAAATCATTAAGAAAAGAAGGAGTTACCTTTAAAGGAAGTGTTAATAAAAATTCTAGTTCTGATGATAACCTAATAAGTTTTAATAATTTTGGTAAAAGAATTTATAGATCGTTAATGAATGGTGTAGGACACATGCTTCCATTTGTTATTTTTGGAGGAATCATGATAGCAATAGCTTTCATGATTGATACATTTGCAGGTGTTCCGGAATCAGAAATCGGAAATCTAGGAAGTTATCATAATGCTTCTAAATGATTTAAACAAATAGGGGATATTTCCTTTACATTACTAGTTCCTATTTTAGGGGCATATATGGCATTTGGTTTAGTCGGTAAAGGTGGATTATTACCAGGTTTTATTACAGGGTTTATGTCTACAGGAATAATGTATGTGACTATAAGAAATGATATTAAGGTTCCTTGATTAATGGACTTTTTATCAGACGAACATTTAAAAATGTTAGCAAATGGTAGTGGATTCTTTGGAGCAATCGGAGGAGCACTTTTAACAGCAGCATTATATATTTTAATAACAAAATATATATTTGCTAAAATGCCTAATTCATTAAATGCGATAAAAAATATTTTATTAATGCCATTTTTTGGAACATTAATTATTGCAGGAGCATTCTTTATTTTAAATATTCCATTACAATTCGTTAATTTAGGATTCGGAATGTTACTAAATTTATTTAAAGATTGACCACAATTATATCCTATATTAGGACTTATTATGGGAATGATGATGTGTTCAGATCTTGGTGGTCCTATTAATAAAGCAGCTTATGTTTTTGGAACAATCACAATTGCTTCATCAGGATCTGCAGGATCAATTCCTATGGCAATTGCTATGGGATCAGGAATGGTTCCTCCATTAGCAATAGCTCTTTCAGGAACTATCGATAGAAAAATATGAACAAAAGATCAAATCAAACAATCATATTCAAATTATGTTATGGGATTATCATTTATTTCTGAAGGAGCAATTCCATTTACAGCTGAACAACCTAGAAAAATGATTATTTCAAATTTAATTGGTGGAGCAATTACAGGAATTTTAATTGGTTCACTTCAAGTTGGTTCATTAGCACCACATGGTGGAATATTTGTTGTTCCACTTTTAAGATGTCAATTATTTCAAAATGCAGGAATGCAAATTGGTATGGGAATTACTTTCTTCTTAGGATCAGTTTTAATTGGTTCATTTGCTGAAATGGGAGTTATTTCAATTCTTTCAAGATTTACAAAATTTGGTAAAAATAAACAACTTGAAGAACAAATTGTAGAATACATTTAGGCGAGGTAGAAAATGATTTATACAATAACATTTTCTCCTAGTATTGATTATATAGTTGAGAATAATAAGACAGATTTTAATGATAATGGTTTAACCAGAATTGAAGAATATTATTTTACTCCTGGTGGAAAAGGAATAAATGCTTCTATTATTTTAAATGATTTAAAAGTGGATAATAAAGCAATTATTTTTACAGGGGGAAAAACAAAAAATTTTTTCTTTGATTTATTAAACAATTATCAAATAAATTTTTCTTCAATTCCTTTAAATGAAGGAGAAGATACAAGAATTAATTTTAAGTATTTTTCAGATAAAAATAAATTTGAAGTTAATGGTCCTAGTTTTTTTATAAATAAAAATCAATATGAAAATATGATAGATATTTTAAAAGATATTTCAGAAAATGATTATATTTTTATAATGGGAAAATGTGATGAAGAAAATCTTATAAAATTAGTAGAATTTATCTCATCAAAAAAAGCAAAAATAATATTAGATATTGATTCAAATATTATTTTAGATTTATTAAAATTTAATCCATTAATAATTAAGCCTAATATAGATGAAGCTCAATCAATTTTAAATAAAAAAATATCAACAGATTCAGAAATATATTCAGCGGCAATTTCTTTAAAAGAAATGGGATCTGAAAATGTAATTATTTCAAACGGAGCAAAAGGAAATTATTTACTTGATAAAGATAATAATTTCATAAAAACAAATTTTCCTAAAATAGAAAATATTAAATCAACAGTAGGTGCTGGAGATACATTGATATCATCTTTTTTTGCATATAAATTTCTAAAAAATTTATCAAGTTTAGAAGCTATAAAAAAAGCTACAGCAATGTCTATTTCTACATCAAAAAATTGACATTTAGGAAATGAAAAAGAAGCTAATAATTATTTAACAATTATAGAAACAAAAAAAATTAATTAAAAATTATTCTTGAATTTTTTCAAAAATAATTTTAGCAATAGCATCAGTATTATTAGAACCAATTTTTGGTTCTATTTTACTTTTTAAATCATCTGTAGAATTTTCTAGAGCATAACCATTGTCGCCACTATTTTTAATCATTTCATAATCATTTCCAGAATCACCAAAAGTAACTATTTTATTTTTATCAATATTCAATTTATTAGCAATTTCTAATAAACCAGATCACTTAGAAATATTTTTTGGATTAACATCTAAAAATATTCCATTAGCTATGCAAACAGAATAATCATTTCCATATTTTGTCTCAAATTCCTTTAAATATTTTAAACAAAAATCGTTACTACTATTAATTGATAATTGAGTTATAGTTTCACCACTGTATATATGATTTTTTTCTGGAAATTCTTTTGAAAAATTAATAATTTTTTCAATCTTATTATTTTCTAAAATTATTGAATCACTTGTTCTTAATGAAGGATAATTATAACTTGCTTTATCAGTATGTAAAGTAAAGTAAACAGAATGTTTTTTTGCAAAAGAAAATATCTCTTCAAATAAATATGGTTTAATCGGCTTAAGAAAAACTATTTCATTTTTTTTACAATCGAAAATAAGTGTTCCATTATTGCAAATTAAATAATCAATTTCATTATTTAATAATGGTAAAATAGGTTGAATTCTAGATAAACTTCTTCCTGTTGCAAGAACTATAATATGATTATTTTTTCTAGCTTCCTTAATAGCCTTAAGTGTTTCAGGATGTGGCTTTCCTAGATCATCTAAAATTGTTCCATCAATATCACTTGCAAATATATATTTATTCTTCATTATTTCCTCCTATTGTAATTGTTGCATAATCTTCTAAAACTTTTAAAGTAAACTTTAAAACTTTACGATGATAAGAAGTTATTTCTTCAATTTCTTTTGGTGTTAATTTATCATTGCTATATTGAATTATTTTTTGTACATCAAGAATATTTTTAAAATTAATATCAAATTTATTTCTTTTTTCTTCATAGTATTTTATTAATTCGTTAAATTTACTTTTTTGAAGAATATTTATTGTTTCAGGGCTAACAAGCTCAATTCTAGTATTTTCAGAATTGCTTATATATTCTTTATATGTAATATTTTCATTTTTTGTTAAAAAAGAAATTATATGAACATTACCTTTTCTAATTTCTTTTATATTTTTAAAAAAAATTTTTCCCGCTTCTGATATTATTCAATTTTTTTCTATATTATCACTTATAAGTTTTGCTGATTTTGAAGAAAAATAATATGCCAAAATAGAAAATGTTATAGAAAAAACAGATAATGTTAAAGAAATTGTTCATAAAACTATGTCTTCAATTTGATAAGTTATTTCCATAAAACATATATTATACTTTTTATTTTTATAATAATCAATTTTATTGATTTTTATTTTTTAAATAATTTATAATTAATTTGCAATGGATTTAAAAAAATACATAAATACTTATTATGATTTCCCGGAAAAGGGAATAGAATTTAAAGATATTTCTCCTTTATTAGCTAATGGAGAAACTCTTCATTATGTAGTTGAGAAAATGTCTTCATTAGCAGAAGGTGCAGATATAATTTTAGGACCTGATGCAAGAGGTTTTCTTTTTGGTACACCAGTTGCTTTTAATTTAAGAAAGCCATTTATAATGGTAAGAAAGCCAAATAAACTTCCAGGAAAAGTTGTAAGTATTGAATTTGATTATGAATATGGAAAAAATAAACATCTTGAGATGCAAGATAATTTAATAAAAAAAGGAGATAAAGTAGTTATTATAGATGACGTTTTAGCAACAGGTGGAACAACAGAAGCTATAATAAAATTAGTTGAGAAGCAAGGTGGTCAAGTAATAAAAATAATTTTTCTTATGGAATTATTAAAATTTGATGCAAGAAAAAAATTCGGCAATATTGAAACATCTTCATTAATAAAAATTTAATTTTGTATTTTTATTATTTTTTTGTTATAATAAAGTTCCAATAATAATTATCTTTTTGAAAAAATAAAAGATATATTTTATTTTTTTTGTTATAATAAAATATTATGAATAAAATTAAAAAAAGAGTAATAATAGGTTTATCTACAATTTTAGGAATTTCTGTTTTTGTTGTAGCTCCTACAACTGCCTTTTTTTTAACTGGTCAACCTATTCCTATTTATGATCAGGCAAAGTATTTAGTAAGAGAAAGAAATCCGCTTGTAATTGATGGATACTTTTTTGATAATACAGCAAGTTATGGAACTACTAGTTCAAAAACAGTAGATTCAATTTTAACATCTTCTTTTCTTAAAGTTGAAACAACAGGAGAAACAGAATTTGAAAAAAATTCAAATGGGGATTTAGTTGTTTCAAAACCTTCAGTAGAAAGATATGTTTTTGCAATTGCAAAAGAAGTAATTTTAGAATATAAAGATCCAACAACTGGAGCAATAACAACAAGAGTTTTTAATAGTGATGAAGCCGAAATTATACCTCCTAATCCATCTAAATTACCAACTGTAACTTTAGAATCTAATAATATTAATAGTATTAATTCAAGAGAATTTGAAGAGGCTTTAAAACAAAAAAATCTTATTTCTTTATCTTTTTCAGTAGATGAAAGTAAAAAATGAGTAAATTCATCTCTTGAAGAAACTCAATATAATATTGATGTAAATGATTTTTATTATTCATATATGAGAACAAAATTATTTGATACAAAATATAGACAAGCTAATGGTGGAGATAAAAAATTAGATACCTATTTTCAAAAATTAACTTCAACAGTTAAAAGATTTGCTGAAAAAGATAGATATCCAAATGAATATTTATTTGATGTATTTAATGTCGATTCTAAGGCTTTAATCGATCAAAATAAAACAATTAGAACTATTAAAGTAGGTCAAGTTGATAAAAAAGTTTTTTCATTTCATGCAATACAAGGAAAAGATGCTAGTTGAAATGATTTAATAGCAAAAACAGTTGTTAATTCTAATCTTTTAACAGCTGCTCCTTCTCAATTTATTGAACAAAAATTAGCTAATAATAACGCTTTAAATACAATTAAATTGGGTAATGAGACACTTGAAATTACTGGAGAAGCTAGAAAATTTGGAATATATACATATGGAGCAACAAGAGATGATGTTATTTATGCAGCGGCTTATATACCAACTAGTGCTTCAGAAAATAGAATAACTTTTACAAAAAATAAATTTTTTTCAAATGATGAATATGTTAATAATCAAGAAACATTAAAAGAAATTATTTTAGAATATTCAAATGTTACAGATGATGTTACATTCCAAAATCAAGCATTTTCTAGTTTTCAAAATAAAGTTTTAAGTGAAATTAATTATTCATCATTATTACCTCAACAAAAAGAACAAATTTGAGGAGCTGATGGTAATCAATATAAAGAAAATGGTTTATTATTTACTAAAATACTTAATCAAACAAAATCAGTTGGTAGAACTTTATTAGTAAGTAATATTTCTCCTATTGTAGATGCCGATCCAGTAAAACAAAAACAACAAAGAGATGCAGTAAGAAATGCAAATTGAATTAATGATGAATATGCAAAGATTTTTTATGGATATGATTTAGAAACTCTATGAGATGGTAAAGTATCAACAACAGAAACTTATTTTTCTGGTACAGGACTTAAATTAAGAGAATATTTATTATCTGCGATAAATTGAATTACTTATATAAATAATGCATCATCAGGAACAAAAGTATTTTGAGCAAATCATGCAGCTGAAAATGCACCATTTTCTCCAAATTCTTCAAATCCTGAAATTAGAAAATCACCATTAGATTTTTATGATGAAGTAAATTCAGTTGGTTATTGAGATACAACTACAAATGGATTTAAATATGTAACTCCTAAAGAAATGTATGATCATTTTATAAATAATAATTCAAATTTTGAACAATATAAATCACCAGCTTTTGATAAGGTAAAAGTTCTTGTTAAAGAATTGTTAGATAAAGAAGGAATTACAATTGATAAACCAATAAAATGAAAAATAATTTATCCTTATGTAGCAACAACAGAAACAATTGAAACTAGACAATTAGATGAATTAATTAGAATTATTAAAGCTCTTGATCCTAGATTACAACCTGAAAAATTCCTTCCAAATGATAGAAATCAAATGGTTAATGCAATAACAACAGCTGATTCTATTCAAAAATTTTGAGGATGAGGATATGATTATGCGGGAATCGGTTCATTTTTAGATGGAATTTCACATCCAGATGCATCAAACTTTTTAGGACTTATTGGACTTTTATCAAATCCCGATGCTAATTTAAATCAATTTCAAAAAGATTTAAAAAAACAATTACCTAGATTAACTTATTTAGCTGAAAGTTTAAATGCATATGCTAAAAAAGAATGATTATCTATTTATAATTCTACTGATCCTAAAGCAAATACAATAAAAATAGAAAATTGACATAAATTAACAAATGCAGATTTAACTCATGTTAATGAAAATTTTAAAAATTATGTTCCTGATTTTGATTTAGATATAGAAATGTCAAGATTTTTTATTGTTTTTCAATCAACTATTGTAGAAGGAACTTCTAGTTATAATAAAGCACCATTAAATCCAGAAAGATTTTTCCCTGAATTATTAAGAGAAATAAATACAGCAGTAGGTTTTTCTATGGATTCTACAAATTCAATTAATAATCCTAATTCTAATGGATTATTATTAGTACAACATGCGTATGAATATCCAACATCAAATGTTGTTCAATATTTTCAAGATATAAGAATACCTAAAAAAAATTAGAAATAAAAGAAAGGAAAAAGGATGTTTAAATATATTTTAAAAAGAACTGTTATTAATTTATTAACTCTTTTAGTTTTAGTCGTTTTTGCCTATCTTTTAATTGCTTCTTTTTCAAAAAACCCTTTTGCTGGTGAAGATCCAGATAAAGCGTTGGAATTATTTAAAGCTAATGGTCTTGATAGACCAATTCTTGTTAGATTATGAGATTATTTAGGGGGAATGTTCACGGATAGTTTTGGAAAAATTTATGTTCCACAAGGTGGAGAAGTTAATAATATTCCTCAATTTTTCTTTAGTTCATTAAAATGATCTATCTTAATAACATTACCAGCTTTAATTATTAGTGCTATTTTAGGATTTATATTAGGAACAATAGCAGGTTATAAAAGAGGAACTTGAGTAGATGGATTAATTAATATATTTGTATTATTATTTACAGGATTGCCATCATTTGTTTTAGCTCCTATAATGATTTTATTAGCTGGAAAAATTCCTGGATTTTTAGTTGAATTTAGACTTCCACAAGATGGTAATTGATGAATAACAATGAAATCATTATTTTTACCAACATTAACAGTTACTCTAGCAAGTTTAACAGTATTTACTATTTTATGTAGAAATCAAATTGTAACTATTTTATCTTCAAATTATATTTTAATAGCTAGATCAAAAGGATTAAGTAATTTTGAAATTTTTAGTAAATATATTATAAGAAATATTTCTATTCCAATTATTTCTGTTGTTCTTCCATCATTTGTTTATCTTCTTGCAGGTAATTTTATAATTGAACAATTTTTCGGGGTTCCTGGAGTTTCTTCAATTGTTATTCAATCATTTCCTAAAGGTGAAGTAAATATTACAATGTTTTCAATTTTTATTTTTTCAACCATTTCTTTATTTATTCAATTAATTTTAGATATAGCTTATGTTTTCATAGATCCAAGAATAAAATATGTATCATCAGAAAAAAATGATATATTTGTAAAAATAAAATATATGCTTATTCGTTTTAAAAATGAAAAAAATAACAAAATAAATAAATCACAAAATAATCATGATATTGATGAAACAGATTTAAATAACAAAATTAATAAAATTCAAGAAGATTTTTATGATGAAGATAATAGATTAGCAGTGGAGGTGGAAATATAATGAGTTATAATGAACAATTTAAAAAATATGAATTAATTCCAGACCAAGAATTTGTTTTCGCTGTTCAAGATAGCTTAATTGTAAATTCAAGTTTAGCCGGTTCTCCTAAAAAAATTTCCGTTGATATTTTAAAAAGATTTTTTAAAAATTATTTATCTGTTATAGCATTAACAGTTTTTTTATTAATTATTATGATATCGATAATCGTTCCAATCATTTCTCCTTATTATGAAAATAAAGTTGTATCAGGAGTTTCAATTGAATTTATTAAAGAACTACCTCCTTCATATGCTCCAATTGTTAACGAAACACTAAATCAAATTTCTATTGAACAAATAATTGCAACGTTTAATAAAAACAATGTCGGCTCAACAATACCCGAATTAACATATAATGATTTTTTAACAAATCCAGAATTATTAATAACAGCATCAAATGGAATTGTTGAAAAAGTAATAAAACTAGAAGCTGGAAATTTTAATGTTGTTTATAATAAATATGCTTTAGTATCATTAATGCAGAAATTTTTAGGCGCTGGCGGAAATGAACAAGAACTTTCTGTTTTGCTTGGTACAGATAAATTTGGTTTTGATATTTGAACAAGAACATGATTTGCTACTAGAGAATCATTATTATTAGCAATTATTGTTGTTTTAGTTGAAGGAGTAATCGGGATTACAATAGGATCTTATTTAGGTTTTTTTGTAGGAACTTGAATTGATAATATTTTAACAAGATTTATTGATCTTATTAAAAATATTCCTGTAACAATTTGATTTTTATTATTTGTTTCATTTTTCCCAAATATTAATTTTTGGACTTTATTTGCTTCATTAATTTTAATTGGATGAATTTCCCCAGTTTATCAAACTAGATTATGAATTATTACCGTTAAAGATCAAGAATTTGTTAAAGCATCACAAGCTATTGGTGCAAGTGTAAATAGAAGAATTTTTAGTCATGCTTTACCAATGATATTCGGTAAATTAGCAACTTCTCTTGTTTCAAGAATAATCTTTATAATCTTTTTAATATCATCATTAGCATTTTTAGGATTTTTACCAGTTAATGCTCCGGCTAATTTAGGACTTGTTCTAAATCAAGCTCTTGGTCAAGCTAATTTTTGAGCACTTGGTCTTCCTTCAATTATTTTATTATTAATTTCATTATCAACCCAATTTATAGCCAATGGTATTCATGATGCACTTGATCCACAAGCACAGAAAGGAAGAAAATAATGTTGGAAAATGAAAAAGATGATGTTTTGTTGCATGTTAAAAATTTAAATGTTTCTTTCAAAACTGGATCAAAAAAGCAAATTAGAATAGTTAGAGGTGTGGATCTTAAAATTAGATCTGGACAAATTATTGGTTTAGTAGGAGAATCAGGTTCTGGAAAAACTGTTACATCAAAAGCTTTATTAAATATTAATCAAAATGCTGAAACAGAAGCTGAAATTATTAATTTAAAAGATATCGACCTTTTAAAACTTTCTAATTTAGATTGAACAAAAGTAAGAGGAAAAAAGATAGGTTATATTCCTCAAGATCCTTTAACTTCTTTAAATCCAACTCGAACAATCGGAAAACAACTTCTAGATGTTTTAAAAAATGATGATCGTTTTAAAACTATGGAAGAAAAAAAAGAATATCTAATTAATTTATTAACTAAATTTGGAATTAGAGATGCGGCTTCAAAATTCAATTCATACCCTCATACTTTTTCTGGAGGAATGAAACAAAGAGTTGTTATTGCTATGGTTGTTGCCGCTCGTCCTGAATTAATTATAGCTGATGAGCCAACAACAGCTCTTGATCCAACTGTTCAAGCATCGGTTTTATCTCTTCTTGATAATATTAGAAATGATTATAATATTTCTGTTATTTTTATTTCTCATAATATTTCTGTTATTGCTAAATTCTGTGACTATATTTATATAATGTATGCTGGAAAAATAATTGAAAAAGGAACAAGAAAAGATATTTTTACAAATCCTCTTCATCCTTATACATGAGCTTTAATATCTTCTATTCCAGAAGATAAAGAACAAAAACTTTTTTCAATTCCAGGAACTCCAACTGATATGGCTAATTTACCTGTAGGTGATCCATTTGCTCCAAGAAATAAATATGCTCTTGAAATTGATTTTAAAAAAGAGCCACCACTTTTTAGAGTATCTAAAACTCATTATGCAGCTACTTGATTATTAGATCCAAGATCCCCAAAAATAAAAATAACACCAGAGTTAGAAAGTAGATTAAATCTATTTAAGGAGGCATTTAAAAATGAATAATTATAAAAAACCAGAAGATTTATTAATAGTTAAAAATTTAAATAAATTTTTTTATTCAAAAAATAATATCGTTTCAGCTGTTAATGATGTTTTTTTTAATGTAAAAAAAGGAGAAATAATTGGTTTAATCGGAGAATCAGGTTCAGGGAAAACAACTATTGGTAATTCATTAATTCGTTTATATGATTCATATTCAGGTTTTGTTTCTTTAGATGGTCAAATTATTTCAGGTAAAAAAATATCTGGAAAAGCAAAAAAATATTTATATAAAAATATGCAAATGATTTTTCAAGATCCGCATGCTTCATTAAATCCTCAAAAAAATATTTATTCTATTTTAAAAGAACCTTTAATTATTAATAAAATAATGAAAAAAGAAGTGGATGATATATTTTCTGATTGAAAAGTAGTAGTTAATAATTTTGCTTTAACATTTAGAAAAAAATATAAAGAAATTGAGCTTGAAAATATTAAAATGACAAATCTTAAACAAGAAGAATTTCTTAAAAAAGGAAAACAATTAATTGACTCAATTGATTTATCAAAATTAAATTTAGAAAATATGAATGATTTTTTTAATGATTATTTATTACTTTTAAGTTTAAGACAAAATATGGCTTCAAGTGTTGTAAATATTCTTTATAAAAATAATTTTAATTTAACTGAATATTTCTTTGATTATCAAAAAAAGATTAGAAATGAAAATATAGAATTATATGAAAAAAAATTAATTGATTCGAAAAAACATTTAAGTCTTACAATTGAATTATCTAAAAAAACTTTAAATAATTATTTAATTGAAAAAGAAGTTAAAAAACTACATCAAGATCTAAAAAAAGCAAAAGCAGATTTTAAAGATAATCATGAAACTATTTATTCTACAATTAAATCTATTTCTGATGAATTTAAATTTGATTATTTAAAACATTTAAGAATAGCTCAAAAAACAACTAATAAAAAAGATTATTTAAATGAATATAAAAAGTTATATTTATATAAAAGAAATTATTATACTTTTCTTTTAAATTATAGAAAAATTAAATTTATTAATTTTAAAGAAGTTGAAGAATTAATTATTAAAATGAAAGAATGAACTATCGAAGCTCAAAGAGAAATTAATTTTGCAAATTTAAATAGTGTTAAAAAAATTAAAATTTTTATTTCTAATTATATAAAAAATTCTCTTGATTATCCTTTAAGACCATTTATTAATATTTCAAATAATAATTTAGAAGAATATAAAACAAATGTTAAACAAATGAAGGAACAAATTAAACAAATTAATTCTAAAATTCAAGATTCACATTCATATCATAAAAATAAATATGATATTGAAAAAGCGCAAGAAGAATATAATGCAACATTATCTGAATTTAATTGAAGTTTAAAAGAATTCAAAAAAAATTATGATGTAGAAATTAAGGAAATTGAAGATAATATAGCATCTGAAATTGAAAAGCAACAAAAATATTTAGAAGAATACAACGTTTTATTTAATAATTTTATGAAAATTCATAATCAATTTATTGTTAAAGTTGAATCTTTAATGGTTGAAAAAAATAAAACTCCTAAAAAAATAAAAACTGCAATTAACTTTTTTAATCAACAATTATCAGAAAAAAAAGAAACATTAAAAACATTTACAATTGAAATTAATACTCTTAAAAAAGATACAAAAGAAATTCTCTATTTATTAGGTATTAAAAAAGTTGTAAATCAAAAAGCAAAAATTAAAGATATTTTACTTAGAACAAAAATTTATAATGCTCTTGAAGAAGTTGGATTATTAAGACAATTTGCTTGAAGATATCCTCATGAATTTTCTGGCGGACAAAGACAAAGGATAGTTATTGCAAGAGCGCTTATATCAAATCCAAAATTAATTATAGCCGATGAACCGATTGCTTCATTAGATATATCTATTCAAGCGCAAATAGTTAATATTTTAAAAGAATTATGTAAACAAAAAGAAGTTTCATTAATTTTTGTAGCTCATGATTTATCAATGGTTGAATATATAGCAGATTACATTAGTATCATGCACTTAGGTAAAATTGTCGAAAGTGGAAAAACTAAAGAAATTTATTCAAATCCAAAACATCCTTATACAATAAATCTTTTCAACTCTATTCCTAAAATTTCTAATTCAAATGAAAAATTTCAAGCATCTAATTTTAGCACTGAATATTTAGATATAGAACAATCTAAAGAAAGAAAATGATTTAAAATAAATGATGAACATTTTATATATTCAACAGTAAATCAATTTAAAGAATGAACAAATTTATCAACTGAAGAAAAAAATGATTTAGACAATATGGGAATTTCAGAAGAAACTTCTTCTATTTAATTAAGGGCGTATAAATAAAATGTCTCAAAAAATAAAATTATTTTTTAGTTTTTATAAAAAAAATCTATATATTCAAAATATAATGACAATATTTTCTTTTATAATAATGCAATTATTGATAATTTTATTATGATTTTTTCTAAATAATCAAAATAGAAAATGATATGATGTTACCTCTGTTATTAATTCTTGTTTTTTATTAGTTGCTATCTTAGTTTTTATTTTTAACTATAAAAAAAATAACCGAAATATTTTCCCAAAAAGTAAAATAATTGAAAATTTTAAAATAAAAACTGATAAAAATAATTTAGAACTAACAAAAGCTGAAAAAATTCAAATGCAAATTTTAGATTTTAATAAAATTCGAAAACAAGATAAAAAAAATAAATCAATAAATTTATTATTTATATGGTTAAATATATTTTTTTTAACTTTTATTTCTTTTATAATTTCTTTGTCATTTATTTTGTTTTCTTTTTAGAAAAAGTAATATAATTTATATAAATAGAGAATATCTATTTAAACCTAATAAAAAAAGGATAAAAAATGATAAGTGTATATAGTGAAATTGGTAAATTAACCAAGGTTCTTGTGCATACGCCAGGTAAAGAAATAGAGTATATATCTCCACAAAGATTGGATGAATTACTTTTTTCTGCTTTACTTGAACCAATACAAGCAAGAAAAGAACATAAAGAATTTATAAAAATTCTAGAAAGTCAAGGCATTGAAGTTATTCAACTTATTGATCTTGTTTCAGAAACATGAAAAGCTGCAACTGAAGCTCAAAGAAATGATTTTGTTGAAAAATATTTAGATGAAGTTGAACCAATTATTGAATCAAAAGAAAATAGAGAAAAAATTAAAAAATATTTATTAAAAGATACAAATGTTAAAACTATTATAGCTAATATGATGTCTGGTTTAACAAATAGAGAAGTTGGAATTGTTAATTCAAAAAGTGAATTTGCAGTTGATCCAATGCCTAATTTATATTTTACTCGTGACCCCTTTGCATCAATAGGATCAGGAATTTCAATTAATAGAATGAAATATAAAACAAGAAGAAGAGAAACAATTTTTTCAGAATTTATTTTTTCACATCATCCAGAATATAAAAATACTCACCGTTATGCTGAAAGAACAGATAAACATACAATTGAAGGTGGAGATATTTTTATTTATGATGCCAATACATTAGTTATAGGTGTTTCGGAAAGAACTGAAATTGAACAAATTGAATCAATAGCTAAAAAATTATCTACTGAACCAGATTTAACATTTAAAAAAGTAATCGCAATTAATGTTCCTAAAAAATCAAATTTAATGCATTTAGATACATGATTAACAATGTTAGATACTGATAAATTTTTATATTCTCCAAATATGATGGGAACACTAAAAATGTGAGAAATTGAACTTGGAGACAGTAAATCATTATCTAAAAAAGAATTAAAAATGACACTTGAAGAAATGCTTCAAAGAGTAATAGGTAAAAAACCTATTTTAATTCCAGTTGCAGGACATGATGCCTTACAATTAGATATAGATTTAGAAACTCATTTCGACGCTACAAATTATTTAGTAATAGATAAAGGGGTAGTTGTTGGTTATGACAGAAATAAAAAAACAGAAGAAGCTTTAAAAAAAGCGGGAATAAAAGTTCTTTCATTTAATGGAAACCAATTATCATTAGGTATGGGATCTGCAAGATGTATGTCAATGCCATTAATAAGAAAGAAATAAAAAAATAAATTTAAAATTAAAAGTAATTTTTTAAAAAAAAGAAAGAAGGAAAAATGCCAGTTAATTTAAAAGGAAGAAGTCTTGATTCGCTTCTTAATTTCACAACAGATGAAGTTAAATATTTAATCGATTTATCAATCGATTTAAAAAAATCAAAATACCAAGGATTACAAACAAATAATCGTCCATTTACAGGGAAAAACATTGCAATAATGTTCCAAAAAGATTCAACAAGAACAAGATGTGCTTTTGAAGTTGGAGCTGCTGATTTAGGAGCTGGAGTTACTTATATAGGACCTCAAGGATCTAATTTTGGAAAAAAAGAATCAGTTGAAGATACAGCTAAAGTTTTAGGAAGATTTTATGATGGAATCGAATTTAGAGGATTCTTACAATCTGATGTAGATAAATTAGTTAAATATTCAGGTGTTCCTGTATGAAATGGATTAACAGATGATGAACATCCTACACAAATAATCGCCGATTATATGACAATGAAAGAAAATTTAGGGGAACTTAGAGGAAAAAAAGTTGTTTTTATAGGTGATATTAAAAATAATATGGGTCACTCAATGTTAATTGGAGCTGCTTTTACAGGTATGCATATTACTTTATGTGCTCCTAAAGAATACCATAAAGAAGTAAGAAAAGATGTTATTGAAAAATGTAATAAACTTTTTGCGCTAAATGGTGGATCTTTAACATTTTCAACTAATAAAATAGAAGCTGCAAAAAATGCTGATGTTATTTATACAGACGTTTGAGTATCATTAGGAGAACCATTTGAATTATTTGATAAAAGAATTGGTGAATTACATGATTTCCAAGTTTCAATGGATATGATAAAAGCTGCTAAAGAAAATGTTATATTTATGCACTGTTTGCCAGCATTCCATGATAAAAATACAGAATTTTCAGCTGAAATTGCTGATAAATTTGGTAAAAAATATCCAAATGTTAAAACTGGAGCAATGGAAGTTACTGATGAAGTATTCCAATCAAAATATAATAAAGCATTTGATCAAGCAGAAAATAGAATGCATTCAATTAAAGCAATTATGTTAGCTACAATAGGATATTAATAATGTCTAAAATAGTTATAGCTTTAGGTGGGAATGCTTTAGGAAATTCTCCTGAAGAACAAAAAGAACTTGTTAAAATTCCTGCTAAAAAAATTGTTCACTTAATAAAAGAAGGACATGAAGTTATTGTAGGTCATGGTAATGGACCACAAGTTGGAATGATATTTAATGCTTTTGCTGATGCAAAAAAAGCAAATGAAAAAACAACTAATCTTTCTTTTGCAGATGCAGGAGCTATGTCTCAAGGATATATAGGAATTCATTTAATGAATGCTATTGCTAATGAATTAAAAAAACAAGATATTAAAAAAGACATTCAATATCTTTTAACTCAAACAATAGTTGATAAAAATGATCCCGCTTTTAAATCACCTTCAAAACCTGTTGGACCATTTTATAAAACAGAAAAAGAAGCAATAGATAATAATCCAAATAGTACTATTTTAGAAGATTCTGGAAGAGGATTTAGAAAAGTTGTATCAAGCCCTAAACCAATTGATTTTATAGGTTCTAAAAGTTTTGTAAAAAACGTTAACAATGGAACACTAATCATTTTGGGAGGAGGTGGAGGAATTCCAACAATTTTTGATAAAGACCAATATACAACAGTAGATGGAGTTATTGATAAAGATTTTACATTATCTTTAATTGCTGAAAAAGTTGAAGCTGATATATTTATAGTTTTAACAGCAGTAGATTTTATTTATGTAAATTACAATAAACCAGATCAAAAAGCTCTAAAAGAAACAAGTGTTTCTGAATTAGAGAAATATATTAAAGAAGATCAATTTGCTAAAGGAAGTATGCTTCCTAAAGTTGAAGCCGCTATTAACTTTGTTAAAAATGGTAAAAATAGAAAAGCTATTATTGCTGATCTAAATAAAATTGAGGAAGTTTTTGCTGGAAAATCAGGAACTGTAATCAAATAAATAATTTTTTAAAAAAAAATTTTAGAAAGGAAAAATTATGAAAAAAGAAAAAGCTCTTAAAAATGAACATGTTTCTATTTCAGATCAACCATTAAAGAAAAAAATATCATTTTTTTCAGCAATGCTTGTTGTTATAGGTTCATCAATCGGTGCTGGAATATTTTTAAAATCCAAAGCCGTTCT
Organism: Metamycoplasmataceae bacterium; assembly: GCA_051645705.1. Classification (GTDB taxonomy): domain Bacteria; phylum Bacillota_I; class Bacilli_A; order Mycoplasmatales; family Metamycoplasmataceae; genus UBA710. Next base: position 65,976 of record JBOFBU010000002.1, on the reverse strand, counting down.
TGATGGTTCACATGGATCATTAGTTTTAGCAATTTTCACTTGAGTAATCGCAGCTGTAGCAGTTATCTGTATGGCTCTTGCTCTTGTTGAAATTGCTAGTGCTAGAAATGACAACTTATCATTAATTGGATGATGTAAAACTTTTAATTCAAGAATAATTTATAAAGCATCTAGAAACTTTATGTTTTATATTTATTTACCCCTGACATACTTTTTTATGCCCTTGTATTTTATAATACAGTTGCAGGACGGAATTGGTGCATGGACTAATTCCGGAATAGGCGCTGATGGAGCTGCCTTTGTAGGACCATTTGCATTTGGTACTAGTGTTGATTGATTAATTTGATTAGTAATAGTATTTGCAATAATGGCTTACTTTACAATATTTGCAGGTTTTTCATCAAGACTTGGAAATATTCAAAACTGAATTATTACTTCAGTTAAATTTATACCTTTAGCAGTAGCTGCTGTTATTGGGTTTGTATATTTAGGATTAGGAGAACCAGCTGATATTACACCTGGATTTAAACCTACTCCTCCAGGCGAAATTACTTCTTTAACAGCTATGACACCTGGATTTGGAATGTTTATAGCTATGGCCGGAATATTCTTTGCTTATGATGGATTCTATGTAACAGCTGGAATTCAATCAGAAATGGCTGAACCTAAAAAAACTCCAATGGCAATTTTATTTGGTTTATTAGCAGTTACAGTTATTTATTTAGTTATAGCTGTATCAATGTCATTAAACGGAAATGGAAGTTTCTTTGGATTTGGTGAATGATTAGTTAGAGAAAACCAAGCATGAATTTTTGGAGTAATTAATATTTTAATTGCCATAGGAATTCTTGGAATCATTAATGGTTTTGCTATGTGAGCACCAAGATTTGTAGAAGATTTAATTAAAGAAAAAGAATTACCATTCTGATCAAAATTTATTAACAAATTAAATGATAATAAACCAAGAGTTGGAATTATGTATTCATTAATTATTTCAATTCCAGTTGTATTAATCTTTGTACTAATCGGTGTATTTGCATATATACCTGGTGGTTATGAAGGTGCTGGATATGGTGCTGGAATGGAATCATTATATAATTTTGCTGACCTAATGGCTAACTGAACTGCTTTATTTACATTTGCATTTATAGTTTTATCTATAGCTGGTTGTCTAAAAAATAGAAAAACAAAAGCAGTTGTTACTGAAGAGAAAAAATACTTTAAACCTGCAGCAATTATTTCAATTATAATAATGTCTGTCGCTTTATTTGTAACTGTTTTTGCTCCAATATTTGATTTACTATTCTTATTCAATATGCCAAATGCAACTAATGATGAAATAATCAGTAGAGTAATGTTAGTTGTTGTATTAGGACTATTTATGGCTTTAACTTTCTTACCAACAATAATCGAAGATTATATTGAAAAGAAAAGAAACTATAGAAGAGTAGCTGCTTAATTATTTAACTTAACTTAAATTATTAAAAATACTTAAAAATTATTTTAAGTATTTTTTTTATTATCTTATTATAATTTTAGTAATTATGGAAAAAAAATATTTTGATCTTCATTGTCATCCTTTTAAAGAATATTTTCCTGAGCCAAAGGAAATAATAAGTAATGCACTTTCATCTTATTTAACTAAAATATTTTTAGTCGGAACAGATATAAGTAATTCTGTAGAAGCGATTAATCTTGCTAAAGAATTTGATAATGTTTATGCAATTATTGGAATTCATCCTAATGATTCATGAAATGAAAAAGATTTAATTTCTCTTGAAGAACTAGTTGCTAATAATCCTAATGTTTTAGGAATAGGAGAAGTTGGTCTTGATTATCATTATGATGATAGTCCTGAAAAAGAAAAGCAAGAAATGTTTTTTCAAAAACAAATTGATCTTGCTATAAAATATAACAAAGTTCTTATAGTTCATTCAAGAGATTCAGTAGAAGATACATTTGCTATTTTGCAAAAAAATTATTTAAAATATCCAGAATTAAAAATAGTTCTTCATTCATATTCTTATGGACCTAAATGAATTGAAAAATTTCTTTCTTTAAATTGTTATTTTTCTTATTCTGGAATAGTTACCTTTAAAAATGCTAAAGAAATGCAAGAGGCTGCCCTAATAACTCCTATTGAAAATATTTTATACGAAACAGATACTCCGTATTTAGCTCCCGTTCCTCATAGAGGAAAAACTAATTTACCTGAATATGCTATTCATGTTTGTGATTTTATAGCCAAAATTAAAGGAATAGAAGAAAAAGAATTTGCAACAACTATTTTAGGCAATTTAAATAAACTTTTTAATTTTAAAAATTAAAATGTAAAATAAAATCATATGGATAAAAAATATTTTAGAAAAAGTTTTGGACAAAATTTTCTAAAAGATGAAAATATAATAAAAAAAATAATTGATGAAGCCAATGTAAAAGATAAAGATATAGTAGAAATAGGCCCTGGAAAAGGTGCTCTTACATTTCATTTACTAAAAGAAGCTAAAAGTTTAACTTGTTATGAAATAGACTACAATTTATCAGATTTTTTATTAGAAACAATCAAAGATAAAAAATTTAATTTAATTAATAAAGACTTTTTAAAAGAAGAATTAAATTTTAATTCTCCAGTTGATATCGTATCGAATATTCCATACAATATTACAACAGATATTTTATTTAAAATAATTGAAAATATAGAACAAATAAATTCGGCAATTTTAATGGTTCAATATGAAGTTGCTCAAAGAATGGTAGCTAAAGTCAATTTACCAGAATATGGAAAATTAGCTATTTCTCTTTCTTTTTATTTCGATATTGAAATTCTTTTCAAGGTTCCTAAAGAAGCTTTTTTTCCTATTCCTAAAGTCGAATCAGCAATAGTAAAATTAACTAAAAAAAATGGAATTGATTTTAATATAATTAATAAAGAATTTTTAAATTTCATAAAACTTTGTTTTTCCTTTAAAAGAAAAACACTAGTTAATAATTTAAAACAAAATTATGATTGTCAAAAAGTAATTGATTTTTTAAAAGCAAATAATTTTCCTGAAAATATAAGAGCACAAAATATCTCTCCCAATGACATTTTAAAATTATATTTATTTTTATAAAAACTATTTATTATTCATTACATCTAAAATATTAACTTTATTATTTACATATTCAAATTTAATTGTTTTATTTTTAATAGTATTTAATGATAAAGTTTTATCATAAAGAGAATTATATAGTTGTTTTTTGAATTGATCAAATTCATTTCTAATATCTCTTGCTCCTTTAGAAATATCAACTCTTGATAAAATTTTATCAAAAACATTTTTTTCATCAAAAGTAAAATAAATTTTATGTTCCTTATATTCATCTAAAAAAACTTTGAAAAAATTACTTAGAATTTTTGTTAAATCTTCATATTTTGAAATTTTATTAAAAACTACAATATTTTCTTTCCCAATTCTTCCTAAAATTTCTGGTCTTTTTAATTCATCATCAAAGAATTCTGATATTGAATTTTTAACACTTTTTTCAAAACTTTCATAAACATCATCATTGAAATTTTGTTCATCAATTCCTAAATTAGATGTAAAAATTATTATAGTTTTATCAAAGTAAATTTTTTTACCTTTATTTGATGTTAATACTCCTTCATCTAATATTTGTAAAAACATATCAAAAACTTGGGAATTTGCTTTTTCTATTTCATCAAATAGAATTATTGATGATGGATTCTTTTTCATTGCATTAATCAATGTTCCACCTTCTTCAAATCCAACAAATCCATTATCTGCTCCTATAAATTTATTTATTGCAGTATCTTGTTTATATTCAGACATATCAAATCTATGGAAATTTTCATTTTCATAGATATATTTAGATAATTCTTTTACTGATTCTGTTTTTCCTACACCCGTTGGCCCTGCGAAAAATAAAACCCCAATTGGTCTTGTATCTTTTTTAGAAACATTATACATTTCACTAATTAAAAGTTCATTGACCTTTTTTATAACCTTTGGTTGACCTATTATAGATTTTTCAAAATTATTTTTAAAATTTTCTATTTTTGTTGGGGTAATAATATCTTTTCTATTTTTAAGAATTTTTTTTGAAACTTTCTTTTTATTTTCGTTAGATGTTTCCTCTTCCTCTTCATCCTCTTCATCAACTTCGTCATCATAAGTATCATCTTCATCATCTTCATCATCTTCACCATGATTTTCTTTTTCTAAATAATTAAATACATCATCAAAACATATATATTTTTTATTAATATTTATATTTTCTTGTGATAAAAAACTTTTTAATTTTTCCTGGTCTTCACATATTTCTTCGATTTCATCAAAAAGATTTATTCATCTTTTTCTTCTTATACAGTATTGAATTATTGACATTATAGGAATAACGATAGCCATTGATAAAATATAAATTAATGAAACAAATAAATAAGTAGGTATAATCAGTAAAATTTTAAAAAATAAATGATCATCAAAAAAATCATTTATTGTCTCAAATGCATCATCAACAAACCATGAATGAGCATCGCTAAAATAAAAATTATATTCCACATTTTTTCAACTAATAAATAAATTATTAATATAATTAAATTTAAGTTTATATTCTTTTGTCTCTTCTAAATTCATAATAAATAACTTTAATAAGTTAAATAAATAATAACAAATTTTTATTTATTTAATTTTAAAAAGAATATATACTAAAAATATTTTTTATATAAATAAGTTAATCTCTTAAAAATATTATTTTTTCTTGATTTTCTTTTCAAAGACCTATGCGATTTGTTTTAGCATAATTTTGTGCTATTATAAGCTTCTTTAAATAATTTAAATTTGGATAGTAATAATAATCTTTTTCGTTATTAGAAATATATTCAATCCTTCCTAATCCTTTTTGTAAAAGAAGGGCAGCTATATTAATATTATTTAAATAAATTTCTACTAAACTTCTTTTGTAATAATCATTTTTTCAATAAATTTTCTTTATTTCTTTTCCTAAAACCATTTTAGAAAGGGTATTTTTTGCTTCTAGAGCATATTTTTTTCTTAAAATATTTTGATCATTTTCCATTATTTCAGGAGTATTTATCCCTATTAAACGATATGAATTATTTTCTTTGTCATAAAATGTATCTCCATCATATACTTTTTTTACAATTAAATGTTCATTATTTTTAATAGAAATACAAGATATTTGTAAATTTATTGACGCAAATATTCAAGATGATAAAAATAAATACATATAAATTTTTTTATTTTATTTTTCATATACATTTTATATATGTAAAAATTTCAATAAAATACTCAATAAATAAGTAAAAATATATTTTTTATTAGTTTATTTATATTATTTATAAATAATATAAAGTTGTTTTATTTATTATATAATTTTATAAATGTCTAAAAAAACGAATAAATACTTATGATATATTTCAATTTCTTTATTTTTTGTATTATCTTTTCTTATTATCTTTTTATTTTTCTTTAAAGATAATATAGGAGCATATAAAGAAGTTTCTTTTGCTTTATTTGTATTTGATTTACTTTCTGTTATTAGTTTTTTTTATTTTAGTTTATATATATATAAAAGTCAATCATCAGTTATTGCAAGTACTATAAATAATTTTGATAAAAATTTAATAGCTAGTTTAGGATTTGGAGTAATCATTATTTCTTCAGATGAAGATATTCTTTGATTTTCAGATTTTATAAAAGAAAGATTTGGAACAAGAGTTTTAAATAAAAAAATAGGAGCTATTTTTCCTTCATTTAAAATAATAAATTTATCAGAAAATTACGAAACCATCGTTGTTAAAGATAATATTTATTACGAACTTAATTACGTAGCTAAAAAAATGTTTATTATTATTAAAGACGTAACTGTTGAACAATTAATTTTTTCAAAATATAAAAATGAAAAATTAGTTATAGGAGAAATTGATATTGATAACTTTCAAAAATATCAGTCTTCACTTACAGAAGAAGAATTATTTGCAATTACTTCATCAGTTGTTCATACTTTAGAAAAAATTTCTCAAAAATATAATTTTTATTTTAAACAATATTCTACAAGTAAATTTTTTATTATAACAAATGAAAAAGAATTAAAAGCAATGTCCGATGATAATTTTTCTTTATTTTCGAATATAAATTATAAAGTTGATAATATTAATATTTCTTTTTCAGTAGGTTTTGGAAGGGGAATTAATGATTTTTCCGCTTTATCTGAAATTTCTAAAGAGGCTTTACAGCAATCTCAAAATAGAGGTGGAAATCAAATTACAATTTTAGATAAGAATGGAAAAAGTCTATTCTTTGGTTCTAAATCTGAATTATCAATTAATAGAAGTAGAACATTGATTAGAACTGTTGCACAAAATTTTCATAATAAAATTAATTCAAAAAATATTGAAAACGTTATTATTTATGGTCATAAAGATGCAGATCTTGATTCAATAGGTGCTTCATATGCTATTTATTCTATTGCAAAACATTTCGGTAAGGAAACATACATTCAAAATCAAACTTTTGATAAAACCGGATTAAAATCTCTTGATAAATATTTACCTTTAGTTAAAAGAAAAGAAATTTTTATTTCTAAGGCGAAAGCAAATCAAATTACTAAAAAAACAACTTTAGTTGTAATTGTCGATTGTGCTGAAAAAGAAAGAACAGAAAATGATCGGATTTTTGAAAAAACAAATGATAGTAATATTTTTATTTTTGATCATCATAGAGTTACAAAAATTCCAGAAAATATTAGTAACTTCCACGTTTATATAGAATCAACATCATCTTCTGCATCGGAAATTGTTTCTGAATTAATTTTATTTAATAACTATAATCGTTTCATTGATCAAACGACAGCTCAATTACTTTTAGATGGAATTTATTTAGATTCAAATAAATTTCAAAAATCAACATCATCAAAAACATTTATGATGGCCTCTATGTTAGAAGAATTAGGTGCTTCTGCTTCTGAATCAATTGAAATTTTAAAAATTAATAATGAAAACTTTACAATGGTTTCAGAAATACTTCAAAATTTAATAGAAGTTAAACCAGGTTATTGATTAGCGGCATATAATGAGGAAATTCCAATTGATGTTATTTCAATAGCTGCCGATGAAATATTAAGAATAGCAAATAGAAAAGCAGCTTTTGTTATAGCTAAAGTTCCTAAAACTCTTAAAAATACAAAAAACATTTATAAAATGTCTGCTCGTGGTATTGATACAAACGTTCAAATAATTGCTGAAATAGTTGGTGGTGGTGGTCATTTTTCAGCGGCTGCCGCAACTTCGGATTATGAATCAAATGAAACATTTGAAAACTTTAAAGATAATATTATACAAGCTATTATTAGTGCAAAATAAAAAGGAGAAATATGAAAATAATTTTATTAAAAGATTGTAAAGACGGGAAAAAGGATACAATTATTGAAAAACCTCTTGGTTATGCGAAAAACTTTTTAATAAAAAATGGATTTGCCGTTCCTTTTAATGATGTAAATGAAAAAGAATTAAATAAAAGAATAGAAGAAAAAAATGATAACTATTTAAAAGAATATCAAGAAGCTTTAGAACTTAAAGAAGAAATAGAAAAAATAACTTTAAATTTTTCTTTAAAAACTACTAATGATGTAATTCATGGTTCTATTACACAAAAAAAGATTAATTTAGCTCTTATTGAAAAAGGAATTAAACTAAAAAAACATTCATTAGTTGATATTCATATTGCTTCTATTGGAACATCAATTGTAAAGGTGAAATTATTTGAAAAAGTTATTGCAGATTTGAAAATAATAATCACCAAAGAAAAATAATATTTTAATGTGATAATATTTATATTATGAAAAATAAAGCTATATTTACTTTTTTAATCTCTGTTCCAGCATTAGTTATTCCTACTGTAGTTTCTTCTTGTTCTGTACAAGGAGATTCTTTAGATAATATTTATAATGATATTAATAAAAAAGGAATCGAAATTGTTTTAAATCAAAAATTAATAAGTAATAATAATATTAATATTAATGAAGTTTATCAAAGTTATCAAAATGATCCTAATACAGTATTTGATTTTGCCAATATATATAATCAAATACCTAATTTACAAAATGAAATTAATAATAAAAATATAATTCCTTCTTTTGTTTTATCTCTTCCAACTCCTGAAGAACAAAATATAACTATAATAGTAAAATTTGAGTTTTCATATAATCCTAATAGACCAAATAATACTATTTCTAAAACATATAAACTTTCTGAATTAAAACAAATTAAAGATAATAATACGACAATTAGTTCATGAACTAAAAATGATCTAACATTAAAGGGATATCAGGAATCTTTAGAAAGCATCATAAATCAATTTAAACCGATTATTGAAACATATTTTAAAACTATTAAATATAATATAAATAGTAATGGTGTTATTTCAGGAATGGATGCTTCAAGTTTAAATTCAAAAGTTTTTGATGGACAACAACCAAATATTTTTTCTTATTTAGAAAATCCTGGAGGAGTTCAAAACCCAAATAATCATTATCCAGTAATATTTTCAACTGTAAAAAGCGATTCAGAATTCGCATCCAGTACAAGTTTTAAATTAGTATTACAATTTGGATTATAATTTTTTAAATTATTATATAATTATAATAATATAAAAGGAGAAAAATGAAAAATAAAATTAAATTTTTAAAATGAGGTTTATTTCCATTTTTAACTTTGACTCCTTTAGTTATTGTTTCTTCTTGTAGTAATGAACCTGTCGTTACAGATGTTGAATCTCGGGCTTATTGAAATATTATTAAAGAATCGTATAAACCAGATTTTAAAGAAAATTCATTAATAGATTTATCAAAAATAAATAAAAATGAAATTTTAAAAAATTTAAATGAATCTATTATTTTTTCACCACCTTCAAAAATATCTGATAAAGATAAAAAAACATTTAATTCATTGAAATTTGAAATAATTAATGTAGCATTTTCGAAACCAAAAGAATTAACAACAAATATTTTAGTTAAAATTTCTTTTGATAAAAATATATGAGATAAAAAAATTTATTCTTTAAATGTTTTACAAAATTATGATCAAAATAATATAATTCCAGTTTCTGATTCAGAAAATTTAAAAAAACAAATTAATGATTTTTATCTTTCAGGTTACAATAATTTTCATCAAACATTAACTCAAAATATTAATACAGATGCACAATTTTTTAATGATATTTCAGCAAATGAATTAAATCAAATTACTCCTGAAAATATTATTAATAATCAAAATATAGATTTAGATAATATTATTATTAATTCATTTAATAATATTTATAAAAACTCTTTAGTAGTTGCTTCGTTTGAAGATTTTTCTATCTCTATTAAAAGTAAAAATTTAGTTGATAAAACAATTAAAATTAATTTTACATTAAATTTCCCTAGTCTTAATATTGCTATTATTGATGAAATTGATTGTTTATTAACTTTTAATAATATAGTATAATAAAAAATTATGATAAATAAAAAGAATTTTTTTTTAATTATAGGTTCAATATTTACTCCTTTAATCCCTATTTCTTTTGTAGTTTCTTGTTCTCAAAACGGAATTCAAGAATATGTAAATAAAAATGGTAAAAATTTTGTAAATACTTTTGGTTCAGAAAAAGCTAAAAATGTTTATGCTTCTTCAATTATAAATTTCAATACATTCCAAAAAGTTTTTAATAATCAAAATTTTGTTTTAGATAAAGGATATGAATTAATTTTTGGAAATAAATTAATGACAAATGATAATACAGGAAATTTATTTACTAATTTTTATTATAAATATAATAATGGTCCTGCTATATATACTCCAGCTCCTATTCCTAAAACAATAATCGTAGATGGTAAGGAAGTAACATTATTAGATGGAAAAGGAAACCCGATAATGATTGATGTTTTTAGTGTATTGGATTTACCTGAAGCTTTTAAAATCGTTACTCCAGAAATTCAACAATTATTTTCAGCTGAATTTAATAAATTTAAAGATAAACAAATTCCTTTGAATAAAAAAGGTATTGAAATTTTAGGAGATAAAAAATTTTCTATTGATTTATTTAATTTTGCAGATGAAACAGCAGACAACTATATTGGAAAGTTAATTGATTTAACAAATATAGGATTATCATCTAATTTTCAAATTTCCGACTTTAATTTCCTTAATTATGATGGAAAATCTATGACTTTAAATATTGTTTTAGAAAACACACTTAGTAAAACAAAAAAAGGTGCGTCTATATTAAATGAAAATTTAATAAATATTTCATTAATTTAAGTAAAACAAAATTCTAAATAATTAATTTTCTTTCCTTTTTCTTGTCATTTCTTTTCATAACCAGTATAATAATTATTTTCATTTTTAATACTAGAATGTAAATCGTTAGTTTCAAAAATAATTTTTGTTTTTTCAAAGTCTTTAATTGATTCTAATGAATAAGCAAAAAAATTATCATTATCTGTTTTAAGTTTAATAATTCCATCAGGAGTTAAAATATTTTTATATTTTTCTAAAAAAAGTTTATGAGTTAATCTTCTTTTTGCATGTCTTTTTTTAGGTCAAGGATCACTAAATGTTAATCAAATTTCATTTACTTTTCCTTCAAAAAATTCTTCAATATTTTTAATATCTTTATTAATTACTAAAACATTATTCAATTTTTCTCTCTCGAATCTCTTAATTGCTTTTAAAATTACAGTATCAAACTTTTCAATGCCTATAAAATTTTTATCTTGTTGAAATTTAGCTAATTCAGAAAGCATTTCTCCCTTGCCCATACCAAGTTCTATTACAACATTTCCCTTTATTTTATAAGGAAAATCTTTAATTAAATAATTAGATTCTTCAACTAATGATTTAGCTTCTTTATTAAATTTAAGTCTCATATCTTTTAATTTTATAATATAATATAAATAATTAGATTTAAATTTAAAAGGAAAATATGAAAATACTTACATTAATTTTGGATGACTATCAAGATATAGAATTAAATGCATTTTTAGGAACATTAAATATGTCAGGTCAATTTGAAAAAATTGATTTTTATAATCCACATGGAATGAAACCAGTTTTTGGTTCAAATAATTTTGGTTCTATTACGCCAACAGTTTCAAATCCTAATATAGATGATTATATTGCTTTATATATTCCTGGAGGCCAAATGGCAATGGCTCTTAGAGATGATAAAAAATCTTTAGATTTTATTAGAGAATTTGAGAAAAAGAATAAATTTGTAATAGCTCATTGTGATTCTCCAAATGCACTTTGAAAAAATAAAATTTTTGCTGATAAAAAATATGTTTCATATCCTATTGAAGATATTGAAAGCAATTCATCTGAAAAAAGAGTAACAAATGGAAGCTTATCAGAAGTAGATGGAAAATATATTACAGGAAGAGGTCCTGCTGCTTCTTTTTCTCTTGCTCTTAAAACAATTTCAACTTTAATATCTGAAGAAGCAAGTGAAGTTACTTGAAATAGAATTTTAGGTAAAGAATAATTATAAAAATTAAATAATAATTAATTATTATTTAATATAAAGTTGTAAAATTATTTTAGGTATTTTTTATAAAATACCTAAAATTATGATTTATTTTGAAACAGAAAAAAAACTTATAAAAACTTGATTAATAATTTTTATTGTATCAATTATTATTATGTTGGGATTATTATATCTTTCCTATACATATTTAACAGGTTTTTTAGTAGGTTTTTTCGGTTCAACAACTAGTTTTATTACTAATTATTTTTTTGTTACAAAATTATTATCAAAAAAGAGAAGCAAAGGTTTTGTAATTTTAATATCGTTTGTAAGATTTTTTTTAATTATGGCAATTAATATAATATTAATTATTATAGTTTTAAATATAAATAAATTGGTAGAAGTTAAAAATTTATTAGATGGAGTTTTTAATTTTTGAACTTTTTTATTTGGATTAACTATTTCTTACATTTCTATTTTTTTAACAAATATAATAGATACTTTATTTAAAAAACCAAAATCAAAGAATAAGGAGATGATAAATGCAAATTAAAAATTCGCCCTTAACGGAAAATTTATGAGTTTGAGCACAACCGCAATTAATTTCTTTAATTTATACTTTTGTAATTATTTTTATAATTTCTTTAATAGTATATTTTAAAGTTAAAAAACAAGATGTTACCAAAGCTCCAAAAGGAATTGTTTTTTTTGCAGAACAATATGTCGGAGTTTTTAATTCAGAATTTAGTTCAATATCATCTGGAAAAGTAGATAGAATAGGTCCTTATATATTTACTTTATTTACCTTTCTTATTGTAGGGAATACAACTTCATTAGTTGGACTTGAACCAATTACATCTTCATATTCGGTAGCTCTAGTTTTAGGAATTATTTCCTGACTTGGTATTTATATTTTTGGAATAGCATATAAAAAACATATGTTTTTTAAAAAATTTATAAATCCTATCGAGCTCGCTTCTCAATTTTCACCCCTTATTTCTATTTCATTCCGTATTTATGGAAATATTTTAGGTGGTTCAATTTTAATGTTTTTAATTTATGTAATTACTGGAACAATTTGAGGATTTATTCCAGTAATTGGTCAAATAAATTTATTAGGAATGGTTATTGCCCCTTGATTTCATATTTACTTTGATCTATTCGAAGCTTCAATTCAAGCATATGTTTTTTCACTATTAACAACTATTTATTGAGCAACAGAAGTTGAAGAAGGACAAGATATAAAATTAAATAAAAAAATAAAAAAAGAAAACAAATTAGTTATTATTCAATAAAATTTAAAATAAAAAGGAGAATAAAATGATATTAGAAAAATTAAATGAAATTATTTCTAAAGCCCCTACAACCACAACTCAAGATTTTGGAGTTCAATATGGTTTAGTAGCAGTTGGTGCCGGACTTTCTATTATAGGAGCTCTTGGAACAGGAATTGGTCAAGGATATGCAACAGGTAAAGCAGCTGAAGCTGTTGGAAGAAACCCTGAAGCTGAATCTAAAATTAGAAAAATGTTAATTATGGGATTAGCGATAACAGAATCGGCAGCAATTTATGCCTTAGTTATTTCTATCTTACTATTTTTTGTTTACAACCCAACAGTAGCGGTTTAAAATTATGGAAATTGTACAAATTTTTTCAATTATTAAAAATGTTACAAATAAAGCAAATAAATTTATAGAATCAATTAATGAAACTAAAGCTCCTCCAGTAATTGGTGATGTATCTAATAAAGTAGATCAATTAATGCCTTCATTATATATAATGATTGCAACTTTAGGTTCACTTGTTTTTTTAGGAATAATATTAACTTTATTTTTTTATAAACCTGTTTCTAAAATGGTTAAAAGAAGAGTTGATTTTATTCAAAAAAATATTGATGATTCAATTCTTGCAAGAGAAGAAGCTATAAAATTAAATGCTGATGCCTATAAAGAACTTATAGAATCTAGATTAAGAGCGGCAGATATAATAAAAGATGCAAAAATTGCTTTTGAAAAAGAGCAATTAAAAATAATTGAAAAAAATAAAAAAGAAGCTGAAAAAAACTATGAACAAGTTTTATTAGAAATCAATTCTTTAAAAGAACAATTTGAACAAGAAAAAAGAGATGAAATAATTAATACAGCAATAGAAATTTCTAAAAAAATCATTGGTGAATCTGTTCAAGAAAAATCAATTGAAAAATATTATGATCAATTCATGGAAGAGAAATAATTAAAATGAGTTTTGAAAAAAATATTAAAAACTTTTCAATAGCATTGTTTGAAATAGCAAATGATTCAGGAGAACTTAATAATTATTTTAATGAAGCCATTTTACTTCAACAAATTTTAAGCGAAAATAATAGTTTTATCGCTCTTCTTTCTTCATATAATTTAAATTTTTCTCAAAAAGAAGAAATTATTGACAATACCTTCAAAGGTTTTAATGATAATATTTTAAGTTGATTAAAATTAATAACAAAAAACAATCTCTTTTTCAAAATAAATAATATTTTAGGTGCTTTTATAAAAAGTTCAGCAATAGAATTAAAAATAAAATCATGTATAGTCTATTCTTCAACTAAATTAAGTGTAATTAAACTTAAAAAAATCGAAGAAAAATTAGAAAAAAAATTTAACTCCAAAGTTATAATAAAAAATTTAATAGATGAAAATCTAATTTCAGGAATAAGAATAGAAGTTGATAATCAAATTATAGAAACATCTATAAGATTAGAATTAGAACAACTATCTCAACAATTAAAAGGAGCTAAAAATGGCAATAAATTCAACTAAAATTTCAACATTAATTAAAGATCAAATTCTTAATTATAAATCAAAAATAGATTCATCGGAAGTGGGAAAGGTTCTTTCTGTAGGAGATGGTGTTTCTTTAGTTTCTGGATTAGATAATGTTAAATTAGGAGAATTAGTTAATTTTGGAAATGATATTTTCGGAATGGTTCTTAACTTAGAAGAATATTTCGTAGGTGTTGTAATCCTTGGTGATGAAAAAAATATTTTTGAAGGTCAAAAAGTAAAAAGAACAAAAAAAGTTATTCAAATTCCTGTAGGTGATTATTTATTAGGAAGAGTAATTAATGCTCTTGGGGAACCAATAGATGGCAAGGGAGAAATAATTTCCCATAAAAGTAGAGAAATTTTTAGAGTAGCTCCTGGAGTTATGACAAGAGAAGAAGTTAATCAACCTCTTGAAACAGGAATTATTGCAATTGATGCTTTAGTTCCGATAGGTAAGGGGCAAAGAGAATTAATTATAGGTGATAGACAAACAGGGAAAACATCAATAGCTATTGATACAATTATTAACCAAAAAGGGAAAAATGTTAATTGTGTTTATGTTGCTATCGGTCAAAAAAATTCTTCAGTTTCTCAAATTGTTAAAACTTTAGAAGAAAATGATGCTCTATCTTATACTACTATTTTAGTAGCCGGTGCTTCTGAATCAGCTCCACTTCAATATATAGCTCCATATTCAGGAGTTACAATTGCTGAAGAATGAATGGAAAGTGGCAAAGATGTATTAATTGTTTATGATGATTTATCAAAGCATGCTATTGCATATAGAACCTTATCATTAATTCTTCGAAGACCACCAGGACGTGAAGCTTATCCGGGAGACGTTTTTTATCTTCACTCTCAATTATTAGAAAGAGCTGCAAGAGTTAATAAAAATTATGGTGGAGGAACCATTACAGCTCTTCCCATAATTGAAACTCAATCAAATGATATTTCAGCATATATCCCAACAAATGTAATCTCGATTACAGATGGACAAATTTTTACAAGAGATAATTTATTTAATTCTGGTCAAAGACCGGCTATTGATGTTGGTTTTTCAGTTTCAAGGGTTGGATCAAATGCTCAAACAAAAGCAATGAAAAAAGCTTCTGCTGAATTAAAATTAACATTATCAAGATTTAATGAATTAGAATCCTTTTCTCAATTCGGTTCAGATTTAGATGAAGCTACAAAAGAAATATTAACAAACGGAAGAAAAATATATGATATTTTAAAACAAAAACAATTTAATTCTGTAGATCAAGAATTACAAACAGTAATTCTTTATGCAATTAGAAAAAAATATATCAAATATGTTCCTGAAGAAAATATAAAAGAATTTAAATTAGAATTAATTAATTTTCTTAAAAAAGATGAAAAAGGAAAAAATATAATTCATAAATTAAAATTAGATAAAGATTTAACGGATGAGATAAAAGAAGAAATTGATAATATCTTATTTGTATTTTTAGAAGGTTTTCTTCTTAGTTATGGAATTAAATTGAAAAAGGAAAATATTTAATTATGCCTTCTTTAGAAAATATTAAAACAAGAATATCATCTGTTTCTGTTTTTGAAAAAATAACAAAAGCAATGGAATTAGTTTCTATTTCTAAATTTCGTCGTATTCAAGAAGAATTAAATAAAGTAAGAGAATATACAGATAGAGTAGAAAATGTATTTTTAAATATTAATAAAAATATTAAGTCATGAGAAAATATAATTCATTACGATCCTGAAAAACCTAGAATTTTTGTTTTAATTTCTTCTGATTTCGGTCTTTGTGGAGGATATAATTCCAATATTATTAAACTAGCTAAAAAAACTATTAAAAAAAATGATTTTATTATTCCTATTGGAACCAAAGGAACAAAATGAGCTAATGAGTTTTTTGATAAAAAACAAATTATTTTAGATTTTCCTGGATTTGGAGATGTAGTTGAAGAAGATAAATTAGATAAAATTACTTTTAAACTAGTGGAGTATTTATTAGAAAATAAAGCGCGTGGAATTCATGTTCTTTATACAAGATTTATAAATTCTTTAAGATGTGATCCAGAGGATAAAAAAATTTTTCCTTTTTCAAGAACTGAAAGATTAAAAATGCTAGAGGAAAATCCTATTACTTCAATTACTGAATTTGAACCAAATTCTTCAACAGTTCTTCTAAATTCTCTTCCTCTTTATATTAATAGTATTTTATTAGTTAAACTTATAAATTCAAAAACATCAGAAATGTCTTCTAGAAGAATTGCAATGGAAAATTCCACAAATAATGCAAAGGATATAATTGAAAATTTGAAAAAAGATTATAATAAAATAAGACAAGCCAAAATAACACAAGAAATAGCAGAAATTGTAGCAGGAGCAGACAATGAATAAAAAAAATAATGAAAATATAGGTAAGATAATCCAAATTTTAGGACCTATCGTTGATGCTCGTTTTGATGAAGGAAAAATTCCTGCTATTTTAAATGCATTATCATTAAAATACGAAGGTAAAGAACATATTTTTGAAGTAGCACAACAAATAGGTGATAATACTGTTCGTTGTATTTCAATGTCTTCAACTGAAGGGCTAATAAGAGGTTTAGATATAGTCGATACAGGAAGTCCAATTTCAGTTCCAGTAGGAAAAGATGTTCTTTCAAGAATGTTTAATGTTTTAGGAGAACCTATTGATGATTTAGCACCGATAGAAAATGCAAAAAAAATGCCTATTCATAGATTAGCTCCTTCATATGAAGAACAAAAAGCATCAACTGAAATTTTAGAAACAGGAATCAAAGTTATCGATTTATTAACTCCATATGGAAAGGGAGGAAAAATTGGTCTTTTTGGAGGAGCCGGTGTAGGAAAAACTGTTATTGTTCAAGAACTAATAAATAATATAGCTTCTGAACATGGTGGTTTATCTGTTTTTGCAGGAGTTGGAGAAAGAACACGTGAAGGAAATGATTTATATCATGAAATGAAAGCAGCTGGCGTTTTAGATAAAACAGCTCTTGTCTTTGGGCAAATGAATGAACCTCCAGGGGCTAGAATGAGAGTAGCTCTTTCAGGACTTACTATGGCAGAACATTTTAGAGATGAATTAAATCAAGATGTTCTTTTATTTATTGATAATATTTTTAGATTTACACAAGCAGGTTCAGAAGTTTCCGCTCTTCTTGGAAGAATGCCTTCAGCTGTTGGTTATCAGCCAACTCTTGCAACCGAAATGGGTCAATTACAAGAAAGAATAACATCAACTAAATTAGGATCAATTACTTCTGTTCAAGCAGTTTATGTGCCCGCAGATGATTTAACAGATCCAGCTCCAGCAACCACTTTTACTCATCTTGATGCTAAAACAGTTCTTGATAGAAATATCGCTTCTCTTGGTCTTTATCCAGCTGTTGATCCATTAGCATCAACATCTAGATTATTAGATCCTTTAATTATTGGTGTTGAACACTACGAAACAGCTCTTGGAGTGCAAAAAATATTACAAAGATTTAAGGAACTTCAAGATATTATAGCTATTCTTGGAATGGATGAACTTTCCGATGAAGATAAATTAATTATTTATCGAGCAAGAAAAATAAGAAACTTTTTATCACAACCATTTACAGTTGCTGAAAAATTTTCAGGGATTAAAGGTAAATATGTAAAACTGGAAGATAATATCAGAAGTTTTAAAGAAATTTTAGAAGGTAAATATGATAATTTTAATGAATCATCATTTTTATATGTAGGTTCAATAGATGAAGTTATTGAAAAAGAAAGAAAATATCAAGCCACTATTTCAGATGTAAAAGAATAGGAGTTTTATGAATAATAATTTAGAAAATGAACATAAAATTAAATTATCAATTCTAACTCCCTCAGGAGTTTTTTTCGATGATTATGTAGATTTAATCACAGTTAAATTAACTACAGGATATAGAGGTATTCAAAAAAATATTCTTCCTTTTGTTTCAAATATTGAAATTTCTACTATGTATTTAAATTCTCCTAATTCACCAGATTATCATATTCTAGCAATTGGTGGTGGTCTTATTTATGCTGAAAGATTATATGTAAATATTTTTACAGATGATGTTTCTTTTAAAGAAGATTTAGATGAGGGTAATTTAAATTCATTATTAAATATTACAAAACAAAATTTAGAATCTTCTTCTTTAGATTTTGCAAATCAAACTAAACAAGAAACTATTCTTAAAAAAACTATTAATAAATTAAATACTATTAAATTAAAATAATTTAATTTAAAACTTTATTTATATAATTAAGTATTTCATTTAAATCTAAAAATCAGTCAATTTCATCTATTTCTAAATAATTATAATTTCTTGATTCTAAAAATTTAACAAGATCTGTCTTTTCTAAAAAATCATCATTTATTTTATTTCAATCATTTATTTTAATAGCTAATAAAACAAGCTCTTTTTGACGATCATAGAAAACAAAATCAATTAGTGAATTACCTAATTTATAATCAATTATTATTTCAATTTTATCTTGATTAAAATATATATTTTCTACTAATATATTATATATTTCTTTTTTCATTTGATTTGTTTCTTCACTAATTAATTTTTTAGTATTATTTTTTTCTTTTTTAGAATCTAAATAATGAATTAAATTTTTAAAACACATTGCATTCTCGTTGTCAGGATTAACATCCATTTCTGCATTTAAAAATGATTTAACAATAATCATTTTTTCTTTTGAACGTGTAAGTGCAACATTTAATCTATTTTTTCCCCCAGACATATTTAAAGGACCATAAGCATTTCTTAAACGATATGTTTTAGGGCTTTTAGCATAAGCTATAGAAATAATTACAAGATCACCTTCATTACCTTGAACATTTTCAAGGTTGGTAACAAGTAAATTACCTTCTTTATTTTTAATCTTCACTAACTCATTTTTATTTTTATCGATTAATGATTTTATATATAAACTTTGAGAGATATTAAAAGTAATAATAATTATTTTCTGGAAATATTCAATATTTAATTCTAATTGTCTTATTACTTCTTTTGCTTCTATTTCATTTATTCCATCTTGGAAAAATCCTTCTACATCAATTACTTCTAAAGGTACTGATTTAAATTTTTGATTAATTGAAGCTATATTTAATTTATTATCATAAATAAATTTATTAGAAAATTCTATTAAATCTTGAGAAACAGAACGATAATGATTATTTAATAAAATTTCATTTCATTCGGAAAATGTTGCTCTTTCTAATAATGAATCAGCATTATTAAAATCAATTTCAAAAATATAATCATCTTCATCTTCAACTTGTTCTTCTATTCTTGAAACAAAGAATGATGATGGTTTAAGTTGTTTTTCATCCCCTGCTACAACTTTTATTTTTGTTCTATATAAAATAGGATATGCTCTTTCTAAAAACATTTGTGATGCCTCATCAAATATTCCATAATCAAAAATACCTTCTTCACATTCTAAAATATTTGCAATATCATTTGGACGAGCAATCCATATAGGAAAAAGCTCCATAAGTTGTTTTGTATATTTTTTTATAAAAGGATTTAATTTAGGATATCTTTTAAAATTAGCAATTCTAAATATTTCTTTTATATCTTCAGAATATTCACTATTTTTAATTTTATTAATTCATTCCGCTTTAACTTGATTGTAAATAATTTTATTAATATCTTCTCAATCAACACTTTCATCTTCAACTAATTGTTTTTTTAAGTTTTGATATGTTTGTAAAATTTCTATTCTTTCTGAAGTTAATATATATTTTTTAAAATTATAAATATTTTTAGCCATTAAAATTTCTTCGAATTGAATATTAAATTCATCAATTGCATAAATAGCTTCAACAGGAAGATTATTTCATTCATTTTCAATAAAATTTATTACATCTTCTTCAAATTTTAAATTTTTAAAATAAAAAAATAAATATAATGGTCTAAGAACACTTTTAAATTTATTATATATATCCACAATTGGTCCTAAAAGTATTTTTTCTTCATCTATTTTTTCTGCAATAAATTGAATAATTTTATAATCAAAAACATGTTCCATTTTTTCTTTTTCTTCTTCAGGACTTTTTTCAATTAATCATTTTTTAACAACTTTTTTTACTCTTAATGAATTTGTATTTTTTACTAATTCAAGAAACTCATAGTAATTAT
Source organism: Metamycoplasmataceae bacterium (assembly GCA_051645705.1). GTDB lineage: Bacteria > Bacillota_I > Bacilli_A > Mycoplasmatales > Metamycoplasmataceae > UBA710. The sequence goes on along the minus strand of JBOFBU010000002.1, from coordinate 45,488 downwards.
TATTTCTTATAATTGAATCTAAAAAAAATTCTCCACGTTGATCCTTATTAGAAACTATTATTTTTAAATTATTAATTTTTTCTTCATTTCTTTTCATAAAAAATAAATCGTTTTTAAAAATATTTTCTAATTTATCATTACTTTCAAAAAGCTGTTTTATTATTTTTTGTGAATATTGAATATTTTTAAATTCATTAATTGCAAATAATGAAAAATTATCATGAATTCATTCATCATTTAAATTGAAAAATTCATTTAAAAATATATCTATTTTTCTTTTCATTATTTTATAATAATTTTTATATTCATTTTCCGAAGATGTATGACTTTTCATAAAATTAATTAATTTTATTATTTTTTGATATTCTTTTTTATTAATATCTTTTATATTGTTATCTACTATTTTTTTATAAATATCATTCTTAGAATTTAAATATGAAAGATTTTTAATATAATCATTAAAATAAAAATCTTCATTTTTTCAAGATGTTATTTCTTTTTTTAAAGTATTAATTTCTTTTAAAGTTATTCTATTTTTTAATGTCTTTTCAAAATATTCATTTTTAAAATCTACATCCAAATCAATTTGCATATCATCTTCAGATTCGGAAAGCATTTTTTCTAATGTTAAAATACTATTAAAAAAATATTTTTTTCCGTTTGCTTCATTAATATTGTTAAAGAATATACTAAAGTCTCTTAAATCACCTAATCTATCTATTAAAACTTCTAAAGCAGCATTTTTTTCAGAAACCATTAAAGCAGATTTATTATTAATTAAAATGTTTGCTAAAATATTTGTAATAGTTTCTGATTTACCTGTTCCAGGTGGACCATGAATTACAGTATTTGATTCAAGTGAAAATTTAAGAGCTTTTAGTTGAGAAAGATTTAATGACGTTATTTGAATATTTTCTTTTTCAGGATCAAATAATATATTTTTATCAACTTCTTTTTTAAAATTTATTAAATTATCACCAAAAACATCTATTTTATTTTCAATAATATAATTTAAATCTTGTTTTAATCTTCCTCCAGAAGGAATTACTAAACCTAAAACAAAAGAATCTTCTATCACTAATTTCGGATATTCTTTTCTTACAAGTTCTACATCTGAATTTGAAAAATCAATAATTTTATTTGGTTTATATATTTCTATATCAAATTCTTTTTTTAAAAACAAAATAATATCATCAACATTATCTATATCTATTCACTTTTGAAAAATTTTACTTTTTTTATTATATGACTTAATTAAATGAGTAATAATTTTTTCATTAATAACAAAATTCTCTTCTTTTATTTCTAATTTTTCATTTTCAATATTATAAACAACTGGTACAAATAATAAAGGAGCATTAATTACCTCTTTAGTTGGCCCTATAACTCCTTTTAAAAAATATCTTCCTAAATAAAAAAATCATTCACCTGAATCTTTTTCTTTAGATAAAGCAATATCATTAACATTTTTAAGTTGTAAACTAGTATCTGCATATTTCTTTTGTAAATAAGTTATTGTATCTGATTTATTATTTTTAAAATCTTTTAAAATTCGATTCTTTCTCATTGTTGGAAGAAAAAACTTTTCTTCATTTATTTTTTTTAAAAAATCCTTCGCATTTTTTTTCTCATTTAATAATGAAATAACGTTTGATCATTTATTTTTTTTAATGTGAGCATTAGTTCATTTTTCAAATAAATTTATTAAAGAATTTAATTCAAAAAAATTTAAAGGATCTAAAACTTCATTAGCATTTAATTTCATAAAAATAGCTCTATCACTATTATTAAAAACAATTAAATTAAGTAATTTATGTTTTAAATATTTATTTTCCATAATAAAATTCTATCAAATATTTATTTTATTTTTATTAAGTGTATACTTTTTATAATATGAATAAAAATATTTTAAAAGAAAAAAAATATTTTTTTAGCAAAAGAAAAAAATCATTTTGACCTTCAATAGCTTTTATCAAGCTTTTAAATAAGCAATTTATTTTTTCAAAAGAAACAATATTTTTTCTATATATTTTTGATTTAATATTAATTATACTTTTTACTCAAATTATTTTAACTACTTCCTTTGCAATAACATTATTTGTTGAAATGATTTCCAATATAATTATGTTTGGTCTAATAACAACAGCAATTCAAGTTTTGCCATCAACAATTCTTTATTTTAAAAATTCTTCTCTTATTAAATTGATAAGAGTTTCTTCAGTATCTTCTTTTACATTTTTTACTACTATAATTTCTTATTATTTTATTTTAATAATTACTCAATTAATTTGAAATTTTTCTTGATTTTTTGCTCTTTTTGGATGACAAAATATTTTAATTGAAGGAACTACTTTTAAAATAATTGATTTATTTTTCGGTTCTCAATCACAAATAAACTGATTAAGTTATTTATTTGTTATATTTTATTTAGAAATTTTTACTATTTCAATAGGAATTTTTATATCATCAATTTCTAAAAATAATATTCAAATGAATATATTTTCATCAATTATAATTTATTGAAGCATAATTTTTGGTTCGCAAATTCTTGTAAAAGGATTGGCTGATAAATTTTCATTTATTTCTTTCTTTTCATATATAACACCTTTAAGGTATATTAATAATTTTTTAATTTTATCAATTAATGGAGAAAATATTTTTGATCCTTTTTTATCTTCAAATCCCCTTTTTATAGAACTTGGATTAAGCTCATGAGAAATTTATGTCGGTTGATTAGTTCCTATTTTTTTAATATTTTTTCTAATAATTTTTTCAATTAAAAAAATGAAATGGAATAATAGATAATGCAAAAAAAGTCTGGGATAAGAGACTCATTTGATTTTGTTTTTACAGAAAAAGAATATAACGAAAATAATTCTCCTTTTTTATTACAAAAATATGAAAAATTAGAAACTGCTTCAATTTTAGTTAAAGATATTTCTTATGTAGATAAAAAAACAAAAAATTTTATTTTAAAAAATATTTTTATTCCATTTTTTGATAATGAAAATGTTGGAATAATCGGCCGGAATGGTTCAGGTAAAACTACATTAGTAGAAATGATAACTGGATTAATTAAATTTGATAGTGGAACTATTGACTATAATTATGATTTTAAATATTCATTTACTGAAAAAATAGGAATTCAATTTCAGAATAATAATTTTCCAGCAAATATAAGATTAAAGGATTTACTTGATTTTGTAATAACAGCTAATAATAATGATATTACTAAAAATGAACTTGATAATATGCTTAATATATTTTCTTTGTCTAATTTTTATAAAAAAAATATTAATAAATTATCTGGAGGAGAAATGCAAAGAGCAAGTTTGCTCTTATCTATTTTACATTTGCCTAAATTTCTTTTTCTAGATGAATTTACTTCTAATCTTGATTTATATAATAAAAATAAATTGATATCTTTTGTTAAACATTTTTGTAAAATAAACAATATAAATATTATTTTAGTTTCACATAATTTAGAAGAAATAGAAACCATTTGTGATAGGGTTATTATAATGGAAAAAGGAGAAATTAAAAGCGATCTAAGCATTAAAAAAATAAAAGAAAATTATTCTTCATTAAAAAATTTTTATAAATTATTTTTATAAAATTAAGCAACTAATTTTTTAATAGTTTCTAGTGTAGGATTTTTATATAAATAAGAACCACAAACTAAAATATTAGCTCCGTTTTTTCATAATTTAGAACAAACCTTTTCATTTACTCCACCATCTACTTCAATAAGTGCAGGCAATTTTTTTTCAATTATATAGTCATTTATAGTTTTGACTTTATTATAAGTATCTTCAATAAATTTTTGACCACCAAATCCAGGATTAACTCCCATAATTAAAATGATGTCAAAAAATTGAATAATATCTTCTATATCTTCAAAAGTAGTTTTAGGACTGATAGCCAATCCTACTCAATTATCGATACAAAATTCTTTTGCAAAATTAATAACATCTTCTCTATTAACTGATTCATAGTGAATTGTTAAACAAGTAGCAAATTCTTTTAATTGATTAGCATATTCAAATGGATTTGTTACCATAAGATGAGCATTAGAAATATGTTTAGGAGTATTTTTTATAATGTTTTTAAATTCTTCTATTTCAATTCCTTTATTGGGAACAAAATTATTATCCATAAAATCATAATGAATAAACTTAAGGTTAAATTTTAAATATTTATTAACAAAATTAATCTTTTCATCGCTTGGAATATCTAAAATTGAAGGAGAAATATTTCTATCATTTTTATTCATAATTTAAATTATATTATAAAAGAAAATAATAATATTTTTCTTGTGTTTTAAATATATCTAAAATTAAGATAAAATTATTATTAAAGTTAAAAGGGGCTTAAAATGAATAACGAATTATATAAAAGATTAAAAGAATATTTAAATATAAATGGAATATCAAGACATGAAGAAGCGGTAGTTGATAAATTAAAAGAAAATATTGATGATAATTTAATATATAAAAGAGATGGATTAGGCTCAATAATTTTTTCACAAAAAAACAAAAAAGAAAATGGACTTAAAGTAGCTATTGTTGCTCATATGGATGAGGTTGGTTTTTTAGTTCAAAATATATTAAAAAATGGACAATTAATTTTATCAATGGTTGGAGGAATTTGACCAAATGTAATTATTGGAACTAAAGCAATTGTCGAAAATAGTAAAGGAGAAAAATTTGAAGGAGTATTCGGTCATACTTCAATTCATATTTTAGATGTTGAAAAAAGAAATCAAGCTCCTTTGGTAAAAGATTTATATATTGATTTAGGTTTTGATTCAAAAGAAGATGCTGAAAAAAATGGTATTCAAATAGGAGATAAAGTTTATCTAACAGGTGAACCTTTTTTAATGAACAATAAAATAGTTGTAGGAAAAGCTATGGATAATAGAGCAGGAGTTGTTGTTATTGATCAACTTCTAAAAAGATTAAAAAATAAAAAACTAAATAATCAAGTATTTATTGTAGGATCTGTTCAAGAAGAAGTTGGAACAAGAGGAGCTAAAACAGCTTCATCAATAATTAATCCAGATGTAGCTATTGCAATTGATACATGTGCTTCTCACGATACATTTCAGGCAAAAGAAGGAATTCAAAAATTAGGTGCGGGTGTTGCTCTAAGATATATGGATGCAAGCACAATGATGGATCCAAAATTAACATCATGAATTTTAGATCTTGCAAAGAAAAAAAACATTCCAACATATAAATATATAGCTCAAGGTGGAGGAACAGATGCCGCTGCCTTACAATACGCTTCTAATGGTGTTGCAACTATAACTCTTTCTATTCCACAAAGATATTTACATTCTCCTTTAGGTGCTTGTGATATTAATGATATTGAAAATACAATTAAATTAATAGAAGAAATTGTTCTTAATTTAGATAGAGAAGAATTTGATAAAAATATCGCTTATAAATAAAATTTAATTTAACATTATTTTTTTAATATTTTTAAAAAAATCATTGTGATTATATATATATTTTTTTTCAATATTTTCATTAAGAAAACTTTTAATACTTTTCATTCCTTTTCCATCAGCCAATCAAATAAGTAAATATTGATTTTCATATTTCGCTATTTCTTTTCTTAAATTTAGATATGATGAAGCTGTCTCTGATATTTTAGAGCCTGATGTATTATAAAAACTAGATTCAACTAAAACTGTAAAATTATTAGTTTTATTTTTAATAATAAAATCAAATCTTTTATTAGATTTTTCTGGAATACTTTTTTGTTTTATTATTTCAATATTCTCATCATTTTCAAAAATTATTTTTAATTTTTCATAAATATTTATTTCAATATTTTTACCATTTCTATTTTTTCTTCCATTTGTATCAAGACCTACTTCAACACCTCAAACATAATCTACAAAATTCTTTATTTTATTTTCTAAAATAAGATTAATAATGCCGGTTTCTTTTAAAAATAAAAAAATATTTTCATAATTAGAAATAATTTTTTCTATATTTATAAATTCATTATTGATTTCTATTTCTAACTTTTTATCCGCTCTTAAAGCAGTTAATATAAAAATTGATTCAAAGCAAAAGGATTTATTTATAAATAAAAATTTTAATCTTTCTTTTATTTCTGTTTCATCTCTAGAAATAATATAGTTTAAAGTATTTAAATCAGATTCAATTTTTTTCATTCTTGAATTAATGTCTTTAAAATTAATTAATGTTTTAGAACTAAGATTGCTGGGTTTTAATTTAGATAAATAATCTTCTAAATATTTATTATTATAATTCATAATTTATTATTACAACCTCCTTGCCTGTATTGATTCTTTTTTTGGAATTAACATTAACTAATCGATTTGTTGTTATTTCTATTATTTTGAAATCCTTATAAAGATTATTTATAAAATCTGTATTGTGATTGGTATGCATTCATTTAATGCCTTTTTCATTTAATTTTTTTAAGGCATTTGCTAATTTAATTTGTCCTTCTTTACCAAAATTATTTTTTGTATAGGAATCAAATCCCTTAGAATTGTTTTGATAATCATAAGGAGGATCGCAAAAAACGAAATCACCTTTTTTAGAACTTTCTAGTATTTCTAAAAAATCTTTATTTTTTAGTTCGATTTGATTATTTTGGAGTATTTTATTTCAGGCTTCAATATTTTCTTTATCATATATTTTAGGACTAATTTTTTTATTAAAAGGAACATTAAATTTATTGTTTTTATTAACCCTATATATTCCATTAAAACAAGTTTTATTTAAATAAATAAATCTTGCTGCTTTATTTATTTTAGTTCTAGGGTTTGAAGCTCTTACTTTATAATATTTTTCTTCGTTATGATCTTTTGCTAACTTATTTATTTGCTTTATTAATTTAATATGATTTTCTTTTATTACTTGATAAGATAAAATTAATTCATCATTTATATCATTTAAAATCGCTTTATTAGGTAATAAAAAGCAAAACATTGCTCCACCACCTAAAAATGGCTCTATATACCTGTCAAAATTTACTGGCAAATAATCAACTAAATGTTTTTTAATATTAAATCTTTTTCCTCCTAATCATTTAACAAAAGGAGAAATATAATTGTAATTATTTAACGAATTATATATATGTATTTTTATGTTTTTAAATGTATTAATTAAATATTAGATTTGTTATTTAATTGTGTATATAATAATACATATGGAAAGTTCAAATAATTACAATTATTAAACTTTTATATATCTATAATTTCTTTTAATTAAAAATACAATTAAATAAATTAGTAAAAATTATTTAATTGTATTTCGTTAATATAAAAAAACAAAATAAATTTATTTTGTTTTTTTGTTATTTAAAGGTGTTTGTTTTTTGTTATTTTTATTTTGATCTTCGAAAGCTAATTTTTTCTCTCTTTTATCTTTTATAAATGAATTATCAATTATTTTATTTTTTTGATAAACTTGTTCTAATAATAAATTATCAACAACTTTAAATTGAGAATTTTCTTTCTTTAAAATAGATTGTAATTTATCTAAACCTTTTAAATTATCATAAATATAAACATTTTTTGTATGGTATTTTTGATTAACAGCTAAAGAATAAAATGGTTTAATTTTATTTAGTTTTTCTTCAAATTCAGGAAAACCATTATTAACTTCTTTAAATGTAAATTTATTTTTAAAAAAGAAAATTCTATAAATTGTTGCTTTATCAATTAATTGTTCTTTAAAAATATTTGAAACATCATAATTAGATGAATAATTTGAATCAACTTCTTCTAAAATAGTTTTAGAAATAATTCCGATAAGAACTGAATTTTTTTCTACTTTGAAAAAAGATAAGTAATTTTCATCAAAATATTCTAATTTTATATCTTTATTTTGATAAGTATAAAAAAGTCTTTGAAAATTTAAAAAATGAACATTATTTTTTACCAAATAATAATTTTTATTAATTGTTTTTTTAACAGCATTAAATTCATCTTTATAAGTTCCTAAAATAAGATCCTTAATATCACTTTTTTTATAATTATCTAATACCGGTCCTATCAATGCTTTCGTTTCATCTAATAATTGACCATACATTATTGTTTTATATGTTCTTAAAACAATAATATTTTTACTTAAAAAACCACTATTTAATTTATTTGTAAAATTTAAAAATGTTTTATATCTTTTAAGATATTTTCTTAACTTAAAAACAATGTAATAAGTTGTAACCAAAATAATTACAGCCATAATTCCTGTAATTAGAGATATAATTGGTACAACTACTAATCTAATAACTTCCATATATTAATTATTATTATAATAGTTTATTAGTCAAAAAAATATTATTTTTATATAATTAATAATATGATTATTATTAATGACCTAGTTTTTAAATATTTTGGTTCTACAACAAACGCTTTAGATGGAGTAACTATTAATATTCCAAAAAATAAATATGTAGCTATTTTAGGGCATAATGGTTCTGGAAAATCAACATTATCAAAATTACTTGTAGGACTGTATAAACCAACAAAGGGTGAAATTTTTATAGATGGAATTAAAATAAGAAAAAACTCTTTAAATCATATAAGAAATAAAATAGGAATAATCTTCCAAAATCCTGATAATCAATTTATTGGTTCAACAGTTGAAGATGATATTGCATTCGGTTTAGAAAATAAATTAATTCCTAGAGAAGAGATGCAAAAAATTATTTACGAATGTGCCGATAAGGTTAGTATGTATGATTTTTTAGGAAGAGAACCAAATTCATTATCTGGAGGACAAAAACAAAGAGTAGCAATAGCATCTATATTAGCTCTTAATCCTAAAATAATAATTTTTGATGAAGTTACTTCAATGTTAGATCCTAAAGGTAAAAAAGAAGTTCTTAAAATAATAAAAGATATTCAAGAAACAAAAACTAAAACTCTTATTTCAATAACTCATGATATGGATGAAGCAATACAAGCAGATTTTTGTTTAGTTTTCTCTAAAGGAAAATTAATAGCATCTGGTTCTCCAAAAGAAATTCTTAAAAATAAAAAAATTATTCATGAAGCTAAAATTGATTCGCCATTCGTTTATAAATTATCAGAAAAAATTGATGGGATAGAACCAACATATGATCCTAATGAGTTATTGGAGAAATTATGAAAATAATTATTCAAGATTTAGAGCATAGTTTTGATGATGGACTTGGTAAGGAAGTTTTTAAATTAGGGAAAATAAATTTTAATTTTGATCAAGGTATTTTTTATGCAATTATTGGACCAACAGGATCTGGTAAAACAACATTTATTGAACATTTAAATGCCTTATCTACTCCCGGTTCTGGCGAAATTAAATATATTTATGATGAATGAATTTATAAATCAAATAAAAAAATTTTTAAAAAAAGTTTAAAAAAATCTAAAAAGAAAAATTCTAATATTTCTGAATTAAAAGAAGAAGAAGATAAAACGCTTTTTTCAAAAACGATAATAGTTAAAAAGGCAAGAAAAATTAAGAAAACTAATGAAATAAGAAAAAAAATTGGGGTTGTTTTTCAATTTGCAGAATATCAATTATTTGAAGAAACAATTGAAAAAGATATTATGTTTGGACCAATTAATATGGGATTTTCTAAAACAGAATCGAAAAGGCTTGCTGAAGAAGTTATTGAAAAGGTTGGTCTTTCAAAAGATTTTCTTCAAAAATCTCCTTTTTCATTATCAGGTGGACAAAAAAGAAGAGTGGCTTTAGCTGGAATTCTTGCAATGAATCCTGACTTTTTAATATTTGATGAACCTACAGCCGGATTAGATCCTAATGGAGTAGAAGAAATTTTAAATTTATTTAAAAAATTGAATGAAGAAAATCATACTATAATAATTGTTACTCATGATTTAGATAACGTTCTTAAATGAACTGATGAAACAATATTTTTTAAAAATGGACAAATTATAAAATCAGGTAAAACAATTGATTTATTAGAAGATACAGCATTTTTAAAAAATAACCAAATGGAACCTCCTAAAGTTTTAGATTTTAGAACAAAATTAATTGAAAAGGGAATGAATATTGGAAGAATAAAATCAATTGATGATTTAGCTAATGAAATAAATAAAATAAGGAAAGGGGAATAATGAAAATTACTTTGGGAAGATATCTTAATGGAAATACTATTATTCATAAATTAGATGCCAGAATAAAATTATTTGCCGCTATTGGATTTGTTGTTTTATTTTTTATGGCAAATACTTTCTTAATCCAATTTATAATGCTTGTTCCTTTAATAATAGCTTTTATAATTACAACAAAAAGACCATTAAAACTTTTTTCAATGATGAAGATGCCACTTTGAATAGGAATTTTTTTATTTATTATAAATTGTTTTTTAACGAGCCCTGGTCAACCCGGAGATATAATTTGATGACAATTTGGAGATACTGTAATTATTTCTCTTTATGTTGTTTTAAAAACAGCAAATATCACACTAAGAATATTTTCTATTATTTTAACAATTACTATTTTAACTCTTTCTACAACACCTGTTTTATTAACTAAAGCTTTAGAATTTTATTTTTATCCATTAAAACTTATTAGATTGCCAGTAAATATTTTTATTACAATAATAACAATAGCACTTCGTTTTATTCCAACTATTTTAGATGAAGCAAATAGAATTTTAAAAGCACAAGCATCAAGGGGAGTTGATTTTAAAAATGGTTCTATTAAATCAAAAATAAAATCTACAACAGTTTTAATTATTCCTCTTTTTGTATCAGCTTTTACAAAAGCTGATGATCTTTCAAACGCAATGGAAACAAGGGGTTATGATCCATATAGAAAAATTATTTCTTATAGAAAATGAAAATCAAAATGATATGATTGATTTGTATTATTTTTTATGATATCTCTTATTGTAGTTGTATCACTTATTTACAGTAATATAATTGTTTCTCCATATTGATTTGTATCTATTATTCCTCCTTGAAATATAATTTAGAATTATGAATGAGAACAAGAAAAAAATTATTGAATTAAGAGAAAAAATAAATCAATGAAATAAGGAATATTTTATAAATAATAATCCAAGTGTTTCTGATAGGGTTTATGATTCATCTCTTAAACTTTTAATAGAACTTGAAAATAAATATCCAGAATTTAATGATCCTAATTCTCCTACAAATATTATTGGTGATTTTTCATTAAATAAATTTAAAAAAATAAAACACAATAAAAAAATGCTTTCATTAGCAAAAGCATATTCAGTTGATGATATTAAAAAATTTATTTCAGATATTAAAAAAATTACTCAAGAAGATTCTTTTTTTTATATAGAACCTAAAATTGATGGATTAAGTATTTCTCTTAAATATAAAAATGGAAAACTGGTTCAAGCATCAACGCGAGGTGATGGGGTAATTGGAGAAGATGTAACTGATAATGTTTATAATGTTATTTCAGATATTCCAACTAAAATTAAAAACCTAAATGAATTAGAAATAAGAGGAGAAATTTATATAAGTGATCAATCATTTAAAGAAATAATTAAATCAGGAGAAGTTTTTGCAAATCCGAGAAATGCTGCAAGCGGAACATTAAGACAACTTAATAAAGAAATAGTTAAAAAAAGAAATCTTTCTTGTCTCGTTTATGAAATAGTAAATTTTAAATCATTAAATTTTAATGGTTTTAATGAAACTATAGAATTTCTAGATGATTTAGGTTTTAAAACTCAAAAAAATAATTTTTTTTCAAATAAAGAAGAAGATATTATTTCCTTTATTTCTAATTTCAAAAATAATAACAAATTAGATTATGAAATAGATGGACTTGTAGTTAAATTAAATAATTTAAATTTCCAAGACGAATTAGGATATACTTCTAAATTTCCAAAATATAATATAGCTTTTAAATTTGATGATGAAATAACTAAAACAAATATAAAAGATATATTTGTTACAATAGGAAGAACGGGAAATGTAACTTATAATGCTAGCTTTGAAAAAGTTCTTTTAAAAGGTAGTTTTGTATCAGCTGCAACTCTTCATAATTATGAATATATAAAATCATTAAATCTAAATATAGGAGATGAAGTTGAAATTAAAAAAGCTGGAGAAATAATTCCTAAAGTTATAAAAGTTACTAAAAAAAATTCTCAAGATGTTTTTCATATAATTGATAAATGTCCTTTTTGTTTATCGAATCTTATTTTCAATGGTTCCCAATTAGAACAATATTGTCCTAATTTAAAATGCGATGAAAGAAGGGTAAGACAAATAATTCATTTTGTTTCGAGAAACGCTCTTGATATTTCTTTTTTAGGAGAAAAATGAATTAGGATTTTCTTTGATAAAAAAATAATAGAAAATATTTCTGACGTTTTTTTAATACCTTCAAAAAAAGAAGAAATATTTACTCTAAAAAGAATTGGAGAAAAATCATTTAATAATCTTCTAAAATCCATTGAATCATGTTTTCAAATTGATCTTCCAAAATTACTTTTTTCTCTAGGAATTGAAAAAATGGGAATTAGAAATTCTTATTTAATAGCAAAAAAAATTAAAAAATTTGAAAACATTTTAAATTTTAATTTTGACTCATTAATTGATATTAAAGATATAGGTCCTCTTACAATAAAATCATTAAAAGATTTTTTAGATAATGAAGACAATAAACATGAAATTGAAAAATTAATCAAAATAGGAATTAATCCTTCGTTTTCAAATGAAGAACAGGAATCAATAATTTCTTCTCCTTTTTTAAATAAAAAAATAGCTATTACAGGATCATTTGAAATTGAAAGAGAAAATATAATAAAAATATTAAATAAATTGGGAGCTATTTATACAACAAGTATTAGTAAAAATACTGATTTTCTTCTTTGCGGAGAAAATGCTGGTTCTAAACTAAATAAAGCACAATCTTTAGAAATAAAAATAATTAGTTTAAATGAATTAAATAAATTTAATTAATAATTTTTTTTAAGATCTTTAATAATTCTTTTAATAGCAAGATCAATTGAAGGATCAACACTTTTTTTACTTACAAATCTATTTAAACAAGAAAATATAGAAGAGTGATCTTTACCACCTAATATTTTTCCTATTTCTTGAAGTTTTAAATTCAATTTATCTCTTAGTAAAAAAACTACCATATCACGAGCTGTAACTATTTTTGCACTTCTTGTTTTGGATGTAATTGATGAAACAGTTAAATTATAATATGCGGCAACAGTTTTTAAAATTTTATCAGGAGTTATATTTTCGTTATTAAATGGTATTGATTTAAAAATTTCTTTTACCACTTCTAAAGTATAAATTTGATCATTTTTATAATCACTTACTTCAAAAAGGATTTTATTTATAGCTCCTTCAAGACTTCTTATTGAAGAACTATAATTTCTTACAATAAAATCTAAAGTTTCTTTTTCTCATTTAGTAATATCAAATTGTTTTTCGACTAATTTACTTTTTAATATTTTTAAATAATCTTTTTCAGATGGATATTTAATTTCAAATGTAAGTCCTCCTTGAAATCTTGTTATAAATCTATCTTCAAAACCACCTAATAAATCTGGTTCTCTATCAGAACAAATAAAAATTTGTTTATTATTTTCTATAAAATAGTTTATTAAATTAAATAATGCACCTAATGTTGCATTTTTATTTGAATATTGTTGAATATCATCAAACAATAAAACATCAAATTTTTTAAACTCCTCAATAAAATTATTTGTTTGTTTTGGATCGTTTCCACTAATTAGAGTTAGAAATGAACTAATAAAATCGCTAGAAGAAATATATTTTACTGATTTATTTTTTGCATATAAAATATTTCCCATAGCATGTAAAAAATGGGTTTTTCCAAAACCAGATTTACCATAAATGAAAAACGGTGAATAAACTATTCCATCAGATTTAGAAATTTTTTTAGCAGCTTTAAAAATATCTTGATTAAATTCACCTTGAATATAAACATCAATTGTTAATTTTTTATTTAAACCTTCTTCTCTTACTTTATTAATTTTTATTTTCTCAAAAAAATTATCTTTTTCTTTTTGATCAATGATAATATCTTTAACTGAAGGAAATAAATCTTTTGCAGCTTGAAAAATCATATTTTGATAATTTTTTTTTAAATATCTTAGAACATCTTCATTTTTTGCAACAATTATTAAAAAATCATCTTTTAAATAGCAATTCAAATCTCTAAAAAATAATGAAAATAATACTTCATCATCTAATTTCTTTTCTAAAAAATTTAAAAATAATTTATTAGAAAAAATATTTTCTTTTGATGAACTACTTTTATTTTCCATATTTTAATATTATAATATTAAAACATAAAATAATATTTATTTGAAAGGAATAAAAGTGGCTGGTCATTCAAAATGAGCTAATATTAAACATAGAAAAGGAGCACAAGATGCAGCTCGTTCAAAAATCTTTGCTAAATTCTCAAAAGAAATAATAATTGCAGCAGGTCAAGGAGGTCCAGATCCCGCTTCTAATCCTAATCTTCGTCAAATTATTTCAAAGGCAAAAGCAAAATCAATGCCTAAAGCAAATATTGAAAAAGCAATTTTAAAAGGTACTGGATCTTCAAAAGATGCAGCAAATTTTAAAGAAATAATTTATCCTGGAACTCTTAAAAAAGGTGTTACTTTTTTGGTAATTTGTTTAACTGATAATTTTAATAGAGCATCATCAGAAGTTCAATATCTTTTTAGAAAATCAGGAGGAGAAGTAGGTAAAGTTGGTTCTATTCCTTATAACTTTATAAGAAAAGGAATAATCGAATTTGAAATTCCTGCTAATAAAAATAAAGAAGAACTTACATTAGAAATATTAGAATTAAACCCTTTAGATATTACTATAAATGATACTATGTTATTAGTATATACAGAGCCTTCGTTATTTAATAGTACTAAAGAAGAAATTGAAAAATTAGGAATAGAAGATTTTGAAACTGCAGAAGTTAGTTATGTTTCGGATTCTTTAGTTGAATTAAATAAAGAAGATACAGAGCAGATGTTAAATGCTATAGATATGTTTGAAGATAATGAAGATGTTCAAGAAGTATTTCACAATATAGATTTATCTATTTTAGAAGAAAATTAATTTTTAAAAAAAGAAAAAGAAAAAACCTGATTTCTCAGGTTTTTATTTTATGATGATAAATAACAATATTATTAGATATTAATAAAAATAATTTTCGAAACTTCAATTATTTTTATTTCATAAAAAAGGGAATATCATCATCATCATTGTCAATTTGAAATTCTTCAATATTAGTCTCTCTTTTTTGATTGATTGATTCTTTTATTTGTATTTTTTCTTTTTGAATATTATTATCGTTTTTAGATACTTCTTTTTCGTTAGTGCTGATTAAATTTTCGCTTGTAATATAAAATTTATCATTATAACTACTTATAAAAAAGAATTTAATTTCTTTTCTTAATTTTTTGTTAATAATATGTGATATTTTTATATCTATTTCCTGATTAGTTTTACTTTTTATATATTCATTTATTTTTTCAAAATCTTTTGGATAAAAATCTGAAGAAGTTTCGATAATTAAAAAGATTTTTTTGATTGTTGATAAATCTATATTTTGTGTATTTCTTTTTAAAAGATTAGTAAGAATTTTATTTATTCTTTCTTCACCTATTGCAAAAGTATTTTTAACAAAAATTTTATTTCCAAAATTTATAATTTCTGAAATATCTGAGTAATCAACAATTCCATTTTCACAATTTTTTAAAAAGTATAAAATGGTATGTATATCATTTTTAATTTTGTTGTTTGAATATTTTTTTAATTCGTTAACTGTTAATTCAGGAAATTCTTTAGCTAATTTAGCATTATCTATTTTTATAATTCCAGAAACTTTATTTTCTAATTTATTAAAAGCATTTTTTGCTAATAATATTTTTTTCTCCCCCTCATATGAGAAAGGAGAAATATTCATTGAAATTAAGATTTTATTTTTTTCTTTAGCAATACTTGAAATAAGTGGTGTTACTGTTGTTCCAGTAACTCCTCCTAATCCAGCTACAAGAATAATTAAATCAGTATTCATTATAGAATCTTTAATATCTTTTTTGATATTAAATACAGAGATTGTAGATGTAGCATTTTGATCAGTTAAATTTTCTTTATCTAATAAAATTTTTTCTACTTTTTCAGAACCGTTCAAAATAAAAGAATTAGAATCAATATTTAAGTAAGAAATGTTTTTGTTTTCAGATAATTGAGTTTCCAAATCATTTACCAAAGAACATCCAACAGTTCCTACTCCTATTATTTTTATATTTAATTCTTTTTTAATTTCTTTCATTTCTTCCTTATTCTTTAATTAACAAAATTGTATATTTCTTGATTGCTATTTAGTTTACTTTGGTTTATTCTTGTTTTTGCTGTTATCATTTTGATTTTGTTTCTATCAAAAATATGTGTAGTTCTATGATTTTCAAACTTTTCAGTTAATATGTCAAGGTAATTTGTTTTCAACATATTTAATAGTAAATTGTCTGTTTTTAATATATCAACATTCTTGTCTAAGATATTTGATATTTTAGTATTTATCCCTTTTACTATATTTATTTCGTCAAAAATAAAAACTTTAATATTTTCTGTTGATTTTTGAATCTTAGAATTCATAATTTTTTTAATTTCAAGTGTTAATAATTCGATTCAATTAGATATTATTTCCTCTATTTTATTTCTTTCAATTTTATTTTCAAAATTAACGAAAATTGTTTTTGTATTATTTTCCCATTTTTTTGAAAAATGAGAAATTAAAATATTTTCGCTTAGTTCTTTTGAAATTTCAAAATTTTGAGAAATCTTTTTTATTAATTTTTTATAATTAATAGAAATGTTTTGAGAAAATAAAACAATATTATTTCTTATATAATAAATAGCTGAAAAATTTTTATTTATTTCAATAATAAATGTTCCTTTTGCATTAATATTATCAATATTTTTTTTCAGTTTAAAAGGAGCAAGTTGAGATGATGTAAGGAAATGTTTAATTTTTATATTAAGATTAGAAAAAATTTCATTTATTCTTCTTAATATAGTTTCGTCAATTGTAGTAATAGAAAAATATGTTGTTAATTTCATAGCCTTTTTATTTAAAGGGAATGATGATGTTTCTATAATTTGATTATTTTTATTTACATATTTAAATTTAAATGGTAAAACTGAAATTATATTAGAAATATCTTGTTTGTTAGTTAAATCGTTTTTAATATTTTTTTGAATGTTTTGGAGAATATCTGCACCTAATCTAGATTCTATATTATAAATTAATTCATTGCTAACAATATCTTGTTTAACATTGTAATAATCTAATTGTTCAATTAAAACAAAAACTTCTTTTACGATTATTTTTGTTCTTTGTCTAAAATCTTCAAAAGCCAGATTAATAAATTTTTTAATTTTATTAATGTCCATTTTTTCTTGTTCAAAATATTCTTCACGTTTAAATAAGGGAAACATTTTTTCTTCTATTTTTTCACTTACACTTATAGATATTTTATTATAATCAAATAATATTATTGGAATAATATTATTTTTTAAATTATTATTTTTCATTTTTTACCTTAATTTTGACAATATTCTTAATTTTGATGACCTTGATCTTTTATTTTTCTCTGCTTCTTCTTTTGTGACTTTAATTGTTTTTACTTTTCATTCAAATTCTTCCTGAACTGGTAATTTTAAATTAATTTTAGGTTTTGTTAACTCCCCAAAGAAATTTTTAACAATTCGATCTTCTATTGAGTGAAATGTAATTACTAATAATTTACTACCTTTTTTTAAAAAATTTAAAGAATCTTTCAATGCAATTTTAAGAGATTCTAATTCGTTATTAACTTCTATTCTAATAGCTTGAAAAACCGCTTTAGAAGGATTTTTCTTTCTTAAAATAAAAGCAGGAAGTGACTCTTTGATAACTCTATCTAATTCTAATGTTGTATTAATTGGTCTATTTTTTACAATGGCATTCGAGATTATATTTGATTCTTTAACTTCTGCGTTATTGTTTAAAATATCCCTTAACTGCTCAACACTATAATTATTAATGATAAAATGAGCATCAAGTTTTTGATTCATATCCATTCTCATATCTAAATAAGAATCATAACGATAAGAAAATCCTCGACTGGGTTGATCAAGTTGTGGAGAAGAAACACCTAGATCTATTAAAATTCCGTCTACGGAATGAATTTTAAATTTTGATATTTCTGATTTTAAATTTTTAAAATCACTGTTTATTAATTTAAAATTATTAAAAGTTTTACTTAGATTTGCAGTTGTTCTTTCAATTGCTTCTTGATCCTTGTCAAAACCTATAAGCATTCCTTGATTGTTTAATCTTTTAAGAATTTCTTTAGAATGACCACCATTTCCTAATGTTAAATCAACATATATTCCATTATTTTTAATATCTAAATTTTGGATTACCTCATCTAGCATTACAGGAATATGTTTCATTATAGTTTAATACCTTTATCAAACATTTTTTTAGTTAATTGTGCAAGAGAATCTTCACTATTTACTTGATCATTATATTGTTCATAGTTTTCTTTTGCTCAAATTTCTATTGTTGAGCCCATCCCTACAAACACTACTTCTTTTTTGATAGCGGAAGTTTTAGCATGAAGTTCATCTAATGTGAATCTTCCAATTTTATCAAGCATTACTTCTTGGGTATTTCCAAGAATTAAACGCTTAAATTGTTTTACTAAAGGGTCAAGGGAATTATTTTCTTCAATTTTATCAAGAAATTTTTGAAATTCTTCCTTTGTTCTAATTTCTAAGTTATTGTCAGAATTTATAGTTACATAAAAAGAATTACCAATATTCTCCCTTAATTTAGGGGGAACTATTATTCTTTTTTTGTCGTCTATACTTCTTTCGTATTTACCTAGAAACATTCCCACTCCTTTCCACTATCTACCAAATTATAATATTTTTTTCCCATTTTTCATAAAAAAAGTATTATTTTTTATAGAAAAAATAAAAAAGCTCTCTTTTTTGAATTAGAGAGCTCATAAAATAAAAATAAAAGTACTATTTTCGTAAAAGTTTTATTTCATCTTTGTAAGGTGATTGTTTATTAATATATGGAGTTTCTAGGATAAAAGGAATGTTTTCAAATTCCTTGCAATATAGAAAATTTCTTAAAGCTTCTAAGCCTATTTTTCCTTTTCCTATGTTTTCATGTCTATCTTTAGAAGAACCTAAATCATTTTTTGAATCGTTTAAATGGATTACTTTTACTTTTGTTAATAAATTTTCTTCTTTTAGTTTTTTTACAAATCCATTTAAATCTGTTTTTATATTATATCCTGCATCTCATAAATGACAAGTATCTAAACAAATTCCTAAACGCTTGGAATTAACTTCTTCTAAAATAAATTTTATTTCTTCAATTTTTGAACATAATTCAGTTCCTTTTCCGGCCATTGTTTCAATTAATATATTGACTTTTTCAGTTTTTTCAATAATTTTTTTAAGAGAATAAATAATATTTTTCAATCCTTCTTCAATCGAAAGATTTAATCTAGATCCTGGGTGAATCACAAGATATTTGCAACCTATATAGTTCATTTTATTAATTTCATTTATCATAAAATTAATATTGAAATCTTCATTTTTTAAATTGGCAAGATTTACAATATATGGACCATGAACTATCAAATCATCAAAATTAAATGAATTATTTAATTTTTCCTTTAATTCAAATAAATTATATTTTTCAACATCAACTCTTTTAGAATTTTGCGGAGCACCTAAATAAATCATTAATGTATTACCTCCATCTGATTCCATTTCTTCAAAAGAACCTAGCAAATATTTAGGATTTTTAAAACTGGTGTGAGAACCTAATTTTATTTTCATTAAATTTTTCTTTCTGTAAAATGAGAATAAAATTTAACTATTGAATTAGTTATATTTTCTTTTTTTAATTTTTTATAAATTACATCTACAAAAACTTCTTCAATACTATGAGGAACTTCTAAATAAAAAATATTGTTATTATTTAATAAAAGTTTTTCATTTCATTTAATATCTGAAGTTACTACTAAATCTAATTTTTCTTTTTTGTATATATTTATTATTTCTTTTATTTCGCCAGCTCCTGGAGCTATCAATATTTTTTTAACTCATTGATTTTTATTGCAATTTGTATCAAGTGTTTTAAAATGAAAATTTTTCTTAATATTAGAAGCTACTTTAGTTATTTTTTCATCCTTAGGAAGACAAATCATATAATTTGCTCCATCCTTAGCATAAATATTTTCTTTTCAACCAAGTTTTTCCGATATATAATATCCAGTTGCTTTTTCATCATTATCAAAATTTGTATGAACTGATAAAAGAGAAATATTATTTTCAACTAAGGAATTATAAAGATTTTCTGTAGTCGGATATTTATCAAAAAATTCTTCTTTACTTGATGAAAAAATAAATGGATGATGCGTAATTATTATTTGACAATTATTTTTAATAGAATATTCTAATACTTCAAGAGAAAAATCTAATGCTATTAAAATTTTTTCATCTTTATTATTACTAGATATTTTAGATGAATGTTGAATTCCAGAAAAATCTCAACTATTAGCATTTTTTAAAGGATATAAATTTTCTAATATAAAAACAATTTCATCAAATATTTTCATTTATAATTCCTTTTTATAATTTTTAAGTTTACTTGTTCTAGAAGGATTTTTTAATTTTCTTATAATTTTAGTTTCTAATTGTCTAACCTTATCTTTAGACATATTTTTCATTTTTCCGATTTCATCTAATGAATGAACTTTCATTCTATTTCCATTTTTATCAAAACCTAATCCATATCTTAATTGAATAATTTCTTTCTCACTATTATCTAAATTTTTATTTAATAGATCTTCAAATAAATTAGTTAGTTCTTCATTAGAAGAATATTCAATTGGAGATTCAATTGTTTCATCGGCTACAAAGTCAGAATAATTTGAATCTTCTTCTTTACCTACTCTTTTATCAAGAGAAATGGGATCGATATTTATTTGTTTAATATGTCTTACTTTTTCAACTGTTAAACCATTTCCATATCTTTCAGCTATTTGTTCATCAGTAGGAGTTTCTCCTAATTCTTGTTGAAGTTCACCTTTAATTTTAGTAATTTTATTTATAGTTTCTACCATATGAACTGGAACACGAATTGTTCTTGCTTGATCAGCAACAGCTCTAGTAATTGCTTGTCTTATTCATCATGTTGCGTATGTTGAAAATTTAAATCCTTTTCTATAATCATATTTTTGAACAGCTTTAATTATTCCTGAATTTCCTTCTGATATTAAATCAATAAATGATAAACCTCTATTTTTAAATTTTTTAGCATTATTTATAACTAATCTTAAGTTTCTATTAATTAATTCATCACGCGCTTTTTTTTGTTGTCTAGGTGTTCCGGTTTCAATTTTCTTAGCAAGTTCAATTTCTTCTTTCGCTGTAAGTAATTTCCCATATTTACCAATTCAACGCATATATCATTTAACGATGTCATTGGTTTCAAGAAGATTATTTGTTAAATTTTCTTTTTTAACTTCAGGTTCAGTTAAAGAATCAATATCATCAAGTTCTAATTCATCATCATCACCAATAATTTCTAATTCTAACAATTCATCATCATCTAAATCAATATCTAAATCTTCTTCATCAAAAGAATTATCACAAATTTTATTTTTAATTAAAAAATCTCAAAATTTATCAATTTCTTCATCAATAATTTCTAGTTTGTTTTTTTCTAATAATTCAAAAATATCTTCTTGAGATAAAGGTAATTTTTTCTTTTTCTTTAAAATAAGAGAAATAAAATTTTCATATTCTTTAGGAACATTTTCTAAATCAATTGCTTTTGTTTCTTCTTTAGAATTTTTTTTATCTGTTTTAGATTTATTTGTTTCTTTGGCAATTTTTTTATTTTCTAATTTTTTATCAATTTTATTTGTTGATATTTTTTCATCCTTTTCTTTTGTTTTCTTTTTAGAAGAAGAATCTAAAGTATTTTTTTCTAATTTAATTTCATCTTTTTCTTTTACTTTCTTTTTAGAAGAAGGAGTTAAAGTATTTTTTTCTAATTTAACTTCATCTTTTTCTTTTGTTTTCTTTTTAGAAGAAGAATCTAAAGTATTTTTTTCTAATAAACCTTTATCTTCTTTTTTTGATTTTTTAGTTTCTTCTTTTTTAATTTTTTTTGTTGTATTATTTTCTTTGGTTTTTACATCGACAGATAAATTATTCAATGTTTCATTTAAGCTAATATTAATATTTTTATTTAATATTTTTATATCATCTTTATTTTTCGATTTATTTTTATTCCCTTTTGCTTTTTTTTCCATTTTTCTTCTTTCCGTTTTATTATATAAAAAATTAATTTAAAATATTTTTTAAAAAAACACCTGTTAAGGATTTTTCAATTTTAACTATTTCGTTTGTTTTTCCTTGAAATATAATTTTACCACCTTTTTCTCCTCCGCCCGGTCCTAAATCTATTATATAGTCCGAAACTTTAATTACATCGAGATTATGTTCGATTACAATAACCGAGTCACCCTTATCAACAATTCTATTTAAAATTTTAATTAAATTATTAACATCATAGGAGTGTAACCCGGTTGTAGGTTCATCTAAAATAAACAAAGTTTTACCAGTTGGTTTCTTTTGAAGATAAGTGGCCAATTTAACTCTTTGAGCTTCTCCTCCTGAAAGAGTGGTTGCTTCTTGACCTAATTTTATATAGCCCAATCCAACATCAATAATTATTTTTAACTTTTCCTGAATTTTACCTTGCATTGAAAAAAAATCATATGCTTTATCAATACTCATATCTAAAATATCAGCTATATTTTTATCTCTATACTTTACTTCTAATGTTTCAAAGTTATATCTTTTACCATCGCACATATTACATTTAATATAAACATCTGGAAGAAAATGCATTTCAATTTTTATTGTGCCATCTCCAGAACAATTATTACATCTTCCGCCTTTTACATTAAAAGAAAAACGACCTTTGGTATAACCTCTTGCTCTTGATAATTCTAATAATGAAAAAACTTCTCTTATATCATCAAAAACTCCTGTATATGTTGCGGGATTAGATCTTGGCGTTCTTCCTATAGGAGATTGAGAAACTTTTATTATTTTATCAATATGTTCAATTCC
Source organism: Metamycoplasmataceae bacterium (assembly GCA_051645705.1). Classification (GTDB taxonomy): domain Bacteria; phylum Bacillota_I; class Bacilli_A; order Mycoplasmatales; family Metamycoplasmataceae; genus UBA710. Next base: position 22,288 of record JBOFBU010000002.1, on the reverse strand, counting down.
CTTAATTTCTGAATGTAGGCCAGGTTTTACATGAGCATTACTTATTTTTTGTTCAATCCCTTTTATTAAAATTTCATTGATTAAAGTTGATTTACCACTTCCAGATACACCAGTTACTGAAACTAAAATACCTAAAGGAATTTTAACATTTACATTTTTTAAATTATTTTCATTAGCTCCAATTATTTCAATAAATTTTCCATTCCCATTTCTTCTTTTAGTTGGGATAGGAATATTTTCTTTTCTTGAAAGATATTGTCCCGTTATGGAATTGGGAGAATCAATGATTTGTTTAACGCTTCCAATAGCTATTACTTCTCCCCCATATTCACCTGCCTTAGGACCTATATCAACTATAAAATCAGCTTCAAGAATTGTTTCTTCATCATGTTCTACAACTATTAATGTATTTCCAATATTTACCATTTCTCTTAAAGAATTTAAAAGCTTTTTATTATCAGATTGATGAAGACCAATTGATGGTTCATCCAATACATATAAAACTCCTGTTAATTTAGAACCTATTTGGGTTGCTAATCTTATTCTTTGAGATTCTCCTCCTGAAAGAGTTTCACTAGTTCTATTAAGACTGATGTATTCTAATCCTACATTTACTAAAAAAGTTAATCTATGTTTTATTTCATTAATTACAAGCAATGAAATTTCTTTTTTTTCATCAGTAAAATTATCAAAAATTTTTTTTGTTCTTTCTAAAGCATCTTCAATTGAAAGTTTTGTAAATTCATATATATTTAAATCATCAATTTTAACAGCTAAAGCATAATTATTTAATCTAGCCCCCTTACAACTATTACATGTTATTTCTGACATATATTTTCTATATATAGTTCTAATTTCTTCACTAGATGTACCTAGAAATTTTCTTTCTAATTTATCTAATACTCCTTCTATTTTTCTTAATCTTTTAGAAGTATTTCCGTTCTTAGAAGTAATTTGAAATTCTATTTCTTCTTTTGAACCAAATTTAATTATTTTTAATTGTGCTTCGCTTAATTCTTTTATTGGGATATCTTTGTTTATTTTGTAATGATTAAGTAAAATTTCGAACTCTTTTCATTCTAAATTTTCAGAATTATCAATATTAAAACCAGGAAAGGAAATAGCACCATTATTGATTGAAATATTTTCATCTTTTACTATTAAATTAAAATCAGGTTTTAATATTACTCCTAGTCCTTTACATGTATTACACATTCCAAATGGAGTATTAAAAGAAAACAATCTTGGTTCAATTTTAATCATTTCAAAATCATTTTCAGAACATGAATATTTTTGGGAAAAATTATGAATAGTTTTATCTTCGAAATTTTCTATTTCTAAAAGACCTTTTGAATATTGTAAAGCAATATTAATAGCTTCTGAAATTCTGTTTTTATTTTCCTCATTTAATACAATTCTATCTACTACAATACTAATTGAATGTTTTTTAGTTCTTTCCAAAATAATATTATTATCTAAAGAAACAATGTCATTATTAATTTTTAATCTAACAAAACCTTCTCTTTTTAATCTTTCTAATATTTTTTCATGACTACCTTTTTCTTCTTTTATAATTGGTGATAAAAAAATAAGCTTTGAATTTTCTTTAAATTTAAAAACGTTTTTTATTATATCTTCTATTGTTTGTGAATAAATTTTTTTATTATGTTTTGGACAATATGGATCTCCAGTTCTAGAAAAAAGTATTCTAAGATAATCATATATTTCCGTAATAGTTCCTACAGTTGATCTGGGATTATTATGAGTAGTTTTTTGCTCAATACTTATAGCTGGTGATAATCCTTCAATTGATTCTACATTTGGTTTTTTAACACCACCTAAAAATTGTCTTGCATATGAAGATAAAGAATCAATATATCTTCTTCTACCTTCTTCATAAATAGTATTGAAAGCTAAGGAGGATTTTCCACTCCCGGATAATCCAGTAAAAACTATTAATTTATTTTTTGGTATTTCAAGAGAAACATTTTTTAAGTTATTTTCTTTTGCACCTTTAATTATAATTGTGTTTTTTTGCATATTTCTCCTATCATTTTAAAATTTTATTTTAAATAAAAATTATTAATTTCTTTAAAAATAATTAAGATAAAGTTTCTAAAATAATTTTATTTTCTTTTTTTGTAGAAGAAATTTTAAAAATTTTATATGATTCATCAATGATGTCTTTTGTAATTTCTTTTGAAGAATAAAGAGTAAATAAAACATCTTCTTTTTTAATTGAATTTCCTTGTTTAAAATGCATTTCAATTCCTGCTTCAAAATCAATTAAATCCTCTTTTGTTAACCTTCCTCCACCAAGTTTTAAACAAATATTTCCAAAACTTGCTGCATCTAAAATATCAAAAAATCCATCTTTATTTGCAACTATTTGATGTTTAAATTTAGGATTTCAAAAATTAGGATCTTTTAATTTATTTAAATCACCACCTTGTAATTTTACAAAGTCAAAAAATTTATTTAATGCTTTTTTATTTTCAATTACACTATCAATTAATTGTTTAGCTTCTTTATGATCTCCAATTATTTTTGCTTGCATAAGCATTGTGGCGGTTGAAGAATAAATTAGTTCTTTAAATTTTGGTTCTTGAAATTTATTATCTAAAAAATCAATAACTTCAATTATTTCATTTTTATTTCCAATCATTATACCTAATGGTTCTTGCATATTAGTTATTTCAACTCTTACATCTTTATTAAATTTCTTACCTATTAAGATCATAACTCTTGCTAATTCTCTAGCATCTTCAATATTTTTCATAAAAGCGCCAGAACCACATTTTATATCTAATAAAATACAATCACTTCCAGTAGCGAGTTTTTTTGACATTATTGAAGAAGCTATTAAAGGAATAGAATTCACTGTTCCCGTAACATCTCTTAGCGCGTACATTTCTTTATCTGCAGGGACAATTAATTCACTTTGAGATATTATAGAAATATTATTAATTTTTAATATATTAATAAATTCTTCATCAGAAAGGCTAATTTTAAAACCTGGTATTGATTCTAATTTATCTAATGTTCCTCCTGTATGACCTAAACCTCTTCCACTCAATTTTGCAACTATTCCTCCAAGTGAAGCAATAATTGGCCCTAAAACAAGAGAAGTTTTATCTCCTATTCCTCCAGTTGAATGTTTATCTAGTTTAAGTCCTTTTAGACTAGATAGATCTATTATTTTTCCGCTTTCAATCATAGCTTTAGTAAGGAATGAAATTTCATCTATATTCATTCCATTAATAGTTACAGTCATTAAAAAAGAAGACATTTGATAATCTTTAATTATATTTTTTGTAAAATTTGTTACAACAAATTTTATTTCTTCCTCAGTTAGTGCTTTTGATTCTCTCTTTTTATTAATAATTTCTAATATATTCATTATTATAAAATTCCTAATGCAACTTCCATCATATTTTTAAATGATTTTTCTCTTTGTTCAGGATTAGTTACTTCATGAGTTACTAATGAATCTGAAATTGTTAATAAACAAGCTGCCTTTTTATTTAATTTTTTAGCATTTATAAAAAGAGCGTATGATTCCATTTCAACACAAACTGAATTAGTTACTTTAACTGTATCTTCGAATTTTCTTGAACTATAAAAAACTCCTGAAGAATGAACGATTCCCTTATATAAATTAATATTTAATTTTTTTGCAGAATCTTCAATTCTTTTATTTAATTCTTCATCTGGATTATAAACTGATTTTTTTTCTCCTAAAACTAATTCTGAAAATGATAAATCATCGGAAAAAGCTCCTGTTGCTAAAACTAAATCAAATAACTTTAACTCTTTTACATATGATCCTGCCGAACCAATTCTTATAATATTTTCTACATCATAAAATTTAAATAATTCATATGAATAAATCCCTATTGAAGGACATCCCATTCCACTTCCGGCTATGGTAACTGGTTTTCCATTATACGTTCCTGTATACATAAACATATTTCTAACTGAATTTACTAATTTAGCATCTTTTAAATATGTTTCAGCAATATATTTTGCTCTTAATGGATCTCCTGGCATTAAAACTGTTTTAGCTATATCTTCTTTTTTACTATTTATATGTGGTGTCATAATTTCCTTTTCATAATAATATTATAATTTATTTAAATGGTAAAATTCTTATAAAGAAAAATATTACTAAAATAAAAAATATAATTTTTATTTTATTTAAATTTTAATAAATATGAAAATCATTTATAATATTATTAATATTAAATATTATAAATAAAATAAGGAGAAAAAATGGATCCAATTACAATTTTAACTATAATTTTATTTTTACTTTCTTTCTTTATTATTGTTATTGGTTTTTTACTTTCACCATATTCTAATTCATTTTCAGGAGCTTTAGTTGGTTCGTCTGATTTAGAATTATTTAGTGTTTCAAAAGAAAAAGGATATAAAAAATTTTTAAAATGATCAATGATTTTAGGCGGTTTTACTTTAATGTGTTGTTCAATTATTATAAGAATTTTTATTTAAAAAAATGATTGATGTTAACCAATTAGTTATTTTTTTAAAAGCAAATAAAGGTTCTACTTTTTTAGAAATAGCACAGAAATTTAGAATTGATAGATTTAATAATAAATCATTATCAAATTATTTATTAGAACTTTGTAAAAAAAATATTATAGAAAAAGATAGAGATCAAAATTATTTTCCATTAGAATTAATCACTACAATAGAATCTAATTTAATAATAACAAGCAAGGGATTTGGTTTAATAATTTATGAAGATAAATCTTTTTTTATTCATGCAAAATATCTTAAAAAGTCTTTAAATAAAGACCTTGTAAATGTAAATTTATATAAATATGGAATGAATAATTTTAAAGCATCAATAAATTTTACAATATCTCATTCTATTAAAAAAATATTTGCTCTTATAACAAAAGAAGAAAATGAAATTAAAGTTAAAGTTATTAATGAAAATATAAAAAAAGAAATAAAAATTTCTAACTTTAATAATGAATATATTAATTTTTTTGTAGAAGCAGAAATTTCAAAAGTTGATGAAGATATTGTTTTTATTGAAATAATTAAAAAACTTAAAGATAAAAATACTCCTTATGCCGATATAGAACTATTAATTTTATCTTCAGGAGTCAAAAAAGAATTTAAATCTAAATTAGATGCTTCACTTCAAAATATTCCTGATACAGTTAGTGGGCTTGATGAAGGAAGAAAAGATTTAAGAGATAAATTAATAGTTACAATCGATGGAAATGATACAAAAGATTTTGATGATGCTATTTTAGTTGAAGAAATAGAACAAGGATATAAACTAGGTGTTTATATAGCTGATGTAGCATACTATATTAAACATAATGATCCAATTGATATAGAAGCGAGAGAAAGAGGAACATCAATTTATTTAATAGATAAAGTAATTCCTATGCTTCCTGAGAAAATATCTAATGGAATATGTTCTTTAAATCCTAATGTTGATCGTAATGTAATTGCTTTAGAAGTTATTATTAATAAAAAAGGTATTATTCAAAGTAAAAATATTTTTCCAGCTTTAATTAATTCTAAATTTCGACTTACTTATAATGAAGTAAATGACTATAAAAATAATTGAATAAAAGATAAAGCTGATTTATTTAAAATGCTTTCTAACTCTTTAGAGCTAGCAAATATTATTGATGAAAATAGACTTAAAACAGGATATGTTAATTTAGAAATAGATGAACCAAAAATTATTTTAGATGATAAAGGAATTACAAAAGAGATCAAAATTAGAGAAAGAGGAATAAGTGAAAAAATGATTGAAATTTTTATGGTTTTAGCTAATGAAGAAGTAGCAAAAACCATTTACAATCTTAAATTACCATCCCTTTATAGAGTTCACGCTTATCCAAGTGAAGAAAAAATAAATTCTCTTCAAAATATTTTATCTTTTTTAAATATTAATATTCAACTTCCAAAAGAAGAAAATTGATCTCTATTATTTGAAAAAATTAATGATATTTTTAAAATAAAAAATGATGATTTAATGAAAATAAATATTTTAAGAACAATGTCAAAAGCGAAATATTCTACTACTAATATAGGACATTTTGGTTTAGGGCTAGATTATTATACTCATTTTACATCGCCTATAAGAAGATATCCTGATTTAATTATTCATCGTATTTTAAGGGAATTAGTAATAAATAAAAATAATTCATTTTTATCAGAAATTAAAAAAACTATTGAATATATTGCTAATCATTCTTCTTCAGCTGAAGAAACTGCAGTAATTTTAGAAAGAAATGTAACTGGAATGAAACTTTCTCAATATTATGAAAATAAAATTGATGAAAATTTTGAAGGGACTATTGTAACAATTAAAAAATTTGGAGTTTTTGTTGAATTAAAAAATAAGGCAACCGTTCTTATAGCAATTGAAAATATAAAAAATGGTCCTTTCTCTGTAAGTGAAAATGAGACAAAATTATTTAACAATAGTAAAGAATATAAATTAGGTGAAAATGTTTTAGTAAAAATTATTGGTGTTGATTATCTAAATCAAAAAATAGATGGGGTATTTAAAAATTAAATTTTATTATATAATTTATAATAATTATGAAAAAAAATGATAATAATAAACTTAAAAAAACAGCAAAAATATTTTCATTTTTTTCTATTTCATTCTTTTTCGTTACAATGGCTGTAGTTACTCCATTTACATTGTTTTTAAATAAAAAAATAGATCCCACTTATTCATCAGAATATCAAAAAAATAAAGAAATAGTATCTGATTTTGTTAATAATTTCACTGTTAAAAATGAAAATAAAAAATTAGTAATTAATGAACGTTTTGAAAATTCTTTTAAATTTTTAGGAGATGAAAAAACTAAAAAAGACATGACAATTTTAGAAGCTTATAAAAATAATTTATTTTCTTTTACAAATCCAAGTATTATTGAATTTTATACAAAACAAAGAGGAATTGAAGTAGATTTTTTTCTTTATAATGCTAATCAAAATATTTTATATGTAACTCCTAATACTTCTGATTCTACAATTCCAAATTTTTATATTAGTTTTTCATTAGGGCAAGGCGAAAATAAATATTCAAAAATTGTTTCTGTTGGTTCTTCAAGAATATTTGGATTTAAACAAAGTGAAAATCAAATAAAAGGTGTTGAATTAGTAAATAAAATTCAAAATTCAAATATTGAAAAAATTTCTGCTTTAGATACTTCTTCTTTTATTTTAAATAAAAGATTTTATGATGCTTCTAATAATTTAATTAATAATACTTTTGCAAAAAATATTAAAAAAGATGATTTAACTCTTAGCCCATCATTAGAAAAATATGTAAATGATTATAAAATAGCCTTAAATATAACTAATGTTTACCAAGATAATTTAAATCCTTCTGATTTAATAGTAAGTTATGAATTTCAAATTGGAGATTTCAATTCTGATTTATATTGAGATACTTATTCTCAAATTACATTAACAGGTTTTTTTATAGAAATTGGGGAAGATGATCCTAAAACAAAAGTAAAAAATTTTATAAGTAAAGAAAGTGATATTTTAGAATTAAGTGATTCTATAATAATTAAGAAAAATAATAATGAAGATAATTATGAGATAAAAGATAAAACTATTGAACAAGTAAAAAAAGATAATAGACTAGAATTTAAATTATCATCTTTATCTAAAAGTAAAGCTTCTTCTGCCGGTGTAGAAATAGCTTATGAAAATGTATCATTCCCAAAACCAGGAAATTCAAATGTTCTTCAATTTGAAGTGGTTATTTTTGCGGGAAAAAATACTTCACTATATTATGAAGAAAGAATTATTATCGATTCTTCTAACTTAATAGATTTTAAAATCTCAAAACCACAAGAACAAGGAGAAAAAATTCAAAGCATCTTAAGTTCTGGTTTAAATAATAATATATTATTAATAGAACCAATGATAATTCCGAGTTTTATAACTAATATTGGTTTTAATGGGAAAGTATCATTTACTTTTTTAAATGATTATTATAATAAAGTTTTTTTAGAAAATATTAATAATAATTATGGACAAATTTTTGATAATAAAAATGGTCTTAAAAATTTACCGAATGGAGGAATTAATTCATTACCAACTGGAATAAATCAACCATTAGGTTTTTCTATTACATGAACAAAACCACCTGTAAGTGAAGATCCGAGTGGTATTTTAAATAATCTTACATCAGATAATTTTTCAATAGGTATTAGAAATATGGAAATTTTTGGTGATGGAAGTGAAATCGAATTAAATTTAGATATTTATATAGGAGATATAACTAATGATTCATATAAATTTGAAAAAAGTATAATTTTAAAAAATCCTAATTTAGTTTCTGATGTTCAATTATCAAATAATATAATTGCTGAATTTGAAAAAAATGTTAATTTTGCAAATGTTGGATTTTCATATAAATTAGAACAAAGTACATATAACAACTTACAAGAATTTTATAATAATGAATATAAACTAAATGGTTTAAATAATATTATTATTAATAATAAACTTAATTTTTTTAATATTCCATCAACAGGACCTAGTTTTGAAAAATATGGAATCCCTTCACTAGTTATAGAAGATTTAGGAGAAGGTTCTATAGAAGCGGATACATTAACTATTATTAGTAGATTAAGATTAAGTTATTGATTATCAAGTTTACCAATTAATATTCAGTTAAAAATTAAACTTGATGCTAATAATAAAGTTATAATATCAAATTTTATTTTAAATACTGCTTTAAATATAACTTCAAAACAAGGAGTTAATAATGTTTCACAAGCAAATATTAATTCCATGATTTCAACTATAAACAATCAAGCAAAACTTGATGCTTTAAAATTATTATTCGAAGGAAGTGATTTAACTTTAGCTAATTTAAGTAATTTTGTTGTTTCATTTGATCAACCTAATAATTTAATTATTTTAACCGCTAATCCGGGATATAGTTTTCTTTCTCATTTAAAATTAGAAGTTAAAATAGTTATTAAATAAATTTTTCTTTAATGAATTCAATTAATTTAATTAATGCTTTTCTTGCAGATAATGAAATGTTTTGATTAATTTTTTCAATATTAGTTTCTGTTTTTTCAATAATATCAGAAATTCCTTTAATAGTTAAAAAGGGAATATTATTTTTATTACAAATAGCTGCATATGCATATGTTTCCATATCAAATAAATTTGCTAAATAATGTTCATTAATATCTTTTATTTTTTCAAGGTCACTTATAAAACAATTTCCAGAAGATAAATTTATTTTATCTTTAATTAAAAAATTAGAAAAAAATTCTTTTTCTCCAGGAATTACTCCTCTTGGATATCAAGGAGTTATTGCATCATGACAATATATTTTTTCAGGAATAATTACATCGAATAAATTAAGATTATTCCCACTAGCTCCTACAGCTCCATAATTTAATAAAAAAATTATATTAAATTTATCAATTAATTCTTGAGTTGATGCAGCTGCATTTACTAAACCTATTCCGCTATTAACTACAATCATATTTATATTATTATTTATTTTATAAATAGCGAATTTTTCTTGCTGTTCAATTTTAGGAAAACTAATTTCATTAATTTCTTTAGGATCGGCTACAATTAATCCTATATTCTTAACTTCATTTATCATATATTTTTTGTTGTTCATTAGTGAATATAATTCCTTTATTTATATTAAATTCATTGGTAATTTTAACAACCTTTTTAAAAGAATTATGGAAGTCTAGAAAAGCTTGTTTTCTTATTTCTTGAATTCCCTCTCATCTTCTTCCTTTGCAAATTTTATCTGCCATAAAAATCATTTTATCAAAATCATTTAATTCTAAATCTAATGAAGTATGTTTTCTTATAGCATTAGCTATTATATTATCTTCGCCAGCACCAAATACTTTAGTTAATAAAACAAAAGCAGTTTCTTGATGAAGCATATATTTTGGAATATTGCTATCAAAATTATATTCAGCTAAAAATGATCTTGATTTTTCTTCAGTTCAATGTTTTGTAATATCATGCAAAAGCCCTCCAAAATAAGCCTCTTTAGCATTAATATTTAAAACTTTTGAAAGTTCAGCTGCAAATAATGCTGTATTTTTACAATGATTAAATCTTTCCTGAGTTAATGTATTTTCTAATATTTGTTCTCAATAGAGAAAATTATCAAAAATATACTTCCTTACTTTTTTATCAACAAAATTAAAATTTCCTTTAATAAAAGAAGATGAAGATATAGATTCGAAATTTTTCTCTATTAATAAACAATTGTATTTTTTAAAGTTAATATGTTTTTTTCATTCTCCTCTTTTGCAAACAACTATTTTGCTATTCTCACTAATATAATCGATATTTTTTCACATATTTAAGTTTTTTAAATTATCATTACCAATTATAAAAAAAAGCTCTGCAGAAGGAAATTTACTTTTAAAGTATTCAATTGTTTTATAAGTATAACTAATTCCTTTTCTTTTAATTTCAAAATCAAAAACCTTCATTTTATTTTTTAAAACTAATTCAATCATTTTAATTCTTTGATTTCCATCAACTAGTTTAATTTTCTTTTTATTTACGTTAATGTTAGCTGGAATAAAATATAAAAGATCTAAATTTAATTCTTTAATTGTTTCTTCAGCTACATCTAAATGTGCTTTTGTTATTGGGTTAAAACTTCCTCCAAATAAACCTATTTTCACTTATGCAACTTCTTTCGTAGCAAAATATTTATCATAAATAATTCCTGATTGAGGTCCAACTATTAAATCGATTGATTTATCATTGATAAAAATTCCAGAAACACCCTTAATTTCTTTTATATTTTGGACATTAATTAATTCCTTATTCTTAAAAAAAATTTTTAATTTAGAATATGTTTTAACTACATTTATTATATTTTCATATCCACCTAATTCAATAAGAATTTTTTCTACATTAATTGTAATTTTTTCATCCTGAATCAAGGAATCATTTTTTTCTGTTTTAAACTTTTTTCAATATATTCAAATTAAACCAAAAGTTATTACTTGTAAAAAAATAAACATAAATTTTTGTTTTCAATTCATAATCTTCTCTCTTTGTTAATAAATTTTCTATAATTAAATAATATAGTATTTTTTATTTGAATCATAATATAAAAAGAAAGTTTATTTTAATTCTATATTTATTTATCAAAAAAATAAATTTTTTCAAATAATAAAATTATGATATTTTCTAAATTTTATTATTGTTTTTGCTAAGATTAATCTTTAACTATAATACCTTCAAATAGTTTATTTAATTTGCTACTATATTGCTTATGTTAGTATTTATGTGTTGCTAAAAATTAATAGCATTATTATTTTAATTATAAATAGATCTATTAAATTCTAATTTTGTTATAATATTTAAATTATTTTAATATTTGTTGTTATAGAAGAAGTTGAATTAAATTCAAAAGCATAACCATCGTTAGCCTTTAAAGTAATTATTGAATTTGAAGTTCTTTCTGCTCTTATATGAATAACATTTTCTTCTGTTACTCCATTAAATAATTTGGATAATGCAGCAACTCTATCTTTTAATGCATTTGCCGTTGAAGTCATTATAATAATATCTGCTTCAGAAATTTCAATAATTCCAGATTTTGGGGTTATATTTAAAAATAAAACTATTTTAATATTTGATTTAATAGAATTAATATTTATAGAATTAAAGGCATAACCATCGTTAGCTATTAAAGTTATTATTGAATCAGAAGTTTTTTCCGCTTTAATATGCGGAGCATTATTTTTATCAATTCCATTAAAAACCTTTGATAAGGCAATTATTCTTTCATTTATATTTGATAATGAAATCATTGAAAAAATATCGGCTTCAGTAACATTATTAACTCCTTGTTTTTGAGTTATATTTAAAATTGTAATAAACTTAAAATTTGTTGTTATAGAAGTTACTGATACAGAACCAAAAGCAAATCCATCATTAGCTGTTAAAGTAATGGAACTAGGATTTTTTACTATTTTAAAATTATTAAGATTTTCCTCAGTCACTCCATCAAATAATTTTAATAATGCAGCAACTCTATCTTTAGGCGGATTGATAGTTGAAGTCATTGCATCAAGATCTGTTTGGCTAACCTTAATAGTTTCTATTTTTGATTTAATATTTAAAATTTCGATAATTTTATTAACATCAACATTTATAGAATTTTTTAATGATTGTCCAAAGGCATAACCAGTATTTGCATTTAAAGCAATTATTGTTTGTGATTTCCTTTCAACTTTAAAATTATTAATATTTCCCCGAGTTATTCCTTCAAATAATTTAGATAAAGCAATTATTCTTTCTTCTATTAAATTATTTGTTGAAGTCATTGCAATAATATCTGTTTCAGTAACCTTTTCAATTATCTCCTTTACTTTTATATTTAACATTGAGACAATATTAATATTGGAAGTTATCGAAGTTATTGCTGAAGAGATAAAAGAATAACCTTGATTAGCATTTAAAGTAATTATTGAATTAGAAGTTTTTTCTACTGAAAAATTAATAATATTTTCTTGATTTACTCCGTCGAATATTTTAGATAATGCTATTACTTTTTCTGGTGTATTTTGTATTGAAATCATGGCAACGATGTCTGCGGTAGTAGTATTATTTATTCCTGGTTTTGGTGTTATATTTAAAATTAGAGAAATTTTAATACTTGCCTTTAAAGAAGATAAAGCATTATAACCAAAAGCAAATCCTGAATTTGCATTTAAGGTAATTTCTGTATCAGAAGTTTTTTCTACTGAAAATTTAATAATATTTTCTTCAGTTATTCCTTCAAATAATTTAGATAATGCCGCTATTCTTTCAATTGTTGGTTTACTTGTTGATATCATTGTTTGAATATCTGATTCACTAACATATTCAGTTACTGTTTTTAATTTTATATTTAAAATTAAAACAATATTTATATTTACACTTATAACAGACATTCCTGTAGAATTGAAAGTATAATCACCATCAGCTTTTAATGTAATTAATTTATCAGAAGTTTTTTCTACTGAAAAGTTAATAATATTTTCTTCAGTTACTCCATCAAATAATTTAGATAATGCTATTATTTTTTCTGGCATATTTTCTACTGAAATCATAGCCACAATATCTTCACTAGTTATATTAATAATTCCTGGTTTTGCTGTTATATTTAAAATTGAAGAAATTTTAATATTTACTTTTAAAGAAGATAAAGTATCAGCACCAAAAGCAAATCCTGAATGGGCATTTAAAATAATTTCTGTATCAGAAGTTTTTTCTACTGAAAAATTAAGAATATTTTCTTCAGTTACTCCATCAAATAATTTAGATAATGAAACTACTCTATCAAATATTGAATTCGATGTCGAAGTTATTTTATCAATATCTACTTGAGAAATATTAACAATTCCTGGTTTTGGTGTTATATCTATAACTTCAACAATTTTATAAGTTGCTCTTAATGATTTTATATTTTCCTGATTAAAATAATAATCTTCTTTCGCGTTCAAAATAATTGATGAATCAGGACTCTCTTCAACTACAAAATTAAGAACATTTTTTTTATTTACTCCATTAAATAATTTAGATAAAGCTACTATTTTCTTTGTTGTTGAATTTGTAGTTGAGGTCATTTCATCAATATCTACTTGAGAAGCATTGTTAATTCCTGAATTTGCAGTTATTCTTAAATTTTTATTTTGAATATTTTCATTTCTAATTTGTATCAAAACAACAACTGTTACAATTGCTGTTATTGATAATAAATTAATAAAACCAGAAATAATATATGAATTTAAAACAAATCTTTTACTCATTTATACCTTTCTTAAAAATAATTCTTTTATTGTTTGTATTATTTAAATCATAATATATATTATTATATTTATTACCATTTATAAATAATTATAAATTATAAATAATTATAGAAAATTATTTTTTATATTTAAAGGTATTATTAAATTTAAAATTTATTTTTTTTGATTAATTTCTTTTTTATGTTTAAATTTATCATCGTATGTAATGTTAATATATTTTGATACATCTATTACTATTTTCGTTTCTATAGAAGTAATATTTATTGATCCGAATGCATAACCATCTTTAGCTACTAAAACTACTTTTGATTCTGTAAGTGGAAGTAATGTAAAATGATTATTAAAATTTCCTGCATTAATTCCTCCATCAAATAATTTATTTAAAATATTTATTTTTTCAGGTATTGAACTTTGTGGTCCAGATTCAAGTATAAACATTTCAGTTTGATTAATACCTATAGTTCCTGGTTTTGGTTTTATATTTAAAATTTTAATTACTTTAAAAGATGATTGTACTGAAGGTTTATATGTAGAACCAAAAATATATCCTAAATTAGCTGTTAAAGTTAAAACATTGTTTTCTGCCTTTATTGAATATCTATTCTCAGTTATATCATATCCACTTACACCATTAAATAACATAGCTAAAGATGCCACTTTTGCATCTGGATTATTAGAATATCATATTATATTATAATCGGCTTCAGAAATTCGATTAATTCCTTCTTTAGGAGTTATATTTAAAATTTTAACTAATCTAAAGAATGATTGCACAGAAAAATTATTCATAGATCCGAAAGCAAAACCATCTTTAGCTGTTAATGTAATTATTGTTTCAGAAGTTTTAGATACTATAAAATTAGTAACATTTCCTTCAGTAACTCCATTGAATAATTTAGATAAACTTGCCGCTCTTTCTTTTAATGAATTTGTTGTTGATATCATGGCATTAATATCTTCTTGAGTAACATTATTAACATTTATAATTTGTGTTATATTTAAAATTGTAATAAGTTTAATATTAGCTTTAATAGAATTATTACCTATAACTCCAAATGAAAATCCTTCATTAGAATTTAAAGTAATTTCTGTATTAGAAGTTTGTATTACTTTAAAATTAATTACATTTTTTTCAGTTATTCCATCAAATATTTTTGATAAAGCTTTTACTCTGATTGCAACAGAATTTGTTGTTGATATCATTTCATTAATATCTTCTTGAACAATATTAATATTAGATTTTGGTGTTATATTTAGAATTGAAATAATTCTAATCTTTGCTGTTATAGTAGAACTAGAATTATAATCAAAAATATAATTACCAACAACATTTAAAGAAATTATAGTGTTTGAAGTTTTGACTGCAGCAACATTAGCAACATTATTTATATTTATTCCATCAAATAATTTAGATAAAGATTCTAGTCTTTGTTGTGGTGAGTTTGTTGATGAAACCATTTCAGAAATATCTTTATCAGTAACATCAATAACTTTTGATTTTGGTGATATATTTAAAATTGTAATAATTTTAATATTAGCTTTAATAGAATTATTACCTATAACTCCAAATGAAAATCCATCATTAGAATTTAAAGTAATTTCTGTATCAGAAGTATTCTCTGCTCTAACATGACTAGAATTATCTCTATTAATACCATTAAATATTTTTGATAAAGCCGCTACTCTTTTATCTACATTTGATAAAGTAAACATATCTATAATGTCAGTTGTTGTAACATTAATAATTCCTTCTTTAGGTATTATATTTAAAATTGTAATAATTTTAAAATTTGTTGTTATAGAAGTTGTTGTAATAAAACCTAAAGCAAATCCGTCATTAGCTGTTAAAGTAACTGAACTAGGATTTTTAACTATTTTAAAATTATTAAGATTTCCTTCAGTAACTCCATTAAATAATTTAGATAAAGCTTCTACTCTAACTTTAGCTATATTTGAATTTATTTCATCAAGATCTTTTTGAATAATATTAATAGTTCCAGGTTTTGGTGTTATATTTAAAATTTCTATAACTTTATCAATATTTGCCCCTATAGAACTTACTAATGCTTCTCCAAAAACAAATCCTGAATTAGCTTTTAAAACAATTATTTTTGGTGATTGTCTTTCTACTGTAAAATTATTAATATTTCCTTCAGTTATTCCATCAAATAATTTTGATAAAGCATCTATTCTTTCTTTTAATGAATTTGTTGTTGATATCATAGCATTAATATCAGCTTCAGTAACATTTGTAATTACTTTTTTAGCTGTTATATTTATTATTGTTACTATATTAATATTTACTGTTATTGAAAGTGTTGTTGAATTATTAAATGAAAATCCTTTATTAGCTTTTAATGTAATTAATTTATCAGAAGTTTTTTCAGCTATAATATTAATAACATTTTGTTCAGTTATTCCATCAAATAATTTCGATAAAGCTATTATTTTTTCTGGTGTATTTTGAACTGAAATCATTGCTAAAATATTTTCATTAGTAACATTAATAATTCCGTCTTTAGGTGTTATATTTAAAATATTAACAAGTTGAATAGTTGCTTTTATGGAATCTGTACGTTCAGCTCCAAAAACATAACCATTTTTAGCTGTTAAAGTAATTATTGTTTCAGAAGTTTTTATTGATGTAAAATTATTAACATTTAATTCATTTACTCCATCAAATAATTTAGATAATGCTTTTGCTTTTTGGCTCGGTGTATTTGATGTTGAAATCATCTCTTGCACTTCACTATTAGTAACATTATTAATTATTGTTTTTGGTTTTATATTTAAAATTGTAATAATTTTAATATTTGTAGTTATTGAAGTTATTGTTGTAGAACCAAAAGTGTACCCATTTAAAGCCTTTAATGTAATTACTGTATTAGAAGTTTTTTCAGCTACAACATTAATAATGTTTTTTTCATCTATTCCATCAAATAATTTAGATAAAGCTATTATTTTTTCTGGTGTATTTTGAACTGAAATCATTGCTAAAATATCTTCATTAGTAACATTAATAATTCCATCTTTAGGTGTTATATTTAAAATAGAATCAATTTTAATATCTACTTTTAAAGAAACTAAAGCATCAATACCAAATACATAATCAGTATTTGCTTTTAACGTAATTGTTGTATCAGAAGTTTTTTCTATTTTAAAATTAACAAAATTTTCTTCAGTTATTCCATCGAATAATTTTGATAAAGCAACTACTTTATCAGCAATTGAAGATACTTGAGAAAAAATTAAATTAATATCATCTTGAGAAATGCCAATAACTCCTTCTTTAGCAGATACATTTATAATTTTATTAATTTTATAATTTCCAGTTATTGATTTTATGTTTTTATGCTCAAAAAAATAATCATCTTTTGCTATTAAAATAATAGATGAATCAGAAGCTTCTTCAATTGTAAAATTATTTATATTTTTTTCGTTTACACCTTCAAACAATTTAGATAAAGCAGAAATTCTTTCTTCTAATGAATTTGAAACCGAAATCATTGCATCCAAATTTACTTGAGAAATATTAATAATTCCTGAATAAGAAGTAATTTTTAAATTTCTAGAATTAATAAAATTTTTTTTCATTGGATTTAAAACTAAAACAGTCGTAATTGCTCCGGCAGAAACAATTCCAGTTGCTAAACATGTACCTAAAACTAATTTTTTAACCATAAAAAACCTTTCTTAAATTTATATAATTATACATAATAATTATAATACTAATAAATAGTATTTAAATTTATTTACCATAAATGCATATATAAATTAATATTATTCCAAATTTTAATCAATTATTTATTTTTTATAATTTTATTTAATTTATAACAAATATTATTTCTATAGAATTATTATTTGTTTGTTCAAAAATATACCCAATATTAGCTGTTAAAACTATTTTTGGTATTGGAGAAGTTTCGATTCTATCTATTGTAAAATGATTAAAATTTTCTTTACTAACTCCATCAAATAATTTCTTTAAAACTTTAATTTTTTTATATGATGAACTTTTTGATCTAGGACTTATTATTAATGATTCTGATAAACTAATAGAACTCTCTATAGGTTTATTTTTTATATTTAAAACATTAACTATCTTATAAGATGATTGTATACTAGTAATACTTATATCTCCAAAAGAATAACCATATTTGGCTTCTAAAGTAATTACCGTACTAGAACTTTTTCGTGCAAAAATATAAGGAATGTTTGATAAATTTACTCCATCAAATAATTTAGATAACGGTTTAATTCTACCTTCTAAATAATTATTAAATATTGCATTATAATCCGCTTGAGAAAGTATATTAACTCCTGGCTTAGAAACTATATTTAAAATTAAAATTATTTTGAAAAATGATTCTACAGAAAAATTATTTATAGATCCAAAAGCATAACCATCTTTAGCTGTTAAAACAATTATTGCATCAGGATCTGCTTGAGATACTGTAAAATTATTAACATTTTGTTCAGTTACTCCATTAAATAATTTAGATAAAGAAGCTGCTCTTTCTCTTATTGGACTTGTTGGTGACATTATTATATTAAAATCTTTTTGAGAAATCTCATTTACATTTAGAATTTGTGTTATATTTAAAATTGTAATTATTTTAATTTTTGCTTTAATAGAATTATTACCTATAATTCCAAAAGAAAATCCTCCATTAGTATTTAAGATAATTTCTGTATCAGACATTTGTATTGCTTTAACATTAATTATATTTTCTTCAGTTATTTTATTAAATAATTTTGATAAAGCCGCTACTCTTTCTTTTAGTGGATTTGTTGTTGATATCATAGCATTAATTTCTTCTTGAGTAACATCAATAATTCCTGGTTTTGCTGTTATATTTAAAATTGTAATTATTCTAATATTTACCACTAAACTAGAACTAGAATTATAATCAAAAACATAATCTCCAATAGTATTTAAAGTAATTTCTGTATTAGATGTTTTATTTGCTTTAAGACTCAAAGCATTAAATTCATTTATTCCATCAAATAATTTTGATAAAGCCGCTACTCTTTCTTTTAATGAATTTGCTGTTGAAGTCATTTCAATAATATCTTCTTCAAGAACATCAACTATATTTGATTTAGGTGATATATTTAAAAATGTAACAATTTTAATATTAGCCTTTATAGAAATAATTCCTGTAGAAACAAAAGCATAACCATCATTAGCATTTAAAATAAGTAATGTATTAGAACTAGTTTCTACTGTAATATTAAGAGAATTATTTTGATTAATACCATTAAATACTTTTGATAAGGCAGTTACTCTTCTATTTATATCTGATGAAATCATATCTATAATATCTGATTGACTAATATTATTTATTCCTTCTTTTGCTGTTATATTTAAAATTGTAATAATTTTAAAATTTGATGTTACAGAAGTATTCGATACAGAACCAAAAGCAAATCCTTCATTAGTTGTTAAAGTAACAGAATTAGAATTTTTTGTTACCTTAAAAGTATGAATATTTTCTTCTGTAATACCATCGAATAATTTTGATAAAGCTATAACTCTATCTTTAATTTGGTTTGATGTTAAAATCATTATATCAAGATCAGTTTGACTAATATCAATTGTTCCATTTTTTGCTTTTATATCAAGAATTTCTACAATTTTATTAATATCTGCTGATATAGAATTTAATAGTGATTTCCCAAAAACAAATCCTACATTAGCTTTTAAAACAACTCTTGTTGTTGTTACTCTTTCTACTGTAAAATTAGAAATATTTTCTTCATTTATTCCATCAAATAATTTTGATAAGGCCGCTACTCTTTCTTTTAAGGAATTTGTTGTTGAAATCATAATTTTAATATCATCTTCCGAAACATTACTAATTACTTTTTTAGATGTTATATTTAAAATAGTAACAATATTAATATTTGCTTTTATTGAAACTGTTGTTGAATTATTAAAAGTAAAGGCATCATTAGCTTTTAAAGTAATTTCTGTTTCAGAGTTTTTTTCAACTATAAAATTATTAACATTTAATTCATCTATACCATCAAATAATTTTGATAAAGCTATTACTTTAGATGGAATATTTGTTGTTGAAATCATATCTATAATATCTGTATTAGTTACATTAATAATTTCTTTTTTAGGAATTATATTTAAAATTTTTACTACATTAATATTTGCTGTTATTTCATTTAACATTGAAAAAGAAAAAATATAATTATTAAGAGCTTTTAATGTAACTATTTTATTAGAAACTTTTTCAACTATAAAATGAACAATATTTGATTCATTTATCCCATCAAATAATTTTGATAAAATTAATAATTTTTCTGGTGTATTTTCAACTGAAATTATTTCTACAATATCTTCATCAGTAACATTAATAGGTCCATCTTTTGGGGTTATATTTAAAAGATTAATAATATTAATATTTACTTCTATAGAAAATAAATCAACAAAATTAAAAGCAAATCCATTATTAGCTTTTAATGTAATTATTGTATTAGAAGTTTTTTCTATTTGAAAATTAGCAAAATTTTCCTCAGTTATTCCATCGAATAATTTTGATAAAACAACGACTTTATCGGCAACTGAATTTACTTGAGAAAAAATTAAATTAATATCATCTAAATCAATATTAATAATTCCCTCTTTAGCCTTTATATTCATAACTTCAAGAAGATTATAATTTCCGGTTACTGATTTTACATTTTCCTGATTAAAATAATAATCTTCTTTTGCATTTAAAATAATTGATGAATTAGAAGTTTCTTCAACTATAATATTTTTAATATTATTTTCAGTTACTCCATCAAATAATTTAGATAAAGCAATAGCTCTTTCTTCTAATGAATTTGTAACAGAAATCATTTCATCAAGATCTGATTGTGAAATATTTTTAGGTTCTAAAGATGCAGTAATTTTTAAATTTCTAGAAGCAATAAAATTTTTTCTCATTGGATTTAATACTAAAATTGTAGTAACAGCTGCAATTGATAAAATTCCAACCGTTGAACAAGAACCTATAATAACTTTTTTAATCATATTTTTAACCTTTATTTTAAATATATTATAAATTAATTTTTTCTAATTTATATGAAAATTTTTAAATTAATATTGATTTTGAAAATAAAATATTTACTCTTTTATTTAAATTTTTACTTTATTTATAAAATAAATATGAATTTTTATTTTCTATATTTTTTATTTGAATCATAATGTAAAATATTCTCATTATGTGGTAAAAATCTACCAAGCATGTGTGTATTTGTATAAATTTGAAATACAATTCCATTCTCATTTCAAAAAGCATAACCTTTTTTTGGAAATAAATTTACAGCTGACCTTCCCGTTTGTGTAACTCTATCTAATAAAGGTAAATTAAGAAGTGTCACTCCCTCAAATAATCAGTTTAAAACCTTTACTCTTTCATTTGGATCGGCAGTTGGACTTATCATTACATTAACTGCTCATTGATGAATACCAATAGCACCTTTTTTGTTTCTTATATCAATTATTTCATAAACATTCATATTTGTTGTTAATGAAAAATTTGTAATGGAATTAAAAGCATAGCCATCTTTGGCTTTTAAAGTAAGTTGTGTTCTTGAATCTATTTGAATATCAAAATTATTTATATTTTGATGATTAATTCCTACAAATAATACATTTAAGGCATTTAATTTTAATTGAACATCAGAACCTGAAAGATTTTGAAAATCGCCAGTTGTAATATTGTGACTATCATTTGTAATTTTTATATTTAAAATTGTAATAATTTTAATATTTGAGATTAAAGAAGTTGTATTTAATGAACCAAAACTGTAATTCGGATTAGCTTTTAAAGTTATTGTTGTATTTGAAGATTTTTCTATTGTAAATTTAGAAATATCAGCCTCAGTTACTCCATTAAATATTTTATTTAAAGCAGCTGTTTTATTAGCAGCTGATGCTGTTGAAGAAATCATAGTATCGAGGTCGCTTTGAAGTATATTATTTGTTCCTGGTTTTATTGTTATAGGTAAAATTGTAATAATTTTAACATTCGCTGTTAAGGTTGTTGTACCAGAAGCAAAAATAAATCCAGGTTTAGCTTCTAATGTAATTAATACCTCAGATGTTTTTTTAGCTGTAATATTATTAATATTTTGATTATTAACTCCATCAAATAACATTGATAAAGCAGCTATTTTAATATCTGATGAAACTGATGTTGAAATCATATTATTAACGTCATCTACAGAAATTGTTGCAGTCCCTGATTTCGCCACTATAGCTAAAACTGAAATAATTTGAATTTTTGCTGTTATAGAATTAAGATTAGGACTCAAAATAAACCCGTTTTTAGCAGTTAATGTAATTAATGAATCAGAAGTTTTAGTAGCTATTATATTTACAACATTAGATTCAGTTATTCCATCAAATAATATTGATAATGCATTTACTCTTTCTCTCAATGAATTTGTTG
>JBOFBU010000001.1:0-2414 GCA_051645705.1 Metamycoplasmataceae bacterium | reverse complement strand
CAGGATCAAACTCTTCATTCAAATATATTTAAAGTCCTAAGACTTACGTTTACACCATTTATTGGTTTGCCATTTCTGGCATTTTGTTATTTTCATAACTTCTGACTATTTTCTCTATTCGGTTGTTAATGTCCTTTGAATTTCTTCGTTGCGGTTGTTCCCGCTACAAGAAGTATAATACCACAACAATTACATTCTGTCAACACTTTTTTTAATTTTTTACTTAAATTTTTTCTTTATTTAAAATAAACTTATTCTTTCCATCTCTTCTTAATATTTCTTCTTCAACAAATTCACTAATAACTCTAGATAAAGAAGGTCTACTTACTCCAAATAATTCAGCAAGTTCTTTAATTGAATGTTTAAAAATCACTTTATTATTTTGTGTATTTTCTAATATATAATCTAATACCTTTTCTTTTATGGTCTTATTATTAAAACTTTTCCAAACTTTGTTTGATAAAAATTGTGTCTTATCAGAAATTTCATCAAGAAAATTTATTAAGAATTTTTCATTTGTATTAAAAGCTTGTAGTAAATTATTCTTGTCAATATGTAGCAACATTCCTTCTTCTAAGACTATTAAATCTACTGGTAAATTATTGTCTTCTCCAAATATAAAAGCTGAGCCAATTATATCTCCATTTGATAAGTTTTCAATTTTTTGTACATTTCCATTACTCTTTAACATTTCTGCACTTAATAATCCCATTATAACTATAAATAAACCATCTACTTTTTCATCTCTAAAAAATACAACATCATTTTTTTTAAATTTTTTTATTTCATATTTTATCTTCCCAAATAAATTTTCTAATTCATCTTCTGATATTCCTTTAAATAACTTAAACTTAACTAAAGTTTTAAAATCCATTATAACCTCCTCCTATTTTTTCAATAATATTTAATATTATAATACCATTGTTTATTAGAAAAAATAATACTATAATTAGTATAAGAGGTGATTTTATGAAAAAATTTGGTTTATTGGGAAAAAATATTTCCTATACATTCTCACCAACTTTACATAGTAAAATTTTTGAACTATATAATATTAATGCTCAATACAAAGTATATGATTTAAAAGAAGAAAATCTAATTAAAGAATTTTTACAAAATCTAAAACAAGAAAATATTTTAGGAATTAATGTCACAACCCCATATAAAACATCTATTTTAAAATTTGTAGACATTTTATCTCCAGAAGTTCAATCTATTGGAGCTACCAATTGCATAAAGTTTGAAAATGGAAAACTTATTGCGTACAATACTGATTACTTTGGACTTATAAAAACATTTGAAAAAATGGGATTAATCTTAAAAAATAAAAAAGTAGTTATTTTAGGTACTGGTGGAGCATCAAAAGCTTGCATTAAGGCCCTTTCAGATTTGGGTGCGATTATCTATGTTGTTTCTAGAAATATTATTAATGTAGAAAATGAATTAAAAAATGTATTTTTACTTTCATATAATGATTTAGAAAAAACTTCTGGTTATTTACTTATAAATGCCACTCCTGTTGGTACTACCCCTAATATTAATACCTCACCAGTTAAGAAAAATATCATCCAAAATTTTGATTTTGTTTTAGATCTAATATATAATCCTAAAGAGACTTTATTTTTAAAATATGCTAAAGATTTAGGAAAAACCTTCGAAAATGGTTTATATATGCTAATCTCTCAAGGAATAAAATCTCAAGAAATTTGGAATGAAAGAGAATTTAACTACGAACAAATATACAATGAACTCATTAATACAATTTATAAATAACATTGGAGGCTTTTTAAATATGAAAAAAATTATCATCACTTGTCCAAAGTGTAAAGAAAAAATGAAAATAATGGATAAAGTTGCAAAATATAGATGCCCAAATTGCAAAGAAATCTATAAATTTACTTGGTACAAAAGAATAATTCAAAAATTTGTTGGTTTTTTTCAAGGAATTGTTCAAACTTTTATTGATATAAAAAATAATTTTATAACAAAATACAAAAATACAAAAGCTACCTACAATTATATGAAGCAAATGAAAACCAACATGAAAAATAACCCAAATTGGTCAAATTATCATAGAGAACAAGCAGAAGAGAAAAGAATGAAAAATGCTCAAAAACCTAGTTTTTGGGATAAATTTAAAAAATAAAATTAAAAAAAAAGGAGAGTTCTTTATACTCTCCTTTTTTCTTGAATTTATTTTACTACAATATTTACAATTTTACCTGGAACAACTATTATTTTTACAACAGTTTGTCCTTCAATAAACTTCTTAACGTTTTCTATTTCTAATGCCTTCTTTTCTAACTCATCTTTAGAAACTGTTCTCTCTACTTCTAAAGTTCCTCTTAATTTTCCATTAACTTGAACAGCTATTGATATCTCATCTGCTACAGTTAATTCTTCTTTATGAGTTG